>JBAUEH010000020.1:0-32075 GCA_049678505.1 Candidatus Acidiferrales bacterium
AGTAAATATGGGAAATTAGAACTCCATGCAACTTACACAAAACAAACGACCGAGGTCATCTCTAATCGAGTATTTTTGCGCTTTTTTCGAAAAATACTCGATTAGACTTCAGCCCGCTCGCGGACACCAGCACGGTGCTCTCAAATATCCTTCGCTGCCGCCGAAACGGCATCCACCTTTCCTTGACGCGGGAAGGGACGAAGGAAGGGGCCGCTGCTTCGCTCGAGGTCCCGCATCGGAGAGGAGCCAGACTATGGAAAGCGGTTATTTGACGGTCGATTGGGGGATGCTGTAAGTGACTTTGCCGGACTCATCGAGGAAGTCGATTTTGGCTTCGCCGGAGGCGGAGACGCTCAAGCGCAAGCGCGGGTGGCCTTTTTCATCGCACAGAAAGACGGTGGCGTTTTTGTCGGGCGTCTTGCCGGCGAAGAGGCGCGTGGCTCCGAAAGCGCCATTTTTCGCCTGTTCCTGGAACTGTTTCATTGCCGCGTCTTTCTCCGGACCGGCGGACATGCTTTGGATGGCATTCATGTGCTCGACTTGCTCCGCCAAGTCCGCATTCGGTCGATCCCAAACGTGCAGGCCGGCCGTTCGCTTTCCGTTGTCGTCGCTGTACTGGATGCCGACGGTCTGATCCTGCTTGTGCTGGTCAAACAGGAGGTCCCCGGAAGCGGAGTAGCCGTTCGCGGTTTTCGTGCTCCCGAACACGAGGCCGCCATCTTCGTCGCCTTCGCTGTTATAGAAAATCAGGCCCGCGCCTTCGTGGCGCCCCTGGCTCTGAAAGGTCTTGCCGTCAAGGATCGCTTCGGGGATCAACTGGCGGTTGGAAATGACCAGTTGATTTTTGCCGTCGGGGCCGACGATGTTGATGCGCTGGACGTCGATCTGGTCGAAGCTGGCTTTGCGCTCGTTCCCGGCAAATCCGGTAAGAATCGTGGCCATGAAAGTAATGGTCAAAACACCGGAGTAAATTACGAGAAATCGCGGGCTCGAAATGAATCGCATTTTCGTGGCATCCTTTGTCGAGAGAATTTGTCTGCGACTTTATCATATCGCGCGAGACGCGGCGATTCATCGGCGCTGAGGGCGCATGCCACGCATCTTAGTGTGAGATGGAACTCAGTCGGGGAATCCGTTGCGCGGGTACGCATGAGTTGAAAGTGATGCGAGTTCGTTCATGGCGAATTATTGCAGTGGCGGTTCTGTTGGCTGCGATGCTGACGCCGCGGACCACCGGAGCCTACTCCGTTTTCACCCACGAAGAACTGATCGACCTGACGTGGACCGATTCGATCCGCCCGCTGCTCGTGGCGCGATTCCCCGGCGTGACCGAAGCGCAGTTGCGCGAAGCGCATGCCTACGCCTACGGCGGATGCACCATGCAGGACATGGGCTACTACCCTTTCGAGAACGAATTTTTCAGCGAACTGGCGCATTACGTGCGCGCGGGAGACTTCATCAACAATCTGTTTCGAGAGGCGCGCACCGTGGATGAATATGCATTTGCCATTGGCGCGCTGTCGCATTATTTGGGCGATTCGTTCGGACATTCGGAAGCGACCAACCTCGCGACGGGGATCGATTTTCCGAAGCTGGCCGAAAAATATGGGACGATCGTCACGTACGAGGAAGATCGGCACGCGCACGTGCGCACGGAATTCGGATTTGATGTAGGCCAACTTTCGGAACGCACGTTCGCGCCTCTTGCGTACATGAAGTTCATCGGCTTTCGCACGCCGCGCAGCCTCCTGGAGCGCGCGTTTCGAGCGACCTACGGATTCGATGTTCATGGACTTTTCGGCAGAACGCGGCTCGCGCTGCACACCTACCGCTTCGCCGTGCGCAGCTTCCTTCCGGCGTTCGGCGGCGCGGAAGTTATCCTGCATGGAAAGCAGTTCGCGCCAGACACGATGAATGACGAGTACGAAGCGTTTATCAAACAGCTCCAGCAAGCCGATTACGAACGTCATTGGGCGTACACCTATCGAAAGCCAGGAATTCGCGTCCACCTGTTGGCAATTGTGATCAAGATTGTTCCCAAGGTTGGACCCGCGTCAATGCTGGCGATCAAGATTCCCAATGCGCAGACGGAAACTCTGTATATCGAAAGCGTGAATCGCACCGTGGCAGCGTATCGCGAGCTTCTGGGAAAATTGCGCCAGAACCCGGAAGCGGTTCTTGATCTTCCCAATCGAGACTTGGACACGGGCCAGAAAGTGAGGCCCGGCGCGTATGCGCTTACGGATAAAACGTATGCAAAGCTGGTGCAGCGGTTGACTACGGATGGAAGCGCGTCCGTTCCAAAAGCGCTACAGGACGACATCCTCGATTATTACGCGGATCCCCATGCTCCCATTGTGACCAAGAAAAACGCTCGCGCGTGGAAGAAGCTGATGGCGGAACTTCAGATATTGCGGCAAATGAAGACGGAGGATGGCGCGCAAGCAGTGAATGGGGACTCATGAGCGGCAAAGAGAAAATTAATGTTTCTTGCGGCGCGGAGAGCGCTCTGCCGAGCTTGGCTCGCGAACGGCGAGACACAACGCAGCGCCGCCCGCGATGCCGGAGTCTTCGCCATAGCGAGCGCGGAACAGCGGAATCTCCGTGCAACGCGAATTGATGCTCCAGTGCGGCAATTGTTTGCGAATATACGGGAACCACTCGGACATCAACGCGCCCATGCCGCCGCCAAAAACAATTACATCGGGCTCGAGGAGATCGACGATGTTGCCGAGCCAAATGGCAAGAAGGTCCGCGGTTTCCTGCAAGATGGACGCGGCTAATTTGTCACCGGCGTGCCAAGCTGCGCCGACCATCTGTGCGGTGACGGCGCTGGCATCTCCGCCAGCAAGAGCGAGCAGCGCTTCGGTTCCCTTTGTGCCGCTGGATAGTTTTTCTCGCGCGCGCTTCGCGACCGCAGGCCCGGCGGCCAGCGCCTCGATGCAGCCCATCTTGCCGCAAGCGCATTGCGGGCCATGATAATCGATGGAAACGTGGCCGCCCTCGGCGGCGGAGCCGGTGCGGCCGTGATAAATGCGCTGGCCGAAAACAATGCCGGTGCCAATGCCCGTGCCGAGCGTCGCGTAAAAAACGGATTCGTAGCCCTTGCCCGCGCCCCAAATGGCTTCGGCGAGGCCCGCGGCGTTGGCGTCGTTGTCGAGCTTCACGGGAAGATGGCCGGGAGTTTTCAACTTTTTCGTGATGTGAAGATTGCGCCAGCAAGGAAGATTGGGCGGATTGATAATCACGCCCTTGCGAGGATCGAGAGGCCCCGGGCTGCTGATTCCAATCGCGGCAACGGCGGAGCGATGCTGCGGCTTGGTTTCGAGCGCGGCGGCGATGGCTTGCTCGACGGCCGCAAGAGCTTCCGCTTCGGTGCCGCGGCTGGGCATGGGCGCGCGCGTTTTGGAAAGAATGTTTCCGCGAGCGTCGACGAGGCCGGCCGCGACTTTCGTTCCGCCAATGTCCACTCCGAGGTAAAGCGGCTCCTTCGCTGGCATCGAGCTGCGGCGCTCCCTGCGCGCGCACATGATAGCGCGAGGCTTGGCGAACGTGTATAGTTTCGCCGCTCGCACGGACGAGAAGTTTTTCAGCGTTCGAAGCGGAGAGAAAAATCCATGAACAGCGCCGTGGCGGGAATATTCCTGCTGGTGATTGCCGGGATCATGAACGGAAGCTTCACGCTGCCGATGAAATTTACGCGGCAGTGGGCCTGGGAAAATACCTGGTTGGTATGGACGATTGGGGCACTGGTGATTTTTCCTCCGGCGATGACTTTTCTTACCGTCCCGCACTTGCACGCAGTTTATGCCACAGTGCCATCGATGGTTATCGTGACGGTGGCCGCGTGCGGCGCGGGCTGGGGAATTTCGCAGGTATTTTTTGGATTGGCGGTCGAGTCGGCGGGAATTGCGCTGGCGTTTTCCATCATTCTGGGGATTTCGGCAGCCGTTGGCGGGTTGTTTCCGTTGATCCGTTATCACCCAGCCCAGATTTTTGCGGGCGCTGGGCTGGACGTGCTTGCCGGCGTTGCGCTGGTGATTCTTGGCGTGGGGATTTGCGCCAAGGCGGGGCATAAGCGCGAAGTCGCGCTGGGACAGGCCGTTGACCCGAACAAAGCGCCCCTGATGCGCGGGCTGATTTATTGCATCATCAGCGGCGTGGGCTCAGCATTGGTGAACATCGGATTCACGTCGGGGCCGCAGCTACTTAGTGCAGCAGAGCAATCGGGCGCAGCTACGCAGTGGGCGCCGAATGCGGTGTGGCTTCCGCTGATGATGGGAGGCGGAATTCCAAACTTGATTTACTGCATTTATCTGCTGCGGAAAAATCGCACGGGGAATCATTTCTCGCGACGCGGAACAGGAAGCTACTACATTCTGGCGGGAATCATGGGCGTGTTTTGGTTTGGCAGCACGCTGATCTACGGGATTGCGGCAGGCAAGATGGGTTCGCTCGGCACAGCGGTAGGCTGGCCGCTGTTTATGTCCTTGATCGTGATCACGGCAAGCATTTGGGGCGTGCTGACCGGAGAATGGCGCAGCGCGGGCCGGCGGCCGCTGCAAATCATGTATGGCGGCGTCGCGATGCTGATACTGGCGATTGTTGTGCTGTCACGAGCAAGCTGAGCACGCAGCAAATTGTGGTGCTTTTTGGATGCGCGACTCGGGAGTCGCGACGGGCGACCCAAGGGTCGCCCCTACGAAGGGCATCCATGCTAACGCCTTAATGCGAGAGTGAGGACCAAGCGCGGCGGCATTACGCCGCCCCTTGGTAAAGGTGCTACAAAGATTCGCAGCTCACAAGTGGCACAGTCCGAAGCCTGCCCGCCACGCGGCGGGCAAGCGGCAGACAGGCCCGGGTCACTCGAGCAGCTATTTGACTTGCTTGACGGCGATGGGCGAGCCGCCAAAAACGGTTGGCGCGCCGGCTGTTTGGGCGGCGCGGTTATATTCGGCGACGTCGGTTCGGAGCGCATCGTTGAACTGCTTGATGGTATCGGCGTTCTTGCTGAAAAGATCGGCCATGCGAGCGCGCAAAAGCTCCGTCGGGGCCTGACCGTAAGCGCCGCCGATTTCGTAAACCATCTGATTGAGTTGCGTGTGGAAATCGGTGAGGTCATGAATGTCGTCCTCGGAAACTTCGTGCTGAATATTCGGACTATAGACGGCATCCTTGATGACGCTTAACTTTTTGCTGAGTTCCCTGCCGCGGCCAAGAATAGCCTGATACTTGGCCTGCTCTTGTTTGTCGTCGCCGCTCTGCACCATGGAGCGGAAATCGTCGAGCTCTTTATTGATCCCATCGATGCGGTTGATCAATTCATTGAGCGCGTTCATTTCGTTGCGCGCTTGCAACCCAGCCTCGGCTTCGGCGCGGAAAATGGCCGGATCAATGTGAAGGTTCGGGTCCGGATCGACGGTAACATCCTGGGACTCGGTTTGGCCGTTCACTGTGACAGACACTTTGTAATTGCCCGGAGCGACGCGCGGCCCGCGATTGGCGTTGAAGAATTCGTTCGGAGTGGGAGTGCGCTCGAGCTTGAGCGTTACCGGGCCGTCGCTCTGCATGGTCCAGACAAAACGATTTATGCCGGCATTCGCGGGGCCGTAATCTGTCGCAACGGTGTTGCCATGGTCGTCTGTGATGACGATTTTGACAGGCCCCTGATGATCGCGGCGCTGTTCGGGGGGCGCCTTGATTTCAGATTTCAGATAGTAATCAATGACCACGCCGTTCGGCGCGTTGGGAACGGAATAGCCTTCCTGGCCTTCACCGGTACGCCAAGTATGGAACATGATTCCGGACGCGGACGTGAACAGATGGAACGCGCTCGATTGGATTTCCGGAGTGAGCTCTTCGAGAGGGCGAAGGTCATCGAGCACGAAAATGCCGCGTCCGTGCGTGGCGACGAGCAGATCGTGCGATTTTTTCACGAACTGCAAATCGAAAACGGCCGACGTGGGAAAATCCGCTTTCAGCGGCTGCCAATGATCGCCGCGGTCATCGGAGTAATAAAGCCCGGTGTCCGTGCCGGCGACGAGGAAGCCGCGCTTATTGGGGTCTTCGCGCACAACATGCGCGGGTGAGCCGTCAGGAAGGCCATCGGTGATTTTCTGCCAAGTGGCACCGTAATCGCTGGTGCGATAGACATACACGCCACGATTATCGAGCTCGTGCGCGTCGTAAGTTACGTATGCGGTTCCTGCGTCGAAAGGCGAAACGCCAACCTGGTAGACGCGCGCCCACTCCGGGGCTCCGGAAATATTCGGAGCGACATTTTTCCATGATTTGCCGCCGTCGCGGGTGACTTGCACGTTGCCATCATCGGTGCCGACCCAAATGACTTTCGGATCGGTGGGCGCGAGAGTGATGGTGAGAATGGTGTCGTAACTTTCGGCGCCGCTAATGTCGTGCTGAATGGGACCGCCGGAAATTTCCTGTTTGCTCTTGTCGTTGCGCGTCAAATCGCCGCTGATCGGGGACCATGTTTTGCCGCCATCGGTCGATTTGAAGACCACGTTTGCGCCAATATAGACCTCGTTGGCATCGGTAGGAGAAACGGCGATGGGCGCGGTCCAGTTGAAGCGATATTGCAGATCCGCGGGCTTTTCTTCCTCGACGCCCGACAAATAGGGACGAATCGACTGGCTCAGATGAGTTTTCAGATCGACGCGTTCGATGGAACCATTTTGCGAGTCGGAGTAAACAATATCCGGATCGCCGGGCGCGAAAACGGCGTATTCGCCATCGCCGCCAACCACGGTGTACCACGCCGCGCCGCCGACGCGATTGTGGCTAAGATCGGAGGACGGGCCGCACCACGAGTCGTTGTCTTGCAATCCGCCGCAAACGGAATACGGTTCGCTGCTGCTGGCGGAAACCATATAGAACTGCTCAATCGGCAAGTCGTCGAGGAAGCGCCAAGTTTTTGCACCGTCGGTTGACAGAAAAACGCCGCCGTCATTGCCCTGAATGATGCGCTGAGGATTTTGGGGATCGATCCACAAAGCATGATGATCGGAATGGACGCCGCGATCGGCATCCGTCGCGGTCTTGCCGCCGTCGGTGGACTCCATCAAGTTAAAGGACATGAAGAAGACTTTGTTTTCATCGTTGGGAGAAACCAGCAACTTAGAGAAATAGAACGCGCGGACATCGAGCGCGTGATTGTCACTGACAGCGGTCCACGAATCGCCCATGTCCTCCGACTGCCAGAGCATTCCGCGTTTGGCGGCGATCAGCGCGTAGACGTGATTGGGATTGGAAGGCGCGACGGCAATTGCGCTGCGGCCCCACGGGCCTTCGGGCAATCCTTTGGTGAGCTTTTGCCAGGTGTCTCCGCCATCGGTGGAACGATAAATGGCGCTGTCCGGGCCGCCATCCATCAGCGTCCATGGATAGCGACGGAACTGCCACATGCACGCAAACAGGACATTGGCGTTATTTCCGGCCATCGCAAGATCGGCGACTCCAGTGGAATCGTTGACGTAAAGCACTTTCTTCCAAGTCCTGCCGCCGTCGGTGGTTTTGAAAACGCCACGGTCGGCATTTGGTCCCCAAGCGTGGCCGAGGGCGCCGACGAAAACCGTGTTGGGATCGTTCGGATCAACGAGGATGGACGTGATCTGCTGGGTCTCCGCAAGACCCATGAACTTCCAGGAATTGCCGGCGTCGGAGGAAAAATACACGCCGTCACCATCGAGAACGTCGTTGCGAATATTCCCTTCGCCTGTGCCCACCCAGACGTCGCTGGGATTCGACGGAGCAACGGCGATCGCGCCAATGGACGCGGTCTTTGCGTGCTCGAAGACCGCTTTCCAAGTCACGCCTCCGTCGACGGTCTTGAAAACTCCGCCGCCGCCCGCACCGACGTAATACACATTCGGATCTCCAGGCACTCCTGCGACCGCGGCTACGCGTCCACCGGCCGCTGCAGGTCCGAGATCACGAAATTTCAGATTCGCGAGAGGGTCCGCGGCTTTCGAGTCCGAGGCAGGTTGGTCAGATTGACTCTGTGCCGCAACCGCAGCGGCAGGAAAAAACGAGAAGGCCAGGGCCAAGATTCCGGCGCAAATCATGCGAGAATTCGCCATATCAGTTATCTCCTTTGACAAATTGCAGAAATGCCGTACTGAGAGAGGAAGTCGAAGCACCGACAAAATCACAACTGAACATACTGCGAAAATCATTCCCCCGCTTTCGCGCAGAGATTACGAGCACGATTCAAAGTTTCTCGTGTTAAATACGTAGCCAATAGTAGACGGACGGAACCGCCCAGCGGTTGCGGCCATTTGCGAAAAGCCGGGATGAGGGGCGCTTACGACTCGTCGATGGGAAAATCAAATTGGACGAGGGTGCCGCGGAAGCCTTTGGTCTTCCGCGCGCCGTAAACAATTCCCGCGAGCATCCAGACGCCACCGGCGAGTTTGGCCGGCCGGCCAAGATGCCACCAAATAAAAAAACAAATGAAAAAGCCGAGCACGGGAGGAGCGAAATTGGTCCAGCGCTTCTTTTCTTCGCGCAGGTAATAGCGCACGAAGGCCGCGGCGTTGACGCCCATGAAGGCGATGAGAGCGCCGAAGTTGAGCATTTCCGCGCCGAGCGTGTAGCTCATGGCGAACGCGCCGGCAAGGGCGAGGGCGCCGACGAGCAGCACGTTGTTGCGCGGGACGTGATTTTTGGGCTCAATCGCGCCGAAGAATGAACGCGGCAGCGCGTTGCTGCGCCCCATGCCATAGAGGAGACGCGCCGCGCCGAGTTGAGAACTCATGCCGGAGCCGATATTCGCAACGAGCAAAGTGAGATTCACCAAGCCAAAAAGAAAAATGCCTCCCACGCGGCCGGAGATGTGGACGAAGGCCGTGTCCACATCGGGAAAGGGCTGCGATGCGGGCCAGACGAGCTGCGCGAGATACACTTCGATCGACGCCAGCACACCGGTGACCACGCAGACGAGAACGGTGGCCAGCAGAACGTTACGGCGCGGATTTTTCACTTCTTCGGAAAGAGTCGAGATGCCGTCGAAGCCAATATAAGTGAGCACGGCGATGGAAGTCCCGCGGAACAAAGCCGAGGAGGAAAATGTTTGCGGATCGTAAAACGGATGGGTGAAAAATCCGGGGCCGAAATATGGGAGATGATAAATGTAGCGAACGGCCTCGAAGACGAAAATCACGATGACGATTCCCATCCCAGCGGCAAGAAACGCATTGATACGCGCCGAGGTTTCCACTCCGCGAAGATTCAGCCAGGTGAACAGCAGGGCGAAGAAAATCGCCCAGAGGAAATAGGGCATTTGCGGGAAGAAATTTTGCGCGGCCTTGCTGCACCAAATGGTGCAGATTAGCGGGTTCAAAATGTAATCCATGGCCATGCTCCATCCGGTGATGTAGCCCAAGGCCGGATGAAGTTCTCGGCCAACATACGTGAACGCCGAACCCGCGCTTGGATAGGCTCGCGCCATGCGGCCATAGCTGATGGCTGTGAACAACATGGCGACCATGGCAATAAGGATGGCGGTGACAACGTGGCCGTGCGCCGCGGTGCTGACGACTCCAAAGGAAGGCATCGGCGCGACGGGCTGGATGATAATGATGCCGTAGAGGATCAGGTCCCACAGGCCGAGTGTGCGACGCAGGCTCACTCCGCGCAAGACAGGCTGCGACGGCTCGCCGGGCATCAATTCCCTCTTTGCCGCGCAGCGGAGTTTTCGGACGGCATCAGCGGCTGGCCTTCGCTGCGGTTACGACGTTCTTTGTGGCCTGGTTGCGCGGCGAAGAGAGTTCGATGGTTACCGGCTCGATGTTCCAACCGCCTACTTCGAGTTTCGCGCCACTCTCCAATTTGATCCACGAAGGGCAGCGCGCGGTAATCGTTTTGGATTCACCGGGCATCAGCTCGGCGTAATTGTCGCTCCAGAAAACAGGCAGGACTTCGTCCCCGCTGGCGCCATTGATTGCCAGCCTCACCTGAAACGCCAAATGCTGACTCGGGTTGCGCAAATGCACGGTGACTTGGCCGCCGCGTGGGTTGTCCAGACTTGCCCTGACGTCCAGCTTTACAGGCGGCAGATGGTCGAGCATGGTCAAATCTTCGTAGGCAGATTCTTCGGTGCGTCTGTATGTGGTCTTCTGCCATTCGAACACCGGAGCCTTGCTGGACAGCCAATAAAAGTTCGAACTGAGCGATTTGCCAGCGCGGTTCCGAAGCTCCAATTTCAGGAAATACGTCTGCGGAGACGGCGTTTTAGGAAATGTGGGAATCGTCAAGACTCGCTGGCTGGTGTCGGCTGCTAGATCCAGTGGCGAGCTGCGCGAAAAGATCGACTTCAAATTGAAGTCGTAAAGATCCGCCGACACAGTGAGCCTTGCGAACGGATGGTAATAACTGTTGACCACGACGACGGTTCGGTCGTCGTAAGAGTATTGGACGTGGAGCATCTCATTGGCTTTTTTCGCGCCGAAGTAACCGCCCGCCGGCTGCAAATAATAATCGTAGAGATGCCAGATGAGGGAAGGCCATGCGTTGTTGAGCATCCACTGGATCACGCCGGTGGAGACGTATTTGTTGCGGGCATACGCTTCGAACATAGCGCGTTCGTTTTCATACGCCATTAACTGCGCTTTGCGCTCGTAATCGTCGAGATCTTTGGCCGGGCCGTAGATTTGCTTCATGGCGTCATCGAATGCGGAAAGGTGCTGGAAATTGCCAGACCCCGAATGGAAATGCCAGTATTCGTTCGACGGCCAGACCTGATCGGAGGGCATCATTTTTTTCAGACTGGCGATCACCACGGGCGCGGGGCCTGCGCTGGTCTCCGTGTTGAAACCGTAGGCGCCGCCGCCGTTTTTGTCCTCCAGCCAATATGCGGGCGGAACGTAATCGTACGGCCCGGTCATTTTCACGCCGGATGGGCCAGACACAGAAGTGACGCGCGCGGATGCCGACGAAATCACCGGATTCGACCAGCGCAAATCTTTTTCCACTTGCAAATATGCGCGCTCGACATTTGCGGGCGGCGGATTGTCACTGCCGTTCAGCCAAACCAGCAAGCTCGGATGGCTGCGCAGGCGCAGAATCTGCGAACGAAGTTGTTCCGTGGCGTTCTGCAAGTCCGCCGGGCCCCATTTTTGCCACTGCTCCCAAAAACTGCAACAGCACCAGCCGGCCATGATTAGGAGGCCGCGCTCATCCGCGAGATCGAAAAAATCATCCGGCTCGAGCTTGCCCTCGAGGCGAATCGTGTTCAAACCCATTTCGCGGACGTAATCGAATTGCGCTTCGAGCTTTTGCGGCGACTCGCGCATCAGCATGTCCGGAGCCCATCCGCCGCCGCGAATCAAGATTCGCTTTCCGTTGACGTGGAACAAAGCATAATCGTGCGGCTGCATGGTGGAAGTGATTTCGCGGACGCCGAAGCGGACGTTTTGCTGATCTGAAACGGCGCTGCCGGCGCGCGCTTGCATCGCGAGCGTTTCTAGATTTTGCGGGCCGAGCCCGTAAGGCCACCAAACTTTGGGATGGGCAATGCGCAGTTGCGGAAATTCCTCCGGCGTGAACGTGACGCTGCGCGTTTCGCCGGCGTTGAGCTCGACGGGCTGCTCGAAGCGGACGTTTTCGAGTGTTCCTTGGACAACCGCGCTGACGGCAGCGTTGGTTGCGTTGCGCACTTGCGCGGTGACCGTCAAGTCAGCTTCGTCGAGTGATGCATCGCGAAAATGCGTGACGACTTCCGGGTAGCGCAGCGCGACCGGGCCGCTGAAGGTGAGATAAACATCGCCCCACAAGCCCATGTCTTTGTCGGGCGGCGCGGGATTCCAATCGACCCAGTTCATGGCCAAGTCTTTTTCCGTGGGCGCAAAGGTCTCGACAGCGATGGCGTTCGTCTCGCCCGGCTTCACGAATTGCGTAACATCAAAATCGTAAATGCGATACGAGCCGGCGACGTCCGCGGCGTCAGCGAACTTTTTTCCGTTGATCCAGATGTTGGCGCGGTAGTTGATGCCCTGGAAATGCAGCCAGACGGTGCGGCCCTGCAAATCCGACGGAATCGTCATCTCCGTGCGGTACCACCACGAACAGACGAACGGGCTGTCCTTGGGCATCGGCAGATTCGCGAAGAGGGCGCCAATGGGATAGGTGGTGCCGGGAATTTTGCGCAGATTCATGCCGTAGTCGGGATCAGGATATGTCCCGTCGGCGACAAGCGCAGCGACCACGGTCGAAGGGACGTTAGTTGCGTGCCAGCCGGCGGCTTGAAAGCCAGGCGTTGAGACTTGACCGCCTGTTACTTGCGCCTGGCAGGAGGATTGCAGTTGCCAGCCGGTTCGCAAGGGCAAGCGGCCGTCCGGCGCGGCGGTTTCCTGCGAAAAAGCGCACGGGCACGCAGCGAAAAGAAGCGCCAGCGCAAAGCACAAGAATCCGCAACGCAATCTGTCAAACATCGAACACACGCCTAGCACACAGAATGAGAAACCAGCAAACGAGCAGCGCTGGACTTCTCCGGCAAGTTGCCTAGGCGAATCTTACTTGAATTAGAAGATGAATTTCAGCGCAAACTGCATGGCTCGTGCGCGAAGCGTCCGGCGCCGTTATCCATGAAAGAAAATCGTCCGCCAGGCGCTCCGAGTTGGATAGAATCGCGCGCGGTTGATTGCTGTTTGAAGCATTCCATCAGAATAAAGGATCGCGTGGCCGCATCGCACTGGGCCGCGTGATTTCCAGGAGGCTGAACTTGACGCGAACTTGGCTGCAAATCGTCGGATGGTTTCGCATCGCGAAAATTGCAATTCTCTTTCTTCCCTTCGCATTACTCTGCGGCGCCGCTCCCTTGCGCGCTCAGCAGGATCGCCTGCAGAGCAGCGACTTGACACGCTTTCGTGACGTGGCACAGACGGCCATTTCGCCTGACGGCTCGAAAATCGCCTACACAGTGCTCAACTACGACAAGCCGGGCCGGCCGTATCCGCAGCTTTGGGTTATCGACGCCGCTGGCGGCAGCCCCGTGCGCATTGGCGAAGCCGACTCGGTGAACGGCAATCCGGTGTGGTCTCCCGATGGCCGCTGGATCGCATACTCAGGCCAAGCGCAGGGCAAGGATGGGTTGTGCGTCGTGCATCCGGATGGGTCCGACGCAACTTTTCTCGCCGAAGCGCAAAGCACGAACGCGCCGATTCCTGGCCAGGGGAATGATGTTTCGTGGTCGCCCGACAGCAAACAGATCGCGTTTGTTTCTGCCACGCCCGGCCCGGAAACAGCCGAAGCGAGCGGCGATCCCATGGTTTTTACGCGCTATTTGTGGAGACCGACGGCAGGCGAAGGCATCCATCCGTGGAATGACAATCGCCGGCTGCACATTTTCATTGTTGATGTTGCGAGCAAGCAGGTTCGGCAACTCACGAGCGGCGATTACTATGAGCACTCGATTGACTGGTCGCCGGATGGATCGGAAATTCTTTTTTGCTCGGACCGCTCGCCTTACGCGGATCAATTCTTCCATTACAACATCTACGCGGTGAGCCCCTCGGATGGATCGATTCGCCAGCTCACGACGATCGAGAGCACGCAATATCGTCCGGTGTGGTCGCCCGACGGAAAGAAAATCGCTTTTCTTTCGACGAAACGCGGACTGACGGATCGCGAAACGACCATGGAAGACACGCACGTGTGGATCATGGATGCCGACGGCAGCAATCGCCACGAGCTTGCTTCCATGGTAGACGGCCGGCAAGGCGCGCAGGTGTGGTCCGGGGACAGCCAGTCGCTCTTTTTCACGGTTCAGGATCACGGGAGCAATCATCTGGAAAAACTGGCCGCAAGAGGCAGCGAACCGGAAACGATTGTGGGCGACCGAGGCTCGGTGGGATCGTTTTCCGTCAGCAAGTCCGGCGCAATCGCCTATTCCTTCACAAGTCCGCAGGACATGGGCGAACTTTTCATCAGGAGGGGCGATTCACCGAAGCAACTCACAGAACTCAACGCCGACATTCTGCAAGGCAAGACACTCGGCGAAGTCGAATCGTTCACTTTCGTGAGCAACGACAACAAGTACAACGTGGAAGCATTCCTGGTTAAACCCGCCGGATTGACGCCGGGCTCGAAACATCCGCTGATCGTCAACATTCATGGCGGCCCGCATGGACAAAACGGACCGGCGTTCAGCTTCCGCGATCAAGTCTTCGCGGCGCGCGGCTGGGCCGTGCTGCATGTGAACTATCGCGGTTCGACGGGCTACGGACAGGCGTTCGCGGATGCCGTTTTCGGCGATCAGGATGGCGATGAAGGACAGGATGTGCTCTACGGCGTCAGCGCCGCAATTCGCCGCTATCCGTGGATCGATCCCGAACAGATGGGAATCGAAGGCGTGAGTTACGGAGGGCAGCTCACGTACTGGCTGATCACGCAAACGCGCGAATTCAAAGCTGCGATTCCCACCGCCGGAATCACCAACCTGATCAGCTACAACTACATGACGTACTACAACCAGTACGAGCAAATGGAATTCGGCGAGTTGCCGCATCAGGATGATTTGATGGACATCATGTGGAAGCGCTCCGCTCTGCGCTACGTGGCGCAAGTGGCCACGCCAACGCTCATCATGCACGGCGCGAATGATCCCGACGTTCCGATTCCGGACGCCGAGCAGATGTACATCGCGCTTAAAGACGTCGGCGTCGAAACGGAATTCGTGATGTACCCGCGCGAGGGGCACGGCATTCGCGAAGTGAAGCATCAGATCGACGACATGGACCGTTCCATCGCGTGGTACGAAAAACACTTCTCGGACAAAAGCGCCGCCGTGCCGATTCCGTAAGGCGCACCAGGCACGCAAAAGCCCAATAACGTTTCCCCTTGACTATTGACAGGAGAGATGTACATTCTTGTCGATTATTGAGGGGAGGGTTCGTGGGAAAACCAACTGATCTGGTGCAAGGCACGCTCGATCTGCTCATCCTGAGAACGATCGCGCTCGAGCCCATGCACGGATGGGGCATCGCGCAGCGCATCCAATTCGTTTCAAAAAACGCGCTGCAAGTGCGGCAGGGCGCGCTGTATCCGGCGCTCCATCGGCTGGAACAGCAAGGCTGGATTCGCGCCGAATGGGGCGATTCGGAAAATAATCGGCGCGCGAAGTTCTATTCGCTGACGCGCGCTGGCCGGAAGTATCTCGAAAAGGAACAGGCGAATTGGGAGCGCCTGTCCTCGGCCATCGGACTCGTTTTGGACGCAGCGCGAAGCTAGGGAGGTTTTCATGCGTTGGCTGACGAAACTTTCGCTGCGATTCCGCTCCCTATTTCACAGGCGCGTCGCAGATGGCGAGCTCGACAGTGAATTGCGCTTCCATGTCGAACGCCAAATCGCCACAAACATTTCCGCAGGAATGCTTCCCGCAGAAGCCCGGCGCGCTGCGCTACGCGAATTCGGCGGCGTGGAACAACTTAAAGAGGAGTGCCGCGACATGCGCAAAGTGAATTGGCTGCACGATCTGGCGCAAGACGTTCGCTACGGCCTGCGCATGCTGCGCAAATCGCCGGGGTTCACTGCGATCGCCGTGCTCACGCTGGCGCTCGGCATCGGCGCCAATACAGCCATCTTCAGCGTGGTTGACTCGCTGCTCCTCCGCCCACTGCCTGTGAAAGACCCCGATCAGCTCACGGTGCTTGCCTTCCGGCAAGGGCAGGGGCCGCTGAATGACCAATTCTCCTTGCCTGACCTTCGTGATATTCGCGCGCAAACAACAAGCTCATTTTCCGACATGCTCGGCTACACGATCGTTTTCGATGGGCTAAGCCTTCACGGCAAAGCCGATCGCATCTTGACCAACTACGTCACTGGCAATTATTTTTCGATGCTCGGCATCAAGCCGTATCTGGGGCGGCTCATCCTCCCTTCCGAAGGCCGGGCTTCCGGCGCTGATTCGATTCTGGTGCTCTCGTATTCCTACTGGAAAACGCGCTTTGGAGGCGATCCAAGCATTGTGGGCAAGAGTGTGCTGTTCAACGGCCATCCCATCACCGTGATCGGAGTTGCGCCTCAGGGATTTTATGGCGTGGAGCCGCTGGCAGGCGTACAGGGGTACGTGCCCTTCAACATGATCACCACCTACGAGATCGGCTGGCCAAAAGATCTGATGGTCAACCGCATCCTGCAAAACCTCCACACGCTGGGCCGCTTGAAACCGGGAATTAGCCTGCCGAATGCCGCCGCCGCGCTGAACGTAGTTGCTCACCGCCTCTCCGCGGAATATCCCGACACCGACAAGGGCATGGCGCTCAGCGTTTACAGAGAACGGTTCGCGCGTCCTGACCCGGGAACATCTGGCACACTGGTCAAAGCCGCCGGATTGTTTCTTGCGCTTGTGGCGCTGGTGCTGTTGCTGGCATGCGCCAATATTGCAAATATTCTTTTGGTTCGCGCGACAGCGCGTGAACGCGAAATGGCCGTGCGTGCCGCTCTCGGCGCCGGACGCAGCCGTTTGATTCGCCAACTGCTCACCGAAAGCGTCCTGTTGGCGTGCTTGGGCGGTATCGCTGGAATGCTTCTAGGGCTATGGGGCAGCCACGCAATCGCTTCGATACAACTGCATATGGCCACCCCTGTTCACCTGGACTTCGGGCTTGACTGGCGGATATTCGCCTACGGTCTCTCCGCTGTTTTGGTAACCGGAATCTTCGTTGGACTTTTTCCTGCCCTGCGTACTTGCCACGGCCGACTTAACGACGTATTGCACGAATCGAGCCGCAGCGTGACCGGAAGGAAGAACCGGTTGCGTGGCAGCCTGGTCGTGCTTCAGGTCGCGGGATCGCTGATGCTATTGGTGATTGCCGCGCTTTTTAGCGAGAGCCTCGCGAACGTGCAGCACACGGACCTCGGTTTCGACCCCCACAATGTCGTCAACCTCACGATGGATCCCTCCGAAGTTGGCTATGGCGAAACGCAAGGGCTCGCGTTTTACAAATCTCTGCTGGACCGCGTGAGCGCCCTCCCCGGAGTACAATCGGCCGCACTGACTTCCAGTACTCCAATGAGCGATTACTTCTATAACGACTACGTGAAAATCTCGGAGTACCAAAATCCGCCCGGCAGTGGATTGCCCTTAGTTTCTTACAGCGTGGTTTCGCCGAGTCTTTTTGACACCATGCGAATTCCTATCCTGCGCGGCCGCGGTTTCTCCAAGGCCGACATCAAGGGATCGTTATATGTGGCCATCGTGAATGAGGCGTTTGCTCAGCGCTATTGGCCTGGCCGGAATCCCATTGGCGAGCACTTCGCAAAGGTAAGCGGCGTAACGAATCCGACCTACGAGGTCATCGGTGTAGCCAAAAACAGCCGTTCCGCCAGCCTCACTGGACCGATCGACCCGTACTTTTATCTCCCCCTTGCGCAAGACTACGATTTGAGCCCGTTGCAAGTCCTCCAGATTCGCAGCGCAGCGCCGCCCGACGCGGTGATTCACGACGCGGAGGGTATCGTGCGCGGCCTTGCGCCTGCTTTGCCCCTTTTCAACGTTCAAACCATGATGGAAAGCCTAGATACTCTTTCCGCCTTTCTGCTCTTTCAATTCGGCGCTGCGATTGCTGCGTCGCTGGGATTTCTGGGCTTGATTCTTGCCGTTGTGGGGGTTTACGGCGTTATTTCCTATTTGGTCAGCCAGCGCACACACGAAATTGGTATCCGCCTCGCGCTCGGCGCGCAACGCGGACAAATTCTGAAAATGATTTTGGGCCACGGCCTGCTCATTGTCGCCGGTGGATCGATTCTCGGGTGTGCCGGGGCATTTGCCGCCGCGCGCCTGATTGCCAATTTTCTGGTAGGAGTCAATCCTGCGGACCCAGCGACCTATGCCGCCGTTACGTTGATTCTTGGGCTGATTGCATTGCTCGCATGCTATGTGCCGGCGCGGCGCGCGATGAGGGTCGATCCGATGGTGGCGTTGCGTTACGAGTGAACCTATGCGCTGGCTGACGAAACTTTGGCTGCGTGTGCGTTCCTTATTTTACAGGCGCGGCGCGGATGGCGAGCTGGACGCGGAATTGCATTTTCACCTGGAACACCAAGTCGCCGCCAACATCGCCGGAGGGATGCCGGTCGCAGAAGCGCGCCGCGCAGCGCTGCGCGGATTCGGCGGCGTGGAAGAACTCAAAGAGGAGTGCCGCGACATGCGCAGAGTGAATTGGCTGCAAGATCTGGCGCAGGACGTTCGGTACGGCCTGCGCATGCTGCGCAAAGCGCCGGGATTCGCCGCTGTCGCCGTGCTCACGCTGGCGCTCGGCATCGGCGCCAATACTGCGATTTTTTCTGTCGTAGATGCGATTTTGCTCAAACCTCTGCCCTATCGCAATTCAAATCAGTTGGTCATGGTTTGGGAAGACGATGTGGCATTGGGAGAAAAACACAACGTCGTTTCACCTGCCAATTTCCTCGATTGGCAGGCGCAAAATCACGCCTTCGACAGCATGGCTTATTTCGGCGACGGCCACGCGAATTTAACCGGCAGCAGCGGCCCTCAAGTAGTTACAGTCCAATACACTTCCGCTAATTTCTTCGATGTGCTGGGCGTAAAACCAATGCTCGGTCACGGATTCGTGCCGGCAAACGGGAAAGCTGGCAACGAGTCCGTCGCTGTGCTCAGCTACGGACTCTGGAAGGAGCGCTACGCTGCAAATCCCGCGATCGTCGGGAGCTCCATCGAAATAGACGGTGCCTCCTACGTGGTGATCGGCGTCGCGCCGCCAAATTTTGACGTCTTCATTGCAGAGGGATCTCTTACGGGTGAGCACGCGCAACTTTGGCTGCCGTTTGTTTTCCCGCCCACATATAGCGACCGCAATAAAGTCGGGCGTTTCTTGACGGTCGTCTCCCGCCTCAAGTCTGGCGTCTCGCTTCCGCAAGCGCGCAGTGAGATGAACGTGATTGCCGCGCGGCTGGCCGCGAAGTATCCCAACGACAATGGCGGGTGGGGCGTAAACGTGGTTCCCATGCGCGAAGAAGTTTCCGGAGCGGCGAGACCGGCGCTTTTGATTCTGCTCGGTGCGGTGGGATTTGTTCTGCTGATCGCGTGCGCGAATGTCGCGAGTTTGTTTCTTTCCCGCGCAGCCGGACGAAAAAAGGAAATGGCTGTTCGCGCGGCTTTGGGCGCGAGCCGCTGGCGAATTGCGCGCCAGTTGCTGGCTGAAAGTGTTCTGCTCGCCTTCTTGGGCGGAGCATTGGGCGTCTTTCTCGCTGTTTGGGGCACGAACGCTTTGCTCCATTCGATTCCGCAAAAGCTGCTCAATCTTTCCGCTGCTCCCGTTGATTTCCGCGTGCTGGCCTTCGCGTCTGCAGCCACGTTATTCTCCGGAATACTTTTTGGACTTTTACCCTCCTATGCGGCAGCGCATTCGGAGATTGCAGACTCGCTTCAAGAAGGCGGACGTGGGTCTTCGTTGAACCGGCGGAACCGCATAATTCACAGCGCGTTGGTGGTCACGGAAATTGCGCTCGCGCTTGTGTTGCTTGCGGGAGCCGGACTGCTCATCGAAAGCTTCGCTCGCTTGAACCGTGTCAATCCTGGATTCAACACGGGCCATCTTCTGACATTCAAACTTTCATTGCCGGAGAAGGAATACAAAGACGACTCCACACGCGTTGCTTTCTATCATGAACTATTGGACAAGGTCGGCCATCTTCCCGGCGTGCGCTCCGATAGCATGGAGAGTTTGCCACCGTTCTCCGGATTCTCGGGCTGGGGAGTCGCGACCGACGTGACCCTGCGTGGCCAGCCTCCTATGCCTATTTCCAAGCGGCCTAACACCGCCGTTCGCGTGGTCGGACTCGATTATTTCCGGACCATGGGGATTCCTCTTAAGCAGGGGCGGGATTTCTCTCCCACGGAACTCGCTACGGAAAAGCACGTCGTCATCGTCAATGACACGTTTGTCCGGAAATATTTTTCGGATACAAATCCCATCGGACAGAAGATCACCATCGACATGAAGGATACAAACGTGCCGAGCGAAATTGTGGGAGTAGTAGGTGATGTTCATGGGGCGGACCTGAGCGCCGCGCCGTGGCCCACGGTTTACTGGCCCTACCCGGAGCTGGCGTATTCGCAGATGACCGTGGTCGTTCGCACGGGAACGAATCCTCTTGCGCTGGTGTCTCCTGCGCGCCAGATCGTCCAGAACATGGATAAGGACCAACCCATTTCGAACATTGCGACGATGGGTCAGCTGATTTCCGATTCGGTCGCTCGTTCACGATTCACTGCTCTGCTCCTCGGCGTTTTCGCGGCGCTGGCCATGATCCTCGCATGCATCGGAATTTACGGCGTCATGGCTTATGCCACCGCGCAGCGCAGGAACGAAATCGGCATACGCATGGCGCTGGGGGCTCAGCGCGGAGATGTTCTGCGGCTCATCCTCGGACAGGGAGCAAAGCTGGCGCTTTTGGGCGCCGCGATCGGCGTCGCGGGCAGCCTCATGCTCACACGCTTACTGAAGAGCCAGCTCTATAGCATCGACGCGAATGATCCTTTGACGTTTACTATCGCGACCGCTCTTCTCGTCGGCGTCGCGCTGCTCGCATGTTACATCCCGGCGCGGCGCGCCATGCGCGTCGATCCCATGGCGGCCTTGCGTTACGAATAATTGCGACTGGTCTGTTAACGGCAGGTAAGTGGCTGACGCTTCTTCCACATTTGGTCCTTGGTCTCTCTACACCCGCTCCAAATTTTGGAATCGTGCTACATTCATCAGGACATTCACGCCATGCCCGAGCACAGCGAACCCGTTCGCTACGAAAAATTTGGCTGGCTTGACGTTCTCGGCCTCGTCTTGCTCGCGGGACTTGCCGTACTCCCACCGATTCGCGAGCCCCATAAGCAGGAAACTCTCGTCGCTTTTGCGATCGTCCAAATCTTCGAAGGACGACTCATCGCGTGGCGTCCTACACGCGGACGCGTCTACAGCGTCCTCATCAAGATTCTCTTGGCGACACTCCTTCTCGGCCACACCGGCGAAGCCGGCATCAATAGCGCTTACTGGCCCATTTATTTTCTCCCTCTGGTCACGGCGGCAACTTACTTCGGGCCTGTCGCCACACTGGGATGGACTGTTCTTGCTTCCCTCACGTACTGCTCTTACTTGATCCCCGCGCGCGCTGAATACGACATCAATGCAGAAGCCTACGAGCTTTTGGGTATCCGCATTCTCTTCTTTTTTCTGGCCGCCATTCTCATCAACCGCTTCGTCATCGAAAACCGCCGCCAAGTGGTTCGCTATCAGAGCCTCTCCGAGACGCTCGCCGACTCAAATCGTCAGCTTCAGCGCGCCCAGGCCGAAGCGCGGCGCGCCGAACGCCTCGCCGCACTCGGCCAACTCTCCGCCGGCCTCGCCCATGAGATTCGCAATCCTCTCGGCATCATCAAGGGCTCCGCGGAAATGCTCCAACAGAAATTCGGCGCCTCTCATCCTGCCGCCGGCGAACTCTCCGGCTATATTTCGACGGAAGTCACTCGCCTCAACGCGCTCGTTTCGCGGTTCCTCGATTTTGCCCGTCCTTCGCGCCTGGAATTGAAGCCTGTGGACATCCGCCAAGTTGTCGACCGCGCCCTGGAGATCGCCCATCATCGCTATCCGGAATTGCACGTTTCCATTGAGCGGCACATCGCCACGGATTTGCCGCCCGTCCTCGCCGACGAGCAAATGTGCGAACAGGTCTTCGTCAATCTGATTCTCAACGCCTATGAAGCCATGAGCCCTGAAAATGATCCCGAAAATGGCGGGCAAAACTTGGCCCCGAGCACGCCGAAAATAACCATCGCTATTTCGCGCGATTCAACCAACGGGCTCTCCGGCGTCGGCGTGGAAATTCAAGACTCTGGCCCCGGCGTTCCCGACGAGCTGCGCGAGCAAATCTTTAATCCCTTCGTCAGCTCCAAGAAAACCGGCGTGGGCCTAGGCCTTTCCATTGTCGCTAAGATCGTTGATGATCACGGCGGCTCGATTCAACTGATTTCTCGCGCCGCCGGCACGGGAGCTTGCTTCCGCGTCTTTCTGCCCGCAGCTGCGGCATAATGGCGTCATAATAGAATGCACAACGCATAAACTGAACTATGCCTTCCATTCTGATTGTCGAAGACGAACCGAAGATGCGCCGCCTGCTGGAGATGAATCTCGCCGATCAAGGATTCACCACGCACGCCGCGGGCGACGCCGAATCCGGCCTGAAGCTTCTGAATGCGGAAAAAATCGATCTGGTGGTCACCGACTTCAAGCTTCCTGGGATGAACGGCCTGGAATTCCTGCAAGCCATCAAGCGCGTCAATGCCACGCTTCCCGTGGTGATCATGACGGCCTATGGTTCGGTCGAATCCGCCGTCGAAGCCATGAAGTTCGGCGCCAGCGACTACGTTCTGAAACCGTTTTCGCTGGCCGAAATGGTGCTGGTGATCCGCAAGGAGCTCGATGCCCGCAATTTGCGTGAAGAAAACCGTTCGCTTCGCGAAGCGCTAGGACGCCGCTACGAATATGGCAACGTCATCGCCAAGAGCGAAAAAATGCAGGGCGTTTTGGCTCTCGTCGAGCGCGTCGCTCCCACCAACTCAACGGTCCTGCTCGGCGGCGAAAGCGGCGTTGGCAAAGATCTCATCGCCCGGGCCATTCATGAGCATTCCAGCCGCTCTTCGGGCCCGTTCCTGAAAATCAACAGCACCGCCATTCCCGAGAATCTTCTCGAAAGCGAGCTTTTCGGCTACGAAAAAGGCGCGTTTTCCGGCGCCACTTCGGCCAAGCCCGGAAAATTTGAACTCGCCGATAAGGGCACGCTTTTCCTGGACGAAATCGGCGACGTTCCGCCCGCCATTCAAGTGAAGCTGCTGCGCGTCATCCAGGAGCGGGAATTCGAGCGCCTGGGTGGGACGAAAACCCTGAAAGTCGACGTCCGCTTGATCGCCGCCACCAACCGCGACCTTCGCGCCGCCCTCGAGGACGGCACGTTTCGCCAGGACCTTTACTACCGTCTCAATGTAGTCGCCATTGACATTCCCCCGCTGCGCGACCACAAAGAGGACATCCCCGATCTGGTGGACTTTTTCCTCCAGCGTTTTGCTCAGGCTTCCGGAAAAAACATCACTGGCATTGCGCCTGATGCCGTCAAGCTTCTCATGCAGTTTCACTGGCCCGGCAACGTCCGCGAACTCGAAAACGTCCTCGAGCGCGCCATCACTTTCGCAAAGAGCCCAGTCCTCGGCGCTGTCGACATTCATCTCGACGAACCCAGACCGTCCGCAGGCTCCGCTGCTGCGGCAGTCCTCCCGGAGGGAAAGACTCTCGACCAATGGGAGCAGGAAATCATCCGTGAGGCTCTGCGCCGCGCCAACGGCAATAAAAGCCAGGCGGCCCGGGTCCTTGGGCTCTCCCGCAACGCGCTCCGTTACCGCCTGTCGCAGATGGGTCTAGCCGACTCCGCAGACGCGGACAATTAGCGCTGATCATACGCATCCGTACGCATATTGGCGATTGGGACTTGCAGTACGCTCACCAACCATACGATAGGGTATTCTGCCCAGGCCGACTACCTGGGCCCTCCCCTGGTTGAAATCCACCAGGGCTGCTGGAAAACCACCACCGTGTGCCCCTTCAGCCCACGCGACGGGCCCCTCGAGCATCTATTTAAGTGTATATAAATAAATAACTTAGAGCATATGAACCGGGAATTGGCCGCTTGGCATGCGTCTTGCTATTTGTATTTGCGGAATTATTAGATTCTCGTCCGCCGAAGATATGGCGGGAGGTGAGCGATGAAACGATATTTGGGACTCGCAGTAATGGTTCTCTTCGCGATGGCCATGGTCAGCCCGGCACTGCGCGCGCAGGATCAAAATCCTCCGCCGCCTCCACCGGTGCAGAGCGGTCAAGAGCAAGCTGCTCCTCCTCCGGGCCAAGCAGTGCCCGATCAAAACGCAACGACTGACCAGGGCGATCAGAATCCAGGCGACCAAAATCCGCAAACGCAGCCTACCGTCGCGCGCGTGAGTTTCATCAAGGGGAATGTCTCCATTCAGCGTGGCGATTCAGGAGACTGGATTGCAGCCACACTGAACACGCCGTTGGAAGCTGGCGATCGCGTTTCCACAGGCGACGGCTCGCGCGCCGAAGTGCAGCTCGACTACGCCAACATTATTCGCCTGGATCAGAATTCCACGGTGAAAATCACCAATCTCACAAAAGGTCAAATTCAGGTCCAGCTTGGCCAAGGCTTGGCGAGCTACAGCGTCTTGCCGAATAGCCAGACGGATGCAGAAATCGATACACCGAACTCCGCAGTTCACCCTTTGCGCCAAGGCGAATACCGCATTGAAATCGTCAACGATTCTCAGACGCAGGTGACGGTACGCGACGGCCAAGCGGAAGTTGCCGAGCCGCAGGGCAGCACGCGCGTCGAAAGCGGCCAGCTCATCACCATCCAGGGCACGGACAATCCGCAATATCAAACGAGCAACGCTGCGGGGCCGGATGATTTCGACCGCTGGAACGACAGCCGCGATCACACCATTGCGGATGCCAAGAGCTGGCAGCACACCGATCGCTACTACACCGGCTCGCAAGACCTCGATTCTTACGGGCATTGGGAAAACGTTCCGGATTACGGCCAAGTTTGGGTTCCCGACCAGAACTCCGGCTGGGCTCCTTATCGGGACGGCAATTGGGATTGGGAGCCATATTACGGTTGGACGTGGGTTTCTTACGAGCCATGGGGCTGGGCTCCTTATCACTATGGCCGCTGGTTCGTTTATGGCGGCAATTGGGCGTGGTGGCCTGGACCGGTCGGTGTCTACGGTGGCTTCGGCTACTATCCTGTCTGGTCTCCTGCCTACGTATCGTTCTTTGGCTGGGGCGCCGGTTTCGGCTTCGGCTTTGGTTTCGGCAACATCGGCTGGTTGCCCTGCGGGCCTGGCGATTTCTTCCGTCCGTGGTGGGGCTTCGGAGTAACGCGCGTGGGGTTTGCTGACTTCACCCGCTTCCACGACGGTCGTTTTGGCGGTGGTTTCGGTCCTCTGTACAGGGGGCGCAACGGCTTCTCGAACATGGGGCGCTTTGACAACGATGCTCGCATCCGGGCGGGTGTCTCCTCGATCCGCGGTGACCAGTTCGGCCACGGTGTCGGAAACTTCCAGCGCGGATTGAGCACGCAACAGTTCCATCAGGCAAACTTCATGACCGGACGGCTGCCCGCAGTTCCCAATCGTCAGAGTCTCGGACGAGTAGAGAATCACGTGTCGCCGGGAATCGCCCGCACGGCCAGCGCGAACAATGAACACTTTTTTTCGCAGAGCCGTGCATCGTCCACGCAGCGATCATTCGGTCAGGAAGCGTCCGCGCAACAGCGCATGATCGATAGCTTTCGCGGCGGCCAGAACGGCTTCTCACAGCGCGGGGGAGCAAATCAGGGCTTCCGCGGCACCGGCGGAGCGACTGGGCAAGGCGGCAACAACGGCTGGCATAGCTTTAGCGAGAATGGCAACAGCCGCAGCCAAGGCACCACTTCAAATCGCCCGGCAATGCAACAGCCACGCGGCGGCCAGCAAGGTAACTCCTCGCGCGGCGGCAGCAATCCTTGGCATCAGTTCACGCCGCCCAGCAACAACGGCCGAGGGCAGCAGCCGGCCCGCAACAGCTCTCCGCGCAGCAGTTCGGGGCGCGGACCATCGGCTTGGGGAGGTTCCCGTGGCGGTGGCTACGGGAACTATTCCTCGCGGCCGCAGCTGAATATGCGCCAGCCCGTCGTGAACCAGCGTTCCTATGGCGGAAATAGAAGCTACGGTGGATATTATGGCCGGTCGAGCGGTGGATACTCATCTCGCGGCGGCGGATCGTACAGATCGAGTAGCGGTGGAAGCGGATATCGAGGTGGCGGAGGCAGCAGCAGCAGCCATGGCAGCGGTGGGAGTCATGGTGGCGGCAGTCACGGAGGCGGTGGACACCACAGGTAGATCGATCGCAGTCCAATTCCCCTCCCCTAACCCAGCCCTCGTACCAACCGTGCCTCCCCTTTGACTGCGGCTCAGCGAATTGGCTTCGCCTAGGCTTTGCCAGAGTCTAAACGACCTGCACTTCTCTTCCGGAGATCATCTATAACGTGCTTTCCTACCTAATTCCCCTATGCGTGCTTTTCCTCTCCATGATGCGTCCCGTTTGAATGCTCTGATTCGACCTAGATGAGGCACCCAATTTACCGAGGAATTAGACGACTGTGTTCATTCCTGGTTTACAGCGTCCGTTTGCGGACAATAACCACACGGAAGTCGCAGATTAGCTCTTTAATTACAATGAGATACGATTGGCTTCCGTCTTGCATCGAGATGGCCGAACCATTTATTCGACTTGCGTAGCTCTTTGTCCGATGTGAGATATAAACAGGCATATTTTGAAGCAGATGGAAAGGGGATAAGGCATATGACAGGAAGGCTGATTCGGATGGTTGTTGTTCTTTATCTTGTTGCTTCACTGGCTATCGGCGCTCCCGCATTTGCCCAAGCGCCAACACCACAGCAGAGCTCACCTCAAACACAGGGGACTGCAGCCCAGAACGCGTCCATTCCGTATACAAATCTCCTCCTGGCACACGACTACAGCAAAGGGAAGCGGTCGCTCCCCAATATCTTGGCCCCGTATACCCGCCAGCATGTCCCTCAACCCGATTTGGCCAACGCTCCTTCGATCTACGATTTGATTCACGATGGCAAGCTTGAGCTCAGCCTTCAGGACGCCATTTCCCTAGCCCTGCAGAACGACCTCGATATCGCAGTTGCCGAATACATCCCGTGGGTCGATCAGACCAATCTTCTAAACGCCGAGGGCGGCGGCACTCCGCTTGGTTCCTTCGTCATCGGCGGAGGCGGAGGCGGTAGCTTTGATCCGGTAATCGCCGAGACCACCAGCATCAGCGATACTTCAGAGACTGTGCTTAATCCTCTTACCAGCGGCATTGGCACCAGCTCTGGAGCTGTCACGGAGGCGATTCACGATACGCAGTTCAACGTCACCTACACACAAGAACTCCACAGCGGCACCACCATTAATGTCGAGCTGCTGAACGACAGGAACTCATCCTCTCCCTCGGAGAACCTGTTCAATCCCGCTCTCACAACGGACTTGGGCGTTAGTGTTTCACAGCCGTTGCTGAACGGCTGGGGATTTCTACCCCATACGCGCTTTATTCTCGAAGCCAAGAACACCGACAAAATCGGCGCTCTGCAGTTCGAAGAGCAGGTAATTGCGTCCGTCACGCAGGTCGAAACGCAGTATTGGATTCTGGTCGCGGATCGGCAGGCCGTCGACGTCGCCAAACAAAGCCTTGCGGAATACCAGAAACTCTATAACGATGACGAGCGCCAGCTCAAGATCGGCAGTATGTCTCCCAGCGACGTCGTCTTTGCGCAATCATTCGTTGCCCAGGGCAACCAAATCTTGCTCGGCGATCAAGCTGCCGAGGCCGTGCAGGCGGCTACGGTACTTCAGCTCATCACGAAAGACCCTTCGGATCCGAGGCTCAAGGGACTCGATCTGATCCCCACAACGCCACCTGAAGAGACGCCTCAGGTCCCCAGTATCTCGCTGGACGACGCCGTCAAGGAAGCTTGGGCCAACCGGCCAGAATTGAAAGTCGACCAGCTCACTTTGAAAAACGACAGCATCGAAATCCGCGCCACAAAAAATTCGCTCCTGCCCACGCTCACTCTAACCGGGGAATACATCAGCGTAGGTTTGAGCGGAAACACTCCGGGCGCTTTCATTCCCAATGGAACATTCTCGCCGGAGATCACCGAGCCCATAGTCGATCAGAGTGGCAATCCGGTGACTTCCAATGGCATCCCTATCTTCATAGGGGCTCCGAACGGTACAGTCGGCGCCACAATCCCAGGAGGAATTGGTAGCGCTTACTCCCAGATCTTTCATAACACATCCCCCGAGTATGCTGGGAGCTTGACTCTGAGTCTTCCGCTGCGCAACCGTTCGGCTCAGGCGGCGAATGCGCAGGCGCAATTGAATGACCGTGAGGAAAAAACAGTACATCAGCGCAACAAGAGTACGATTTTCTCCAACGTCAACGAGCAGCTCGCCTCGGTGCAGATAGATGCAGCCCAGGTCGATGCTGCTGTAAAGGCAACGCAGCTTTATCAGCAAGCTTACGACTACGAAGTGAAGAAGTTCGATCTCGCCCAGTCCAGTACTTTCCTCGTCACTCAGTATGCCTCACAACTGAACGGAGCCAAGTTGAACGAACTGCAAGCTAAAGCAAATTACGAAATCGCCCTCGCTAATTTCAATCAGGCGCTGGGCCGCACTTTGACCGCCAACAGCATCACCATCGCCAGCAACGGAAACCGCTCCACCGATTTGAGCGCCAATGCACCGCTGATCCCCGGCACAATCGATGGCCGGTTGGCTGGTAGTGATACTTTTGATTCTGGGACGCATAAATAATGGTCATCGCCGCGAAGCGAAGAAATCGACTGGGTGGCGCCCCCATCACGGGGAATAGAGAATGCGGAAACGAAGGGTTGCGCCGGCGTTGAGGGCGGGCAGGACGATGCGGTGATGGTCGGGAAGCAGCGTAGCAGCGATGGGAGCGACACCGCGAGCGGCCGGATCAGCGGCGACCGAGGCAATTGCGCGCTGGAATTCAAAAGTGATTCCCGAGACGGGTGCATCTGCCTGCGCGTCTGCTTGCACTGCGAGAATGATCGCCGGTGAGTTCTTCGCGGACGTGACGCTCCAGCGCAGGCGATTACGGGCGCGCCAAAATTCGGCGTAGCTGAGAAGGTCGGTCGCAGTAACGCCCGGCGGCAATTGCTCGAGAATTTGCTGTTCGGCGTGAAGTTTCGCGCCAGCCTCATTGCTATGAATCAGCACAACGTTTATCGCCTCGTTTTCGGCGTTCGCGCGAATCACTTCGAGCGCTTGCGGAACACGCTGTGGCAATGGCAGCGCCGGAGGAGGCTCGGTGTCTTCAATGGCGATGGGAAATTCGTCGATACCGCTGTCTTCTTCGAAACCGAGGCCAAGAGGCAGCGCGTAAGGGAAGTTCGACAGGACGTCGTCAGCAGTGAAAGACGAATCGAATTCATAGCCACAACGCTGAAGAGCTTCGGGCAAAGCTTCCGGAATGCGCAGACCGGGCGAACGAAAAAGGATTGTGTGATGGCCGGGCAACTGGCCATCGATCAGTTCCTTGCAGACGCGAACTTCGCCGAAAACGTCGGCGTCGGTGGCGGTGTCCTTCCCGGTGTTGGAGGGGCGATAGTTTGAGAAAGTCTCGTTGCCGGTGCCGAGAGAAAAATGATTGAAGCCCTCCGAATGAATCACGGAATGGGCGCCGATAGAAAATCCCCAGGCGTAGAGCTGTTTCAGATCCTTGACATTCTTCCCATAGAAGAAGGCTCGGCTGCTGTAGTCAGTGACGTAATTGGTCTGAATCATGAAGGTGCTGTGAGTATGGTGCTGCATTTCCATGCGCGCGTAGTCGAGCATGGGATCGAAGGAGTTCTCCCAATCCACATCATGAGAGAGCAGCAGAACGGAACTCTGGCCGTCCGGAATTCCGCTGAGGCGAACAGAGCCGGGTTCGCGTGACTCATACCAGGCGCGCAGAAGAAGCATCCAAACGTCGGCGCCGGGCTCGAACGCGTTGACGTAATGACGCTCGGCCTCATAATGGCGGGCCACCTGACTGCGGAGAACCGTATCCCAGAAACTGACGCCGGAAAGATACGCAACGCCCTTGCCGGTGGTTTTACGCAGGACAGCGGGGGAGCCGTCGTCGAAACGCGCGAGGACTTGGGATGTTCCGTCCGAGGTGTAGGCGTTGGTCCAATAAATATTGCCGGCATGCGGATCGCCGAGGCGCGTTTGCAACTCCTCGGGACGATTGATGTAGCGCACAGCGGGGTCACTGTTGGGAACGAAATTGACAAAATAGCGGCGCTGCGAAGGCGTGTAGGCGCGAAAACCGAAGAGATCGCGAAGGCCTCCGGCGAAAATGTCCACGGCAAAAATGCTTCCGCCGCTCGAAACGTATTGCGTAAGCGCACGAATTTGCGCGGCAGTGAACGTAGAGCCGTCGGCCGTGGGATAAATAATGAGCAGCGGATGCCGAAGCGCGCGATCGAGATCCGTGGTGACGAAAAACGGTATGCCCATTTCACGCAGAGAATGAATCAGGCCAAGAATGCCTTGCTTAGGTGCAGTGAAATAGACGGCAACTTGCATCGGGAACGCTTCGGGGAAAGCCTGCATAGGAGTTGCGTTCGAGTGAACGAGGGGCGCAACGGGAACATCGGCGGTCTGGAGTCCGGCAGTGTGGAACCGGCTGCAGCCACCGGCGCAAATAAGGATGACGATAGCGACGGCATGGAGCAGAGCAATTCGCGTGCCCTTGCAAGTGTTTGCAGACGGATACTTGGACACTTTGAGATTTCCTTTGGCCCGATTCGATGAAAATCCGCTCGGACAATCAGACGGAGGAAGGGGGTTGCCGCCACGTTAGCCGGCAGGAAAGCTCTGGCCGCCGACAATGCTTAATGTAGCACGCCAGAGAGCGAGAAGAACTGAAGTGGAGCGTGCTGTGTGGCGAGAGGGTAACAGCCGGTGAAGCTACAGCGGGCCGCCACTCTACGCAGGGCTGCGAGTTTAGAAGCGGGAGCGAAGGCGGGAGAGCAAGGAGTCGAGCTCGCGGATGCGGAAGAGTTTCAGCAAGGCGAGGATGAGCAACGTTCCAGCGGACGTGGCGATGACAAGGATTTCGAAGGAACCGATGGCGCGCTGCCACGGGAAGTGCCGCGAAAGCCAGCGAGCAAATTCGAAAATGGCGCCCGCGGCAAGTATGGACGCAAGGGTGACCTTCGAGAAAAACAGCAGAAGCGCGCCCGTGCCGTGGCTGCGGGTGCGGCGGATGAGCAAGACGAAAAGGACGATGGTGAGCACGGTGATGCCGATGGAGCTGGCAAGGGCCAGGCCGAGATGCTGCGCGTGCTTAGCGAGCCACCAGTACAGCGGGATGTCCGCGAAAGTGAGCGCGGTGCCAACGATGGCAGGAGTCCACGTATCGCGAGTGGAATAAAAGCCGCGCGCGAGCAAGTTTTGCGCCCCCCAGGCGAACATTCCCAGAGAAAAAAGAGCGAGAGTGGACGCGATGGCGTGCAAATCGGACTCGTGCAGGCGAGTGTGCGAATAGACGAGATGCACGACGTAAGGGCTTTCGGCGATAGTGAACGCCGAAATGGGAATGAGGAAAAGAATCAGGCCCTTGAGCGTGTCGTTCAAAACGCGGTTCAGGTCGTCGAATTTCCCTTCGGAATAAAGCCGCGCAAGAACTGGAAATGAGGCGATGCCGATGGCCTGGCCAACGGCTCCGAGAGGAACGCGCATAAGCGTTTTGGCATCTTGGAGCCAGGTGATAGACGCGTGCACAAGATACGAGCCGAACCAGCGAATGATCCAGTCGTCAGTGAAAGAAAGCGAAAGCGCCAGCATGATGGGAATGGCGAGTTTGATGAAGAGGCGGAAGCCAGGATGGCCCAGATCGAGCGCGAAGGTGAATTTCGCTCCGACGCGTTGCGCGCCGTAAATCTGGAGAAAGAAATTCCCGAAAAGCGCGCCGACGAGAACTCCAATGGAGAATCCAGTGATGCCCATGCGCGAGGCGAGAAACACGCCGCCAAGAATGATGAAAAGGTTGTAGACCAGCGGGGCGAGCGAAGGAATGACGAAGCGGCCCTTAGCGTATTGCACGGCGCTGAGGATGCCGCCCTCATAAAAGCAGAATTGTGCGGGGAGCATCAGGCGAGTGAGAAAGATGGCGCGCTGTTTTTCCACCGGGTTGAATCCGGGAGCGATGGCGGAGACAAGTTGCGGCGCGAAGATTTCCGCCACACACACGAGGCCGATGACCAAGAGCCCCATGAAAGTCATCACGGTCGAAAAAACGCGCCAGGCTTCGTCTTCGCGGTCTTCCGCCGCGAATTTGGCGAAGACAGGAATGAAAGTGATGCTGAGAGAGCCGCCAGCGACGAGGTAATTCAGGAAATCAGG
>JBAUEH010000021.1:0-3363 GCA_049678505.1 Candidatus Acidiferrales bacterium
GCTATAGGCCGCAGTTTTACTTTCGGACGACGGACGTGACCGGAGACGTAGCGCTGCCGACTGGCGTGGAGATGGTGATGCCGGGAGACAACGTGAGTGTGGAAGTGAAGCTGATCACGCCGGTGGCGCTGGAAAAGGGATTGCGGTTTGCGATCCGCGAAGGCGGGCACACCGTGGGTGCCGGCGCGGTCACCGAGATCGTCGAGTAGAGGACCATGCGAGAAATCATCACATTGCAATGCGGCGAATGTAAGAACCGAAATTACACGACCATGAAGAACCGGAAGAAGCACCCTGATCGGCTGGAGACGTCGAAATTTTGCAATACGTGCCGGAAGCACACGCCGCACAAGGAAGTGAAGTAGACGGCGCGGTTCTTGTGAATTCCGAACCGGAGGTTCGGAATTCAGGGGAGTAGGTTCAACGGTAGACCGCCGGTCTCCAAAACCGGATGTGGGGGTTCGAATCCCTCCTCCCCTGCCAGTTTTGGAACGGACGGCGAGGAAACGCAAGCGAGGCAGGCATAACCGGAGCAAACGAGATTCATGACCGAGGCGGTGAAATTGAAAGACGAGCAGGAGAGTGGCGGCGGATCACCAATATCGATATCCGGGCCGTTCCAGAAGATCGCGGAGTATCCGCGGCGATGGAAGCTATTTCTCCATGAGGTACGCTCGGAGATGTCCAAGGTCGTCTGGCCTTCGCGGCACGACGTGATTTCGACGACGGTGGTGGTGACGATCACGGTGGCGTTCTTCGGCCTGTTTTTCCTTTTGACGGACACGACGTTCAGTTATCTGGAGACGGTAGTCCTGAACCATTTCAAGCACTGAGCGGCAGCAGAGGCAGGTTCGGTCCAAGTGAGCCAACAAGAACACGAAGGAAGCGTCATGGCTAAGCAGTGGTACATCGTCCATACGTATTCGGGCTTCGAGAAGAAGGTGAAAGAGAGCCTCGAAGGACGCGTAGCCGCGTTCGGACTGCAAGAAAAGATTGGGCGGATGATCATTCCGACCGAGTCGGTGGTCGAGGTGCGCGGCGGCAAGAAGGTGATTTCGCCGCGGATGTGCTATCCGGGCTACTTGCTGGTTGAAATGGACATGGACGATTACACGTGGCACGTGGTGCGCTCGACGCCGCGCGTGACGGGTTTTGTGGGTTCCGGGCAGACACCCACGCCGCTGAGCGAAGAAGAAGTGGAAAACATTTTGAACCGGGCGACCACCACAGCAGAGAAGCCGCGTCCGAAGCTGACGTTCGATCGCAACGAGAATGTGCGCATCGTGGATGGGCCGTTCGCGAATTTTACGGGCGTGGTCGAGGAAGTGAATTCCGACCGCAGCACGCTGAAGGTCAGCGTGACGATTTTCGGGCGCTCGACGCCGGTGGAACTGGATTTTGCGCAGGTAGAGAAGGTCGCGTAGCGGGCGCTGCCGCAGTTTGGTTGTTCTTAAGGGAGCTGGGATGGCAAAGAAAATTCAGACGACACTCAAATTGCAATTGCCGGCGGCAAAAGCGACGCCGGCGCCGCCTGTGGGAACAGCGCTGGGGCCGCAGGGCGTCAACATCATGGACTTTTGCAAGCAGTTCAATGCCAAGACGAGCAAAGAGCCGGACGGAATGATTATTCCGGTGGTGGTGACGATTTACAGCGACCGGACTTTCACGTTCATTACGAAGACGCCTCCGGCGTCCGAGCTGCTGAAGCGCGCCGCGGGAATCGTGAAGGGATCGCCGGAACCAAACCGGAACAAAGTGGCGAAAGTCAGCCGCAAGCAGGTGGAAGACATCGCCAAAATAAAGCTCGTCGACCTGAACACAACGAGCCTGGAATCGGCTGTCCGCACGGTGATGGGCACGGCGCGAAACATGGGGATTGAAGTCGAAGGTTAGTTCGGACGGCATCAGGAGACGCAATGAGTAAGGTCGGCGGGAAAAATATTGAAAAGGCGCGCAAGCTGGTGGAAGCGCGCGCTTACAAATTGGGCGAGGCGGCGGATCTTCTCAAGAAAACGCACTTCGTGAAGTTTGACGAGACGGTGGAGCTGGCCATCAATCTGGGCGTGGATCCGAAGCAGTCGGACCAGATGGTGCGCGGCACGGTGGTATTGCCGAACGGATTGGGAAAATCGAAGCGCGTGCTGGTGATCGCCGGCGGCGAAAAAGTGCGCGAGGCGCAAGAGGCCGGAGCGGATTTCGTCGGTGGCGAAGACATGGTGACGAAGATCGTGGGCGGCTGGACGGACTACGATGCGGTGATCGCGACGCCGGACATGATGAAGTCGGCCGGCCGGTTGGGCAAAGTGCTGGGGCCGCGCGGCCTGATGCCGAATCCGAAGACCGGCACGGTGACGTTTGACGTGGCGCGCGCGGTGAAAGAAATCAAGGCCGGCAAAGTGGAATTCCGGCTGGACAAGACGGGAATCATTCATTCTCCCATTGGGAAAATCAGTTTTGGCGCGCAGCAGCTTGCTGAAAACGCGCTGGCGCTTCTCGGCGCCGTGTCCAAGGCAAAGCCGGCGACGGCGAAGGGCAAGTACATCCGGTGCGTGACGCTAACTTCGACAATGGGGCCGGGAATTTTGATCGACCACGTAGAAGTGGAAACCGCGGCATCGACAACCGCTTAGAGTCTTACGAGGGGATCGGGCATGGGAATGAAGAAGCAGGACAAAAGAGAACATGCGCAGAAGCTTCGCGCCGAGCTGGCGAATGTCTCGACTGTAATTCTCTCGACGTTCCAAGGAATCACGGTGGAGCAGGATACGCAGCTTCGCCGCGCCGTGGAAAAGGCAGGCGGACATTATCAGGTGGTGAAAAACACGCTGGCTGAGCGGGCCGGCGAGGGTACTCCGGTGGAACCGCTGCTGAAAGATTTGAAGGCAACGAATTCCATTGCGTACACGGCGGCGGATCCTGTGGCGCTGGCAAAAGTACTGAGTAAGGTGGCGAAGGATGTTCCGGCATTCAAGTTCCGCGCCGGCTGGGTAGAAGGGCGCGTGATTTCGATTGCGGAAATCCAGCAACTGGCGCAACTGCCCAGCAAGGAAGAGCTGATCAGCAAAGTCATGTTCCTGCTCAATGCACCGGCGCAGCGATTGGCTTCGGTGCTGGCCGCAGTGCCGCGGGATTTGGCGGTGGTAACGAACGAGGCGGTGAAAGCCAACAAGTTTGGTCCGGGCGGCGGAGAAGAGCCCGCCGTGGCAGCGAAATCAGAATAAGAGTTTAACTTCACGGAGGATAGGAAAACGCGATGGCGAGCAAAGTAGAAACGATCCTGGATGAGATCAAGGGCCTGACGCTTCTCGAAGCGTCGGACTTGGTCAAGAAGATGGAAGAGGCGTTCGGCGTCTCGGCTGCAGC
>JBAUEH010000022.1:0-3597 GCA_049678505.1 Candidatus Acidiferrales bacterium
GCAACACTTTCAAAGAAACTCTCGGGATCGCACTCGCTATCTTTGGATTTCAATTGTGCTACCGAGCGGTCTCCGACTATTGCCGATTTGGAAATCTACTTGGATCCCGTTTTGTCGAAGCCGGCAACAAGACCGAGAATGAGGGTAGCCCCGCCGACTTTGCCGTCACCACGATTGCACGCAGCTTTGATCACATCACCATCCGCTTCGGCAACCAGGAGAGGCAGTTTTCGAATCTTGCTCTGTTCGTGGCGGGCCTTGCGGTCGGAGTCTTTTCCTCGGCTCTCGGCGTAGGCGGAGGATTCCTGCTCGTTCCCATCTTCGCAATCGGTTGGCGTTTACCGATTTATGTGATGGTTGCGGCAACGATTCCGTACACTCTAGCTCTCTCGCTCGCGGGAATATTCGCTTTCAATATCATATTGCCCCTGGCAGGAACGCCGGCGATTGCGCCCGAATGGTCTTGGGGGCTGTTCTGCGCGGCAGGCGGCGCGTTCGGTTCCTGGGTGGCGTCAAAAACGCAAATCTATATGCCCGAACATTTCCTTGGATTCATGCTGGGCGCGGTCACCAGCGTGGTCGGTTGCCTTTACGTGCTGAGCACGATGGTCTCTCTTCCGTTCGCGCTATAACCGTGACGGGTCGGGTCGCGAGCCATGACTATCAACCCGACCTCGGCAAAATACTCGGCATGGAATCCGGGCTTGGAATCACGGATGCCTCGCGCGTATTTGCCGCTCTCGACAATATTTCGCGCCGAAAACGTCTCCACCACCGTTGCGCGAGCCTATGAGCTGAGCGACTTCTGCGGCCTGCCGACCGAGGAGCTTGTCGCGTTTCGCGTAGAGAGACTGATTGTCCACGAGCTGTTGATTCATATCACGTCCGGCATTGCTGTCCCTGATGGCCGCGATGACGAGGATCTGGACAGAAGCTTCCGTGAAATCGCCGCGACGATTCTCAATCGATATATTGCGCCCCATCGCGCTGAGCTCACTCAGGTCTTCGAACAGCTAAAGCACGACGCTTCCGTCGGCATCGCGCGTGAACTCGAAAGTGCTCTAGCCCGACCGAAAATGACAGCCGGGGACAATCAAGCGGGCTATTCGCGCCGTTGGTTTTCTCTTGGCAGGTCACGAAAGCCGCCGTTGCCGCAGGTTTTGGAAACGCCCGCGGCGCGTGATCAAAGGATCCTGGCAGAGTGGCAGAAAAAATCGGAAGAAACCGATGATCGGCTGAAAACCGCCTGCTTCGCCGCCCTGCACCGGATCGCAACAGCAATTATCAGGCAGCATGGGCAGCTATTGGGCGACAACGCGTTGCTCGGGGAATTAGCCGCCACACTGACATGCAACGATTTCGGCAGCCAAATTATCGGTGAAGCCATCCTCCCGTTCGTCCGCGACGCCGTTGCGTGCGAGGGTTATCGATTTTTGCCTCGGCAGCAAAAGCCCGTCGTCATGAACGTCAAAGGGGCATCCGCATCGGGCAAAAGCACAATGCGCCCACGGCAAAAGATTTTGGCGGGAAGGCTCGATTTTCCGTGGCATGAGTTCGCGCTTGTCAGTCCGGATGTTTGGAGAAGATTTCTTTTGGATTATGAAAGTCTTGGTGCGGCTTACAAATATGCCGGAATGCTAACCGGGCACGAAATTGAAATCATCGATAAGAAGCTCGATCGGCGGATGGCGGACCGGGCCGCCAGAGGAGAGATGCCGCACCTCCTGATCGATCGCTTTCGCTTCGATAGCTTCGTGCCCAATCTTGCAGAGGGGTCGAATCGGCTGCTGACCCGCTTTGGCGATCTGGTCTATATGTTCTTCATGATCACACCGCCGGAAATGACTGTTGAGCGCGCCTGGACGCGCGGCCTGCGGGGCGGCAGGTACAAGGCGGTTGAGGATCTTTTGGCTCACAATGTCGAAGCCTATGCCGGCATGCCCGAGCTGTTCTTCACATGGGCGCTAACGGTCCGAAAGCGCGTCCACTACGAGTTTCTCGACAACAGCGTCGCGCAAGGCCATCCACCACGGACCGTGGCATTCGGATGGAACGGAGAAATGACTATTCTCGACATTAAGAGGATGATCGACATAGATCGGTTCCGGAAAATCAATATCCGGGCGCAACGAACTACCGATGTGTACGCCAACATGGACCTTTCGCCGCATCACAACGTCGATTTTCTCAAACGCTGCGCACGTTGGATTCCAGCGATCAATTTTGCCAATTACGAAACCGGTGAAATATATGCGCGCTTGCAGCGTGGAAAGTGGGTATGGCGCAACGCGGCGCGTTTTGAAAAGGCGCTCGACGATCCCGAAGGAAGCGCCGGGTTGCTGGCAGTCGCCGGCACCTTTACCGGCTCGGTTGTCGGTACAGAACAAAAGGACACCGACATCGCGGCCGAAAAGATACACACTTTGGGCGTCTGGGGCGAGGCAGCGCCGACCACGTAAGACGTATAGGGCGCGCATCCTCCGACGCCCCCGGTTCTTCGTTTAATCAGCATTCATCTCGCAACGGCGTGCGCCGCCTTGCACGTGCTTGGCTGTGCGCCGTAGATAAACTAACATCTTTTCTCGAAAACGATCTGAGCGAGGGTCGGCATGCCATTACACGCCTCGGTCCTTCATTATTTTGATATGGTCGTTCGGCTTGGTTCGATCCGTCAGGCCGCCGATCGCCTGAATGTGGCCTCGTCAGCAATAAACCGTCAGATCATTAACCTGGAAAATGACGTTGGAAGCCCGCTGTTCGAACGATTACCCCGCGGACTGCGACTTACTCCCGCCGGAGAGGTTCTCATTCGGCACGTTCGCGACACGCTGCGAAATTTCGATTCGGCCCTGGCGGACATTGAGGACCTGCGAGATCTGCGAAAGGGAACCGTCGCTGTCGCAGCAGTGGAAGGCGTCGCAGCCGATTTCCTGCCCCTGGTGATTTCTGAGTTTCATAAAAACTATCCCGGGATATCTTTTGCAGTCAGCATTTTTGATTCCGACAAGGTCTTGTCGACGCTGCGCTCAAACAGCGCAGACGTTGGATTGATGTTCAATCCACCGCCGCGATCCGGTGTGAAAATTGAGGTAAGCGCCCCGCTAAGGATCGGAGCCATCATGGCTCCAAGCCACCCGCTCGCCAAGCGAAAATCCATTCGACTGACGGAATGCAAATCTTATCCCCTGATCCTTCCTGATATCACCCATCCAAACCGCCGCTGGCTCAATGCCATTCTCAATTATCCGAATCGTGAAGTTGATCCACTCGCATGTTCGAATTCATTTCAACTGATGCGGGCGCTCACCAAGTACGGGCTTGGAATTGCCTTCCAGACTGTCGTGGGGATTGAAGATGAAATTCGCAATAAGGAGTTGATTTACGTCCCTCTCAGCGATCGCAGCCTGAAGGCATCGGTTCTCGCAGTGCTCAGCCGAGGGAAGTCCGCTCTGTCCGGTCCGGCCTCATTGTTCGTAAAATCGCTGCGCGAAAGGGTATCGGGAAGTTGGGTCGAGACTTATCCAATTCGATGAGATTTTCGGCCTTCTGCTCGCCGAGGTCCGAGTGCGCCGGACGAGACCGATAGCCCCCCAGGAC
>JBAUEH010000023.1:0-1719 GCA_049678505.1 Candidatus Acidiferrales bacterium
GCGCCAGGCGATGCTGAAGTTTGGCGCGGTCGAGTCCATGAAAGAGGAGTATCGAGCCGAGCGAGGAATGCTGTTCATCGAAACTCTGGTGCAAGACATTCGCTTCGCCCTGCGCATGCTGCGCAAGTCTCCTGGGTTTACTGCCGTCGCTGTCCTTACGCTCGCCCTCGGCATCGGCGCCAACACCGCCATCTTCAGCCTCATCAACGCTGTTATGCTGAGAAACTTACCCGTGAAAAATCCGCAGCAGCTCGTTTTGTTCCAGTGGGACCACAACAAACAGCCGCCCATGTTTCGCATGACCGGATGGAGAGCGAAGTACGCTTTTTCCTATCCTGCGTTTGACGCCTTCCGCATGGAGAAAACCGCTTTGTCCGGCATTTTCGCGTTCGTGCCGCTCGGCATCAACGCGGGGAGCACGACCGTCGGCATCAACGGACAGCCTACGCTCGCCGAGAGCATGATGGTCACCGGCGAATATTTCTCCACCCTCGGCGTCACTCCACTCCTCGGGCGCGGCCTCACTGAATCCGACGAAAATCCCGGAGCGCCGCGCGCTGTGGTCATCAGCTACGCATACTGGACGCGACGTTTCGCCCGCGATCCCTCCACCATCGGCAAAAGCGTCACGCTCAACGGCATCCCGTTCACCATCGTCGGCGTCACTCCTGCAAACTTCTATGGCATTACCGTCGGCGGCGAGCCGGACTTGTGGGTTCCCTTCGACGACAAACCGAACATGCGCCCGTGGAGTATGACGCCGGGCGATGACACAAATTCCGTCTACAACGCGCAGAACTGGCTCTGCCTTAACATCATGGGCCGCCTCGCGAATGGCGTGAGCAAAGCCCGCGCGCAGAGTGCGCTTGACGCCATTTTCCATCGATTCGTCACCGCCGAATGGCATCCTGCAAAAGATAGCGATGTCCCGCATTTCACGCTTGCCGCCGGCAACCAGGGACTGCCTGTTTTCCAGCAAAACTTCGGCCAATCGCTTTACGTGCTGATGGTCGCTGTCGGCCTGGTCTTGCTCATCGCTTGCGCCAACGTCGCCACTTTGCTTCTCGCTCGCTCCACAGCTCGGAAGAAAGAAATCAGCGTGCGTCTCGCCTTGGGCGCATCGCGCCCGCGCCTGATTCGTCAATTGCTCACCGAAAGCGTGCTGATGTCCATCCTTGGAGGTCTTCTCGGTCTGCTGTTCGCTAGTTGGGGCACGCATGCGCTTCTCGCGGTGATTTCTGACGCCAACAACGGGGCCATCATGCTCGACGCCAGCGTCGATTCCCGCGTTCTTCTCTACATGTTTGTCGTCGCCGTGCTTACCGGAATTCTTTTCGGCCTTGCGCCCGCTCTGCGCACCTCCAAGATCAATCTCGCGTCCGCCATGAAAGACAGCGCCACCAGCATCTCCGACGCGCGCGACAAGCACCGCCTCGGCCAGTCCCTCATTGTCGCGCAAGTCGCTGCGTCTCTGATTCTGATGATTGGCGCCGGACTTTTCGTCCGCACCCTGGTCAATTACGAAAACCATAATTTCGGCTTCGACCAGCGCAATCTGCTCACCTTCGGCCTCGACCCCACGCGCGCTGGCTATCATGATGCGCGCCTCGTCAATCTTTATTCGCAATTGCTCGACCGCATCCAGGCTATTCCCGGCGTCCGCTCCGCCATGTCGTTCGCGCCGTTCTCCGGTTGGTCGAATGACGATTCGCCCAGCAT
>JBAUEH010000024.1:0-2687 GCA_049678505.1 Candidatus Acidiferrales bacterium
GCGCCAGGCGATGCTGAAGTTTGGCGCGGTCGAGTCCATGAAAGAGGAGTATCGAGCCGAGCGAGGAATGCTGTTCATCGAAACTCTGGTGCAAGACATTCGCTTCGCCCTGCGCATGCTGCGCAAGACGCCGGTGATCACGGCGATTGCGCTGCTGTCGCTGGCGCTAGGAATCGGCGCGAATACGGCAATATTTAGCCTGATTGATGCGGTGATGCTGCGCATGCTGCCCGTCCAGAATCCCGAGCAGCTAGTGGAAATTAAATTTCGCTCGCCCGCATCCGCCCATGTACGGCAGAGCGCCACGAATCCCATCTGGGAGCAAGTCCGCGACCATCAGGACGCGTTTTCTGGTGTGATCGCCTGGTCACCGGAAACTTTTGATCTCGCCGACGGGGGCGAGGTGAATAACATTCAGGGCATTTACGCGAGCGGCGGCTATTTCACCACTTTGGGCGTGCGTCCCGCCGCGGGACGGTTGATAGCCGCCTCGGACGATGTGCGCGGGTGCAGCGGCGTCGCAGTGCTCGGTTATGGTTTCTGGCAAGAGCGCTACGCTAGCGCACCATCCGCCATCGGCGGCCTGATCCGATTGAACGGCCACGCGTTTCCTATCATCGGCATCGCCCAACAGGGCTTCTTTGGTACGGAGATAGGCATACCGTTCGACGTCGCCATACCTGTTTGTGCTGAGGCTATTCTGGACGGAAAGGATTCAATGCTCGACGACCGATCTAGCTGGTGGCTGGAAATGATGGGGCGCCTCAAGCCGGGAATGACCGTGGAACAGGCGGATGCGCGTATGAAAGTACTTTCGCCGCCGCTTTTTGGTGCCGTGATTCCCCAGGATTGGTCGGCAGATGAATTTCGAAAATACACTTTTGCCATTTTCCCGGGGGCGACTGGCACGGGCGGCATATACGGTTTGCGCGAACAGTACAATCAGCCGCTTGAAATTCTGATGTTTGTCGTCGGACTCGTCCTGCTGATCGCGTGTGCGAATATTGCGAGCCTTTTGCTGGCCCGTTCTGCTGCGCGTCAAAAGGAGATCGCGGTGCGCCTATCGCTCGGCGCCTCACGCGGCCGCCTCATTCGCCAGGTGCTCACCGAAAGCATCGTGCTTTCCGCTGCGGGGTCGATTCTCGGCGTGCTCTTCGCGCGATGGGGAAGCGCGCTGCTCGTCCGTTTCGTTTCCACGCAGCAGGACCAGGTTTTTCTCGATCTCAAATTGGACGGTCGCGTGCTCGCCTTCACCGTCGCGATCGCTGTGTTGTGCGGCCTGCTCTTTGGAATCTTTCCTGCTCTCTGCTCCACGCGCGTCGACGCGCTGTCCGCAATGAAAGAAGGCCAGGCGCAAGCCACCGGCGGCCGCTCTCAGTCCGTCGCGGCACGCTGGATTGTCGCCGTGCAAGTCGCTCTTTCTCTGATTCTGCTGATCGGCACGGGTCTCTTCATTCGCACGTTCGCCAATTTAATGACGCTGAACGCGGGCTTCGATCGCAACAACGTTGTGCTGGTCGAGACGAATGTCCACAAAGCAGGGCTGCCGGAGCCTGCGCTCGCGCCGCTTTACGGCCAAATGCTGGCGAAATTGCAGGCGCTGCCAGGAGTCGTGTCCGCGAGTCAGTGCTGGATGGAGCCGCTCTCCGGCAATCAATGGGATAACGACGTGACGGTCCCCGGACATCCTCTTCCGCCCGGCGTCGAGCCAGACACTTTGCTGAACTGGGTGACACCAGGATACTTCGAAACCATGCGGACGCGTCTGCTGGAGGGACGCGCGTTTGACGCGCGCGATTCCGCAACTTCGACGCCCGTCGTTGTCATCAATCAATTGCTGACCCGGAGTTACTTCGGCAGCCAAAGTCCCATCGGTCAGCATCTGATGGTCGGTACAGTCACATCCGCGACGCGTGAAATGCTCAAGCAGCCGATGGAAATCATCGGAGTGGTGCAGGATGCGAAGTACAGTTCGCTGAACGAAGATCCCACGTCCGAAGCGTATTTTCCGCTGTCCCAGATCCAGAAAAATGTGGGCGAATACACCACGTTCGAGATACGCACGGCGATCACTCCCGGCGCGCTGATTCCAGCCGTGCGCGACGCAATGGGCAGTGTAAGCGAGCTGGCCTCGCTGCAATTCACCACACTGAAACAGGAAGCCGACGACTCTGTTGCGCAGGAGCACTTGATGGCCGTCCTTTCCGGATTCTTCGGCGGGCTGGCGCTGCTGCTGACGGCGATCGGGCTCTATGGAGTGATGGCTTACGTGGTGACGCTGCGCACGCATGAGATCGGCATTCGCATGGCGTTGGGCGCGCAGCAAGGGTCGATTTTGCGCCTGGTGATGCGCGACGCGGCTATTGTCCTCGCTGCGGGAGTAGCGGCGGGCCTTCTCGGTTCAATCTGGATAACGCGCCTCGTTCAGCAACTTTTGTTTGGAGTGAAACCGACTGACCTGTGGTCGCTCGCGCTGGCCATCGCTGCGCTCGTCTGCGTCGCTTTCCTCGCGTGCTACGTCCCGGCGCGGCGAGCGATGAAAGTCGATCCGATGGTGGCGCTGCGATATGAATGACGGGTTGCACAAAACGGCGGCGAATACATTGCGCAGATGAAGCGCGCAATAGGAAGAAATGCAGGGAGTTTGCGCTTGCCGGAAGGAGGCGAGGGATTTGGCATGAGAGCCT
>JBAUEH010000025.1:0-4748 GCA_049678505.1 Candidatus Acidiferrales bacterium
CAAAGCGCGCCCTGATATGCCTTTCTGCTGCGGCCTTTGCGCCTCATTCCTGTGCAGCTCTCATTCGGTCATGCTAAAATTATCCGCTCCTGAATGGGCCTGTAGCTCAGGTGGCTAGAGCGCGCCCCTGATAAGGGCGAGGTCGACTGTTCAAGTCAGTCCAGGCCCACCATTCCCCTGTTTTGGCCCGTTCGAAGATCATGTCGAAGGGCTTTCTGTAAGTGGGATAAACACTTACCGCGTCCACGGCGCAGTTCGATAGCACCATTCTGAGCAATTTGGCCTTTTCTTGCGGCGCCTGCGTAACGTACAGAGAATGCGCCTTATTCGCGAGTTCTAAAATGCGAACGCGGTCGAGCGCGCGCTCGGGATTTTCGGCGCGTTCGAGCTCCCGCAAAGACGCCAGCAGCCCTTGCTCTTCCTCTTGCCATTCGGCGGACTTGGCCTCCCAAAATTCTTCGGTGATTTTCCCGTCCAGGCGGTCCACATAAGCCTGCTCGAGGCGTCTGCGGATTTGGGTCAGCCGTTGCTCCACTCGTTCGATCTGGCGCTTCCTGAGCGTTTCCTCGTGGGTTTTATCGGAGAGCAAGGACACCTCCAGCTGTGCCAGGACCTCGTCCGGGATTCGGATCGCCTGCAGGACCTGGCTGAGACGTTCGGCCATGACTTCTTCGCGGAAGTACGGTAGATCGCATTTGCCGCGATAACCTGTGCAGCGGTAATAGGTGTACTTCTGCTTCTTGAATTCGGCTGTCACGGCGCAATTGTCGTAAGCGCAACGGAGCAAGCCGGAGAACGCGACCTCGTGTATTTGTTTCCGAGGCCGCGCTTTGCCGCTCAGCACGTCGCGCACGCGGGAGAATATTTCAGAGCTCACAAGGGGAGGATGCGTGCCTGCATAGCTCTTGCCTTCCCACTCGTAAGTGCCGATGTAGAATGGATTTCTCAGAAGTTTTTCGATGTGCCACTTCGAAAGCACCTTGCCGTACTCGGCTTTGAGAAACTGGCCGAGTGTAGCAAGCGAGTACGAGCCGGCCTCGAACATGCGCTGCGCGATCGGCGCGTTATCAGGATCAACCTCGATCGTGCGCAGCAACTTATTGTTCCGGTAACCGAGCGGTGGCCGGCTGGGGTAGATGCCTTGCGCCGCCTTCTCGCGCATTCCTTTGCGCACTTCGTCGCGCAAGTTCTCGATGTAGTTTCGAGCGATGACGAGCTGAATGCCGTGAACGAGCTTGGCCTGCGATTTCGAGTCCTTGCTGATGATCTGCCCCTCTTTGGGCAGGTGAATTTCAACGTCGAGGTCTTCGAGCGTCACGCAGTCGCGGAAGTTTCGATACAGCCGGTCCGTCTTCTCGACCAAAACGACGCGGCACGTTTTATGATTACTGAGAAACCGCACCATCTCGCTGAATTGCTTTCGGCCAGTCGTTTTTGCCGTCTCCACGTCCACGAACTCGCGCAGGACGTTGAACTCGTGACTCTGGGCGTACTCGCGGAGGAACTTGAGTTGCGCGGGGATAGAGAAGCCCTCGCGCTCTTGATCCTTGCTCGATACTCTCGCGTACAAGACGGCTTGTCTCATGCGGCCCTCGGTCGGCGCGTGCTGACTGGCTGCGCGTGCCGCTCACCTTGCTCCGATTCAGTCTGCGTGTCAACGGGACTCGCAGCCTTGCGGTTTCGGTCCCACACGTCGAGCAGGAGAAAAAATGCGCGCAAGGCAAGCAGATCATCATCTGAGATGCACTTCTCCTCTGTGGTCCCTTGGGCTTCTTGGAGACGAGACAAGTCGGTGCTGTCGGCAGTAGAGCGCATGGCGGACTGGAATTCTGAGGAAGATTGAAGGGATGGCTTGGCGGAGTGCCCCTCTATCTATACTAATGGGCAAGAAGTCGGAAAAACCTGTCAAAGAAAAAATACGCGCCCGATCTCAAGAATATTTTTTGGTTTCGTTTTCTCCCTTCCGACACGCGGACGAAAGTCCTCCCGCCCAAATCGAGGTTTTCGTCCGCGGCCTTTTTTCAGAGCTGTGCGCCGCAGTCTGTTCTTCGGCTGAGCCTTGCGACGCGGCCCAGGTGAACAGAATGCCTATATTTGCGGGTGAACACTGCGTGTGTTCCTGTGTTCACCCTTAAGAGCGTATCGCAGAACGCGAAGGGTATCTTTCGACCAGAACACTGGCTCCGTTTCTGTGTTCTGCAATGCCGGACTAATCCAGGCAGAGATAGCCGAGTCTGCAACGTCACCGCGATCCGGCCGAGGTCAGACGCGCATACATCCAGTAGTAAGTTGATGCAAAAACGACGGCCGCGGCGAAAAGGGTGACGGCAAGAACATCCCAACCAGTCCAAGGATTAGGATCCAGCCAGCCGTAGAGACCGGAATAGAACCCAGCAACCGCCACTAGCGAGCAGAACACGGCTACACCGAGAGCCGATCGAATAGCACAAGCCTTAGGCCGGTCGAAGAATTGGCGCGCGTGCAGTATCAGCGGGAGTCCCACGAACGCGGGCATGAAGAAAAGCAAATATGGCAACAACAGAGCACGCAGCGGCAGCCGAAATCCAAGTGAGATGATTCCAAATATGAACGCCTCAAAAATCGCTACTAGCCCGAGCGTCTTTGTAAGATTCCCCACGAACGAACGCTTTTCCGCTTCGCTCGTAGGTACGGTTGCGTGAACTTCCCTTTTCCCAGATCGCTTGATCTGCCAAATCAACAAACAAACTGCGCAACTGAGAGCCGCAATGATCAGCGAGACGACTCGGGATGGTAAACCCGGGATACCCAGAGATTTCGTCATTAACTGGGTGACGATGAGTCCCAACAACGAAATCAGTAGCGCGACAATCAGCAGCCGATGTGCCTTCGTTCGCGATTTCACGTCACGCGTCATAGTTGAAGGTCCGCCCGCCACGAAACAACATATACAACAACCAGGAATCAGTGCACAACCAGCGGCAGCTTGTAAATGGTTACAGATCAGAAGCTAATCGCGACGTTCTTCGTTAGAAATCCGGGTAGCGAGAGCTCTCCAATATGCGGGATCCCCGCGACGATCTGACCCGGCGGAAGAGTTCTAAGATCGTCAACCAGGGCCCACCAACCAATTTCCTTCGATAAGGTGTAGACTCTCTTCCCGGAAACCGCGTTTGCGATCCGAGGAGGCGCTCCATGTTCTTTTCGATCTACCTGCTCTGGGTCATCGTCATCGGAATTCTCGCCGGATGGATCGCGGGCAAAATCATGCGCGGAAAAGGCTTCGGCCTGCTCGGCGACCTGATCGTTGGCGTGATCGGCTCGCTGCTGGGCAGTTTTATTTTTGGTTTGATTGGACTGGGCGCTTACGGCTTAATTGGCCGGCTCGTCATGGCCATTGTCGGCGCGGTTATTCTTCTGTGGCTGATTCGCTTCATCAAAAAAGCGTGAGCCGCGAATCGCTCATTTGCCGCCGGCAAAGTATTGGGTAAGCCGGTCGTACAGTTTCTCAACGGCTTGATGCAGTTCCACAACGCCTTCCGTGCGCCCGCCCACTTCCTGCGTCTTCAAATCCTCCAGCAAATCGTGCGTTAGACTCGTGGCCCGCCGGATGCGCTCGATGGTCAGCAGGGAAAGCACCGTCGACGGATCGCGATGCTGGATTTGCCGTTCCCGCCATTCTTGCACCGCCCACGCCGTCTTCCGCACATAGTCCACCGCTTCTTGGAATTCGCGCAAAATCAGCGGGTCGATTTCCGCGACCTTCATCCCTTTTTCCAACCGCAACAGCTCCGCGCTGGTCTTGCGAAGCTGAAAATTCAATCCCCAGAACGATTCGTCCGGCGGCAGCATCTCCACCGCGATGCCTTGGATCTCGCCGCCGCGCGTCCGCCGCACCGCGGCCATGCGCGCCCGCGCTTCCTGCCCCGTCAGCAGATTCAGCAACTCCGCTTCCACGCCCATCGTCGGGTAATTTTTCATTCGCCGCAGCGCGCCGTGGGCATTCACTTCCGTAGCCTGCGCTTCTTCTTTGAATTGCGCGCCATTCGCTTCGCGCCAATTGACTTCCAGAGGAACAACCACGGGGAAGCGGCTGCTGCGCCGCTGTTCGGGCCCCGACGACTTCTCGGCCGGGTGTTTTTCCGGAGCCACACTTGCCTCGAGGGGAAACGGCCCTAATCTGCTCCCTTTTCCGCCAGCTTGGCAAGCACGAATTTTTTTCCGGCCATTTGTCACGCAGCTGAGCCATCCGCTTCCTTGCCGCCCGCATTCGTGAACTTTTGCCGTATAATCCACGGCGCTGGGAGGAATTTCATGAAGCGCATTTCACTGGTTCTCGCCATTTTCGCAATTTTCACGGTTGCTGAGGTGCTTACCGCGCGCGCGCAGACTCCTCAGGCGCAAGCGCCGGCCTCGAGCGATCCCGTCGTGCAACTTTTCGAGAAATTGACTGGCGCGCCGGGGCCATCCGGCTTCGAAGAGCCCGTCACGAAAATCATGGTCGACGAGATGAAGCCCTACGCAAACAAAATTACTTACGACGGCCTCGGCTCCATGATTGCCGTGCAAGGCAGCTCTGGCCCGCGCATCATGCTCGACGCGCACATGGACGAACTCGGCGGATTGATTCGTCGCGTCACTCCTACCGGCTTTCTCAGCATGCAAATGCTCGGCGGCTGGTTCGACCAGGCGCTTGTTGATCAGCGCTGGTGGATCATCGGTTCCAAAGGCCCGGTGCTTGCGGTTACCGGCATTCGTGATATCCACAT
>JBAUEH010000026.1:0-3007 GCA_049678505.1 Candidatus Acidiferrales bacterium
GGCCGGCAAATCTTGTTGCCAACGATCGTTAATTTAGCATGGGAGAGGCACGAGGAACGAAAAGGGAAAATCGAATGTAACGAGAACGTAAACGCTGCCGACGGCCTCTAACGGCCCAGAAATGGGAAGCGGAGGCGGGAGAGCAAGGAATCCATCTCGCGTATGCGGAAGAGCTTCAACAAGGCGAGCATGAGCAGCGTTCCAGCGAACGTGGCGATGACAAGTATTTCAAAGGAACCGATGGCGCGCTGCCACGGGAAGTGCCGCGAAAGCCAGCGAGCAAATTCAAAAATGGCGCCGGCGGCAAGTACGGAGGCGAAGGTTACTTTCGTTAAAAACAGCAGAAGCGCGCCAGTGGCGTGGCTGCGTGTGCGGCGGATGAGCAAGACGAAAAGGACGATGGTGAGCACGGTGATACCAATGGAGCTGGCGAGCGCCAGGCCGAGGTGCTGGGCGCGGCTGGCAAGCCACCAGTACAGCGGGATGTCGGCGAAGGTGAGCACGGTGCCGACGATGGCGGGAGTCCAAGTGTCGCGCGCGGCATAAAATCCGCGCGCGAGCAAGTTCTGCGCGCCCCAGGCGAACATTCCCAGAGAAAACAGGGCGAGGGTGGCTGCGATGGCCTGCAAATCGGACTCGTGTAGGCGAGTGTGCGAATAGACGAGATGCACGGCGTAAGGGCTTTCGGCGATAGTGAACGCAGAAATGGGAATGAGGAAAAGAATCAGGCCCTTGAGCGTGTCGTTCAAGACGCGGTTGAGGTCGTCGAATTTCCCTTCGGAATAAAGCCGCGCGAGAACTGGAAATGAGGCGATGCCGATGGCCTGGCCAACGGCTCCGAGAGGAACACGCATAAGCGTTTTGGCATCTTGGAGCCAGGTGATAGACGCATGGACCAGATAGGAACCGAACCAGCGGATGATCCAGTCGTCGGTAAAGGAAAGCGAAAGCGCCAGCATGATGGGAACGGCCAGCTTGATGAAAAGGCGAAAGCCAGGATGGCCAAGGTCGAGGGCGAAGGAGAACTTCGCTCCGACGGAATGCGCGCCGTAAGCCTGGAGAAGGAAATTTCCGAGGAGCGCACCGACGAGAACTCCGATGGCGAACCCGGTGATGCCGTAGCGCGAGGCGAGAAGCACGCCGCCGAGAATGATGAAGAGGTTGTAGACGAGCGGGGCGAGCGAAGGAACGACGAAGCGGCCTTTGGCGTATTGCACGGCGCTCAAGATGCCGCCTTGCACAAAGAAGAACTGCGCGGGAAGCATGAGGCGGGTAAGAAAAACGACGCGCTGTTTTTCCGCGAGGCCGAATCCGGGAGCGATGGCGGAGACGAGTTGCGGCGCGAAGATTTCCGCCACGCACACGAGGCCGATGACCAAGAGCCCCATGAAAGTCATCACGGTCGAAAAAACGCGCCAGGCTTCGTCTTCGCGGTCTTCCGCCGCGAATTTGGCGAAGACGGGAATGAAAGTGATGCTGAGAGAGCCGCCAGCGACGAGGTAATTCAGGAAATCAGGCAGGGTGAAGGCAGCGTAGTAGGCATCGGTGACGGCGCTGGCGCCGATTTGATGCGCGACGGTCCAGTCGCGCAAGAAACCGAGGAAGCGGCTGAGCAAAATGCTGGCCATGACGATGCCGGTGGATTGAACGATTTTGCGGTTGATGCTGTGGGCCACGAAAACGATAGTACACGGAGGAGCGCACGAAACTGCGGAGCGTTTTGGAGGTGATTGCGCAGAACTTAACGGCAGCGGTCAGTGGTCAATAATCAAAGAAAGAAGGACGCCACTTTGGCGGTAGCGGAAAATGCAGATTCCTCGCCAAATGCTGGTCGCATCCGTCTGGGGCCGGCAGGCTTGGAATGACAAGATTAAGGTTGCGCGGGTCAGGCGCGGAGATAGTCGGCCTTCCAGGTCTTGATGAGCTGCTTGATGGACTTGCGCGCGGTCAGCTTTTCGTCGAGAACGCGGCGGCAGAGGGAGGGCAGTTCGGCGTCGCTGGCGAAACGCAACGCGACCAACTGGTCGACGGAAAATTTGGGAATGAGAGGCTTGAGGTCAGGAGGAAGCACGCCTTCGAGACGCAAGCGCATCTCGAGGCGAATGACGCGGTCTTGGACGGTCAAGGCGAACATGCGCGCGTAAAGAGCGACCAAAATGAGCGCGACGGCCAGCAGAATCGAGACAACCGCATCGAAGGAAAATCCGAAGTGGATGAGGCGATAGATTTGGTCCGCGAAATTCAGAAGCAAGATCGGGAGGGCGACGAAGTGGAATGCGGGTACGACGCGATTATGATTGGAGAAGTTTTGCTCTTTCATTGAGTCACCTTTTCACCTTTAAAATTAGCGACGTGGACTGCATCAGTGTTGGACGCACGAGCAGAAGATTGGTTTGCCCTAGGGTGAGCGGATTGTTTGCCGCGAAAAGTGCAGCAAATATGCGTTCCCTGCCCAAACGCTGGACGCACGCCTCCCTCCGAAACCACCGATTAGATACGCTGCTGCGCGCAGGAAAGTTCAATTTCTTGCGCGGGGCAAGCTGTTAGGGCGCGGACGGATTTAGGCCGAAGGAGCGGGAGTGGAATTCGAATACGGCGGGAAAGCGCGCAGCGAAATATTGCCAGTCATGCGCTCCGGGATAGAGATGGAATTCGTGAGGAATCCTGCGAGCGGCGAGAATGTCGTGAAGGGCCTGCGCGCCGCGCTCGAAGCCATAATCGTCTTCCGTGCCGCAATCAAAATAAATCTTGAGGCCGGCGAGATTCGCGGTGCGGGCGAGAGTGAGCGGGTCGTTGCGCCGCCAGAAGGTGGGATCAGGAGGGGTGCCAAAGGCGCGAAGAGCGCGCAAGAGAAAAGACTGCTGGGGATTGGCGAACTTTACGTCGGGGAATTTATCGAGCAGTGCCGCGCTATTGGCGCTGACGGAGGCGAAGAGCTGCGGGTGGCCGAAGGCGATGTGGAGCGCGCCGTATCCGCCCATGGAAATTCCGGCGATGCCCCGAGAGC
>JBAUEH010000027.1:0-38579 GCA_049678505.1 Candidatus Acidiferrales bacterium
AATACTTCACGAATTTCGATCCCTCGCGCAGCGTGATCCGCGCGGAATGCGTCAATGCCGCGGAATGGTGGCCGCGCTGGATCTCCATCGACTGGGGATTCGAGCATCCCGCCGCTGTTTACTGGCACACTGCCGCGCCACATTCCCTGTCGCAGTTCGCGCCAAATTGTGTTGAGGAGCAACATCACCGGCTCAGCGAATCTGACGCGCATGGACATGGCGATGGCCTGTCTGCGAAAAACGTTTGGATTCCGAGGGCCGGTGATGCTGCTCCTTCTCCACAGACGCGTGCGGCGTCGCCTGCCCCTGACGCCGCCGCGCCCCCCGCCTCACCGACAACAATTACCTATCGCGAATTCATCGCGCAGCACCTTTCTCCGCGCGTTCTTGCCGCGCAAATCATCGAGCGCTCTCGCGCGCGCGACGGCAGCACGGAAAAAATCGACGCGGTTTATCTTTCGCCCGACGCATTTGCGCGCCGCACCGACGAAGCCTCCATCGCGGAGCAAATCGGCGACGTTCTGCACTCAGCCGGCCTGCCGCGTCCTGTGCCCGCCGACAACGATCGCATTGGCGGTTGGATGCTCATGTATCAAATGCTCGACGCGGACGAATGGCTTATCGCGGATTCGTGTCCAGAATTGATTCGCATCTTGCCGGAGCTGGTGCGCGACACGGTGAACATTGAAGACATTGCCAAACGCGATGGCGATGACGCCGCTGACGCTGCGCGTTACGGGCTGAAGTCGCGCGCTTCAGCGCGGCCCGCGAGGCCGCCGCGCGAACAGGAATTCCAGCAGCGCGTCACGTCGAGTGACCCCACCATCCGCGCTATTCAAATCCAAAAAGCGAATCTCGATTTGCGCGGTAAAGGCGGTCCCATCCCGCGCCCCGGCGCGAAAATGTATTCCCGCCGTCGCTGGCTGTGGTGACGATCAAGCGCATTTGGAAGAGTCTTGCATCTCGCGTGCGAATTCGCACACGCTACACAAGCGCGCTCGAAGAGGAAGTGGCGCGGCTGCGCGCGGAGAATCGCGCGCTGGTGAATTCCATTCTCAGCGTCGCCGGCATTCCACCGATGCGCGCCACGGCCCTTGCGCGACTTGCGGACGTACCGCCTGCTTCCATGGGGGCGAGGCTGGCCTCGCCCGGGCGACTCCGCAAAATCGACCGGAGTGCCGAAATCGCCTCCAAGGGCCGCCCCTACGAAAGCGCAACCGTCACACGCGAGGATAGTCTGGCCGCGCCTCTCCGGCACCGCTCCTGGCAACAAATTGGCCGCGCACTCGAAATGCAAGACGCGCTTGTCGCGCGCCGCGAGCGCCAGACCGACACGGACACGTTTCCGACGCCACGCAAAATTCTCATTCGACCGTGACGCTGGGATGTGGTCCGCGGATTACTTCCAGCGATCGCCGCGCTTCAGAGCGTATTGCGCGAACACGTAGCGCCAAGGAATCAGGGGGATGAAAATAACGGCCATGAGGACGGCTTTGATATCTCCCGCCACTGCGTCTGTGATTTGGTGCGCGCGCCAGAGCGGCAGCGCAAACGCTATCAGATAAATCGACTTCCAGGTCAGCTCGAAGAGCAAGACAGGCAGCATTTGCACCGGATAACGAAGGCCTAATGCAGCCGTCAGGCCTAGGCCAGCCAGCAATGCGCATTGGATTCCATGCGCCGCGCCGAATTCATTTGTGTGGTGAATGACATCGGGCCAGACAAACGCGCCGAGGCCCGCGGCCATTATGAAATACGCGATTCGCAGGGTATACAAACGCCATAGCCTAACCTCGGATACGGGGGCGCGTGAAGTAAGGTCGCTGGATACAACGGCGGATCCATGGATGGAGTTCATAGCGTTCTACCTCCGAATGCATGCAACGATGAGTGTTCTGTGATGGGCATCTATGACCGCACACACTCTAGACAGCGTGGCCTTATAGCATAAATCGCGGCTGATGGTCACTTGACCGCTCGATTTCTGTACGACACAAATTTATGACGAACACACATTCATCTGAACCAGCACTGCAAGCCGATCCCTCCGCCGATCCGACGATTGTCCCGGTGGAGCAGGGAAACGCCAGCGATGCGCTCGCCACGCCGGTCACCGCTGCCGCCGCGCAGGCCTTTGGCGTCAATAACGAGCAGCTTCCCGAGCGCTTGCAGCAGGCGCTGCGGCGGCTGGTCCTCGACCTCACCACCGAATCGGAAATTTCGCGCCGCGCGGAAATTCGCCGCATCAAGCAAGCGCATCAATTCTGGCGCGGAATGCAATACCTGTGGTGGAGCGATCGCGACCAGAACTGGCATTTGCCTTTCGAGCAGAAATTCACCAGTGAAAGCACGCTCGAGGACATGCCGCGCTACGAATTCGTCACCAACATTTACCAGGCTTTCGGCCTCTCGATTATCGCCGTGCTTAGCCAGGACATTCCGCGCGTGCGCTTCTTCCCGCAGTCGGCGGAAAGCGAAGCGGACGTCTCCACAGCCAAAGGCGCGAGCGAAGTCTCCAAACTCATCGAGCAAAATAATCGCATCGGGAATTTGCTCGTTGAAGAAGCCTTTCATTTGTGGACCGGCGGCAAAGTCGGCGCCTACGTGCGCTACGTCGTTGACGGCCAGCGCTTCGGATTCCATCCAGAGGCCGAGCTAGGCACGCGTCAGGTAAAAATCGCGAGTGTCTGGATTTGCCCGTCATGCGGCGCGGAAATGCCCGCATCCGCGGCGCCGGGTCCGCAAACCGCCAATGTGCCGTGCACGACATGCGGCGCGCTGCTCACGGAAGAGAATTACGTCCCCGAGGAGGTCATCACCGTGCCCGCGGGTGTGCGCACGGTGCGCGTGGCGAACGGCCAGGAAGTGATCACCATGGTTGGCGCGCTGGAACTGAAAACTCCGCCGTGGGCCAACGAAATGCACGAATATCCGTTTTTGCAATGGAACATGGAAGTGCATCAGGCGCGGTTGCGCGCCGCCTATCCACATGCCGCGGACAAAATCGGCGCGCCCATCGCGGCAGGCGAGTCCGCGCAATATGAACGCCTCGCGCGGCTCGAACAGTCGCAGGGCGGCCCGCTCACGCAGGGCGGCGACTTCAACGCGAACCTCATTACCTTCCAGCGCACCTGGCTCCGACCGTGGAGTTTTTACCAGCTCGACGACAAAGCGCTGCGTGAGGAACTCCTCGCGCTTTTTCCCGACGGCTGCTACGTTGCCTTCGCGGGTGACGTTTACTGCGAATCGCGCAACGAAAACATGGATGACCACTGGCGCGTCATGCACGCCATGCCCGGCGACGGTTCAAGTGGCCGTCCCGCGCTCGGCGACGTGCTCATCAGCGTGCAAGAGCGATTCAACACGCTCTCGAATTTGCAGATCGAAACGTACGAGTACGGCATCCCGCCGATTTACGCGGATAGTGAAGTGCTCGACTTCGATGCGCTGCAAACGCAAACCGCCGAGCCCGGCGCGCATTATCCGGCGAAGGCCAAGCCCGGCCAGCCCCTCGCCGCGGGATTTTTCCAGCCAGCGCCCGCGCGTGTGCCGCCCGATCTGGCTCAGCACGCCGCTGAATTGATGGGCCCTGTCGCGCAATTTCTCACCGGCGCATTTCCCGCGCTCTTCGGCGGCGCGATGACCAACACCAGTACCGCTTCCGGCTACGCCATGGCGCGTGATCAAGCGATGGGTCGCGTCGGGCTGGTTTGGCGGCGCATGAAATTCTTTCACGCGGACGTGATGCTTGCCGCAGTCGATTGCTTCCGCAAGAATCGCCCCGGCGATGTGGAAGTTACGCTGCTCGGTTCCGGTGCCGCGTTCGAATCGCAATGGATTCGCCTCGCCGACTTGAAAGGGAATCTGTTTTCTTATCCGGAGACCGAGGAACAATATCCGACGCTGTGGTCCGAGCAGCGCGCTGTGCTGATGCAATTGATGGCCAATCCTGATCCACAGTTGCAAGCCGTTCTCGGCGATCCTTCGAACCTTGGATTGCTCAAGAGGCTCATCGGTCTCGACGAATTGGTCATTCCCGACGAGGAATCGCGCAACAAGCAGTATCGCGAAATCGCGCAGCTTCTCGAAGAGCAGCCACTCATGCGCAGTGATCCCGCTACGGGCAGGGAAGAGCTGCTGCCCAGCATCATGCCAGACGAATTCACCGATAATCACGCCATTGAGCTTGACGCCTGCAAACGCTGGTTCTCTTCCGATGCGGGGCAGGTCGCAAAAATCGCTGAACCTGCCGGATACGCGAATGTTCGCGCGCACGCGCAAGTGCATCAGCAATTACTGCTCAAACAGCAACTTCAAGCCGCGGCGCAGGCCCAAGCTACTGCAGCAACAGCGCAAAAACCGGCCCAATCTTAAATGGTTCTTGCAACGGAAGCTGCTCGAGGCGAACTGCTATCAACAGGGAAGGCGTTTGGAAGGGTGGGAATGCTGCGCTGCACTTACTGCTCAGATTCTTCATCGCTGCTTTTACTTTTACAATGTACGTCCAATAGTGGTGTCGCCCGAGCTGCCATACGTCTTCGGCGCGGACGAGAAGGGCGATGGCGCCAGCAACCGCACGACTTGCAGCATGCGCTCGGGATTGAATGGCTTGGCCATGCAGACCACCGCGCCGAACTCGCGGCTCGCGGCGTAATCCGCAGGTGTAGCGTTCTGCGTGACCAGTACGACCGGGACGTTTTCCAGCCGCGTGCTGCGCTTGATAATCAGGCAGAGGTCGTAACCGGAGGTATCCGACGCTTCGATTTCCGCGATGAAACACGCCGGGACGGTGGTCCGCAAAATGTCCAATGCCTCGGCGCCAGTTCGTACCGCAAAGACATCGTAACCTTCGGGCGTCAGTAAGGCTTTTAACTGGTCCTGCACGCGCACATCGCTTTCCACAACGAGCACGACCGGCCGCGCCGAGGACGCTTGCTGCGGCGCGCCTTTTGCCGCAGTAGACGCGCCGTGCACGCTGGATTTCTCCTTCGAGCCAGGGCCACTCGCCGCAATTGCGGCTGCAGCGCGCTGCTGCGCGTGAGTGAATTGGATCGCCACACCAACCTGGCCATTTCCCAGATCGAGCGCGCGCACAACTTCGGCGGGTTGTTCGCTGTTCAGGGCGTTTGGCGCGGTCGAGAAGGGGAACGTAACGCCGACGGACATGCCTTTCCTGAAGTCCTGGCGCGAAGTGGAAAATAGAATGCCGTCGCGCGAAACGTCCATCGTCATAGCAACTTCGGTAAAGAGGTCGGCCTTCACGTCAGTGGCGCGCACGCGCACTTGCGCGGACACTTTCACGCGCTTCCGCCGGCGGCGATCTGCGGGATTTGCAGCGTTCACCGTGTTCGGCGTTTCGGCGTTATTTTCTTGATGGGACGATGACATTACAGAACCTCACTCCGGCTTCGCCGAAGAAACATCGTCATGCGCCGCAGCCCATCGAAACCGAACCGTTGAGCGAATGGCGTGCGGCAGGCTCGCATCTCCGGGCAAGTGCTGCTGCTCCCTTTGAGATGAAACGATCTTCCTCCGAGAGTAGCACCGCGAACTATGGTACGGAAGCGCTTTGTGACGCATTGGCTACCTATCCCATTTTGAAACAGTTCGGAATGGGCACGTTCGTTTTTCGGGGGCAGATTCACAGGCAATCGCTTCGGCAAAAACAATTTTGCAATTCACGCTTCCGGTAAGAACCGGAACGCACTAAGGAGAACTTTGATGGCCGTGAATACAACGCGATTTCCTTTGCGTGGTGTGCAGCCGCGTTCCGCGACGACGCGGCGCGCGTCCGCACAGCATCCTCAGCAGCCGAGCGATGACGAAATTCTGGGACTCGTCACCGCCGTTGCGCGCCCCTCGACGGATTCTTCCAGTGATGCGGGCGGGTTCGCAGCCGCACCCGCCGCAGCGTCCGCGCCACCATCCTCCGCCGCACAGCCTGCCCAAGCCCCTGCGAATGCCGGCCAGCCTTCGGCCGCTTCCTCGGATGCGGCGAGGCAGCTTGACGCGCAAGACGCATCTGCTCAGCCTGTAGTTCCGCCGGAGCTGGCCCAAGTTTTCGACACGCATCCACAACTGCGCGACGCCTGGGACACAGCGCAGCAATTTCGCGCTGTCTTTGCGACGCCCGCTGCCGCGCAGGACGCGAAAAATCAGCTCGACGAGCTCGACGGCATGTTCTTCTCTTCGCAGCCGGGCGATCAGGCAGCGCTCGCTGCGCGCATCCATGATTTGTCACCGGGAGCGTTTCACGCTCTCGCGCAAGCCATGCAGGCCCACGGCGCGAAAATCGCTGCCGCAAGCGCCGTGCCGTCAAACTCCACAGGTCCAGACGCTCAGGGTGGAAGTTCTGCCTCTGTAGGGTCGGCGGCTAGCTTGCCTGCCCAGACAGGACCAAACCGTAGCGCTACGCCATCGGTGCCAGCAGCCGCTCCGGCTGCGCCAGCACCCGTCGCATCAAACAGATCCGCGTCAGCGCAAATTCCGACGACGCCAGCACCGGCGCCCGCGCAATCGGTTGCGCAACCTGTTGCGCCGCAAACAGCCGATCCCCGCCGCGCGGCACAGCTCGCGTTTTTCCATTCGGCCAACAGCGCCGCCGTGCACCAAGTGATCGGTGCAATCGAAGCGCAGGTAAGTCATCTGCTGCCTCAAGGAGTTTCAGCGCCCACCAAAACGCGCATCGTGGGCGAGATTTACCGCGACTTGGGCACCGCGCTGCGCGCGAATCAGCAGCTCGGCCAGCAATTGCGCGACGCCTTTCGCTCCGGCGCGGGCGACGCGGCGCATCAGCAGGCCATCGTTTCGCTCGTCACCGGACGCGCCAAGCAGGCGCTTCCTTCCATCGCCAGGCGCGTCATCGGCGAATGGACGCACAGCGTCGTCGCCGCGAATCACGAGCACCTATCGCGCCATGACACCTCGGCGAAGCGCGTGGATATTTCCGGCGCTGGCTCATCCGACGGTGTGAATCGTAAGCCCATTTCGCCGCGCGACGTGGACTACAAGCGCCTCTCCGACGCTGACATTTTGAATTTGTAATTTCACAAGCAGGTGATCGCGTAGGTGACTAGGAAAAGAAGGGCAGGCAATGCGCCTGCCCCCGGTTGCTAGAGGGAAGTAACTCTGCGCGGCGCGCGGCTCAATTCAGCGGCGAGCGCGCCCGTTGGCGTGTGCGCGTGGATGGCTTGCTGCGGAATGGTTTCCGCGCGGGTGCCGCGAACCATTTTGCGCCGCCGGCTCTTCACTCACCGTCGGGGGAGCCAGCATGCGCACCACGTGCAGCAGCCGCTCTTGCTTGTACGGCTTGGCGATGCAGACGATCGCTCCCAGCGCATGCGCCGTGGAATAATCATTCGGTTGGCCGCGCCGGGTGGTCATCACCACGGGCACGTGCTTTAAACGGTCGTTCGACTTCACAATCAGGCACAAATCATAGCCAGACATATCCGCGGTTTCGATTTCCGTCAGCAAGAGATTTGGGGTACGCTGCCGCAGAAAATCCACGGCTTCGGCTCCGGTCGCGACAGCTTCGACGACGTAGCCCTCACCGTGCAGCATGGACCGAAGCGCGTCCCGCGCACGCGCATCGCTCTCGACGATAAGAACAAGCGGCATGGGCTTTTCTAGATCACGCGCAACGTCCTGGGCGTTTCGCGATACCTTCGCCGCAGGAAGTTGTTCCTCGAAGGCTGCATCCGGCCGCTTGCCGTCATAAAAACGAATTCCGATGCCGAAGCGCCCTTCGGGCATTTCGAAAACGCGCGCGACGACGCCGGTGCGTTCATGTTGTACTCCGCCTGCGCTACCGGAATAGGGAAAAGTGATCGCCAAATCCATCCCCGGACGGTATCCGGCGAACGCGGTGGTGAAGAGTAATCCATCGCGCGATGCATCCACCGTAGTGCAGACTTCCGCTTGCTGCGTCGTGCCGGAGTTTATGCGAACGCGCACGGGCGCGGAAAGTTTCGTGCGCAGGCGGCGTCGGCGCTCGGTCACGGCAGGCTCGGCCTGTCCGCTCTCGGCGGATTTTTCCGCTGGCCCTAAGACTTCGGTCAAGTTGGCCATTTTCAATCCCTCATTCGCGAATGCGCCCCCAGAATGGCTCGCGCGGGTCATTCGTCTGTTTTGCATCAAACCTAGTGTGGCAGTCCCCAAGTGCGCAGGACATAGCGCAAGGGGCACATTTTGACAGTACTGCGGGCACTTTGGCACTGGTACTAAAGTACCAGCGTAGCAACTCCGCCTCCGGGGGCGCCGTTACGCCGCCGCCCTGAGGCATTCTGGCTGCTTGTGGCGCGCATTTTTGGGCAGCCAGTGAAGCGAGAGTTTGTAGCGCACGCGTCTAGGCGATCACTTTTGTCGCGTGGCCGATCAGTAGAGACGGAAATCGACTTCAATGACCATCCGCACCGCTGCGGGCTTTCCGTCCGGTCCTGTCGCTGGCTTGAATTGCCAATTTAGCACGGCTCTTACTGCAGCTGGTCGAGTCCATGCCCTAGCCCCTCCAAAACGCGAACGTAGCGAGTGCGTCCGTCTGGCATCACGACAAGCGTTAGCACAACGGATCCTTGTATTCTGTTGCGAAATCCTTCATCGGAATACGACGGCGTTGGGCAGCGGATGCAATCGGGGTGCGCATAGCCCTTCTCACCAGTCTTGGGAATAACTTTTTCATCTGGGAATTCGGCCATTCCCATATCAATATCCAGGTCGCCGATAATAATCGGACGCTCGGACGCCACCGGCTTGCCGCCGCACATTGCCGGCGTGAAACGGATCAGGTTTGCAAGTTTCCTTATTCCCGAGTCTGCGGCCGGCCCACCGGTCGCGATAATTGTCAGATGGCTTGCCAGCGCGTCCGTGTTGACAAACGCGTCTAAGATTTCAGAGTCCTGAAAATCGTCCGCCGTCACAGGCAGTGGACCCTGCAACGGCAGCATTTGCGCCGGTGTTTCGTCAGAACACCAATCGACCTTTTCCGCCCCTGTTGGCGGGTCGAAAGTGTTCGCTGGGAAATCCGTGATGCTTACTATGCTTTTCACGTGAACCTCTTCGGGGACATTGCCGCCTTCAAGATATTTTCGCTCACGGGCAACGAATCCCGAGCCGACCTGCTTGTACTCGCCGTACTCGATGATTTCATCATCGGCCGTGCTGCGGAGAAAAGCTTTCGACAACCGTCCATTCGGTTCCGTACAAAGCTCCTCATAGATACTTGCCGAAATGGTGATGCACGTCTCCTTGGCAGTGGCAAGGCCGTTGGCATTGATGCCTACGTTTCCGGGCTTTGGCACTGGGATGGCGTTCGGGGAACCTGCCGCAGTCGCAGCGCTTACCTCGTCGCGCCGGAACTGCGCGATCGTCTCGCTGGGACTCATCAACTCTTCGAGTCGAAAGATGGCCAGCGGCGTGAAATCCGTGCTCCGCTTGCGATAAAACGTTCCGCCCGAGGCGGCGCTGACTTCGTTGTAGCCGGGGAAATGAATTTCCCGGCGGAAGCGGTCCGGCGCCGCCCAATCCAGTTTGTAGGTCCCTAAACCTGTTTTCCCCTTGAGCAGCGCGATTTTCACGTTGGCCTGAATCTCAACGGGCCCGACGGCGCTCAGGCTGACCACATCTCGCGCTTTGTCGATGAACTCTTCCGCTTCGGCATTTGGATTCGTGCTCGGGGCTTGAACGGCAGCGAAGACGTGCGCGGCGGCGATCACCCCTGCGACGCACATGATAATCGTTGCGACTAGGCTGAGGTTACGTTTCATGAAGGTGCCCGCAATGTAACACTGCAACCGGCACATCACAATGGCGCCAAACCAACAGTTTTACGATTCGATTTGTACCAGCTCGTCCTTGCGCTTCGGCCGCGGCGCAGGGCGATTCCAACGGGGTGGTTTGGCGGGGCGCGTCCGCAGGCGATTCACCAGCGTTCCTACGCGAATCGAACTTTGGATGAAATGACCAACCTTCAGAGGACCCGCCACTTTGGCGGTGCGGATCCAGTGCAGCGCGTTGCTCACCGCGCAGCCGCATTGCGAACAGTCCGGCGTGCCGCCAAAAACGCACGGCTCAACGCGGCTTTCCAGGTCCGCTGAATAGTTCACCGACATTTTTGCGAACAGGCAATCGCCCGGATTGCGCGGCGGCGCGAGGAACGCTTTCGCCATACCATCTTTGAACAAAAGTTTTGGATAGCGCACCGCTAAATCTGGCAATTGCCGCGCGAGAGCTGCGCGGTCTTCCGCGGTCAGCATTTCGCGGCTTTGCTCGCCAATTTGCGGCGTGTAAACACTCACCCAAATCCGATTCACTTCCGGACGCGCGCTCCAGAACGCAACGTATTTCTCCAAGTATCCAGGCGCCGCGAGCATCGGCCGTGTGACCACCCAGTGGATATTCACTTCGCGGCCGTCGATGTTGTTCAGGATGCGCTCGTACGTGGCCGGCTTTCTGCGCTCATCGTGATCTTCCGGCAGGCCGTCGACGGAGACAGCGACGCGCACACGCGGGATTTTCATCCACTCCGGCGGAATAGGAATCACCGCGCTGGTGACGACGAGCGTAAACGCTCCAAGCTCGCTGATCGCTGGAAGAATCCGGTTGAGCTCGCGATGCCGGATCAATGGCTCGCCGCCCACCAGGGAAACGTGCAGCGGCTTGTGCTTTCGCACCAACTGCAGCACTCCATCGACCAGCGCATCGCCGCGCAAATCGCTGAGCTCCCGCAGCGTAACACCGCCGCCCAGGTGGGCGTCGCCAAACGCATAGCACCCCGGACAACTAAGCGGGCACTCACGCGTGATCTCGATCGACAGCATCGGCACGCGGCCGCTCAGAATTTTCCGCCACGCAGAGAGCAATTCGCGCGGGGTCATACTCGGATTGGGCGCCGCAGGGACCATCTAACAAATTAGATGCTTGTTTGGCCGCGTAAGGTTGAAACCGTTGCAACTTTCCTAAACGCGCGCCTGTTTTTCACCGACCCTAACTAAAACCCCGCAGCACGCATTTCGATTTTCATTTCTCCAGGAGAAAACACAAATGGCACAGATGCAAAATGCACAATCGGTTGCGCTGCAACTTGAGAAAGTACGGGACAAACTTCCTCTGCTCTACGAGCGGGACGACATCCTATTGACCATGATCCAGCAGCGCGGCGACGTGGAACGCGTCTCCAGCCGCAACATGCGGCTCCCGCTGCAAATCCGCCCCGGAGGCAAAGCGGGTCTCGCCAATCTTGACGGCGGCGACCTGGGCCGCGGCTCCGGAACCACCTATGACGTAGCGCAAGTCACTCCCGTATTTTTCCGCCACGCCGTGGAAATCACCAAGCTCGTTGAATACAGCACCAATTCGCCCGAGAAAGCCATCGAGAACGCCGCCAAGCGCGAAGTGAAAAACAACATGGCGCAATTCCGCAGCTTCCTCGACAAAGTGGTGCAGACAGCCGGTAACGGCGTGCTCGGTACGATCGGCTCGATCGTCACCACGGGCCTGCCTTCCGGCGTCGGCGCGCAGATCAACTTGGTTACTCCGCCCGGCGCGGCGCTGTTCTATTACAACCAGACAATTCAGTTCTACGATCCCACGCTCACAACCAACCGCAACGTGGCCGCGGGCGCCACGACGAACATTCTGCTCGTCGATCCGTTCAACAAATTCATCCAAATCGACGTCCTGCCGACCGGCACTTCTGTCGGAGACGCTGTGGTTCACGACGGACTCACCGGCGCGCAGCCTGTTTCGCTCTTCGGTGTGCCGTATCATCAGAGCAACGCGACCACCGGCACCTGGCTCAACTTGAACCGCGCAACGTATCCCGTCGAACTGGCCACGCCGCACGTCGCCGGCAACAACGCCGCCATCACTCCGGGAGTCGTTCGCCTGGCCATCAACAAAGTGCGGAAAGCATTGGGCACCAATCAGGTCGGCAAGCTCATCGCCTACACCGCGCTTGAGCAGGAAAACGCGTGGGAGCAGCTCGGCATTTCCATCTCGCAAATCATCAAGGAAGGAGCGGGTGGCCGCGCCAGCGATCTCGACTTGCTCTTCACCGGCGAGCTGACCATGGCCGGCGTGCCTATCAAATCCTCGATCAACGCCAACCAAGCGCGCATCGACTTCCTCGATCTGTCGCACTGGGGACGCGCGGTGATGCAGGACATTGATTTTTACGACGTGGGCGGGCAAACCGTGTTTCCGATTTACGGAGCCTCGGGCGGCCTCTCTGCGGCGTACATTTTCTACTTCGTCACCGGCTTCCAGGTGTGGACCGATTCACCGCGCTCCGGCGCGTACATCGATTCACTCGCCATCCCAACCGGCTACTAAACCGCATGCCTGTAGCTCACGTCCCCGCCCGGCGGATTGTGCCGGGCTGACGTGTGGTTTCCGAGCGGTGTGTGGCATAGGCCTGCCAGCCGCAGTCACGCTCTTAGCCTGTGTGTTTTCGTGAGTGCCTCATCCTTCGCGTTTTTGTGCGAAGGATGGGGAAGTGTGCATACAAACAAAAAGGGCGGCGTTTCCGCCGCCCTCGAAATCCACACGTTCTCTGGACGCGCCCGCGAAGCAACTGAATTCTAACAAACGCCAGGTCGCAGTCAAGATGCGCGCCGGAGGATTTGAACGGAGAGCGGGAGGCTCGAACTCCGAGGCTGTTCCCCGAGAGATGATCCACATTCTTCGAGAAACGCATGACGCGCCGGCGTCTCTGCAATTGCGCCTCGCCCGCGCTGGCGGGCTGAACCGTTACGGCGAATCGAATTTCCGCGTGGTCTGGGGCTGGTCGCGCCTCACATGGATCGGCGGCAAATGGACGGACACCGACACGCATGGCAACGTCACGCGCGAAATCATCGAGCTGCGCGAAGTCCCAAAGTATTTTCCCTTCGACCGCTGGCATATCGAGCGATGGATGCCGCCTGAGACTTACGGCTCGCCGCAGGAATGGTACGCGCAGACTGTCGAACGCGAAGACGGCATCTCCATTCCGGCGCTCGGCCCGTATCCGCAGCGCGGCGAATACGAACACTGCTTCACGCTGCAAGGCTCGCGCGGCGAATTCATTCCGCTCTCGCCGGGTGCCTGCCAATCTATCGTGCGCGCGGTTGAATTTGCGCGTGCGCAGCCAGCGAACGAACACCGCGCCGCACTCGCCCAGCGGGAACTGCGCCGTGACCGCGCCTGGGATGCGCACGCCGACGCCGTATTCAACGATGCCTCGCCGGCCTTCCACGGCGCCCCGTTTGTTGCTTTGACGTCTGCGTGACTTTGTTGCGCCAACTTATTGGCACGCCCCGCGCGAAAGGCCTTACAGTATCTTCCGCAATGGGTTACCCATTTTGCAGGATGTTGGCGCATCCTCTCCGCCGCTAAGCTGGAGTTCTCCAGCCGGAACCTGCTTCTATGCGGAAAGACGAGGCGTGACATGAATCATCTGTGCAGAAAGCGGCGGCCTGCACTGTGGAAGGGAATTGTGGCTGGCTTAGCGGGCGGGCTCGCAGGCGCCTACGTAATGAACCAGTTCCAAAAGGGCTACAGCAAAGCGTCCGAAGCCCTGAGCGCGAAAATGAACGACGGCCACGCGCGAAAGCAATCATCCGATAGTCCCGATGCGACAATGGTCACAGCGGATCGCCTTTCGCGTTCCTTTCTAGGCCGTCCATTGAATCGCGATGAAAAGCGAAAAGCTGGGCCGATGGTTCACTACGTATTCGCCTCGGCGGTGGGATCTGCCTATGGCGCAACGGCTGAGTACGCCCCTGTCGTGAAGAAATTGGCAGGCATGCCGTTTGGCGCTGCTCTGTTTGTTGGCGCTGACGAAGTTGCGCTCCCTGTGCTGAAACTTTCTCGCGGGCCGCGTGAATATCCGCTCTCGACGCACATTTACGGGCTCAGCTCGCACATTGTCTATGGCTTGACCATCGAGCTTGTTCGCCGTGCAGTGCGTCGCGCACTCGGATCCTAAAATCACAGATCTTGCCAGGACGGGATCGTTCTTAGCGATGTTCCTTAGAGGCGTTCGCTGACTTGCTGGTCAACTTCCTCGCCCGCTCGCCAGAGGTTGGTCGCGGCCCAGCTCACGGCCAGCGCCACCAGGCAGCCGCCGAGCACTTCGGCGGAGCGAATGAATGCTTCGTGCAGTCCTGCGTTCTTGGTAAACGTAGCGAAGCCGGAGCCCATGATGATCACCGTCGCTACTGGCGCTGTGCGCCAGTTACCACCGGTATGCATCAAGTAGAACGACACTGCCGCGGACAGCATGCATGCCAACGCCAACTGCCATACGCCCGGCCGCCACGCGGCGAGGAAAATCAAACCGACTGCGCATCCGACGGCCATATGCGCGACGCGGTGAAATGTCGCCAGCACGGAGGCGTGTAATTCGATTTCGCTGACCATTACCATAGAGACCATTGCCCACACCGGTGCGTGATCGCCGGCGAGTCCGAAAAGTTCCCAGAGCATTACGGTTCCGAAAAACATGCGTAGCGCGTAACGCACGCCCGCAGTGCCGCGATGGCGTGGCCATTGCTGCCCGATTTGCCGAGGAAGTCGCCGCCACTGCGCGACCGAGTTCGAAGAAGACACTGCGCACCTCCGCCAAGCTTTCCAAGTGGCGGCTGGGCGCACCTGTTTTAAGTATACCTGAGAGGTCGTGCGGACGCCGCTGCAAGGGTCTTAGTGTATTCGCCAAAGCCGTGAAACGGTCGTCTCTTTGCGTTGTGGGGGGTTGCAGTGTGACTGCACTCAGGCGTTTTCCACCTGCGCGGGCCAGAGTTTCGCCGCCACCCACGTCACCGCGAGCGCGATAATGCTGCCGCCGAGCACTTCGAGCGTGCGCTCAATCGCCGCTTGGTAGCCGGCATATTTTGAGAGGTGCTGGATTCCAGTGGCCATCACAACCACCGTCGCCACCGGCGCTGTGCGCCAGTTGCCGCCGAGGTGAATCAGATAAAACGATACCAGCGACGCAACCGCCGAAGCGGCGCACAATTGCCACATTCCTGTGCCGACCGCCGCCAGAAAAATCAGTCCAACTGCGCAGCCGGCCGCTGTGTGCGCGATGCGTCCGCGCGTGGCCAGATACGAAGCGTGCAGCTCAATTTCACTGACCATCACCACGGAAATGATCGCCCAGATCGGATAGGTCACGCCGAAGGCCTTGAACACGATCCACACAAGCATCATCCCGATGGCAATCCGCAGCGCGTAGCGAACGCCGATAGGCTCGTGGCGCGGCACGGGCAGACTCGTGAACCATTTGCGAATGGGGCTGTGCGATTGTGCCTGCATGGTGCGCCTCCGGCGGAAAACGAACACGCTTTGCCAGTATAGATTTGCATTTCGTTGAATCCAAAACCATCTGAAGGGATCTCCTGAAAAACAACATGACCACTCTGACCAAGGAAGCCCGCCCGGCCACGAACGACACGCGAGCGCGCGAGACGCAAGCGACCATCGCGTCCGTCTCCGACCAGGATTTTTACATCACGCGCACCTATGGCGTGTTTCACATCCCCGCGCGCCCGGCGAGCGAAGCCTATGCGTTCGTTGTAGTCACGCAGCGCAGCGACGCTATCGATCTCGGCGACAATCGCCGTTTCCCGTTTGTGATTTCCGCGCGTGACATCGCCGAAGACATTATCCAGGACCTCGAGCAGCACGGCATTTTCGTTTGCGCTGCTGAGCGTCCCTCCGAAGCGGAACTCGCCTCCGCTCGCGAGGTTCGCGACGCATGGTACAAACAGCTCATCGCCGAGGCCGACGAAATGTGGGCGCGCGGCCACTCCTATCGCGAAATTTCCGATATGCATCGCCGAGCTGTGTTGGCGATGAAGCTCGAGCGCGAGTGGGCTTACGTCCCGCAGCGTTCGGTGGAATGTCCTGCGTGTGGGGAGAAGCTAAGAGCCGGCGTGGCGCTCTGCAAACATTGCGGCGCTACTCTCGATGCCGAACGCGCCGCCAAATACTTCCCCAACGGTCCGCGCGAAAAATTCGCGCACATCCCGGGCGCAGCAGGAACGCACGCCCCCGCCGCGCTTCGCAAACCGAATCTCGGCTAGCCGCGCGCAGTTTCGCTTGTCCAGCAAGCATCACCCAGGTGCGAACGTTTTCCACGGCGACGCCTCGATGCTGGACTGTGATTTAAAGGAACAATGAGGGAACACTTGTGATGAAACGAATCTACACTATTGCAATTGCCAGCGTGCTAGCGCTGCTTTTCGCCTGCCGAGCGCAGGCCCAGGGCTCGCGGCATGATGGCGTGGTGCAGGGTGAGCAGGGCATTCCCGTTGCGGGCGCGACGATTGTTGTTTGTACGCAGCCCGCCAACGTCACCGTAACGCCATGCACGCCCCTCGCGAATCTCTACACCGATACGACGCTCACCACGCCCTCCGCCAATCCGCTCACTTCCGACGGCCTAGGCAATTTTCACTTTTACGCTGCGCCGGGACTGTACACCGTGCAAGTTTACGGCCCGGGAATCAATACGTACACGACACCGGACGTTCTACTGCCCACAAATCCGTCGAACGCCCAATTCAGCTCGATCACCGCGACGAACGCCATTAGCGCGCTCACGCTCAGCCTCGGCGGAAATCTTGCCGTCGGCGGAAACGCCAGCATCATCGGCACGCTCACCGCCGGCTCGCTCGCCGCCAATCTCGCCGCAACCAGTAATGCGCAACTCAAGGGTTCCGGCGTCATCTTGTACGCAGACACCACAGCAAGTGGCTGTGGGGGCTCCGGATGTTCCGATTCCAATGACGGTAAGAGCCTGGGTAGCGCAATGGCTACGATCGACCATGCGCTGTGCTCTTTGCCCGCAGGAAACTGTTCGACCCAGATCGCAGGCAACGGCACGGTGTATTTCGTCGACGGCTCATCCGCTAACTCAACATCTACCTGCGGCGTCTGGCTGATGGGCATCCTCGATCCGAACTATTCCTCGCCTCCCCCTTGCTGGCTAAGAGTCGTGAACGGCACAGGCGGAATTGCGCTCATTGGCATTCCAAAAGCCAGCTACGGGCCCAATACGCAGATTCCTCGCGCCGCCATTGTCGGTGGGTCGAGCGCCGACAGGAACCATCCGGGCATTTGGCTTTCGGGAACGAACGAAGCAATCTACATCGCTAACGCTGCGGTCCAGTATCCAGGGCGCGGCATCGTTGTAGGCGAGTGTTCAAATAACGTACGCACGGGTTGCCCGGTGGCCGGCGTATATTTCGACAACGATACTGCGAACCTCAACTCCGCGTCAGGTAACGGCCCTGCTTGGGACATCACCGGCGCCTCGTTTTGGATCCGTCTGAGAAACTGCGGCGGCAGCGGCCTGGATAGCGTCAACACAAACACTAGCGACGACGCGGCTGCGGTATTGGTGGATGGCCGCACCAACTCTGGCGTCGGTCTCGTTTTCATCGACGACTTCAACGCTTCAAACGGCGGCATTAAATTCTACTCGGGCGCAAACGGCGGCAGTCTGAACGTCAGCAAATTGACCACCGAAGCGCAGAATGGCGAGCCTGCGGTATGGTTTGCTTCGACGGGTAGCGGCAGCGACTACTACGTGGTTGGCACGGTAAATAAAGTCGCGGTCGCTGACGCGCTTGCCACCACTCCCGGCGTGGAAGTAGACATCCCCGGCTACGGCATCCTAGCCAACGATGTTGAGGGCCAAGGCGTCAACCTCGTCGGCCCGATGCACACCGCTGTCCAGTACACCAACAATTTGCAGAATCAAACCGTATCGCCGCAACGCTACGGCCAGACCGGCACAGTTCAGGGATGGAATTATGGCAAGCGCGATGATGTGCAGCGTGGGGCAGGCCTCACTACCGTGCGCTTCGCCAATCAAACTGCGGGCTCGGCATGTTCCAGTTGGACTACTTCCCAATTCGCTGGCACAAGCACGAAGACTTGCACCGGAATAGCCGACCCATTTGGCGGGACCAACGCGGGCCAAGCTGCCAGCAACAACTCAGCCGTCGAACAACTCAATTTCACTTCTGGTTCCGGCGGCGTGGAAAACGTCAGCCTATCCGTAGGCGAATACATCATTGCCGGAGTCTGGACACGTTCGCAGACCGCCAACGGCTACTCAGGGAATCCGTATGTTGGCGCGGCGCTTTCAGTCAACGGCACGGGATTCTCTGCTTCCGGCGGATGCGATGGCGATTCTGTTCTCGGTGATGGTCAGTGGACATGGAATCGGTGCATTTACAAAGTGACGGCCGTCGGGACGAATCCTGCGGCAGTTGAATTTGGAACCTTGTTCAATTCCACTTACACCGTGCAGGCCTACGCGCCGGTGCTCAATTTTATTCCGGCCGGCACATTCAGCGACAACGAAGCCTTCGCGTATGAGAATGCTCTGAAAACTTACGACAGCCTGTGTGCGGTCGGCGCGTCATGCGGAATGGAGTTCAATCCGATTCAGGCGCCGGCATTCGAAACCGAAACGGCCAATCCGGCGCAAAGCGGAATTTTCCGCCTGTCCGACGGCGACGCCATCACTTGGCGCAATCACGCCAACACCGCCGACGTCTCGCTCTCGAAGAACACGAGTGATCAGCTCATTGCGCCACCCTTTGCATCGCCCACATTTCTTTCGCCGATCGTCGACTCCACGTCAGGCGCGAGCGGCGTCACCTTCCGCAACAGCGGGTCAACTGTCTGGACTGCGAACGCTAGCTCTTCCGCGCTGAGCTTCAATTTCAACGCGCACCTTGGCGAAACCACGCTGAAGCTCTCGCCTTTCGGCGGCCAGTCCTACGCCGGCTTGCTCGACAACTACGGCATGGCCGCGGGATTTGTCGCCGTCACCGAATCAAGCGGTAGCATGGCCTTCGACGCGGGCCTCGGCAATACATTCGAGGTAACGCTGAACGCCAACGTCAGCAGCACCAACCTGGTCAACGCGCAGGCTGGCCAGTGGCTGCATTTCATCATCTGCCAGCCGTCCAGCGGCGGCCCGTTCACGTTCAACTGGCCTGGAACCGTCCGCGGTGGCATGACCATCGGCACCACGGCTGGGAAGTGCAACGCGCAGAGTTTCGTTTTCGACGGCGCCAGCGCCTTCGCTACGTCGCCCGGCGTCGCCAATCAATAGGGCCCCTATTCGTCTTTTGCTTTTTGCTCTTCGCTCTTTCTGACCACTGATCACTCATCACTGACCACTGTCTTCGGGAGGCTTTCATGCCCGTAGTTTCCACAACGGCATACGATCAGGCCGAAGACGCGCTGAACCTCGCGCGCTCGCTGGCCAACGACGCCGCTGGCGCCGTTTTCTCCGACGCCGTGCTCATTCCATTTCTCAACTCCGCGTATCGTGCGCTACAGCGCCAGCTCGCCGAGTCGGGCGTCTCCGTGCTCATCGCGCAAGCAGATCTCGATTTGCCGCTGACCAATGGCGTGACCACCACCAGCCTCAGCGATGTGACCTCGCCGCAACTTCCCACCGATCTGCTCGCGCCCCATCAGCTGTGGGAACAGGCCACCGGCTCCAGCGACATCTTCACGCCCATGGAAAAAATCACCGGCGGCTTGCCAAACTTCCAGCCCGGCTGCTATCTACGCATGTGGGAATGGCGCACCGACAGCATCCAGCTGATTGGCGCCACGCAGGAAATCACCGTCCGCCTTCGCTACGAAAAATCCTTACCTGCTATCGTGCTTGGCACTGATCCGCTACAGATCCGCTCGTCGATTGATCCGCTCGCGTATGCCGTCGCGGCCATGGCGGCGCGTTCGCGAGGTGCGCAGGCGCTTGCTGCTGACATGTTTGCTCTGGCCGAGACCAGCGCGGAGGACCTGATCGAGCGCTACGTTCGCCCGGAGCAGTTCAAAGGGCGGCGGCGCAAGCCTTACGGCTATCGCGCCCGCGTGATTTATTTGTAGCTTAATCGACGTTGAGGGTGAGAGTAATCGAACGGCCCGCATTTTGCGCCGTGCCCGTGATCGGAATCGGATAACTGCCCACTGGCGTTTCATTCGGGTTTACGGAAGAGCTGCCACCGCATCCCGCCGCGGCGGCGCCTGCGAGCAACGCAAAACACATCGCCGCGAAGCGCGCACGTCGCACACGGTTCGCGCCAAAGGGCTGCGCAGCAGCGGCGCGCCACAATCGGAAGAAGCACAACGCCAGCATCACAACGAACACGCAAAGCAACAGAAGGCGCATTCGCGGGCCGGGGCCGCCGCGCCCGCCAGGCGCAAAAATTCGCGTCGCGTCGGGGCCGCCCGTGGTCAACATCACGGAAAACTGCTGCGCGTGTCCCGGCGTGATGTTCAGTGTCGCCGGCTGGATGGTGCACCCGATCGTCGTCGTTTTCGCCGACAATATGGCGGGGCACGCCAGCGTGACTGTGCCGCTGAATGTATTATCCGGCGTTACGGAGATCGAATAAGTCGCGGTGTTGCCGGGCGCCACGCTCTGCGTGGTGTCCGTGATGTTAGGCACGGTCAATTCGAAATCGTCGCCCGTTCCGGAAAGGCTTGCCGTCTGCGGGCTTGAGGGGTCCGAATCGGTCACTTCGAGCGTGGCGGAACGCGCCCCCGTGGCGCCTGGCGTAAACGTCACGTTGATTTGGCACGATGCACCCACAGCGAGCGATGGCGTGCAATTGTTTGTTTCCGCAAAATCGGCGGGATCCGCGCCGGTAAACACTATGCTTGTATTCGTGAGCGCAAGGGCGCTCGAAGAGTTGTTCGTCAGCGTGAACATTTGCACCGGTGCAGTCCCGCCAGTAGGCTCGTCGCCGAAATTGAAACTCGAGGGCGAAATCGCCACGTCGGCCGGCGGATCAGGGCCGCCTAGACCCGGAAATTCCACGAGGCGCTGGTTGCCGCGATCCGCTACGAATACATTCCCCAAGCGATCAATCGCCAGGGCGCCCGGTGAATTCAGGTTTTCCTTGAGCGCGACATGCGAAAGCGTTCCGGCCTTTGCGTCCACGCGGACAATGGCATTCGCGCCCGTGTCCGAGATGAAGACGTTCCCTTGGCCATCTACGGCGACTCCTTCCGGCGCGCCGAGCTGCGCACTTTCCGGTGCCGAGTCGAACGCTGCGCTTGCATCTGAATTTTGAAATGCTCCGCTTCCCGCAAACACATTGATGTTGCCGCTGTCGAGATCAATGACGAAAACGCGATTGGTCGCGGGCGACGCGACGTAGAGCTGCCCCTTCGCAGATTCGGCCGCAACTGCTGCCGCGTCGAGCACGTGCGCGAGAAACGTGAAATGCGTTGCGTTGAGCGCAAGTCCCAGCACGCGATTGTTTCCGCGATCCGCCACGTACAGATTTCCCTCTGTGTCGGCAGATAACCCGGCTGGCTCAAATGGATCGAGATTGCTCGATCGCGGTTGGGCGCCATTGCTTGCAGATCCAAGTGGGACGGCGGCGACTATGCCGGTGAGCATGTCGAGCAGGCGAATCGTATTCTGCGCGCGATTGGCGAGGTAGACCTTGTTCCCCGTCGTCAACGCGATTCCCGAAGGATCTTCCGATGGAGCTAAAGCGCAATTCGAGAAAATGGTGAGCGCCAGTTTTGCCCCTGCGCTCGGCGAGCTGACCGCCGAGGTTACGCAATTCTTCGACGGAGGCGTCGCCGAAAGCGAGATGTACAAGCCGCCTGCCGCATCGGTTGCCAGACCGCGGACGTTTGCGTATTGCGCTCCGGAAGCAACGACAATGGGCGAGGCCGGCGTGGTCGCCGCGGAAGTAGCCGCCGCGTGCGGCGCAGACGATTGCTGCGCCTCGGCCCGACTGGAACTTTGACTGACAACCCAAATCAGCGTCGCGAGCAGCGCGAACACCGCTGCAAAACGCAAGACCACACGGCGCAAAGGCCCCCCTCACATTGCGAACATCGATCTACGTCAGACGAACGTTTTACAATGCTAAGCGAAGTTCAAAATCATAACACACGCGCGCGAAATCACCGTGGGAAGAAACACACCCAAATCCACGACGCAGCGCCTTAGACGCCACAAAGTGCACAAAACACAGAGCGTCCCACGGCACATGCGATGACACAGTGCAGATGAGGGTTGTATTGGAATTTGTTCACTCGCGGGAGCAGCCCGCTAGCAATTCTAGTTATGCGGCCTGTGGCGTTCAACCGGGTGCCGCTCCACGCGGCCGCCACCCCTACGAACAAATGGGTGCGCGTAGGGATGGGCGTAAACTCGGCGGTTGCCCCATGTCCGGCCCCACGGCCGGCCATCGAAAAAGATGGCGTGCGTGCGCCATCCGAAATAAGGATGCGCCCATCCAAACGGCGCAAAACCGGCTCCGATAACCACCGCAGGACCAAAATGAATGGCGGCGCCAATCGCAAATCCCGGGTGTGGAGCAAAAAACACGATGCCAGGATCATACACAGGGACATAGAGGTAGGCCGGATTCACCGGGTCGATCTCGTAGTAGCCGTCCGTGTAGGTCACGGTGTCATAGGGAGACGTCCGCAAGTAGCCGTAATCGTACGCTTCCTTGCGCATCCGCTGGATCGCGTCCATCACGTCGCCGCGTTGGTTGAGCACCGCGTCGCCGAGCTGCTGCGTCCACGAAGGATCACGGGCCATCATGTCCAGCACGGAAGGGAAGGGAAGCAGTGCCAGCACGCTGGGATCCCATTGCAAATTGTCCGCTTGAATCGCGCCCGCTAGAGCATCGCCCTTCAGACCGCTATGCTCGTCGGCCCAGCCTGCGGCATCAGGGATCTGGTCCGAAAAGGTGGAAGCGGTGAGCGTCTGCGCGAGCAGCGGATCAGGATAGAGCGCAATCCGGTTCACGAGCCCGTCGAGTTGTTGTGGCCCCAGGGGCGGCGGCGGTGCTTCCTGCGTGGCTGCCGAATTAGATGGCGGAGGAGGAGGCGGATTGCCCTGCTGAGCGGCTAGCGGCAAGGCCAACAGCGCGGCCATGCAAAATAGAATCATGAGTTTCATACGAATCATAACTTTTCCACCTAAGTTCAATTTGATCTGGCCGGAATTTCCATCGCCGTGCTTTTTTTTGCCCAGCCGTCGAATATTAGGATGCACCAGACCAGCCTTCGGACACAAGCTTCTCATGAGTCCCTAGAAAACTAGGCTGTAGCGGCCGTTGGATCAATCGATGGCGATGTGCGTGCTCGTGCGCCCAACGCCGTCGATGCCCTGAATTCTGCTCATCACTAGCGAATTCAGATCCTCGGAAGAATTTACTTCCGCGACAACATAAACGTCGGGATCGCCCCAACAGGCATTGGCCATTTTCACTCCGGGCAGGCCGCCGATTCTCTTTGCAATGTCGCGCGCCTTACCGGGGCCTACGGTCACCAGAACGTACGCTCTCATGGGACCTCCTCGTGGAAGGCATCCGCACGCGCCAACAGAACGGATGACAGGCTGGAATGAGCCCATTCTACTCGCATCTCGCACGTAAGGATACAGCCGGCACCCGGCATCAAGCGCCCCAGTATCTGCGTCACCGGCGGGGCGCTCGCAACCGAAAAAGTCACCTACACAAACAGAAATTCAGGAGGAGAAAACATGGCGTTGACATTCACGTTAGTAGACTCGTGGGATGATGGCAGGCGCGTTCACATCGTCGGCACAGTGGCCGCTTCGGGAAACTACACAGCCGGCGGCGACACCCTCGATCTGAGCCCGATCGAACCCCTCGGCGTGCCAACAACGCAGCCGCCAATCGCAGGCACGGCCTGGATGGACGGCCTCGCAGGATACGATTACGTCTTCACTCCCGGCGCGGCCATCAATTCGGGCAAGGTCAAGATTTTCCAGGATGCCGGCGCCGCTGGCCCATTCGCCGAACTGGCTGCTAGTTCCTATCCCTCGGCCATCACCGACGACACCATCACCTTCTACGGCATCTTCCCCCGGTTGCAATAGCCAAAGGGCTGGCAGCATCGCACCTGCTGGTCACCGGGTTGCCCATCGGTCCTGCTGTGCTTTTCTTGAACCCGGCATGCAGCGAGTCCTTCTGTGAGGCGTGGTGTCGCGGTATAATTCTAACGGTCCTCTCGGAGCCCGTTAGATGCTTGATTCATTTGCGAATTACTTTTGGCAGCATCCCGCCACGATCATCGCCGCGGCTATCGCGGTAATCATTGTCCTGATTTGGATGACGGGCAGCGGCTCGCGCCAGCGCTTTATATCTTTCCAGCGCACGAAAGAGACTGACCAGCTCGCGCGCGATTTGAGCCGTATCGCCGCCGCGCTCGAAAGAATCGCGCGGAACCAGGAAACACCCACCGATTACGTGGGTCGGCCGATTCCGCCGACCTGGGAGGCCTCCATTTCTGCAGGTGCGCCCGCGGAAGAAATTCCAGCGCATATGGCTGAGATTCCTGGCAACGGTGAACCCACTGTGCCCGTCGGCGCGCCCGCTGGCGTAGATCGTACTGAGGCGCCAGCGGTGTCCGTACCGCCCGTGCCAACTCCTGTGCGCGAGTCCGGCTCTTCCGCCAATCCTCCTGGAGGCGCTACGGGGTTGCTCGGCGGAAAGAAAAAACTCGACTTACCCAATCCGCTCTATCGTCCGAAGTAACTTCTGTTACAGACGCAGAATGCTCTTATCATCGCCGTGCTTGCGGCGACGGCGCACCAGCGCGCCTGCCATCGCGAAGACGAAGAGGAGCGCCAGCGCTATTGCAGCGATGGCCAGCTCTGGATGAAGCTGTCCCGCTTCCGGAGTGAGCCAGAGCCTCAGGAAAAAGTACGCTCCGCAAACAAAAAGCACCGAAGTGAATAGCAGCCTGGCTGCCGGCGGCATGCTAAAGCGTCGGCGAGGCCTCGTGGAGGAAATGGAACTGAGCCGCTCCTCGGCCACCTTGCTCGGCCGCCACGCGGAAGGCCCCTGTTTTCCTGGAGCTTGCATGTGGCCTAGCGTATCACTGTAACTCCGCAACACGCACGCAGCGCCGCGCCCGCGCATCGCAAACGGCGGCTCACATTGAGGAACACGCATGTCCGTTGAAACTTTCTCGCCGTTGCAGCTCACCACCTTTAGCTCGTGGATGACGCTCGTCGACCCGTCCGCGGTGCCGCCGGGAATGTCTCCCGATGCGCGCGACGTGGAATTTTTCCCCGGTGGCGTGCGCACGCGTCCGGGACTTCTCTCCATGTATCCGGCGCTCGGCGGATTGCCTTCGATCAATGGCCTGAAGACGTACATCACCACAAATCTTGTGCAGCGCCTTCTCGTCCTCGATTCGCTCGGCAATTTGTTCAAGGAAACTTCGCCGGGCGTACTGTCGGTTGTCACCAGCATCGTCACACCGGGCCTTTTTCTCGCCTCGACCACGCAGTTCGGTCGCGAGTACATGGCTTTCTCGGACAGTATGCTGGGCCAGGATTTGCCGCGCCAGTACGACGACACTTACTTCGACCGCGTCAGCCAGATCGGCCCAGCCGAAGGCCCTTCCGTCGCCGACGCCACCGATGTCGGCAGCATTTCGCCTGGCGCGCACCAATGCGCTGTGATTTTCGTCACGCGCCAAGGCTACTGGACTATGCCTTCGCCTCCCGTGACGTGGACGGCCGCGGGCGGGTTCAAAGTAAACGTCACCAATATTCCGACCGGCCCCGCGAACATCGTGCAACGCCTGCTGGCATTTACCGGCGCGGGCGGGGCCACTTTTTATCAAGTGCCCGCGACGATGACCATCAACGACAACGTCACCACTTCACTCGAAGTCGACTTCACCGACGATATTCTGCTCGCAGGCGAGAGCATGGATGACCTGTTTCAGAATGTCGAGCTGCCGAATCAGCTTGGCGTCATCGCCTATTCCGAGCGCCTTTTCTGGTGGGGCGAACGCGCCAAAATGCCCAACTGGCGCAATTTGAGTTTTGACGGCGGCTGGGACGCGTCTGGCGATGGTCGCCCTCTCGGCTGGCAGCTCGGCGCGAGTTTTAGCGCCGGTGGCTCGCGGGAATCGAGCGACGTCGTGTGGGGCGACGCGTATCGCATCACCGCCGACGGCGCCACTGTCGAACGCGGGCTGATTCAGCAAACCGCGTTCACCGACGTGAATGGGAATCCTCTTCTGCAAACGAATACGGACTATTCCGTGCGCGCGCAAATCAAACGCAGCGCCGGGCTGACGCAAGGCACATTTCGCATCAACTGCTATAGCGTGTCGCGCGGATTTTTCGGCAGCGGCTTGGCGGTGACGGCAATCCAAGCCACAACGGACTATCAGGAATTTGTCGCTGAGCTCATGCCGCCGGAAACCTCGCTCCCTAGCGATTTGATGCTTCAGGTTTACGCCGATGGAACGCCTTCGCCCAGCGGCGAATCTTTTCTCGTCGATAACATTGAGATTTATCCGACCAACGCCGCGGAAAGCCCCGACGTAGTGCGCGCCTCGCGCAACTCCGACCCTGAGTCCTATGATGGCGTGCTAGGCCTGATCGAAATCGACGTGAACGACGGCCAGGCCATTCGCTCCGCGTTTGTCATTCGCAACAATTTGTATTTCGTGAAGGAGCGCAGCCTTTACGTCACCTCCGACAACGGTACCGGGGAGCCCGCCACCTGGGACGTCGAGCAAGTTTCGGATTCCACTGGCACTCCTTCCGCGCATGGCGTCGGCATCGGCGAAGACTGGGTGGTCATCGCGTCGCGCGCAGGGCTGTATATGTTCAACGGCGGCGAGCCGCAAAAGCTGTCGCAGGAAATTCAGCCCACCTGGGACGCAATCAATTGGCAGTATGGCAGCTCGCTTTGGGTCACTGTCGACACGCAGCACAAACGCATTTACGTTGGCGTGCCCATGGGCACGGCCACTGCGCCGAACGAAATTCTCATGCTCGACTACACCGAAGGCTTCGAGGACCCGCTGTGGATGGCGTCTTCCGCGCCAGGCAATTCACGCAAATGGGCGCCGTGGTTCATTTCGGCAAACAGCGTCGGCTTGATCGAGCGGCCCAACGGCACGGCCGCAGTTTTCCTCGGCAATAATGCCAGCAACGGGAAAATCTACCAGCTCACCGAAGGGCAATTCTCCGACGACGGTGACGCGATCAATTCCTATTACACCACAGCGTTTCTCTCGCGCACGGGTGCCACCGGCAGAGACCTCTTCGGCTATTTGACCGCTTACGCGCAGGGTTCGGGCACACTCAACGTCAACGCATTTACACCGGGGGATGCCACCGAAATTGCGCTCGGCGCCCTTGCGCTCGCTTCGCCCGCGCCGCAGGATTTGGAGTTGATTAGCAATCTTACGGCCGAGCGCGTCGCTTATCAGGTCGGCACCAACGCCGCTGGCTCGTGGTTTTCGCTGACCAAGCTTGTGCCCTGGTCCAAGCCCGCACCGTGGTCCCTCATCCGCGGCCATAACTAAAGATGGTTCATAACCCACTCAACTCTAAGAGTTTAGCTTGAAATTGATCCGCAAGCACAAATGAGCGGTGATTCATAGCGAAAGAGGTACAAAGTGGGAAAAAGTGAGACAAAGTGAGCAAAAGTGATATAATCGCCTCAGAATTGCTCCCCGCTCGACATGCCGTGAGGCCTCGGGCGGGGTTATTTTTCTCTCTGTGCCACAAGAACCCCAGCACAAACGCGTCGTATCCTTTGTTGATGGGCAGAACCTTTTCTACGCAGCCAAAGAAGCCTTTGGCTATTCGTACCCCAATTACGACGTAAATGCTCTTTCTCATTCCTTGTGTGGAGCACGTGGCTGGGACCTCATTCAGGTTCGATTTTACACCGGCATTCCAGACGCCAGCGATGACCCAGAAAAGAATCATTTCTGGTCAGGCAAGCTTGCGGTTATGGGAAAACAAGCGGTGGAAGTCTTTTCGAGGCCACTCCGTTACCGAAACAAGAAAGTTCGTTTGCCGGATAACACAACGCATACGTTCCTCGCCGGAGAGGAGAAAGGTATTGATGTTCGGATTGCGCTCGATGTCATGCGCCTTGCCCGGCTACGGCAATACGACGCTGCGCTGATATTCAGTCAAGATCAGGACCTCTCCGAGGTCGCCGAAGAGATTCGCGTCCTTGCATCTGAGCAGAATCGGTGGATTAAGATCGTCTCAGCCTTTCCTTCAAGCCCCGCTTCCCGGAACCGCCGGGGAATAAATAAGACTGACTGGATAAGAATCGATCGAGCCACTTACGACGCTTGTATAGACCGTCGCGACTACCGCCAGAAATCCAAAACGTCGTAGAAGCTCCTATGGACGTGCCGCGAATCGCTGCCAGGCAACCGCGAGCGCAATGATCACGCTGCCAATGCCTCCAACCAGATAGCTAAACACGTGCGCGAACACATCCGCCATAAACGCAGCCTGCTTATTCGCAGGGAGCATCAACCCCCACGCTTGCACTGACGATATTTGCCCGGTGCTGGCCATCCAATGGCCGATAAATCCTGCGAGCGTGGCACTCGCTCCCATCACGAGCAGTAACACCAGCGCCGGCCGCACGAATCGCCGCCACGTAAACTTTTGCGACGAGCCTGCGCGTGCCGCAAGTGCAAACGCAACGCCAGCGGCGAGTCCGCCCCACCACGTGGCCACCACACCCCAGCCAAGCGCGATCAGCGTCAGCGAGCTGGTGCGAAAAATATGCGGGTGCGCCACGGTGAAATATTCCGGGCACACGCGAATCGTGATCTGGTCGTGGACAACGCCGTAAAGAATTGCCGCCGCCATCGCTAGCAAAATGATTTTCAGCGATTCAACGCCAAGCAACCTGCCGAATTTGGTCATCGTTGAATGCGAGCGATTCTTTCTGCGCGCATAGTATCAAATTCGCAAGTACGGACAGGCTAGGTAAACAAAACATGCCGCTGAACATTCCCCAAATTGAGTCGCTTAAATCCAACACGCAGCTTTATGAATCCATGAAGCGCGTTGTCTCCGGCGTGAACAATCTGAAACTCTCGATGGACACGGGCGTTACCGACGGTACAGATTTTGCGCGTGTCTCCTCCGACGCCCTCACCTCGAATGACGTCGACCCCACCAAGCCCGGCGTTCTGATGAAGGGCTCCGTGCCGCCCACGTGGTCCGGCGCATTCACGTACGCGAGCACCGTGTCGAGCATTACCTGGTCGTGGAGCGGTCTCACGATTTTTCGCGCCGACGGCACCACCACGCAAATCGCCAATGGCTCGCTCGCGGTCAGTAGTCTCAGCGCCGCAACCACATACTTCTTTTATCCTTACTGGGACGAAACGCAACTCGCGCTCCTATTCGTAGCGGGCGGGGCAGGGAACCCGGCCAACGCGCAAACCGCGAAGACCATCACAGCCGCGCAACAACAGGCGCTTCAAGGGCGCGTTCCGCTCTCTGCAGGAGCGATGACCGCGGCCACTACTGCTTCGGGAAGTGGCGGAGGCTCGGGCGGAGGATCCGGTTCTTGCGTTCGCGCAGGAATGAACGTCCTCACGAAGGATCGCGGGGCGGTACAAATTCAGCATCTCCGCCTAGGCGATCACATTCGCGGGCGCGAGACGTGGACGCAAGTCGTTCGCCATGAGATTCATCCTGCGGACACCTTTGTGCGCCTCACGTTCTCGAACGACGACGTCCTCGACGTCACGCCACATCACATTTTCACGCTCGCTGACGAAGCACCGGTTCGCGCCGAACGCCTCTGCCTTGGCGACATTCTCGTCGGGAGCCACGGCTGGCTTACGCTTAAGAAAATCGAGGTAATTGTTGAGGAGGGAGCGAAGGTCATCGTGACCTGCGAACCGGACCACGAATTCTTCGCCGGCCGCGTGGCCGCGTCCGTGCTCACGCACAATTACAATCTCAGTTCGTAAACGAACTGTAGTTACTCGGCGTAGACGCGCACGCGTTTGCCGTTGCGCCCTTGAATGTTGACGTTCATCCGGTCAATGGCTGCCTGAAACTCCTGGTCATTCATCGCGTCCAGAGAACCAAAGTCAATTCCGTACTCGGATAGCTTGTCGGCCACACGCAGGGGAAGAAAAGCTGCCCAGTGCCGCCCGCATCGAGCCACTCCGAGCGGCACGCGCACGTCGACGTCTTCCCGGCCCGGCCGCTGGACCTGTATCCGCAAAAACCGCGGCTTTTTCGCACCCGGAGCGTTTCCCGGCGCGCCGGTCGTTGGCCCTGCGGTTGTTTGCGAATTTGCTTGCTCTGCCGACGCCCCCGATAGTTTATCGAGCAGCCGTTCGGCATCATCTGGCGAAATGTTTCCTGCGGCGAGCATTTCGAGTATCTTTTTTGTTTCAGCGGACATCTGTCGCTCCTTTTTTCGTCGCTTCGCGTTGCACCAAATTCTTAGCCGAGCCGTTCCAGCGCCTCGTCAACAGTCAATTCGCCCCGCGCAAGCTGTTCGAGGACGTACACATTCGGCGTCGGCGCCTCAAAACTCTTGTCCAACACCGCAGCAATCGCGTTCAGCCGGTTTTTCACTGTCGGATAGCTGATGTCGAACAGGCTCTCCATTTTCTTCAAGGAGCCGTGATGGCGCACGAACGCAATAACGAACGCCTGGTCGTCGAGCGGCAGTTTTCCGAGCGGCGACACTTCGAAATCGCCGTCCATGGCGATACCGCAGGACGGGCAAAGCGCCTTGGAAAGCTTCATCGGTTGCTTGCAATCAGGGCAGGTCGCTTTTGATATATCCATCAAGTGTCTCCAATAAGTTCATATTTACAATTTATAACTTATTATTGTCAAGTAATAAATTGATTTAATAAGCCGAACTGGCGATTCACGGACAGCCAACAGGTTTAAGCGGCTATAATTCAATCACTTACATGACTGGCCGACGATACTATTTGACCACCCTCGCCGCTTGGCAGCGCCACGCGCCGCACTGCGCCGAAACTCATTTTGTTGTTCTGAGCGCGCCCCAGGAGAGGGGAACTGTATCCCCGTTGTCGGCGCCTGCGCCAGAGGAACGTACAACGCCGGACGACGCCACGCACGTCTTCGCGCTGATTACTGCGGACGAAGCCGCGCATATCGCGCTCGAAAACGATCCCGAAACTGAGCCGCTCCCGCATCCGCTTGCTCGCACAGCGGTCTCTGAACGCGTCGCCGGCGCGCTCGCGCCTTTTGGCGTCGTTTTGGGCGACGACACTTTCACCGTGGGGGAGAAACTCGCTCATCTGAATCTGCTGCTGCGCTATCGCGTGTTCTGATGCTCGTGCGCGAATACAGCGACTCCGATTTGAATGCACTCATCGCCATGCATCGCGCGCAGGGCTTCGACTATCCGTTACCCGATTTGCGCGACCCAATTTTCGTCAGCAAGCTCGTCCTTCAGGACGATGCCGGGAATGCCGTCATGGCAGCGCTCGCGCGCCTGACATGCGAAATGTATTTGCTGCTTGACCCGAAGGCGGGGACGCCACGTGAGCGCTACGCGCGTTTGCTGGAACTGCATCGCGTTGGCGCGAATGATTTGCGCGTGCGCGGACTGGACGATGCGCACGCCTGGCTGCCGCCGCGAATCGCGCAGCGCTTTGGCCGCCGCCTCGCAACGCTCGGCTGGATCCGCGACGATGCGTGGACGCCGTACTGCAAGCGCCTGCGCTGACGCAACAATTACAGGGGAGGGAATATGAGCCGTGGAGCGCAACAACAAACACAGCAACTGACGCAGCAGCAGCTCGCGTCGCAGGATCAACTCATTTCGCAGACGGATCAGAACAGCCAGCAGGAGCTCTCGACGCTGACGCCGGAAATCCAGAACCTGCTGAACAGCCCGGGCTACACACCCGCGCAGCAATCGGCCATCGAGCAGCAAGGCATGGGAGCGGCAAGCACCGCTTATGACGCGCAGCAAGAAACGGCCGCGAATCGCGTGGCGCGAACGAACAACGCCGCCGGATATGGCGCGTTGCAGTCGGAACTTGGCCAGCAGGAAGCGCAAACGCTTGCCAGCCAGGCGCAGTCGGACCAAATCCAGTTCGCCAACGAGCAGATCAGTCAGCAGATGGCGGGTCTGAATGCTCTGGAAAACACGTACAACATCAACTCGAACCTGCTGGGAAAAGCGATGGGCGTTCCCGCGCAGTTGCTCAACGTGCAGGAACAAGCGTCGAAGGGGCCCGGCGCGGGCACTTTTCTTGGTGACATTGGTCTCGGTATCGGTTCGCTCTTCGGCTAACGCCGCTGCGCATCGCGCGATTGCTTTGTGCCAGACCCTTTGCGCCGTGCCATCTGCGTAATGCTGCTAAGATGTTTCAGTGTTGAATAACTATCGCGCGAAGCCACGGAGGTGGTCGCAGCGCAAATTGCCTCCGGGTCCGCGCGGCTGGCCCATTTTGGGTAACATTCCGCTGCCCGGCGCCGACTGGCTCGCGGGCTTCGAGCGCGCCGCGCACGCATTCGGCGACGTGGTCTACTTTCAATTTCTCCATATGCCCATGATCTTGCTCGTGCATCCGGAAACGATTGAGTCCGTGCTGCTGACCAATCCCGCGAATTTCCTGAAATCGCGCGACTATCGCGCCCTCGCGAAGGTGCTGGGTAACGGTCTGCTGACCAGCGAAGGCGACACGTGGCGCATGCAACGGAAGATGTTGCAACCCGCTTTTCGCCGCGAGAATATTCGCTCTTACGCGCCCGTGATGACCGCGTGCGCTGAGAGCCTGCTCGGCCGCTGGCGCGACGGCGAGACGCGCGATCTGCACCAGGAAATGATGACGCTGACGCTCGATATCGTTGGCAAAGCCCTCTTTGGCGCGGACGTCTTGCGAAGCGCCGATAGTGTCGGCTCCGCGCTGGAAACAGCGATGCAGCAGTTCACGCACATCGCCGGCTGGGCCTTTCTATTGCCCGAAAGTTTCCCTGTGCCGGGCACTTGGCGGATGCGCCGCGCCACGCATCAGCTCGACGAAGTAATTTACGGCATCATCCGCGAACGTCGCGCGCGCGTGCACAATTCCGGGGCAGGGAGCTCGATTGATCTTCTCGGGACGCTGCTCGAAATGCGCGACGACGACGGGCGCCCGCTCAACGACCTGCAGTTAAGGGATCAGTTGATGACGTTTTTTCTCGCCGGCCACGAGACCACCGCGATTGCGCTGTCCTGGACGTGGTATCTCCTGGCCACAAATCCTGAAGCCGAGTGCGCATTGCACGCCGAGTTGGAGGAAGTTCTGCGCGGCCAAACTCCCACGGCTGGCGATTTGCCTCGCTTGCCGTATACCGAAATGGTCATCAAGGAATCCATGCGCCTCTATCCTCCGGCGTGGGGAATTGGCCGGCAAGCGCGCACGGAATTTGAAGCCGGCGGTTATAAGTTGCCCGCGCGGACGAATATTTTCATGCTGCAATGGGTCACGCAGCGTGATGCGCGATTTTTCCCGGTGCCGGAGCGCTTTTTGCCGGAGCGTTGGAGCCCCGAGCCTTCCAACGAAGATCCCGTTCGCGCCGGCACAATTCAGAATCGAAACATCCCGCGCTTCGCTTATTTCCCGTTCGGCGGCGGTCCGCGCGTGTGCATCGGAGCGGGATTCGCCATGATGGAAGCCACCCTGTTGCTCGCCACGATTGCGCAACGCTACAGGTTCACTCTCGTGTCCGGCCATCCCATCAAATTGTTTCCGTCGGTCACCCTCCGCCCGCGCTATGGCATTCGCGCCGTCCTGCACAAACAGCAGTAGCTGCGAATCGCGCCCGGCCTCTCGGTTTATATTCAGTCGGCCTCGCAGGGCATTGCATTTCCAGCAAAGATAAGATAACTCTGTCGATAATGATTTCAGCATATATCAATTTAGAATCGCTTTGTGTCTTTCGCCTTGCACTGGCCGTTCTGTACAGTCGAACGCTGTCGAGGAACACTCCGATGAGGAATTCACTGCGAATCATCGCATTTATCTCGCTGGCGTGCATTGCCGCGTCGCCGGCGTTTGCTCAGGGCGTGCGCTACAACGACATCGCGCGCACGGCGGACAACACGCCGTTGAATAATGGCGCAGTCGCCGTCTGCGTATCAAACCCAACCAATCCTGGGAACCCCGGCGAGCCATGCTCGCCATTAGCGGCGATTTATATGGACCCGGGACTTTCCGTGCCAGCCGCGAACCCGATTCTTGCCGACACGAACGGCAATTTCGGCTTTTGGGCCGCGCCGGGAACATACTTCATTGAATTTTATTCTCCCTCAAGGGCGACCGTTCCATTTACGCAGATGATTACCTTGGCCTGCGTTGCCAATTCCACGGCCGCAGGTTGCGGATCCGCCGCAACGCAAAGCAACAACACTTGGACCGGCACGAACACCTTCAGCTCCGATGCACTGTTCAAATCAGGCGACCCGTGGTTCGACGTTAAAGCCTTCGGCGCCAAGTGCGACGACGCCACTGACGACACCGCCGCGATTCAGGCGGCGCTTGCGGCCGTTCCTTCGACCGGCGGCCTCGTGATGATTCCTGGCGTATGCGAATTCACTTCGACATTGGTCATCAGCACGCCAGACGTCACCATCGAAGGCCAGGGCCATTTTCAATTCATCACCCAGAATGCTCCCGTCACGTATCTCGATTACCAAGGCGCGAACGGCAATGCGATTCTCGTTTCCGCGCAGGGATTCAAAATGCAGAACGTGGGCATCAAGTATCCCACTACAATTGGCGGACCGCTCGCAGCTCCCGCTGCTCCCACGCTCACGCAAGTCACAGGCACGGGCTGTCCCGCGGAGCCTTACTACGCGGAAATTACTTACCTCAACGCGCAGGGAGAAACATCCGTTTCCGCGGAGGCAACTCTCACAACAACGGAAGGGAACTGCTTGCAGATAGCCTCGCCGCCGGCAGTCACCGGCGCAACAGGCTGGAATCTCTACGTCTCGACGAACCCAAACAACGAAACAAAACAAAACGTCACGCCGTTCGCCATTGGTGCCACATGGACATTCACTGGCACGCTCGTCAACCTCGGCTATCGTCCGCCATTCAACACCACCGCGTACTCCGCGATTTACGACAACAACGGCGCGCAGCTCGACGGCGTCAAGATTTTCACCAATGCCGCTTCGTCTGCTGGAACAGCATCGATGGCCAACGGCTACACCGGTTTCGGCTGCTGCGGCAAATTGCACAACGTCTACATCGCCGGATTCGGCGTCGGCGTTGCGGGCGCGGGCTCGAACAACGATTTCTCGCTGACCGATAGCTTCGTGCAGTCCAACTATGTCGGCGCTTTCATCGTCAACGGCGCGGACATCAACATCGTGCGCGACGATTTCGAAGGCAACGTCGTTGGCAACATCAAAATGCTCTACGGTTCTCCCTACACCATCAGCCAAAATTATTTCGAGCAGCAGGGAACCAATCCCCCTTCCTACAACGTGCAGGTCGGAGACACCACCATTCCGCCGCAGGGATTCACGCCCACTCCCGGCTCAGTGATCATCGAGGGCAATTTCATGCAATGCAATTTGACGGCGTACCCTCCCGCGCCGATTGTCATCGACACGGCGGCTTCGCTCAATATCGAGCGGAACTCATTTTCGCAATGCGGCAATCAGAACATCATCGCGAACCTCGCCGGCACGGCCGCGCACATCAAGGTCCTCGGAAATATTTCCGACGCCGCACCGCTTTCGTGGATCACTTCCACCAGCGGCGTCGACGAAAGCGACCTCAATGGCACGCAATTGTTGCCCGGAGCTCCCTTTTTCTACGGCCTCGGGATTGATTCTGCGTCAGGAAGCAGCTCGCTGCTGTTTCGCAGCGCGGGCGCAAGCGCATGGAACATGAACGCATCCACGTCGGCGCTTTCCTTCGGCTTCAACGCGCACACCGGCGAAAACGTGCTCCAGCTCAAGCCATTCGGTTCGCAAAGCTTTGCCAGCGTGCAAAGCAATTACGCCATGGACGCCGCCGAAGTGATCGTCACGCAGTCCGGCGGCGCGGCCACTTTCGACGCGGGACTTGGCAACACATTTGAACTCACGCTCACCGCCAACGTCACGTCGAGCACGCTCACGAACCTCCAGCCCGGTCAGTGGTTGGCATTTTTGATCTGCCAGGGCGGCTCGGGAGGACCATTCACTTTTGCGTGGCCCTCAAATGTTTTCGGCGGCGGCACCATCGGCTCTGTGGGAGGGAATTGCAGCACGCAAACTTTTTACGTCAGCAGCTCCAACGCCTGGGCGGTCAGCCCCATGATGACAAACTTGTCGACGGGCCTGAGCGGACTTTCGCTGCCCGCGGCTTCTGGCACGGTGCCGTATTTCACCAGCGCGTGGACCAACGGCAACTGCTTGCAAGCCGGCGGCTCGCCCGGCCTGATCACCGTCACGTCGAGCGCATGCGGCACCGGCGGTTCGGGCGGTGGCAGCAGCGTCAGCATCAATGGCTCCGCCATTTCCAGTCTGAACTTCAACGGCACGACGCCCGCAGCGGGCAGCGGATTTGCGAACGTCACGTTTCAAGTGAGCGGCTCGAACGTTTCGGCGGAAGTTCCCACCGGCAGCACGTCGCCCAGCGGCGCGAATACCGCCGTGCAGTTCAACAATTCCGGGGCGTTTGGCGGCGACGCGACGAATTTCTTCTACAACTCCAGCACGCACAATTTGACCATCACCGGCGCGCTCACGACGGCGGCGAATTCATTCGCGCTCAGCCAGCTCGCGAATCCCTCTGCGCAAGGCGATGTGCTTTGCGGCAATTCCTCTCCCGCCTGGTCCGACTGCGCGCCGGGCTTGCAGCATCGCAGCGTCACGGGCGCGACGGACACCATCGCCGCAACGGATCGCGGCAACATGGTCACCTACAGCGGCTCGTCCGCTGTTGCCGTCACGCTTCCTGCGGCATCTTCCTTCGGTAACAATTTCTTTTTCCATGTCGAATCTACAAGCATCGGAATACCAACCTTTACGCCGGCTTCGGGCACCATCAACGGGTTAGCATCCTTCACGCCGCCCGAAAACAGTTTTGGCACAATTTATTCTCCGGACAACACCAATTGGACCGCCGATTTCGCCTTTGCCACTTCCGCGGACGGTGCGGCCACGGTATCAGCCACGGCGCCATCGAGCGTCGGCTGCAACGATATAACGGTGACAGTTACGGGGGCTACGACTTCGATGGCGGTTTCCGTTTCTCCACAATCAAGCCCTGGATCAAACGTCACCTGGTCTGCCTTTGTTTCTGCGGGAAACACGGTCGATCTCCGCCTCTGCACACTCGTCGCGTTCACACCGTCGGCAGTAACGTACAACGTCCGGTTGATTCCATAACTACAAGAGAGATCCGCAAAAAGTAATTCGCTTTGCCTGTAGTCAGCAGAGGCAATGCATTAAAAGGGGGTTTTGCGTGCACGCTCACCGCCACGCTGTGATTTTCCTGTCGCTACTTTTTTTTGGGTGGCTGACCATTCTGGCGCCACGCGCCTGGGGCCAGCTCCCAACGCTCGATGCCTATGGCGGCCGCGAGGACATTACCTGCTCAGGAGGCGCGAAGGGCTACTTCTACACACAAAAGGTCGGCTCTCATTGGTATTTTTGCGACGCGCTCGGCAATGCGTTTATTTCGATGAGCGTAGCCAACGTCATCGTAAACAACAACCCCACTTACGACGCGCTTGGGGTCAACACCTACCCGATTTACGCAACGAAATATGCCTCCACGGGCGATTCTTCAGGAACCACCTACAACTGGGCGTGGCAAACGCTCAAGCGAATGCAGAGCTGGTCCTTCAATACCACAGGGCAGGATTCTGGCTATACGCTCGCTTACGAGACGTGTTCCGGCTGCACTTGGCCTGGCACGAATCCTAAACCGATCCCCATCAAGATTCCATACATCGCCGAGTCAAAGCCCGCCGAGCACGCCGCTTACAACGCCAACGGGTATGTAACAAGCCCTGTGAAAGACATGATTGCCGGGACGAATACGAACGGCAACTCGCTTTATAGGGGCGGTTCGACCTATGATTTCTTTGATCCATCGATCAGCACGGAATGGACAAACGAGCTTGCCGCTTCCACCACAGGGTCAGAGGCTATTCGCGCCAACAGCCCATACATTCTCTTCGTACTAACAGACGATTCGGACTATTTCCTCGGAACGGGAGCAGGACCTGATTTTCCAGCCAACGGAGACGGTGCGACGAATGGAAACGCCGCATGGGTGACGCTGATTACCTCTCCTGTACAAACCTACAACCGTTCGACCGCCATTGGCAGTGTGGCGATTCTTTACCCGAACACGATCGTTTACGCAAAGGCTCAAGCAACCAATCCGGTTACTGCCTGCTCGATCTCGAATCCGTGCAGCCTGCGCGATTATCTCTGGCAAAAGTACAGCGGAAGCATTTCGGCGCTCAATGCTGCCTGGGAGTCGAACTACACGACCTTCGATTCAACGGGCACGCAAGTTACCGGAGAAACAATCGGGATAGGAGATGGCAGCACGACCACGTTTACCTACACTCTTGCGCACACGCCTGTATCGCCTTACAGCGTGCAAATCTTCGTAGGCGGGACATTCAAAATCGGAGACTGCCCGCAGTTTCACTCTGGCTGCGGGAGCACATCGGGGAGCGGAGAACTCGAAAGCCCCACATCGGGCTATGTCACTTCCAGCACGATAAATTACTCGACAGGCGCAATCACATT
>JBAUEH010000028.1:0-3962 GCA_049678505.1 Candidatus Acidiferrales bacterium
CGCCTTCGCGGCCAAAGCGCGCCCGGCTCTTGGGGAGGCCACGCCGTTCCCGTCCTCGCGTACGATTCCGACGGACTCACCTGCATCACATGGGGCGCGAAGAAACGCATGACCTGGGCGTTCTTCGCGCAATATTGCGACGAGGCCTACGCGCCCCTCAGTCACGACTGGTTCAGTGCGCAGGGAATCGACCCCTCCGGCATCGATTTCGCCGCCCTATCCGCCGACCTCCACCAACTCACTTAACTCTTCTTCACGCAACTTCCCTAGCTGTGCCCCCGACTTTTCTTCCACGCCAAAACCCCTCCAAGTCTAAAACCATACCTACGGCAATGCATGGAATGGCTGGCTCAACGGGCTTAATCCCTAAAGATCGCGGTCCTTCATCGAGAAACACCTCTGCCTTTCCTATTGTGAAGTTGTGTCTACAGGTCCGAGACCTACATTAGTGCGCGGCCGCGAACATGCTTCAATTGCCTTCCTTCCGCCGATAATCCTCGCAACGCGCACACGGGTGAGGCATTCGGCGGAGAGCGCTAATTCACTACAAGTGTGTCCAAGAATTTAGCCCTCACACCGTTCAGCGAGCCTTGCGCGTACTAAAGGAGCACAAGCCCCTCATCCACCAAACTCCCTCCATTCGTGTGACGTAAGTATGTCATTAGAATCCCAACCTCCGCCGCATCTCCCGCCGGGGACCGTCGCAATTGCGCCAGCCAACCCCCCCAAATTCCGGCACCCAACCGTTGCTCCCCCTGCAGAGTGGACTCCGACGTCCGCAACGTCGAATTCGATACCGCGGCCCTGCTGCCTGCGCGATTTAGGACTCCGTCGCCTCCTACGCGGTCTGCTTATCGTCATCTTTGAGCTCAGATTTATTCCAATCGCTCCACTGCAGCGAATCAGATATGTCGACCTGGATTCCGCCCAGTCCTCGAGAAGGGGACTCTTTGACCGCACGAAAGCCCTTGACATCATCCTGCCGTGTGGCTAGCCAACCCGCCCAGACGACGTTGCCTTCGGCAGATATTTTCGTTGGCAACGGTTCCAATCTTCCGGTGGGCGTGGCGCTCAGCGGGGATTGTACGTTGTCTAGCGCCGGGGCGATAACCTGTACGAAATCGAATGGCACGGTGTTTGGCACCGCCGCTTTCGGGACACTCGGCAATTCAGGCAGCGACGTTCCGCAACTTTCCAGTGGATTGTTGTCCTCTTCTATCGTCCCAACGCTCAATCAGAGCACGACCGGGACAGCCGCGAATCTTTCCGGCACTCCATCGCTTCCGAACGGCACGACAGCCACAACGCAGACTACTGGTGACAACACCACGAAGCTCGCAACCGACGCATTCGTTTTGGCGAATGCGGTAACAGTTCCCCTTGCGCTGGCGGATTTGGCGGCCCCAGCTAACGCTGGTGACGTTGTCTGCGCCAATTCCACGCCCGCATGGAGCGATTGCAATCAGGGCATCACCATCAACGCGCAGACAGGAACATCGTACACCGTCCCTACGTCAGCCAGCCTGTCGCTCGTCACCACCAACAACGCCAGCTCCGTAAGCGTGACTGGGCCAGCGCCGAGCGCCGGCGAATGGCATCTCGTTCGCGCTGCTCAATATCGGAGCAGGGCTCGTGACCGAGACGCCTGCTAGCGGCACGATTAATGGCAACGCGACACAGATTATCCCGTCAGGATGGTTCGCCTCGCACTTCACGGACAACACCAATTGGTTCGTGCCTGTTGTACCTACGATTACTGCCTTTCCTTCGTGCAGCACATCGAACAATTTCCTGCAATTCACGACTGCGACGGGAAAATTTGGTTGTGGCACGAGCAGCGGTAGCGGAGTAAGCAGCGTCGGCCTGAGTATGCCGGGATTTTTCACGGTGAGCGGATCGCCAGTGACGAGCACCGGGACCCTCACGGCTGCGTATGCGACAGGATTAACCTCAAATGAGAATCAGGTGCTCAATGTCAACGCGGCTGGAGCGGCCGGACTCTCATACATGGGCAGTTTGTTTGACACGAATGGATTCGCTGGCGTGCAGCTCTCGACCGTGGCGAGCGCGGTCAACGCAGAAACAGTCCTCGAATCTGCGACTGGAAGCGCCGTGGAGATGATTCCCGGAGGATCGGCGAGCGATTCTAGTATTGAGCAACTCGTTTCCTCGAAGGGCGGCGGAGAGGCTGCATTATACGCACCGGGGTCTGGGAACGCAGAAGCCGTCTCGGTATCAGGAGACGTAATTCTTAATGCGGAAAGTAGTGCGCATCACGTCCGGTCCCTTAGCGCCTTCGTGCATTCTAGCGAGGTGGTCACATTCTCTGCGACTCCTGCCTTTGCCGCCGGGCAATATGACACGTTTGAAATGACGCTTACCGGCAATGTGACGAGTTCGACCATAAGCAGTGCCATGACTGGCGAGAGGATATCTTTCACGGTCTGCCAAAACTCTACGGGTGGTTTTACATTCGCATGGCCGACAGGGTTTCGAGGAGCAGGCACGATTGGCACAGCGGCGTCAACATGCTCTTCCCAACTGTTCTGGTATGACGGAACAAGTTATTTCGCCATTTCCACGATGGTCACTGGTGAATAAATGAAACGCTTCATCATTCTGCTCGCTTTTTTTGCGGCGCTCTTTGGCGGTGTGGCCTATGCGCAGACGGTAACTTGCCCTGGCTCCAGTCTGAACATCTGCGACCAATATGGCGGCGATACGCAAATTACTTGCTCAGGCGGCGCGAAAGGGTATTTCTACACGCAGAAAATCGGACTGCATTGGTACTTCTGCACCCCCCTTGGCAACGCGTTTATCGCCATGAGCGTGAGCAACATTGTACCGAATTGCACGTCAACGACAGCCGCCAACTGCATCAACACCTCTGTAACCATGCCTGAGTACACGGCGAACGGAACGAACGGCAACGCAGTGTACGCCACGAAATACGCTTACGGCACCGATACTGCCGGGACGAGCTACAACTGGGTATGGCAGGTCGAGAAACGCATGACGGGATGGGGCTTCAATTCCGTAGGGCAGGATAGCGGAAACATTGTTGCTTACACCACCTGCTCGGGGGCCGCCTGCAACTGGCCGAGCGGTAAAAATCCGATTCCTCTGCCATTTATTGATGAAGCCAAACCCGCCGAGCACGCCGCTTACAACGCCAACGGGTATGTAACAAGCCCTGTGAAAGACATGATTGCCGGGACGAATACGAATTGCCTTGGCTGCTATCGGGGAGGGTCTACCTACGATTTCTTTGACCCTTCGATAAGCACGGAATGGACGCATGAAATTCCCACTTCTTCCGCTTTCACCAGTCCTTACCTCCTGGCAATTTTCACCGATGATTCGGATTATTTCATCGGGACAGGGTGCGGCCCTGACTTTTTTTGCGGCGGCCATCAAAATTCTAATTCGGCCTTCGTAACCCTAATCGCTAGTCCTGTACAAACCTACAACCGTTCGACCGCCATTGGCAGTAAGGCGATTCTTTACCCGAACACAATCGTTTACGCGAAGGCGCAAGCAACCAATCCGTCCACCTGCTCGGTTTCCTCGCCATGCAGCTTGCGGGATTATCTGTGGTGCGAGTATACGCTGTGTGGCTCGCGCTCAAACGCAACAGGCATTGCTGACCTAAACGCTGCCTGGGGCTCCCACTACACCACTTTCGATTCCAGCGGAACGCAGGTCACTGGCTTGTCTCCGACTGGGTGCACGAACTCCTGTACCGGAAACGGGTCCACAACGACTTTCACGATGACGCTGCCCAATACGCCTGTATCGCCTTACAGCGTGCAAATCTTCGTAGGCGGGACATTCGAAATCGGAGACTGCCCGCAGTTTCACTCTGGCTGCGGGAGCACATCGGGGAGCGGAGAACTCGAAAGCCCCACATCGGGCTATGTCACTTCCAGCACGATAAATTACTCGACAGGCGCAATCACATT
>JBAUEH010000029.1:0-27800 GCA_049678505.1 Candidatus Acidiferrales bacterium
GAAATCAGCAGAGTGCACATCTGCCAGCCGTGGCGCATTTCTTCGGTGACCACACGGCAGAGCGATTTGCGATCGTGTTCGCTCGGAGAGGCTTGAAATAGATGCCGCTGCTGCTCAACGGAAGCAAACTCCGTGTCGCCCTGAAAAATGATCAAATTCATCAGACCGTCGCGGATGCGCTGGTCCGGAATATCGAGAACCTTCTGCCATTTCGAGCGGCCCTTGAAAGCGCCAAATTCGATTTCATTGGAGCGAATCGGTCCGAATTTCGCCTCGAATTTGTACTCTTCAATTTCAGGGTAATTTACTCCGATGTCTTTTCGCCACGAGCCAAACAAATCCACCCAATCATCAAATGTAGTAATTCGCGCAGCAGGCATGGTTATTTCTCCTTCCCGTGTCCTGGATACCGCGATTGCGTCGTGATCCTCCCCAGCTTTTCAATTCCCAATTTCCTTGAGCACGGCGGCAAGTTGTTTAAAATATCGCATCTTCACGCCGCTGCCTTTCGCATTTAGCCCGCTTGTCGAAGGCAAGACGAACACATCGGCGCCGTATAGTTTTTCCTTCTGCAACCCGAGCATACAGGGGCGTCCGGAAAACCTTTCGTAGACCATCTTGCCGTTGAATGCAACGATGCGGGGCCGGTACTCTTCCAGTTTCTGCGCGAGCAGGACGCGCCCTTCAGCGAATTCTTCGCGCTCGAGATCATCTATTCCCCTTGATGGACGCTTCACCAAATCCGTGAGCCCAATGCCGAATTCGACGACGCGCCGGTCGTCGTTATACGTGAGCGGCTCAGGAATAACGCCCGACTCGTACAGAAGCGGCCAGAATTCGTTCCCACGCCCAGCGTAATAGTGTCCTACACGCGCCGAACGTTCTCCTGGATTGCATCCGACAACCACGAGTTTCATTCCTTTGCGAAGATGATCAGGCAACGTCCGCATCGCTTCCAGGAATCTCCATTGCGAAAGTTAGTCCTTGAGATTCACCCAAACGCTTTTCATCTGCGTATAACTTTCGAGAGCGTGCATGCCGAGATCGCGACCGTAACCGCTCATTTTGAAGCCACCGAAACCGGCCGCCGCGTCGTAATTGTTGTATGTATTGATCCACACCGTACCCGCTTCGAGCCGGCGGGCGATGCGATGGGCCTTGCCAATATCACGAGTCCAGACAGCCGCAGCGAGGCCGTAAGGATTTTTGTTCGCCTCACGAACAGCCTCCTCAACGTCGTCGAATTCAATCGTGGCCAAGACAGGGCCGAAGATCTCCTCGCGCGCGATGACCATATCGTTCTTCACGCCATCGAAGACTGTCGGCTGAACAAAATATCCCTTGCCGTTTCCGAACTGTGCGCGTGCTCCTCCGGCAACGAGCTTAGCGCCTTCCGCTTTGCCTTTTTCGATGTAGCCGAGCACTTTGTTCATTTGCGATTCGCTCACCAACGCACCGAATTTCGTTTTGGGATCGAGTGGATCGCCCGGTTGTAGTTTCTTGGCCCGGTCAACGAGCTTCTGCATGAATTCGTCATGTATCTTGCGTTCGACGAATAACCGCGAGCCTGCCGCGCAAACTTCGCCTTTGCCGTAGAAAATGCCGATTGTGGCACCACGAACTGCGCCGTCCAGATCCGAATCCGCAAGAACGATGTTAGGAGATTTTCCGCCAAGCTCCAGAGTGACATGCTTCAAAGTGTCCGCAGAAACACGCGCGATTTCCTGCCCGGTCAGAGTGGAACCCGTGAAAGCGATCTTCGACACTCCGGGGTGGCGAACCAAAGCGCGACCCAGTTCGTCCGAAGCGCCGGTGACAACGTTTAACGCTCCTGCTGGCAGACCTGCTTCCTGCGCAATTTCAGCAAGGCGCAGCGCTGTGAGAGAAGTCCACGGCGCTGGTTTCAAAACGACGGTATTGCCAGCGGCGAGGGCCGGCGCCACTTTCCAGGAAGCAAGCAGCAGGGGAAAATTCCAAGGGACAATTGCAGCGACGACGCCGATTGGCTCACGAAGCGTGTAATGCAAGAAGGGTCCGCGAACCGGGACAGTTTCACCGTGGATTTTTGTGGCCCAGCCAGCGTAATAACGGAAGACCTCGGCGACCATGGGCATATCGACCTGGCATGACTCAAAAATAGGCTTGCCATTGTCGAGCGTTTCCAGTGTACCGAGCTCTTCGTTGTATTTGTCGATCAGGTCGCCCATCTTCCAGAGGATGCGGCCACGGTCAGAAGCGCTCATGTCCGCCCACGGGCCTGACTCAAACGCGCGGCGAGCGGCCTGGACGGCGGCATCAGCGTCGTGAGCGTCGGCGTCTGCAATCTGCGTCAGAATTTCCCCCGTAGCCGGGTTGAGCGATGGATACGTCTTGGCGGAAGCGGCATCTACCCAATTTCCACCGATGAAGAGTCTTCCGGGTTTTGGCTCAATTCTTGCCGCAGTAGCCATATTGTGTTATCTGCCCTTGAATTCCGGTTGGCGCTTATCGACGTAAGCTTTCAAACCTTCCTTGGCGTCTTCGCTGGTGAAGAGCAACTGCTGCAATTCGCGCTCGATGCCTAGAGCCTCGCCGAATCCCACTTCCGCGCCAGTGACTATGGCGCGCTTGATGCGGCCAACAGCGCGGGAGGCTTTGTTCGGAGGGCAGAATTGACGAGCGTAAGACATCACTTCGTCCCAAAACGAATCGCGTTCGTAGATGTAGTGGATCAGGCCGATTTCGAGCGCCTCTTCGAAACTGAATGTGCGGCCGGTGGTCATTAGCTCCATGGCGCGCGCACGGCCGATGACGCGCAGTAGACGCTGCGTTCCGCCAGTCCCCGGCAGGACTCCCAGGTTCACTTCCGGCAAACCGATCTTGCCACCCTCTTTTTTCGCTATGCGAATGTCGCATGCCAAGGCAATTTCCAGGCCGCCCCCGACGGTGTGACCGTTCAATGCGGCGATCACAAGCTTGGGTGTCTGCTCAAGACGCGACAGTGTTTCGTTCGCGTGCAGACAGAAATAATATTTGAATTGCGGATCTACTTTGGCGAGCATCGGAATGCTGGCACCGGCGGAGAAAAACTTCTCGCCCGCGCCCCGCAACAGCAACACGTGGGCATTTTCGTCCATGCGCGCCTGCAGGATGGCGTCGTCGAGCTGACGCATCATTTCGTAGGTGTATGTGTTGGCCGGCGCATCATCTAATTCGATTATCGCGATCCCCTGCTCGACGCGGTAACGTACGAGCTGCTTCTGGTCCACTGCCTGGGTTGTTGCCATTGAAGATGCCTCCTATCGTGAATATCGTCTACGACTAGACGGCGAGACGGGCCGCGACATTCGCGTGGCCTCGCCCATTGCGTAATGATCTGCGCGCCAGCGGATGATGGCCGTTCATCACTCCGTGCAAAAACACTTCCGACATGGCGCTCGAAAGGTCTTCGGCCTGCGGATCATGTTGCGGCCGATACCACGTGTGAATCCAATTCATCATTCCAAACAACGACAAAACAGCAACGCGAGGCGTCAAGCGGCGCCGGTCAGCCTCCGGGAGCAAGGCTTCGAAAATCTCGACGGCGATGCCGTAATACTTCCGTTTGATTTCAGCAACCTCCTGGCGATAGTGGCCCTCGAGGGCGTCGTCCTCGTGCGCGAGGACCTTCATTTCGGTGGGGTGCTGCAAGAAGTATGCGAGGTGATTGTGGACCAGTATACGCAGGCGTTCCGATGGTTCCCGGACACCGCGCAGCGAATCTTGGAGGCGCGCCAGCACTGTTTTGAATGTATGAATCTGAATGAAATAGAGTATCTCCTGCTTACTCTTGACGTAATAATACAGCCCCGAGAGCGAGACGCGGCTGGAACGGCTGATATCGCGAATCGAGGCTCCTTCGTATCCCTTCTCCGCAAAAACTTGTGCCGCATGGCGGAGAATCGTCTCTAACTTTCGCGAAGTTTGGTCCGGCGCGTCAGTGTGTGGCATCGGTGCGAAGCCGGTCGAACGTTCGTTCAAAAACTAAGGATAGTTCCCTAGGGCAAAGCTGTCAAGCGGCTTCCTCAATGGCGAGAAATAGCTCAGCATTTCGGCACAAAGAGCCGCATCTTGAGACGGCCGAACTGCGTCAAATACGGATGACGAGCACCGCGCAGGTTGTGCTACGCTCATGCTTCCTATTATGAATGCCAAGCCAAAACCCCAACCTTCTCCGGAAAGCCCGGCAAATCCGCTGACCGTGGCCGCTGACAACGAAGCATCGCTTGTCGCGGCGGCAAAAGCCGGCGACATTTCCGCATTTGAGGCGCTGGTCAGCCGGTATGAACGCAAGATTTTCCGGCTGGCGCAACACATCACACAGAATACGGAAGATGCCCAGGACGTCTCACAGGAAGCTTTTTTTAAAGCATACGAGCATCTGGGAGAGTTCCAGGGGAACTCGCGGTTTTACACATGGCTAGTGCGAATCGCGGTGAACCAGGCGCTGATGAAATTACGCAAGCGCCGGACGAAAGACGTGTCACTCGACGAGGAAATTGAAACCGAAGAGAATTTCATCCCGCGCGACGTCGAAGACTGGGGGCCATCGCCGGAGGAACGATATTCTCAGGAAGAGCTGGCCCAGATTCTTTCGCAAGTGATCGGCGAGTTGGATCCCTCGTTTCGAACCGTGTTTCAATTGCGAGATATCGACGAGCTTTCCACAGAAGAAACCGCGGACACGCTGGGAATCTCCGTTCCGGCTGTGAAGTCGCGGCTGCTGCGAGCGAGGTTGAAATTGAGAGAAAAATTAAACCGGTATTTTTTACGAGGCGTAGCGCAATGAACTGCAGAGGCGTGGTACGAGAGCTTTCAAACTACTTGGACGAAGCGCTGGACAACGGCTTAAGGCAATCGCTGGAAGTTCATTTGGAGCACTGTGAGGATTGCCATCTGCTGGTGGACACGACGAAAAAGACGATTCAGATTTTCTGCGATTCGGAGCCGCTTCCCCTCTCCGAAGACGTGCGCAACCGGCTGCACGATGCCCTGCTGAAGCGTTTGTGTCACCACCCAAAGAGCTAGGAGGCGGTTCGCTCTCTTGCCTGATCGGCCTCCCAAAAACCTACTTGCTTCCCCAACTTCCGTTCCAGCGCTAACTCATAGACCCGGCCAGCAGTGACAATGTCTTCTATGGCAATTCCGCTGGATTTGAACAAAGTTATCTGATCGCCCGAAGCGCGGCCGACAACGCGCTCCGCGACGAGTTGTGCAAGTTCTTTCACGCTCTCCCAGCGGCCTGGCGTTCCCTGGAAAGACTGAATAAGATCGCCTGCTTCCATCTTCGCTTGCTCGCATGAATCGACAAAAATGGCACCGGCGCGCATGACGGTTTCCGAATCGAGTTCGCGCTTCTGCGGAAAATTCGCACCCACAGCGTTGATATGCGTTCCGGGACGCACCCAGCGGCTCTCAACAACCGGACTTACGGCTGTCGTCGCGGTGACCAGGATTTCCGCATCGCGGACGGCCTCTTCCGCAGTGGCCGCAACTTCCACGGGCACGTGCAACTTAGCCGTCATTTCGCGTGCGAACTTTTCACCGCGCTCGGAATTGCGCCCAAAAGCGCGAATGCTATCCACTTTTCGAACCGCAGCGATTGCCTCAAGCTGGGTCTTCGCTTGCAGGCCCGTGCCAATAATTCCAACGACACGCGCATCCTCACGCGCGAGGAGCTTCGTTGCCAGGCCAGTAGCAGCGCCCGTGCGCATCTGGCCTAGATAATCGCCTTCGAGGATTGCCAGCAGCTCGCCGGTTTTCGCACGGAAGAGGGGAATCATGAAGCGCAGGCCATCGCGCGAACTTGTGTAGATCTTTAGGCCTTCGTATCCGCCAGCGCCGTCCACGGCGGCCATATAATGCAAATACGAAAATCCCTCTAAGTGCAACCGTTGACGCGTGTGAACATCCGCGGTGCCATCGGCAAGACGGAGAAACGCCGCTTCGACCGCCTCAAGCGCAACTGGCATCGTCAACAGGACGCGGACATCCGCCTCAGTCAGCAATAAAGCCACGAAAAGACCTCCATTACAGTCCGACGGGAATGCACTGGCTCATCGTTCGATATTAACCTTAAAGCGCAGTACGCGCGAATCGGGGCGGTCGAGGACCAACAGTTCGCCCTGCGGAGTGAACGCAACATCGGTCGGCGAGGCATGCTCTCCCCACTCTGGATGCTGGGAAAAGTCGACGGTAAGCTTCGGCACTCCCTCAAGGGTCCATATTTCGAGGAGGCGCTTCTGCTCGTCGGAGGCAACCACGAAATTGCCAGAAACAGCAAGGCCATTCGATTTTGCCGCGTTAGTGGCAAGCTTCATGCCGCTATACGGAAACTCCCAAGAGGTCACATATCGCCCTACGCTTGTAAGCCTCTCGATGCGTTGGGCGGCAGCGTCGGCAACATAAAGGTTCCCATCTTGAGCCAGGCGAATCGGATAGGGCATCCAGCGGCCGGCACCCACCCCAGCGGGCTTGCCCCATCCTTCTAGAGTGCGGCCGCGCGGGCTCACGCGTACAATGCGGCCCGCAGTGAAATCGGCAAGATAGAAATCTCCGATAGGATCGATGGCTAGGCTCGCGGGGTCATGAAAATCGCGCCGGTAACGGAAGAAAAGGGTTCGGAAGGATTCTCCCTCCGGCGAAAATATTTGCACCTGCGCGCGGCGCCGATCCACAACAAAGATCGCGCCGCCAGCATCGATAGCAATATCCCAGTCATTCTGATTTCCCGGGGCGGCAAAAACAAGCAGCGGATGCCCCAGTGAATCAAACTTCTCAATCTGCGCCGGATTGCCATCGTCGGCGATATACACATTCCCGACGGCATCACACGCGAGGACTTGCGGATTTTGGAATTCCCCGGGCTCCGTTCCTGTTCGGCCCCACTGTCCAAGAAACTGAAGCGGGGGAGCAGAGATGTTTTGCGCGGCCTGAGGGGGACGGCCACAGGATGAAACGATGAAAAGCATTGGGAAGATTGCGATGGCAACAACAATATCCTTGATTAAACGCAAACAAAACCGCAGAAAAGCAAGTCTCACCAGGTTAACTATGGCTCCTCCTCGAGTACAGCCGCTCATTTTTACGCTGAGTGGTGCTAGAACCAACATCAATTCGACGCACGGTTGTTAGTTTCATACGGTACGCACGATTCTCGAAGCCATTAGCACCTAGATTCTTAAATCGAAAGTATGCATCCCCTCCGGGAATTTTCGCCGGTATGACATCCACAGGCAACTTCCCGCATAGGCGGCTATCGAGAAACGCGGTTTCGTATTGATTTCGCTTTACGCTCCACGTATAGACGCGAGCTAACGTGAAATCGCATGCGCCTTGAGGGCCACGCGTCCCCGCCACAAGGTATTCAGGGCGATAGCCGCCCGATGACGCGTCCTCGGCCTGATTAATTTCGAACCAGGCGACAATCGTCATTGCTTCCGAGCTTTGATATTCGGGCAACGGCTCAGGCAAATCGAGCGACACAAGCTGGCCGAGAACCCAGCCCGAAACGTTGCCAGCATCCTTCACGCTGGCGCGAACGAGCCACCAATCTTCGGAGTTCAGAGGAGGGCCCTCATTGCCATCCTGCGACCGTTTCTGGCTTGCCGCCTCCGCATGTTGCAGGACGACAACGGGTGAATCGCCGGGCGCCTCCAGGATGATTGGTGATTGTCTTCCGGGACGCGTGTGAATATTCGCGCGTGCACGTGTGTGCCCGACCGCTTGTACCGGCATGGATTTCGTTGTTTCTGCGAGAAGAGAGACGCGGCGCCAAAGGTCTGGGTCCATCAAGGACACCGATGACACCCAGCCGCGAACTCCGGCGGAAATGCCTACCAGCACATTGCCGGCTTCGCGCTGGTAGATTTGGACGGGCTGTCCATACGCAAGATTCGCAATGGGCAAGCGAATCTGCGCCGTGCTGTTCCACACAGTGGCGCCTTGACCGCTGATATAGGCTTCTTCGAGGGGCGCCCTTCTGTGCAAGCGATACTCACGGATCGCCAATGCCAGAACCAGACCGACAATTACCGAGACAACGAACGCGCGCCGCACTAGATTCTGCTCCAGAAAAAGAACGCGGCCGCACGCAAACTCGTGACATCCGCCGCCAACATACCGGCGAGGGTGTGAAACCCGTTTGTCATTAGGGCCGGGTACAGGTTAGGCGCCTCAACAATGGCGGATTGATTTTACATCCATTACGATGCGAGGACGGTATGGCGTGTTTGGCTAAATACCTTTCTGTTAGAATGCGAAGGTTCCTGAGTTGCAATCAGGAGAGAGCAAATCTTTGCTGCGAGGAGCGACACAATGCAGCTTCTGGAAAAGCTCAAGCCGCTGGCGCTATTGTTACTCAGATTGGGGCTCGGACTTATTTTCATCTATCACGGCTACCCCAAACTCTTCACGCATATGCATCAAACGATGCAGGAATTCCCAAGGATGGGCTTCCCTTCGTACTTCGCTTATGTGGCGGGCATAGTGGAGTTTTTTGGCGGGGGGCTGCTGGTTCTGGGGCTTTTTACGCGAATCGCCGCGCTCTTACTGGCAGGTGAAATGGCCATTGCCATCGTTCGCGTGCACCTTCCTCAGGGCGGACTGATGGCCGTGAGCAACTATCAATTCCCCTTGGCGCTGGCTGTGGGTGCATTTGCGCTCGTAGCAGTGGGCGCGGGCGCGATCTCGCTTGACCGCGCGATTTTCAAGAACAAGGCTTAGACGGAAGCCCTGCTTCAAGCCAGAGTCAAGTCCGCGGAGCTTCTGGCGCGTTTTGCACAGGCGCAACCGGCTGCACGACCACGGGCACTTCCGGCATGATTAGCCAGGCTACCAGGTACACAACAAGTCCGGGAATGATACCCGTTACGAAGGTGAGGAGCACCCATACCAAACGCACAATCGTTGAATCCGTCTCGAAGTACTCCGCGATACCGCCGCACACTCCGGCGAACTTGCAATCCGCAACGGAGCGATGCAAGCGGCGCGTGGGAGCGCCAGCAAACGCCGTTGCCTGGTGCTTTCCGCAGAAATAGCAATACCGGGAATAATCCGCGATTTCTCGCTGGCAATTCGGGCAGATCATAAAACCTCCCATTCTCCGTTCAGACGGAAACGCTCTATCTCTCTCTAAATACAAGATACGGCCAGGGGGGCCAAATAGTTTCCAGCCGCAAACAAGTCAGAATGCAACGATGTCCCGAACTGCGCGAACAATGTCTTCCGTTTGCGGCAAGATTTCGTCCTCGAGCCCCGGCTGATAGGCGCAGAATGTGTCGGTAGCAGCGACGCGGCGGACCGGGGCGTCCAGATCCTCGAATAGTTCGTCAGCAATGCGCGCGGCAATCTCCGCCCCATATCCCCAGGAAAGCGAATCTTCATAGGCGACGATTACACGGCTTGTTTTCCTCACCGAAACAACAATCGCGTCCCAGTCGTAGGGACTGAGAGTCCGCAAATCAAGAATCTCAGTTTCGATTCCCTGCCGCGCAAGCTCGGCGGCAGCTACTTCCGCACGATGAACCACCGCGCCGTAAGTGACAATGGAAACATCCGCGCCTTCTCTGACAAGACGCGCCTTACCAAATGGTATGGTGAAATCGGCGCCAGGATAAGCGCTGCGATTGTACGGCTGGCGATACAGGTGTTTATGTTCGAGGAACATGACCGGATCATCGCATCGAATCGACGTGCGCAAAAGGCCGCAGAGATCGAGCGAAGTAGATGGCATCACCACTCGCAGGCCCGGCTGATGCGTGAAGATGCTTTCGCCGCACTGGCTGTGATAAATCGCGCCACCAGTCAGATAACCTCCGATCGCGACACGAATCACGGCTGGGCACTTGAACTTCCCTGCCGAGCGCCAGCGCATCGTCACGAGTTCATTGCGAATTTGCATCATGGCCGGCCAGATGTAATCGAAGAACTGAATTTCCGCCACAGGCTTCATGCCGCGCGTAGCCATGCCAATGGCGCGGCCAACGATGTTGGCTTCCGCCAGAGGCGAATTGAAGACCCGTTCGCCGCCGTACTTGCGCTGTAATCCGGAAGTGGCTTTGAAAACTCCGCCCTTCCCTTTCAGATGCGCGAGGTTTTCTTCGCGACTGCAATCAGCGATATCTTCTCCGAAGACAACGATGCGTTCGTCGCGACCCATCTCGTCCATAAGAGTGGTAGAAACCATTTCGACCATCGTGAGCGGCTGCCCGGATTCTTTGGGCTGTGAAGCAAACGCATCGCTCGTAGCATCAACCTCTGGCGAATAAACGAACTCATAGACAGAATTCGGCGCCGGCAGCTCTGCAACGAGGGCTTTGTCGGTCGCTTCTATAATTTCTTTTTCGACCGAGGCTTCGAGAGATTCCAACTCCTGTTCGTCCAGAATCCCTTCGCGAACGAGAAACAGCCCGAACTTCGGAATCGGATCGCGATGCGCTTCCTCTTGGCGCTCAGCCGGTGATTTGTAAAGCTTCTCATCGTCAGAAAGCGAATGAGAGTACGGGCGTGTTACATGCGCGTGAAGCAAAGCAGGCCCGCGGCGTTTACGGCAGTATTCGACGGCACGCTGCGCTGCCGCGTAGCTTTCCAGCGGGTCGGTCCCATCGTAGTCTTCGATATGCAGTCCGGGATGATTCGCGACCAGGCGGGAGACGTTGCCGCCCGGCGTTTGCACTTCGCACGGGACGGAAATCGCGTAGCCGTTATCTTCAACCAAAAAGACAACCGGAAGCTTGCGGTTGCACGCGGTGTTCAGAGCTTCCCAGAATTCGCCTTCGCTGGTCGAGCCTTCGCCGCCCGAAACGCAAACAACTTCGTCCTGCTGATGCCGCACGGCGTGGCCAAGAGGCGCGGATCTGGCTTGCGCGAGGGCTTTCGGGAAACGCTCGAAATAGAGCGATGCTTCTGCGGCGCCAACGGCCTGAAGCCATTGCGTTCCCGTCGGGGAGGATTTTGAGACGATGTTGAAATCCTGGTGTCCCCAGTGCGATGGCATTTGACGGCCGCCGGAAGCTGGATCGTCTTTTGCGCCCACCCCTTCGAGGAGCATCTCGTACGGAGTAACGCCGAGCATCAGGCAAAGCGCGCGGTCCCGGTAATACAGATAAAACCAGTCATAGGCGGACTTAAGTGCAAGCCCGGCCGCCGCTGTGGCTGCTTCGTGCCCCGCGCTGCTAATTTGGAAATAAATCTTATTCTGGCGCTTGAGCTGGATTTCGCGGTCGTCAAGGCGGCGAGAGAGAAACATGGTCCGATACAGTCGGATCAGCGTTTCACGACTGAGACCTTGATACTTTGCGGAGTCGAACTTGGCTGACTTCGTGCGCGTCTGGAGAGCCATCCGATGCCTTTCGCCGACGGGAAGTAAACTGGCTTCGCCATTATAACGAATGCGAGCGTACGGCACCAATGGACAATGAGCCGCCCACAACAGCGCGGTTCCTGCTCAATTCAAGGAGTCAAAAAGGTCGGAGGTCTGCTCGAAATTGTCGGCGTCGCGCTGAATCGCTTGGGACTTTACGGACTTGAAAGGCTCTTCGCTGGGAATGCGCTCAAGCCAGGTTTGAAACAAATGCTTTTCGTGAGCCGAGAAATCCAGACGAATCAAGAAACGAATGCGCTCGGCTGTTTTCGCGTCCGGTGTATTCTCTTGTTTCGCAGAGCCATGTTTGCCTTTGGACTCATGATCTTTCGACCCCGACGACTTTTCCGATGCCGCAGATGCCTGGCGCTCCACTTTAAATTGAACTTTATTCCCGAGGCGAAAGGCTTGCTTCCATGTCTCGATCCGGTGACGCGCTTTCTGCGCGGTTTCTTCGTCCGAGCCAAAATCGAAAAGCAGGAATGTTTTTGCCATGCCAATATTCTATAGCGGCTTTGCGATTGGGGGCTACAAAGAAAAGATTAGTTGCCTGCAGGACGGCTCAATGCCTCCGCAGAGATAGGTCCAGTCGCTGCGGACTGAACCGGCCAGCGTAATTGGTGCACTATGCGATTAAAGACTGCCCTGTCAGCGCCTTCCACGCTGAGGCATCTCTCGTGAACGCATGCCAGAAATACGTTGCTGAAGGCTACGAATTCAGGGCCCTGTGCGAGCGGCGTTTCAACAGAATCCTTCTTTTCGAGAGCCCCGCGATACGCGGTGAAGAACGAGGAGGCATCGTTCTCGCTATCCAATGCCAATAAGACTACGAGGATGGTCTGCTTCGTGTCTTTGTTTTCAAACAGAGCATAGCGATCTCCGCTCCACATGGGCGCAAACTGTTCTGCGTCGCCAGGCCCTAAGAACTGTTTCAAGACTTCACCTAAGGCGAATTCGCCAACGACGTTTTCGTCTAGCTGAGCATAGACTCGCGGGATCGCGGACTTCAGATGAGGCAAATCAACCGATTGAGGCTTCACGTCCTGGAAGTACAGATCCGGATGGAGGATCTGTTGCGTCGAAACCGGAGGATTCTTGAACACTTTCTGAAAGTCGGCCCAACTGCCATTCGCCTTCAGCACTTTCTGCGTGAATTCAGCACCTTCGAGATATGGGAAAAGCAGTTCATCTCGAATAAATGGAGGGGCTTTCGCCAGATTTGGATCTTTGTCCATCTGATCGGCGACACTCGATTCGATGAAAGGAGCGATGTCTGGTAACTCGCGAACACTTATGTGCAGGTCGGCCAGAGTGTAGTCCATCATGGCGGCGAGCGCGGATCCTTCAATCACTGCATCACGCGCAAGCGACGCATCATCGTTGGAGCGCACGGCCTTTTGCCATTTGTCCAGGTGGAAGTACTGATCATCGAGCGCATGGGTCAGTTCATGCGCCATGACTGGCTTCTGATCACCCGGTGAGATCCAATCGGCAATGAAGAATTCCTTCTTTTGCGGATCATAAAGACCAGCGACCTGATCGGTGAGCAGGTCCAAGAGGAACGAATCCAAAGGGAAACCCTTCGGAATCAGTCCGAATGCCTCGAGAGTTCGCCGATCGGCATAACGTTTCTCGGGCGATTCTTCTTTGTTTTGTTCGTCGACTAAGTATTCGCGGATTTGAGCTTTTGTGCGAATGCTCTTCTGAAGTGGGGACTTCACGGGCAGAGCCAAGATCTTGCTCATCGCTTCCAGGACTTCGTCGGCAGCCGCGTAGAAGTCCGCATTCGTCTGCGCGCTGGAATCAGACATGGCTTCCGAAGATCGAGATACTTGCGCTGCGCGAGCCTCTACAGTTCGAAAAACGATACCGAAAAAGACAAGGAGAACGACTGCGGATACGACACCTTTAGCACCAATCATCCTGCACTAAGATGTCGCTCTGCCGTTAATGGTTTCCAAGTCCCGAATCGTAGATTAGCGGCGTCTACCACAACAACTTCAGGCCGAGTTGGACCTGCCGGGAAGTTGTCGCTGTGGACGTAATGACACCCGCCGTGGGCGATGGTCCTCCGGTGGCCGCCGTGTAGACCACAGGATTCGGCGTGTTGAGGTTCGTGTGATTCAACAGGTTGAAGCATTCTGCGCGGAATTGCAAATTCAAGCGCTCGGTGAGATTGAATTTCTTTGCTAACGACAAATCCGTTTCAAAAAGGCTGGGCCCTTGCAAGATATTGCGGCCGGCATTGCCATAAGTGCCGGGAAGAGGCTGAATGAACGCGTTTGGATTGAAATATTCGTCGGGGCCGCCCAGAATAATCGGTCCCGTAAAATTGGGGTTCAGCGAAGGCCGCACCGGATTGCGCGTGTCGCCGTCGTTCGATGGATTGTAGGCCAATTGCGGCGTGAACGGCAGACCCGATTGCAGCGTTTCGATCCCACTGACTTGCCAATCGCCGACGAGCCGATTCGCCCATTCTGTCTTGCCGCGCCCGAATGGAAGCGCGTAGGTTCCATTGAGGACCGCGGAATGTCGAATGTCAAACGAAGCGCGTCCGTAATCGGACATCGGGTCCAACGGGTTGGATACGAACGTGGGAGAGTTTGTTGCAACGCTGGTGTTCATATTGTCTCCGTCATCCAACGCCTTTGAAAATGTGTAGACTCCGCGGAACTGCAAACCGCGACTGAAGCGATGGTTCACATCCACTTGAAGCCCATTGTACGAACTGACGCCTTCGGAAACCCATGTGGTAGTGTTCAAAAGCGCGCTATTGGCTAGCGGCGCGTTCGCCGGATAGTAGTATGCCCCTGCGGGATAGCCTGCCGGGCATGGCGACGCAGGACAGATCGTCGGAGATGGAAGGTTTGCATCCAGAGAGAGCAGCCCGTGATAGCCATGCGAACCGATGTAGCCGACGCTCACAGACGTATCCGGCGAGATCTCTTGTTCAACTTTGAGAGTCCAAGACTCCACCGTTGGCGTCCAAAGGTCAGGTTGTACGCCACTCGGAATGATTTTTTCTCCAGCATAACTTGAGTCCGGCGCGATACTCGACAATGGAATGCTTTTTACCGCGAGAACTGTATTGAACGGAGCGTTTTGATCGAGGCGGTAACTCAAATTGTCGAGCAAAGCATAATAGAGACCGACGCCCCCACGAATGACGGTTTTCTTTAATCCAAACGGCGACCAAGAGAAGCCCATGCGCGGCGCCGGCAAAAACCTTGCGCGGTTCACCGTAAAGGCGGAATCGCCGACGAAGGGTTGCGTTTGTATCACGCCATTCGCGCCAAAAGCGTAATTTGACGCTCGCCCGTTCGCTTCGTTCCAGCCATTGGTGAATTCGTCCCGAAAGCCGAGTTCCAGCTCGAATGAGGGTTTCGGCCGAATCGTGTCTTCTGCGTAGGCTGCCCCTTCAAGTGAACGCCAACCGAGTGGCGTATAAGCCGGAGCAAATGTGTACGTGCTTACATTGCCCTGTAAAAATGACTGCAAGGTAGAGAACGAAATCTGGCCGAATTGATCCTGTTCCAGGGTGTCGTTAGCCTGCACGCGCTCGGACCACACGCCAAAGTTAAGAAGATGGATGCCACGCGTTACCGTCAGCTTATCGCTGAGGGTAAACAGATTTCGGACCGCGGTCAGGTTGCTGCCCGCGTTTGTGCCACCGTTCGTGATCTGTGATGCGCCATTAAGCGTGGTGCCACCGCCGACCACGACGGCTCCTACAGGGTCTCCGGGTTGGACCCAGCTTGGCAAGTTCACCGTGGTATTCGTATTAAAATAGAACGCTCCCCGTGAGAAGCCAACGGTTGCCTGGTTGAGGAGCGTGGGAGAAAAGATGTGCGTTTCGCCCAGGGTTACTACTTGTTCTCGCAAGAAAATATCCGCCAGGGTGAACGGATTGGTCGTCGGAGAAACCGCCCGGCTGTCGTCAATAGTATAGGTAGCAGAAGAAGAATCCTTGTCCGAGAAGACCTGGTCGAATCGGGTTGTGCCATAGTCTTCGCCAATGTTCTGCACAGGGTTGGTGAAGGCCTCGGCGATGCCGCTTCGTGCCCCCGTAGAAGTGAAAAGTTCAGGACCGTTAGCCACCGGCCACAATGCCAGGAGCGGCTGAACGCTGGCCACCGCGCTCGCGCGCGACGTATTGTCGGGCACAAGCGAGAGATTGCTTAGCCCCAGATTTTGACGAAAGCCCTCATAGTTCCCAAAGAGAAAGCTCTTGTCTTTGTGAAGCGGTCCTCCCAGCGCGGCGCCGAAGTTGTTGCGTTGAAACTCCGGGATATTGCCAAAATCAAAAAAGTTCCGGGCATCCATATCACTGTTTCGGAGGAACTCGTAAACCGAGCCGTGAACCTCGTTACCGCCCGAAGCAGTCACAATATTTACTTGTGCGCCGGGACGCTTCCCGTATTCTGCGCCATAGTTGTTCTGCACCACCACAAATTCGCGCACCGAGTCCACGCCCAGGAGTTGTCCGCTCACTCCGCCCGGCGTGTTGTCGATCTCTGATGCGCTGGTGAATTCCACTCCGTTCAAGAGGAACAGATTCTCTTGGGGCCGACGACCGGAAGCGGAAAACATATTCCCTACAACGGAGTTTGAGGTTCCGACACCGCCGGCACGTTGCGAGGTGTAATTTACGACTCCCGGATTCAGGGTGAGCAATTGGTCGTAGCTTCGTCCATTGAGTGGCAGGTTTTTCACCTGGCGCTCTCCGACCAGCCCCGAAACGTCCTCGGTCGTGACCGCGACAGCTTCGGGTTGCCCATGCACCTCAACGGTCTGATGAACGTCGCCGACCTGCAGAGCCAGAGTGATTTCTTCCCGTTGGCCGACGACTAGCGTGACCCCTGTCGTTGCATTTGTGCGGAAACCAGTCTTGGTGGCGGTGACTTCGTAGTGACCTACTGGTAGGGCCGGCGCGTTGAACTTTCCCGTTGCATCACTCACGACGGTGCGCTTCTCACCGGTCTCCGTGTTCTTGATGGTGACGGTTGCTCCAGGAATCGCGGCACCGCTCGTATCGTTTACCGAGCCCCAGATCGATCCGCTCGACTGCGCCCGTGCCACCGGCGAAAGCTGAACACCAAGTAGGATCGCCGGTATCGCGAGGAAGATAGATGCTTGCCGCCAAGATGTAATCGCTTCACGAAAATCCATTTTCATACCCCTAAAATTTCAGAATTTCTAATTCTTCTCGCCATCGGCCAGCTCAAGTTCTACGCTACCGACTTTCCGAACTAGTTAGTGCAAGCTCATTGCCTTTTCTCGAAGCGCCGAGGCAAGAAATGTTATCTATAAGCATTTGATTATAATACAGTTATCTGCGTACGGAAATTGCAGCGCCCCTCAAGGGAGAAAACGAAACAAAAATGTGCAATAACCTGCACAAGTTGGGCATGGAATGTTTTTCTCGAGAGGCTCCACCCACTGCTCAACGCTGGTTGCCTTCCGATCTCAGACGCCCAACGTGTAGGAGCATTACGAGATGGCAGAGGACGGTCGTGTCAAGCCTACGTCAATTTCAGCAACGTTCTCAACGAGTCTCGACGCCAACCACACGCAGACGCACGGCTCGTGGTGGTTGTAGGGCACGCTAATGAAGTACGTGGGAGACGTTCTTCCTTCAGGATGCCTCCAAACTCGTGGGACCGTTACTGGCACAGAACGGCGCAGACGCCGGGCAGCGGAAGAGCCTGGTTTCACTGGTTTCACTGGTTTCACTGGTTTCACTGGTTTCACTGCTGTTCGCGCTATGGTCCTCCTCATCGGCTACTGCCGGACTTATCGCTCTCAACGCCATTTATAACCTAAAGAAAGCCACGCTGGTGGAAGTCCCGCCTAGTTGCCGTGACCCTGGCGATTGCCATGGGTGTGCTGCTTACCTCACTCGCCTTGCGGCCCAATCGGTTCTTGACGATCGCACCAGTCGCAGGATCCATTATTGCAATTTGCTGAAAACGCGTGTGAAAATCACATCCGATCATGCCCGGAGGCAACGCCAAACCGATTTCCACAGCGATCGGGATAAAACCGTTGAAGAAAGGCACGGATGAAGAAGGACCTTACTGATCCAATCGTGGAATTCTCAACGCTGGTCGAAATCCTTCGCTGGCGAGCGTTTCAGCAGCCTGAACAGCGAACCTATACCTATCTGGTCGATGGAGAAACCGAAGGGGATGATCTGACCTATTCGGCATTGGACTGCCAAGCCCGCAGTATTGGTGCGCTGCTCCAAAGCTACCGAGCAACTGGGGAGCGTGCGCTGTTGCTTTATCCAGCAGGCCTTGAGTTCATCTCCGCATTTTTTGGTTGTTTATATGCCGGGGTGATTGCCGTCCCCCTGCCGCCGCCCAATTCGGCTAAGCCCCGGCGAACGCTACCCAGTCTTCGTGCCATTATCAGAGATGCGCAGCCCTCGGCGGTACTCACCACTTCAACGATTCTCTCCAACGCTGAGGCTCTGTTCACGCAAGCTCCCGAGTTGCACAAGATGCGTTGGTTGGCTACTGACAAGGTCAGCGGCAGCTTGGCGCAGGAATGGCAAGAGCCAGCGGTGACCAGCAATACTCTGGCGTTGCTCCAATACACTTCTGGCTCCACCGCGGAACCGAAGGGCGTCGTGATCAGTCACAGGAACCTTCTCCATAATTCGGCTTATATTAATCGCGTCTTCGCACTCATCCCGGATAGTGTCACCGTCACCTGGCTACCGGCCTTCCACGACATGGGACTGACCAATGGGATTATCCAACCTCTGTACAAGGGGCGTCCGTGTTACCTGATGCCGCCGGCATCCTTTCTCATGCGGCCGATACGGTGGCTCCAGGCGATTTCGCGCTACAAAGCGACGGTTAGCGGTGGCCCCAATTTCGCCTATGAATTGTGCATCCGCAGAATTACTCCTGAACAACGTAAAACTCTTGACCTCAGCAGTTGGGATGTGGCTTACAATGGCGCAGAACCGGTCCGTGCCGACACCATGAAACGGTTTGCGGCAGCTTTTGCCTCGTGTGGTTTCCAGCTCAGCGCCTTCCATCCATGTTATGGACTCGCCGAAGCTACGCTGCTGGTTTCTGGCGGTTCTTTAACCGACGAGATGTTCCGCACGATTCAAGTGGCAGCTTTTGAACAGAACCGCGTCGTAGAGGCCCGCAGCCAACACCAGAATGCGCGGACAGTTGTCAGCAGTGGCCACGCCCTGCGCGATACCAAGATTGTCATCACTCATCCGGAATCGTTGACCGCTTGCGCTCCAGATGAAGTGGGCGAAATCTGGGTGTCCGGCCCAAGCGTGACTCAAGGGTATTGGAACCGGCCAGAGGATACAGACCGCGCCTGCCGGGCCTACCTGAAAGATACCGGCGAAGGACCTTTTCTCCGCACTCAGGATTTGGGATTTATGAAAGATGGCGAGCTGTTTGTTACTGGCCGCCTGAAGGATCTGATCATCATCAGTGGTCGCAAGCTTTACCCCCAGGATATTGAATTGACGGTGGAGCGGAGTCACCCGGCCTTACGGCCTGCCTGCTGCGCGGCGTTTTCGGTCGATGGCGTCACCGAAGAACATCTGATCGTTGCCGCCGAAGTTGAACCTCGGTACCAACCGGCGGTTTGGAAGCAGCCGGACGGGGAAGCGCATGCTCATCCAAACGGGCGTTTGCAGATGGATGTCGAGATAGTTGTTCGGGCCATTCGAAGGGCGGTGGCTGAAGAACATGATGTGCGAGTCCACACGGTGGTGCTGCTCCGGGCTGGGCGCATCCCCAAGACCACAAGCGGCAAGGTGCAGCGCCACGCTTGCCAAGTCAGTTTTCTGCAAGGGATCCTAGGAAGACTCGGCGAGGAATGAGCGATGGATGAGAACTCTATCAACGCGGAAGTCATTCAAGCGTGGTTGATTTCCAAACTTTCCGCTCGGCTGGGAATCGAACCTCACGAAATCGATATCCGGGAGCCTTTCGCCAGTTACGGGCTCGGGTCGACAGAGGCGGTCAGCCTAGCCGGTGAACTCGCCGAGTGGTTGGGACGAAAGCTTTCTCCGGCTCTGGCCTATGAGCATTCCACTATTGAGACTCTCGCTCGTCATTTGGCAGGATCAACGGACGTGTCGGAATCAGCGACCGCGGCTGGCCAGAACCCAGAGGCGAAAAATGAACCGATCGCCATCATCGGCATCGGCTGCCGGTTTCCCGGCACGAGCAACCCAGCAGCTTTCTGGCAGTTGCTGCGAGAAGGAGTGGATGCCATCCGCGAAGTTCCCGCAGATCGCTTTGACCACCATGCGTTTTACGAACCAGACCCGGCAACCCCTGGCAAAATAAACACTCGTTGGGGTGGCTTTCTTGAGCAGGTAGATCAGTTCGATCTCAATTTCTTTGGCATCTCCCCCCGGGAGGCATCGCACATGGACCCCCAGCAGCGCCTCTTACTGGAGGTTAGCTGGGAAGCGCTACAGGACGCGGGGCAGGCGCCCGAGCGGCTGGCCGGTACCCAGGCTGGCGTCTTCATCGGCATCGCGACCAATGATTATGGCCAGCTCCAGTGGAATGATCTCGAGCGAATTGATGCCTATGTCGGTACAGGCAATGCCATGAGCATCGCCGCCAACCGAATCTCATACACCTTCGATTTCCGTGGGCCGAGTCTCGCTATCGACACGGCCTGTTCCTCGTCACTCGTTGCAGTCCATCTGGCCTGCTGCAGCCTGCGGAACGGTGAGTCCACGCTGGCTCTGGCCGGCGGCGTGAACCTGATTCTCTCGCCGGCGATTGCGATCGGCTTCACCAAAGCCGGTACCTTGGCACCGGATGGACGTTGCAAAGCGTTCGATGCCCGGGCCAACGGCTACGTTCGCAGTGAGGGTGCTGGTGTCGTCGTGCTGAAGCTCCTCTCGAAAGCCTGGGCGGATGGTGATCCGATTTATGCCGTCATTCGCGGCAGCGCCGTGAACCAGGACGGACGGAGCAACGGGCTCATGGCGCCGAATCCGCAGGCCCAAGAGGCGGTCCTGCGAGAGGCTTACCGGCAAGCCGCCATCTCGCCGGGCAAGGTTCAATACGTCGAGGCCCATGGCACGGGCACATTGTTGGGCGACCCGATCGAGGCAAAAGCGCTAGGCGCAGTGCTTGGTGTCGAACGTCCACCTGGACGATGGTGCGCTCTTGGGTCGGTCAAGACCAACTTGGGGCACCTCGAGGCCGCTGCCGGTGTCGCGGGCTTGATCAAGGTGGCGCTAGCCATCCGGCATCGCGAGATCCCGCCGAGCCTGCATTTTGAAAAGCCTAACCCGCATATTCCTTTTGACGAACTGCCTCTCCGAGTACAAACGACGCTTAGTCCATGGCCTGCGGAGTCCGGTTCAGCATTGGCTGGAGTCAGCTCATTCGGCTTCGGTGGCACCAACGCTCATGTGGTTCTGGAAGAGGCTCCCCCAGAAATTCCAGAAATGCGGGATGCAGAGCGAAAAATTGGTACACAACTGCTCCCGCTGTCCGCACGTAGTCCGGAAGCACTCCGGTCTCTCGCTCGCGCCTATCAACACCTCCTCGCCACTGCGGAGTCCGCAGCGCTGTTACGGGATATCTGTTACACAGCCAGCGTGCGGCTCAGTCACCACGAGCACCGTCTTGCCGTTTCTGGCGATTCGCCGGCGCAACTGTTGGAGAGCCTGGAAGCTTTTTGTCAGGGCGAGGCTCATCCCGGCTTGTCGTCTGGCCGTAAGTTTTCGTCTCGCCGGCGAAAACTTGTTTTTGTGTTTCCTGGACAGGGGGGCCAATGGTTCGGCATGGGGCGACGCCTGTTGGAGCAGGAGGCCGTTTTTCGGGAGGTCGTCGAGCGCTGCGACCTGGCGATGCGACCGTACGGAGATTGGTCATTGCTCGCCGAACTCATGGCCACCGATGCTGCAAACTCGCGGTTGAACGAAATCGATATCATCCAGCCGGCACTCTTTGCGATTCAAGTCGCCCTGGCAGCGTTGTGGCGCTCGTGGGGTATCGAACCGCAGGCCGTGGTGGGCCATAGTCTAGGAGAGGTTGCGGCGACGTATGTCGCAGGTGCGCTGAGCTTGGATGATGCCGTCCGGGTCATTTGTCATCGGAGCCAGTTGTTCAAGCGCACCAATGGGCAAGGAGCCATGGCGGCAGTGGAACTTTCCGTCAAGGAAGCTCGACGCGCCCTTGTCGGCTCCGAAGACCGTGTGTCGATCGCGGTCAGCAACAGCCCCACGTCGACGGTGTTGTCTGGCGATCCAGCCGCGCTCGCCGCCATTCTGGATCAGTTGCAGAGTCGCGACATTTTCTGTCGCATGGTGAAGGTTGACTTTGCCTCGCACAGCCCCCAGATGGAGCCGTTGCGCGCCGATTTATTGCAGGCTTTGGAAGGGATACAGCCACAAGCTGAATCCGTGCCGATCTATTCGACGGTAACTGGCCAAGCCAGCAACGGATTGGGATTCGATCCTCCTTATTGGGCGCGGAACATGCGACAGCCGGTGCTCTTTTCCACTGCGGTTCAGCACCTGGTGGAAGATGGGCATGACATCTTCTTGGAAATCGGCCCGCACCCCACTCTGCTCAGCGCCATGCAGCAAGGATTTCATCACTTCGGACAGGAAGGCGCCGTGCTTCCTTCTCTGCGGCGTGAGGAAGATGAACGCACGGTCCTGCTCGGATCGTTGGGCGCGCTTTATACTTTGGGATACCCGGTTGACTGGAGCCTGATCTATCCAACCTCAGGCCGGTGCGTTGGACTCCCGTTGTACCCGTGGCAACGAGAGCGTTGTTGGCTTGAGCCTTCAGCAGAGGACACCGAGTCTCAACAGGATCAAGTTTCACGGAGCGGGACAGGGGGCCATCCTCTGCTGGGCCGGCATTTCAAATCGGCGCATCCTGTAGGAACCCACTTCTGGGAAACCACGCTGGACAAGAAGTCCCGGCCGTATCTGGATGACCACCGCATCCAAGGGGGTGCCGTGCTGCCCGCTACGGCCTATGTGGAGATGGCACTGGCCGCCGCGGTTGAAGTCTTCGGAGCGCAATCCGTTACGTTGAATAATATCGAATTTCGCAAGACACTTTTTTTGCTAGAAGGCGGAACGCACGCGATTCAGGTGATCCTCTCTCAGGACGCAGATGGAAAGGCATCCTTTCACATCTACAGTTGCCCGGGCGGCCTGGTGCACTCCGGTAAATCATGGACGCTGCACGCGACTGGCAACATTTGTCCTCAACAGGACAACAGCATCATCACTTCGAATCCTAAGGTGACACTCACCGAGATGCGGGCTCGGTGTGCAGAGGGGATCTCGGGCCAGGATTATTATAGGAAACTCCGCGAAAATGGTATCCACTATGGCCCTTTCTTCCAGAGCATCACCCAGTTGTGGCGCAACAACGGAGATATGGTAGGTGAAGTGCAGGTGCCCGATGGGCCGAAAGCAGAGTTTAATGGCTTTCAAATCCACCCGGCAATTCTCGACGCCGGATTACAGGTTCTCGGGGCTGCAGTTGCAGCGGAAACCACTGAAAACGGTCGACAAGGGATCTATCTGCCGACTCGCATCGACCAGTTCCGGGTTCATGGTCGTCCGAACCGCCATTTGTGGAGTCACGGTCGAGTGCAGCTTCGGGAGGCGGATGCCACAACGGGAGAAGTACAGCTCCTCGATGAAGTGGGAGACGTAGCGGTCGAGATTCAGGGACTTCGCTTCGAATACTTTGGCGAAAACACACAACGTGCAGCTATCGATCGTCTCGACGACTGGCTCTATGAGTTTCAATGGCAGCCCAAAGAGCGCCCGGCAGAGAAACCTTCCGCGCCAGTCGGCCGGGCAAGCTGGCTGATCTTCACTGACAGCGGCGGCGTTGGAGATGAGCTTTCCGCGCTGATGAAAGTCCGGGGCGAACAGAGCATTCTGGTTTCTGCGGGGGAATCGTACGAGCAAACGAATGGTGAGCATTATTGCATCCGTCCCAAACGACCGGAGGACATCCGCCGGCTCTTCGAGGCGGTTCTGGTGTCGGAGCAGCGTGGCTGTCGTGGAATTATCCATCTCTGGAGTCTTGATGTTGCTCGTCCAGAAGAAACCAGCGCGGCCTCACTGAATGCTGCGCAAACTCTGGGCTGCGGCAGCGTCCTGCTGTTGGTGCAAGAACTGGCGCGAATGGAATCGCCTGACATCCCGCGATTGTGGCTGATCACGCAGAGTGCTCAAGCGGCCGGAGAAAAGCCCGCGCCGTTGTCCGTTGCCCAGTCACCGCTTTGGGGATTGGGTCGTGTCATTGCGCAGGAGCACCCGACATTCTGGGGCGGGCTTGTGGACTTGGAACCGGGAACATCACTGCGTGGCACTGCCGCTCATCAGTTGTGGCAGGAAATCTCCAGTGCGGATGGAGAGAATCAACTCGCGTTTCGTCAAGGGAGACGATACGTGGGTCGTCTGGTCCACCAGCACCCATCGGCCACTCAAGTATCCCCCCTTCGCTGGAGGACGGATGGCAGCTACCTGATCAGTGGAGGGCTAGGAGACCTCGGTCTCTCGGTCGCGCGCTGGATGGTTGAGCAAGGGGCGCGCCGCTTGATCCTTCTGGGACGGACTAAGCTCCCGCCGCGCTCGAACTGGAGTTCTGTGGGAACAGGAAGTCGCTTGACCCGTCAAATCACCGCCATCCGGGAACTGGAATCTTTGGGAGCATGCGTGCATCTAGCCTCGGTTGATGTGGCGGATGAAGCAGAGTTGAGCCACTTTCTGGAGGAGTATCGCACGGAGGGTTGGCCACCGATCCGGGGTGTCGTGCACGCGGCGGGTGTGCTGCAGGACGGACTGATGGTGCAACTCGATGCGGCGGCACTGACTACGGTTTTGCGGCCCAAGGTGATGGGTGGCTGGCTGCTGCATCGACTGCTTCAAGACGATCCCTTGGATTTCTTCGTACTCTTCTCTTCCGCGGGTTCCGTGCTGGGCCAGCCCGGTCAAGGGAACTATGCCGCCGCTAACGCTTTCCTGGATGCGCTGGCGCATCATCGGCAAGCCTGGGGCCAGCCGGCACTGAGTATCAATTGGGGTGCCTGGGCTGGTGAGGGATTCGCGGATTCAGTTGGAGGCAAGCTTCTCGCCACGCGCCTCGCGCTCCTGGGAATCAGCAGCATCGCTCCCAAGCAGGCGCTGGAAATACTGGGACGACTGCTCGGGCAAAGCGCAACTCAGGTCTTGGCAGTGCCGGTCAACTGGAAGCAGTATCGAGAGTTCTATCCAGTCGGCAGCGCCTCGCCGCTGCTCGCTGAACTGTTGAGTGAAGCAGCCGAAATCCCGCGACCAGCGGGCCATAAGAGCGAAAGGAGGGATGTCCTTCTTGCGGCCGAACCAGCGGAACGCCGACAGCTGCTGCAGTCCTACCTGAGCGAGCAAGTGGCCCGGGTGCTCGGACTCAGCCCATCCAAGCTGGATGTCCAGCAACCGCTGAGTCATCTTGGACTGGACTCCTTGATGGCCGTCGAGCTGAAAAACCGGATCGCGGTTGACTTGGAAGTGAACGTGCCAGTGGTGAAATTCCTTCAAGACTTCAGCGTTGACCAAGCTGTGAACCAGATTTTTGATCAACTGGCAGCCGAGGTCGCCAACCCAACAACGCCTCTGGCCGCGGCAGTTACACACCATAAGGAGCACATAGGCCAGGGAAATGCGGAACACTTGTTGGAGAACCTTGATCAGCTTTCCGATGAGAAGGTGGATTCATTACTTACTGATATGTTGGCAGATGAGAAAGCTAGTGAATGAGCGAGACCTCCCAACGAACAGCCTATCTTTCACCCCGTGAAAAGCGCACCCTCCTTGCGCAGCTCTTGCGGAAAAAGGCGAGTGGATCCAAATCGTTTTATCCTCTCTCCGATAATCAGCAGGGGATCTGGTTCCTATCCCAGTTCGCGCCGGAAAGCTCGGTTTACAATGTCAGTTTTGCCGCGCGCATCTGCTTGGATGTGGACATCCCGGCTCTCCGGCGCGCGTTTCAAGCGCTGGTGGATCGTCATCCTTCCCTGCGGACCACGATTGCGGTGCACTCCGGCAAACCCGTTCAGCAGATCCATGAACATCAGACGGTATATTTCGAGGAGGAGGATGTCTCAACTTGGCGCGGGGATGAGCTGCAGACCCGACTGATCGAGGAAACTCAGCGCCCGTTTGACCTGGAACGCGGGCCGGTTATGCGGGTGAGTCTGTTCACTCGATCGGCACAGGAGCACATCCTGTTGCTGGTCATCCATCATATTGTGGTCGACTTCTGGTCCCTGGCGGTGCTCCTGAATGAACTTGGCATTCTGTATTCGGCGGAAAAGGTTGGTCGACCAGCGGCGCTCCCTCACCTTGATCTGCAGTACGCGGACTTCGTTCGGTGGCAAGCTGAAATGCTGGCGAGTCCGGCCGGCGAACGGCTCTGGGGCTACTGGGAAAAACAGTTGGCCGGTCCGTTACCCGTGCTCACTCTCCCGACCGACCGGCCGCGACCGCCGATTCAGATGTTTCGTGGCGCGCAGCACAGTTTCACTCTGAATGATGAACTGGCCCGGCAGCTCCGGGCGCTCGCCAAGGCAGAGGGGGCGACGCTGTACATGGTCCTGCTGGCGGCGTTTGAACTGATGCTTCACCGCCACACCGGCCAGGAGGACATTCTCGTGGCTTCTCCGATGGCCGGACGGAGCCGGGCCGAGTTTGAAGGGATGGTGGGCTTTTTCGCCAATCCGGTTGCCTTACGAGCCAATCTCTCCGGGAATCCGACTTTCCGGGCATTCCTGGGTCAGGTGCGTCAGACAGTGTTATCGGCTCTCGAGCATCAAGATTACCCCACCCTGCGCTTAATGCAACGACTCCGGCTGCCCCGGGATCTTAGCCGACCACCCCTCTGCCAGGCGATGTTCGTCCTCGATAAACCTCACCGGGTCAGCGAGCAGGCCGTCCCGGCATTCGCACGGGGCGAGACCGGACTCAGGATGGATCTGGGAGGGATCGTGATGGAAACGATTCCTCTGGAGCGACGGGCCGCGACGCTGGATCTGGTCCTGTTGATCATCGAGGCGACCGGATCACTTTCCGCATCCTTCCGCTTCAACACCGACCTGTTTGATGCGGCCAACATTGCCCGGATGGCTGGACACTTTCACGCGCTGCTGGAAAGTGCCATCCGCGATCCAGCCGCCACGATCGCTGATTTGGAAATTCTTACCGATGCTGAACACCAGCAGCTGTTAGTCGACTTCAACAATACCAAGACCGATTACCCCAAAGACAAGCGCCTGCACCAATTGTTTGAGGAACAAGTTCAGCGGACACCGGACGATGTGGCCGTCGTGTTTGAGGAACGGCAACTAACCTATGCTCAACTGAATGCTCGCGCCAATCAATTGGCCCATCATCTGCAAACGTTGGGCGTGGGTCCAGATGTTCCGGTGGCGATATGCATGGAGCGCTGCCCGGAGATGGTCGTCGGCCTTCTGGGCATCTTGAAGGCAGGCGGAGCTTATGTGCCGTTAGATCCTGCCTATCCCAAGGAGCGCCTGTCCTTCATGGTGGAAGACGCCCATGCTACTGCGCTGCTGACGCAAAAGCACATAGTTGAGCGCGTAGCCGAAAATGGGATACACGTCGTGTGCCTGGACTCAGACTGGGAAGCCATCGCAACGAAGAGCGAAAAGAACCCGCTGACTGGGGCAACGGCCAAGAATCTCGCCTATGTGCTTTTCACCTCTGGATCAACGGGACAGCCCAAGGGTGTCATGGTCGAACATTGTGGCCTGTGCAATACAATCAACTGGATAATCCACACGCTCGATCTATCAGCCGAAGACCGCTGCCTTCTAAAGACTCCGATCACTTTCGATGCTGCTGGACGCGAACTTTTTCCGACCCTGCTAACGGGCGGAAGACTTGTCATTGCCGAAGCCGGGGCACATCGGGATAGCCGCTACTTGGCGGAAACGATCCGTAGCGCGCGCATCTCTATTTTCCACTGCGTTCCGTCCCTTCTGCAGTTCCTCGTCGAGGAGCCTGCTTTCGACGACTCGCTCGCCTTGCGTGCCGTCATGTGCGGCGGCGAAGCCTTACCGACCCAAGTGGTCGAACGATTCCAACGCCGCTCAAACGCTAAGCTGTACAACGTATACGGCCCGACTGAGACGATCATCGACTCAACATATTGGCTATGCGAACGGGCCAATGGCTGCTCCTCGAGTCCGATCGGACGGCCAATACCGAACACGCGCATATATATTTTGAACAACGCACTCCGTCCTGTTCCGATCGGAGTTACCGGCCAGATGCATATCGGCGGAGTGAGCTTGGCCCGAGGCTATCTCAACCGGCCGGAGTTAACCGCTGAGAAATTTATCCCCGACCCCTTCAGCCCCGAGCCCGGAG
>JBAUEH010000030.1:0-33935 GCA_049678505.1 Candidatus Acidiferrales bacterium
CCAATACACCGACACGCCCGACCCTCGTCCGCGCCCCGACGAAGTCCTCGTCCGCGTCCGCGCCTGCGCCCTCAATCATCTCGATCTTTTCATCCGCAACGGCATCCCCGGCATTCAAATCCCCATGCCGCATATAAACGGCAGCGACATCTCCGGCGAAATCGCCGCCGTCGGCGAACTCGTCACCGGCATCGCTCCCGGCGAAAAAATTCTCCTCCAGCCGGGCATTTCCTGCGGACGCTGCGCCGCCTGCCTCGCCGGCAACGACAATCTTTGCCGCAAATACACGCTCCTCGGCTATCTCGTCAATGGAGGCTACGCCGAATACGTCTGCGCCCCCGCGCGCAACGCCGTTCCCATTCCCGCCGGCCTTTCTTTCGAAGAAGCCGCCGCCATTCCTCTCGTTTTCCTCACCGCCTGGCACATGCTGGTCACCCGCGCCAAACTTCAGCCCGGCGAAGAAGTCCTCATCCTCGGAGGGGGCAGCGGCGTCGGCACCGCCGGAATTCAACTCGCCAAAGTTCTCGGCGCGCGCGTCATCACCACCGTCGGCGCGGAAGAAAAAGTCGAAAAGCTTCGCGCCCTCGGCGCCGACGAAGTCATCGTCCACACCAAACAGCAAATTCGCGCCGAAGTGAAGCGCCTCACCAACAACCGCGGCGTCGACGTCGTCTTCGAACACGTCGGCGAAGCCACCTGGCCGCAAAGCGTCGCGTCACTCGCCGTCAACGGCCGCCTCGTGACCTGCGGAGCGACCACCGGCTACGACGCCAAAATCGATCTGCGCTTCCTCTTCAGCCGCCATCTCTCCATTCTCGGCTCCTACATGGGCAGCAAAGCGGAGCTTTTCCCTGTCCTCGACCTCGTCGCGCGCAAAAAGCTCCATCCGGTCCTCGACAAAGTCTTCCCCCTCGCCGAAGCTCGCGCCGCCCACGAGCGTTTAGAGCATCGGGAACAATTTGGCAAAATCGTCCTCAAGATTTAGGCTTTCGGAGTGGCGTTTCTAATCGCGGTAAATTTAAAAAAACGACGAAAATACTCGATTAGAAATGAGTTCGACTGTTTGTTTTCAATGAGTTGCATGAAGTTTTAATTCCTCATATTTACTCGATTAGAATTCAAAAAGCGCATAAAAAGCGAAAAGCCGCGTTTCCGCGGCTTCCTCCGTCTAAGTCCGGCGCAGGCTCGAATTTCCAAACTACATGAGTATGTGTACCACGTTAACTAAAAGTCAAGGAAGATCGGACGCCGCTAGTAAAGCGGGCGCCCGTCCACCGCGCTTTTCCCGAAGGGTGAGCCAATGTCGATTTATAGGGACAACAGTCCTTCGACCCTGCGGAGGACCTTTTGGCGGCCCGCTTCGGTTTTCAGACGATGCTCCCAAAATCGCAATACTCTCCAACCCTTGGATCTCAGTTCCTTTGTGCGGCGTCGGTCACGGTCGCGATTTCCTAAGGCTTTCGCTTTCCAGTAGCTCCTATTGTCGCCGGGCAGGCGATAGCACCGGGGACAAGCGTGCCAAAAGCAGCCGTCAACGAAAACGGCTAACCGCTGTGCGCGAAAAACAAAATCGGGCTTACCGGGGAGATCAAGATGTCTGCGCCAGCCAGAGATTCCGGCGTCGCGCAAAAGCCGCAGAAAGGCCTTTTCCGTCGTGGTGTTGCCCTTCGAGCGGATGCTCGCCATGTTTCGGGAGCGCTGTTCCCGCGAAAGCCAGTCTGCCATCTCGTCCACCAAAGCGTATTTGTTTTAGGACTGCCTGATTTTCCCGTACTTTTTCTCTAACCAATCGAGAAGATGGAGTTGGTCCTCGATCGTAGCGCGGCGGACTTGCTTAAGCAGTTCGATGCGGGCGGGTTTCGGTGGAGCAATGTTCTGCAGTCCCTCATTGCAGTTCGTACAGACGGCGCGCAAGTTATCCGGGCGGTCAGTCCCACCTTTGGACTTGTCTATAATGTGCCCCATCGTCAGCCGGACCTTTTGGCCTGGATGGAGCGGATCGGGATCACTTGCCGCCACGCCGCACATCTGGCAAGAGTAGCCGTTTCGTTCGAGAACGAAAGCGCGCGTTTCTTTAGAAATCGTGCGGGGAAGAATGGGATTTCTTGCGTCCGTTTCCAACAGATATTGGCCCGGCTTCAGCTCGCGTCTGTCCTTGTGCGACAAAATCGGGTAACCGAACTCGTCTCGCAACTCTCTGAGACGACGCGCCCACTCTGAACTCTCCGCGGCCTTCCGGATGTCATCGCTGTTAACGATCTTCCTTAGGTTTGCAAGTAGGTACCGAAGAACGCGTGCACGTGACCCTTTGCCCACCTCATCGGGAATCTTGGACATCAACGGACCATGTCAAACAGTGGCACCTGCACGCGCCGCGCCTTGCCACTCTTGCTAAGAAATACAGAACCGATGGCGTCACCCACGGCTTGAGCTACGTTTGGCGGTAACGCGTTGCCAACCTGTCGATAAGCTGCGGTTTTTCCGCCGGAAAACGACCAAGAGTCGGGGAAGCCTTGAATCCGCGCAGCCATTCGTACCGTGAGGCGCGGGACGTGGTGCGAAGGATGTTCGGGGCCGGGCGGTTCGTCAGCAATACCTAGTCCATCCACTCCTAGAACGGCCCATTGTTTTCGTGCCCGGGTCGGCCCAAGGTCCGGTCCGCCATGTTTCTTGGACCCGCCGACGAGTGTAGGCGCAATACCCCTCGCTTTTTGCCTCCATTTCTCTGCGCCTTTCCACCCCCGAGAAGACATGAGGTCAATCAACGCATCGCCAACGCTAGGCGGCACAGCTCCGTTGGGTTCCGGCCATTGGAATGAGTCGGGGAAATAGCCCTGAAACCCAACCAAGACAAAGCGCGAACGAAGCTGGGGAACGCCAAACCATGAGGCGTTCAGAACTCGCCATTGGATCGCATAACCCATGCCGTCTAATTGGCGAGCCAACTTGCGGCGGTATTCCGCGAATTTCTCAGAGGCAAATCCGGGAACATTTTCAAGCAGAATAGCTCTAGGCCTCGCCTCCCCTATGAGTCGAAGCGCTTCCGGAAATAGATCACGCTCGTCTTGATGTCCTAGTTGTTTGCCTGCTATTGAGAAGGGAGGACACGGAACACCGCCCGCAAACAGTTCTACGCCTCGAAAATCTGCCCCGTCAATTTCTGCGACTGAATCTTGGATGACCTTCCAGCGCGCGCGGTTCTGGCGAAGTGTGTTGCATGCGTCAGAGTCGATTTCGACGGCTGCGGCGAGCTCGAAACCGGCGGACTCGAGCCCAATAGCTTGGCCGCCTCCACCCGCGCAAATTTCCAGAACAGCTAACTGCATTCTTCCCCTCAGGGTATCACTAACCGCGTCCTGCGAATTCTATACCTTCGTGTTCTGTTCGCCAAGGTTTGACTTTACTTCGTGCCAGGCTTGCGATGATCCACTCATCGTGCGAAAATGATCCTTCGCGTACAGGAGACTTGCTGATGACGGTGCAACTGGCAAGAGGCGTCACCCTCGAAACGCCCGAAGAAGCCACCAATTTCCTCAAGAAGGAAGGCATTCTCTTCGCGCAACTCGACCGCCTGGTCAACTGGGCGCGCCGCAGTTCGATTTGGCCCATGTCCTTCGGCCTCGCTTGCTGCGCCATTGAGATGATGTGCTTCGCCGCTTCGCGTTTCGACGTGGCCCGTTTCGGCGCCGAAGTTTTTCGCGGCTCGCCGCGCCAGTCTGATCTGATGATCATCGCCGGTCGCGTCTCGCAAAAAATGGCGCCGGTCATCAAGCAGCTTTACGATCAAATGCCCGAGCCGAAGTGGGTGATTTCCATGGGCGTGTGCGCCACTTCCGGCGGCGTCTTCAACAATTACGCCATCGTGCAGGGCGTCAACCAGGTCATTCCCGTGGACGTTTACGTTCCCGGCTGCCCGCCGCGTCCCGAAATGCTTCTCTACAGCCTGTTGCAGCTCCAGCGCAAAATCGACGGCGAGAGCGGCAGCTTCCTCGAAGCCATCAACACCGGAAAAAATCGCAACCCTGGCGCCGCCGCAAACTGAATTTTTAAAATGTTACGCTTCCCGGCCTCCCACATTTGGCAGGCCAGGCGTTTGCTTTTTCTTGCCACGAATGCCTTCAAAACAAAACGTTATGGAAGAATTTTTCCTATCGCGCGCCTCATCCGCGCGAAGTATTGTTCAGGTCAACGAACAGGAGATTGCTCGGCAGAACGTCACGCGCACGATTCGCTTTTCTTCGGCGCGCCCGGCAACTCGACAACTTGCGCTTCGCCGCCGCTCCATTTTACTTTGCTACCGGGTTCCGTTTGCTCGCGGCGAACGTAACCCATGCCGATGACTGCGCCGAGTTTCGGCGACCTCGCCGCGCGCGTCACAAATCCAATTTCCGCGCTGGTTTCCGCGCTATTTTCCACACTGGGCGCAAAAAGAGGCTCGCCCGCACGCGGAACCGCGTCGCCGGAAAACCGCAGCATCACGCGGCGGCGTTGAATCTGTCCGCGCGAACGCACGCGCTCGACGATTTCCTGCCCGGTGTAGCAGCCCTTCGAGAAATTGATGTGCGTGGCTTCCAGCGCGGCCTGATGCGGGATTTGATTTTCATCAAAATCAACTCCATACCACGCGATGCCTTCTTCGAGACGCAAAACATTCAGCGCTTCGTAGCCGATTGGGCCGCCGCCATGTTTTCGCGCAGCGTCCAGCAGCAAATTCCACAGCGCGAGCAGATTTTCGTGCGCCGCCAGAAATTCCGCGCCGGGAATTGTCCCCAGTGAGGCGCGAATGATGCGGCAAGGAATTCCTGCGATGCTTTTTTCGACATGGCCGGATTCTTCGAGCGCATTCAAATCCACGCCACACAGCTCGCGCACAATTTCCGCGGCCTTCGGCCCTTCGAGCGCGAGCATGCCGAACTTGTCGGTCAAGTCTTCCAGCGTCACGTCGTCCATGATGATGAATTTATCGAACGTCTCGACGAGCCGCTCGCGAATCATCGCGTAGGAAATCGCAAGCAAGCGATCTTCGAGCGCCAGTGTTTCCACTTCCGCGAGAATTCTTCCCTGCGGACTGAGCAGGAGCGAAATATTTCCGTGGCCCGGCGCGAGATCGCGAATGTTGTTGGTGAGCATGGCGTTCAAATAGCGCGCACGATCTTTTCCCGTGAACGCCAGCACGGCGCGATAATTCTTGTCGATCAGCGCAACCGATTCGCGCGCGAATTTGTATTCGCGCTGCGCATCGCCGTAATTCGCCGGCAGCGCGCAACCAAAATACTCGCCGGGCGTCCTCGTGAAATGGGCGCCCAGCTTTTCGTGCTCGGATTTTAACGGTGTCTCGATCGTCATGCGTTCGGGTTCCCTAAGTACATAGTAGCAGATGAAAAGGGATGGATTGCTTTATCGCAATTGAGCCAATTTTATTTTCGCGATTCATCATGACGTGCGGAACTACGATTTATTCATAACGGAGCGCGACCATGGGATCGACGCGCATGGCGCGACGGGCGGGGATGTAGCACGCCAGCAGCGCCACAGCGAAAAGCGCCACGGCCACAGCGGCAAAAGTGAGCGGGTCGCTGGCGCTGATGCCGTAGAGCAAGCTGGCCATCAGACGCGTCAAACCAAACGCCGCGAGCAAACCGATTACGATACCTATGAGCGCGAGCCTAGCCCCGTGCGCGAGGACCAAACGCAGCACGTGGCGCGGCTGTGCGCCGAGGGCCATGCGAACACCGATCTCGTGCGTCTGCTGCGCGACGGTGTAGGCCAGCACGCCGTAAATTCCGATGGCAGCGAGAAACAGCGCAGCCAGAGAGAAAATTCCGAGCAGGAACGTGTTGAATTTCGGCCCGGCCACCGATACTTCCATATCCTGATCCATGGTGCGAATCTGCGCGATGGCCAGGTCGGGGTCGAGGGCGTGAATTTGTTCCGTGACCGCAGAAGTCAGCGCCGCGGGATCGCCGGCGGTGCGCACGGCGATGTTCATCGAGCGCGCCACGTTCATTATTGTGTCTTCCATTTGGGCGTCGGCCACTTGCAAATAGGGTGCGTAAACATGCGGCAGCGGCTTGGTGTCGAGGGTGCTGTCGCTAACATCGCCGACAATTCCAACGACGGTCAGGAGATTACGCTGGCCGGCGCCGGTGAAGCGCTTTCCAATGGCATCCTGCCCCGGCCACAACGCCTTGGCCGCGCCTTCGCTGATAACCGCAACCAACTGCGTGCCGGGGCGATCTTCCGGCGTAAATGCGCGTCCACGCAGAACGGGGATTCCCATGGTGCGAAAATAATCGCCCAGCACCCAACTCACGCGCGTGGCCGGCGTGGAGCCGGTGCTGCCTTCCACGTGCACGGCGTCAGTTATGGTGCCGTTCAGCGGCAGATCGTTCGAAACCCCGTCGGATTCCACGCCGGGCAAGGCCGAGATTCGTTCGAGCGCTTGCTGGTAAAACTGCCGGATTTGCGCCGCCTTGCTATACGCTCTGGACGGAAGCGGCACGCTCATGGTCAGCACGCGGTCCGGACGAAAACCGGGATTGGTGTCGAGCAATTTGGCGAAGCTGCGCACGAGCAGGCCCGCGCCGACGAGCAGCACCAGAGCGAGCGCGAATTCGGCGGTGACGAAGATTCCTTGCAAGCGGCGGCGCGCGCGGCCCGGAGTTCCGCTGCGGCCGCCTTCCTGCAGGGCGCCCTGTGGTGAAGAGGCGGAAATCTGAAACGCGGGCGCCGCGCCGAAGACCATGGCCGTGACGCAACAGACGGCAGCAACGAATGCCAGCATAGACCCGCTAACGGAGACGCCTTGCGGCAGCGGAATGCTCGACGGAACCAGCGAAAGCAAGGCGTTGGCGCCCCAGAGCGCGATGAGCACGCCAAAAACACCGCCGACCAACGCGAGGACCAGGCTCTCGGTGAGCATCTGACGTACCAGGCGGCCGCGCGAAGCGCCCAGCGCGGTGCGAATGGCGATTTCCTTGGAACGCGATGCGGCGCGCGAAAGCAGGAGCGTGGCCACGTTGGCGCAGGCAATCAGTAGAACCAGGGCAACTGCGGCCATCAATACGAGGAGCAGCGTTTGGACCGGGCCTATAACCTCGCCTTGAAAGGGGGTCACTTGGATGCGCAGGTGCGCATTGGGAAACGCTTTGAGCAGAGCGGCGGGATAAGCCTGCATGAGGCGCCCCGCAATGAGGTTGGCCTCCGCTTGCGCTTGCGCGATGGTGGCGCCGGGCTTGAGGCGGCAAAGGACGTTATTGTTGAAGTACATGCCCCAGCTGGTGAGCTCTAACGGCGTGAAGGATATGGGCACCCAGACCTCGGCAGGCCGGTCGCTGCCTTCGGGTCCACGCACTGGGAATACGAAATTCCTGGGCATGACACCGAGCACCGTGTAGGGCTCGCGATCGAGATCGATGGTTCGGCCGAGGATGCCGCGGTCACCGGCATAGCGGCGTTGCCACAGGCCGTAGCTGAGCACGACGACCTTGGCGCGAGATTCATCTTCCGCGGGCGTGTAGGTGCGGCCGATCAGTGGAGAAATGCCTAGCAGCGGAAACGTGGAGGCGGAGACGCGCGCGGCGGTGATGCGTTCCGGCTCGTCGGAGCCGCCGGAGATGTCGAAGTCTTTGTTTTGAAACGCGCCGATGGAATCGAAGGATCGCTGCTCGCGTTGATACAGCACTATATCCGGCGCGGATCCTTCTATCTTGGGATAACCGATCTCTGGCAAACCTTCCCAGAGCATGACCAGCCGTGATGGATTTTTGAACGGCAGCGGGCGAAGCAAAACGGTGTCGACGATGCTGAAGATGGCCGTGTTGGCGCCGATGCCGAGGGCGAGAGTAAAGGCGGCGACGACGGTGAAGCCGGGAGATTTTCGCAACATGCGAAAGGCATAGCGCAAGTCTTGCAGCAAATCCTGGAGCCAGTGGACGCGGCGAGCGTCGCGGCATTCTTCTTTGCGTTTTTCGATGCCGCCGAGGTCGAGCAATGCCGCGCGACGCGCGTCCTGCGGCGTGAGGCCGCTCGCGATGTAGGACTGTGTTTTTTGCTCGATGTGACCGTGCAGCTCGTCGTCCAGTTCTTCATCGACGCGCCGCCGCCGAAATAAGGAACGCAGTCGCAGCGGCAGTGTGTACATCCAATGAGCTGGTCGCATGGTCATCTCCTTGCGTGTGCGCGGCGCTCAAGCTTCCTTGAGCTTAGCGAGTTTGACCACGCGCGAAATCGCGGTCGAGAGCCGACTCCAATTCTGTGATTCCTTTTCCAGGTGTTTGCGGCCGAGGCGCGTCAGGGAATAGTATTTCGCGCGGCGGCTGTTCGCGGTTGTTCTCCACTCGGCTTTGATCCAGCCCTCCTGCTCGAGCTTGTGCAGCGCGGGGTAGAGCGAGCCGTCGCTGACCTGGAGCGCATCGCTCGAAATTTGCTTCAGGCGCTGACTGACCGCATAGCCGTTCATGGGCTCAAGGGAGAGAATTTTCAGCAGCAGCATGTCCAGCGTACCCTGGACCAAATCGGAGGGTTTGCTCATGTTCTACGCTCGGTAACCGAGAGAACGGTACGCCGATTTCCCTCGGTAAGCAAGGGGAACTTCACCAGGATTGTCTTGCGCTCGAGGAAGCGGCGTTCATTTCAGGTTGGCAGGAATCAAACGCTCGACGATGACCACGTCGCGCCATTTCCCGTCCAATTTTCCGTGCTTTTCGTAAATTCCGGCTTCGCGGAAACCGGCCGAGGTCACGAGCTTGCGGCTGGCGATATTTTCAGGAAATACACGCGAAAGCAGTTTCCAGAAACCGCGCTTCTCCGCCTCGACGATGAGAGCTTCGAGGACGGCCCGGCCAGCCCCTCGGCGCCGCCCATTCCGCGCCACGTACACAGAAACCTCGGCAATGCCCGCGTAGCAATCACGAGGCCGGTAGGCAAACGTCGCCGCGAACGCGATGATTTCACCGTCCTCTTCAAGGACGATCACTGGATGAGCGCCGTCGAACCACGCCTGCACGTCCACGGCAGAACGGAACCGCGTCTCGAAAGTGGCGACACGATCTTCGATGCCTTGATTGTAAATGTGTGCGATTACTGCCGAATCTTGAGCTGTCGCTAAACGGACGCGCATACTGTACAGGGATTTTATTCCGAAAGTCGCGCGTTGGGCGGCATTTTTTCGCGCTGGTGTGGCGCGTTGCTGCGTCCGGTGCTTCAATATTGCGTTGTATGCTGGCGCGCAAGTTTTCCGTAGCAACGAATCAACTGTGCTTGCTAAAAACCACGTGCATCGCGTTTGGTGTCGAGACGTGCTCGATACATCGGTAACCGAGCTTGAGGACGTCGATATTGCCGAAGATCTGTTCACCGGAGCCGAGAAGAACGGGCGCGATTGCGAAATGAAGGTCGTCGACCAGTCCCGCGCGCAGAAACTGCTGGACGGTCGCAACGCCTCCACCGATGCGAATGTCTTTTCCATTCGCGGCGGCGGAAGCGCGCTGCACGGCGGCGTGAATGCCGTCGGTAACGAAATGGAATGTCGTTCCGCCGGCCATTGAAATCGAAGGCCGCGCGTGATGAGTCAGCACGAATACGGGCGTGTGAAACGGCGGATTTTCGCCCCACCAACCTTTCCAGTTTTCGTCAGGCCAAGGCCCTCGGACGGGGCCGAACATGTTTCGACCGATGATCCATGCTCCGATATTTTCGAAACCACGAGCAGCGAAATCATCGTCGGCTCCCGTCGTACCGCCCTCCTTCCCAAACATGCGTTGGAAGGTGCGGGTGGGAAACGCCCAATCGTGCAATGCCATGCCGCTAATGCCGAGCGGGTTCTCAAGGTTCTGGTTGGGGCCGGCACCGTATCCATCGACGGAGATTCCAAACGCGTGGACTCTGAGCTTAGGCATGAACTCTCCATCAATCCAATCAGTGTGATTTGCAGGCATCCGAATGATCACCGGTTTGCTTGCATTTGACAAGCGGCGTGGCGCAGCGCGCGGCTACGCAGTGTTGCTATACTGGCAGGAAATGGCAAACGCGAATGCAAAAGGAAGCACGCTGATTCACGAAATTCTTCCCGTGGGCATGCTGCAATGCAACTGCTCGATTCTGGGCGATCCGCGAACGGGCGAAGCCATCGTCATTGATCCCGGTGAAGAGGTGGACCGCATTCTCGCTGTGCTCGCGAAGCACCGCCTCACGGTGAAAGCGATCCTGAGCACGCATGCGCACATTGATCACGTGGGCGGGTTGAAAAAACTTCACGACGTGACCGGCGCGCCCGTGCTGATGAATGAAGGCGACCTGGAAATGTATCGCCAGATGGATTTGCAGGCGCAGTTTCTCGGTGTCGCGCCGCCGCCGCTCGCAAATGTGGATAGCCTGCTGGCCGAAGGCGACGCGATTCGCTGGGGCAACTACGAAGCGCGCGTCTTGCACACGCCGGGACATTCACCCGGCAGCATCAGTTTGTATTTGCCGTCTTCGATGGACACGGGAGCGCGCGCCGGGGAAGGGAATCGCATCGTGCTTCCGGATGCAGCGGCAGGAAACTTGCCTTCCGCCACTCGCGCAAAGCACGCGAATCCCGAAACTCCTTGGCTCTTCGCGGGAGACACGCTTTTCGCCGGGTCGATTGGGCGCACGGATTTGTGGGGCGGCTCGTATGAGGAAATCATTCGCTCGATTCGCACGAAGCTGCTCGCGCTGCCGGAAGACACGATTGTTTTTCCCGGCCACGGCCCCTCCACCACGCTCGCCGCCGAACGCGAATCGAATCCATTTCTCATTGATGCTTCTTGAAGGAGCTAAAGGGCTTTGTAGACAACGATGGCTCGCTGTCGCCTGTATTCTTTGCGAAGCTCCACTCTGGAGAAACGCTGGTGTGGACGGTCAGAAGCATGGACTACATCGCGCGGGTGAAGCGCGCGAAAGGAAAAAGTAATAAAGCATTCTTTATGTCGGAGCTGAAGCTCCGACCTCCTAGAAGCTCTTTATGAAATGGCAAGAACTGTTCTGGCATTTGTCTTTGTGTCCGCGTAGAGCGTCGCTGCAGGGAAGCCAATTGTCGTGTGCACGTCTCTGTTGAAGAAAGGATTGTTTTTCCCGGGCACGGGCCCGCCACCGCGCTCGCCGCCGAACGCGAGTCGAATCCGTTTCTTATTTCAGGGTGAAAATCTTGCCAACTATAAAAGCTGGCGGCGTAAAGCCGCCGCTACGAAAGCAAACGGCAAAAACACATAGAGTGGGCCGGTCTCCCTTCCGCCAAGAGCATGCCAAATGCCACTGCAGATCGTTCGGTCCGGCAAAGGACGAGCCTCGGAATGACGGTCTTGGACGAAACTGTAGACGTCCGTCTACTGTGGGGCGGATTCGCGGAGGAGGACAATATCGGATTGTGTGTTGGTACGAAGTATGGCAAGAGTTTTGCCGTCTGGCGACCAATGGAACACTTGAAACGTGCCGGACTTGAAGTTCGTGATCTGGCGACCGGGCGAGCCATCGAGCGGCTGAATCCACAGATTGGCCACGCCGTTTTCCGTTATCGGATACGCCAACGCTTTTCCATCCGGCGTGAATGCCACCGGCCCGGAAACTCGCGAATCTGGCGTGAGTGTGCGACGCGGCGGATTCGGTCCAGCATTGAGGTTAACAATGTTGAGATTCATGTGCCCAGGCGCGCCTTCTGAGAAAAATGGCAATTGTTTTCCATCCGGCGACAGGCCTCCGAGATAGGTGGCCACGAATTCATTAGGAATCAGAGTTCCCGGAACAATCTCCGCTTCACCGCCATCGGCCGGGATTTCCATCATGCGGTCGCCACTTGTATCGGCGTAATACACCATCTTTCCGTCCGGGGAACATGCCAGATTCTGGACCAATCCTACTTTTTCAACGAGTTGCTGAGCATTTGAACCATCCGAGTTTATGCGCCAAATAGCGATGCCGACAAATCCGCTCGCGCTCTGGTGGCCAAGCCAACTGAGCACGATGTGATCGGTTCCGCAAGGGCTGGCTGCATATATCAGGCCTGCCGAATCGCTCAGCAGCGTCGCCCGGCTGCTACCGTCCCGGCTGACGCGAAAGAGGTTGGTTTCATTACTCACGAGAAGGTCACCATTGCTGGCCCAGTCCAGATAGAAAATCCCGGGTATTTGCAAAGGCGCTTCTGCAAGCGAGGACTCAGGCGAACCTGACGCGGGCAGCAAGTAAGGAGTTCGTGTGGCCTTTACTTGCACGGTGGCCATCATTTGGCCATCCGAGGAAAGGGTCAGGGTTTGATAATTGTTGGTGTCGCGGGTGATGGCATGGAATGAACCGCTTGGATAGGCGATGTACCCGATTTGCTGCTGAAGGTAGCTCGGGCGCGCGGAGTAAAGGACAGCCAACCCGCGCCCATCTGGCAGCCAATGCATTTCAAATATGATTCTGTCTTTGAACTCGGTCAGCGTGGTGACCTTTTCGCTGGCCGCATCGAACAATTCAACTGTGGAACGTTGTGGGAGCACATAAGCGATTTTCTTTCCATCCGGCGACCAGGATGGAAAAACGCCAGGGCTTGCATTTTTTTCGATGAGAAGAGTTTTCTCATCGCTGCCGTCCGGATTGGCGTTGAGCAAACGGTATTGGCCGACCACGGGATCATTGCCGCGCAAGTAGGCGATGCGCTTTCCATCGGGTGAAAATGTTATATCCGTGTCCACGTCGGTGGCGATTTGCTGCGGCGTGCCGCCAAGCACGGGCGCACGAAACAGGTTGTAGGATGTTCCCGTTTGATCGACGGCTCGGCGAAAATAGATATAGTTGCCATCGGGTGAGAAGGCCAGGCTAAGGTAAATTGCAAAAGAAGGCGCGATGATTTGCGTGTCGCTATTCGTCGGCACGTTGCGCAGCCAGAGGCTCTCTTTGCCGTTTTCGTCCTGCACGCTGAGAATGTATTTCCCGTCGGGCGAAATCGCCGCAAGCTGCGCCTGGCCGGTGCTGGTTACTTGTGTGACCGTGAAGTTCTGAAACGGAACCGGCTCGCTGCGGTGCAGAAACGAATAAATTCCGTACGCGGCGGCACCGGCGAGAATCAGTATGACGATTACCGTCGCAGCGAGGCCGAATTTGTGTTCGCGGGCGACGGCGGCGACCGACGAAGAACCGGATGCGTGCGTGCCCGAGGCAGCGATCGTGCGGGCGCTGCTGGATGCACCCGCGGACGACAATCTTTGTTCCTCCGGCTGAGCAGGCGCCGCGCTTGCGGAAGACAGAGCGCCAGGCGCGGCTACGCCTGAACGTCCGGAATCCGTGTCGCGTTTCAGGCGTTTCAAGTCTGCGCCCATTTCGCTTGCGTGTTGGTAGCGGACGCCACGGTCTTTTTCGAGCGCCTTGCTGGTGATTTCTTCGAGCTTTGCAGGGAGGTCGGGATTCAGCCGCAGTGGCGGCACGGGAGCGCGGTTCAAGATCGCGTCGTGCAGGACCGCAGTGGTATTTCCGTTGAACGGGGTGCGCCCCGTAGCCATTTCGTAGAGCACCGCGCCGAAGGAAAACAGGTCCGTGCGCGCATCAAGCTCTTCGCCGCGCGCCTGCTCCGGAGACATGTACGCCACCGTTCCGACCGCAGCCCCGGGGCTTGTCAAGTCTTCCTCGACGCTGTCCATGGTCGCCTGGGTCATGCCTTGCGTCATTCCGTGTGTTGAGCCGCGCGCGCCTTCCAGCATTTTCGCCAGTCCGAAATCGAGGACCTTGGCGTGACCGCGCGTGGTGACGAAAATGTTCGCGGGCTTGATGTCGCGATGAATGATCCCGTGCGAATGCGCCGCGTCGAGCGCTCCGGCGATCTCAATACCCCAATCCAGGAGCAGATCGAGGGGCAGAGGCTTGCCCTCGATGCGGTGCTTCAGCGTCGAGCCTTCGAGGAACTGCATGGCGAGGAACGGCTGGCCTTCGCTCTCCCCGATTTCGTAAATCGTGCAGATGTTCGGGTCGTCGAGCGAAGAAGCCGCGCGCGCCTCGCGCCGCAGGCGTTCGAGCGCGGACGCATCACGCGCCATGTCCGTGGGAAGGAATTTGAGAGCGACCAGCCGGCCGAGATTCAGGTCCTCGGCTTTGTAAACGACGCCCATGCCGCCGCCACCGAGCTTTTCGAGGATGCGGTAGTGCGAGACAGTTTGTCCGATGAAGGAATCTTTGTCGGTCATGCTGGGCTTGCGGCTGCGCAGTCGCCGCAGCCTGCGCGCGAATTGTATGGTTAGCGCAGAGCCAAGTCAACGCGCGAACGCTCCGCCGTGTGTGCGAACGGTCTAGTCGCTGCTGGCTTCGCGAGCGTCGCGTTCGGCGCGCAGATTTTCCATGACGCTTTGGATCAATTGCTTGGCGTTCTGGAGTTCGTCGTTGATGAGGCGAATATCCATCGGCGGCTGTTGCGGATTTGCGGCGCTGCGGCAATAGACGCCGTGCTGGCCGATCAATACTATCGCGTTGGTGAGCAGATCGAGCGTCACCGCCAGGCGCCCGCGATGCGGACCCATCATCGTTTCAAAATGTTCGAGCTCTTCCCGATGCTTCTCAAAAACGCTCATTCCGTTCGCTCCTGCATGCCGATTTGTTATCCGCATCCACGATACTCATTCGCGGCGGCTGGTTCAACGTTGCAGCAACGCCGCGCGTGCCTTTTGTAGTGTACCGCTGTAGTGCCAAATGCTGTTGCACGCAAGGAACGCTCCGTACACTACGGTTTGCCTGCCTGCGTTTCTCGCCGGATAATGGGTGCGACTTAGGCGCCGCCGCGCGAGGAACGTCGAGGAATAATTTCTTGGCTCACTCTTCACGGAGGGAACATCCCCAGGCCTGTTACTTCCCGGCGGGCAATTGCATGGCGAGTTGCGCAGCCTCGTAGGAAATTTTTTCGGGCGCGGTTCGCATGTGAAAATTAGCGGGGGGAATCATGAGACGCTCCGATTTGGTCAGCAATAATGCAAAAGGAAAAGCGCCGCGTACATCGCAGGTCGTTTTCGGGGAACGCCAGCATCTGCTGCGCGTGCTCGATTCGGTGGAGCATAGCGCGCTGCCGCACGGACGCCTGGAACAGGAACGCCGCGTCGTCGAGCAGTTGATCCACGCGCGCACACAGGAACTCAATCGCATCAACGGCTCGTGGGACGAAAAGGTCGGCCTTGTCCTGAGCGCCGAAATCAAGCCAGACATACTCGACAAGCTTTATCGCGATACGCCGGGCGAGGATTATTACCTTCTGCGCCTGATCAGCGAGCATCCCAAGGTTTCCGCCAAGACGCTGCGGCGTCTGGCCAAGCATCCCTACGCCGCGATTCGCGAAAACATCGCGCGCCACCCCAACGCCGATGCGGCCACGCTCACTTCTCTCAGCAAGGATCGCACGCAGCCGCTGTGGTATCTGGTGGCGTTCAATCCCAACGCGCCGACAGGGCTGCGCCAGAAGCTGCGCGAGCGCATGCGCAAACTCGGCGAAAAAACCGCCACGCAGTAACCGGACCGAAAAGATTCAGCGTCCGTTCGACGGATCGGCTGACGCTGCGACGTCAACGTCGAGGTAGACTCCCTGCGCCGCCAGTCCCGGCGCGTAGCAATTTCCATCGGCGGCGTAGGTCATGCGGCACCGCGCGGTAATGTTTTTTCTGCGCGGCGATTGCGCAATTTGCCAGACCGCCGCAGACGGCACGCCGCTTTGCCGGTTCGCCACCTGAGCGACGAAAAAAACGCAGCCGGGCGACGGTGGGCACGCGTCGTTGTAGGCAAAGAATGAAATTTGGCGCGCGCCCGCATTCTCGCGAATGTCGTTTGCGGTGATCACGCCGCCCGCGCCCGGCTTGTCGGGAATTCCCGAGCAATAAACTCCGGCTCGATACCCCGCTGCATTCACGCCGTCAATCCACGCGTACAAATATTCGCGCTGCTCGGGCAGCATGCGGCCGCCTTCTTCTTGATCGACAAAAATCACCGTGCCGCGCGGGAAGCCTTGCGTTTGTGCGGCCTCCATGGCGGCCTGCGCGTCAACCGCTCCCATCAACTTTGGGTCGCGCGCGGTTTTCAATTCTTTGTCCAGGCGCCCGTCGAAAAGCACGAGGAAGCCAAATCCGCGCGCACGCAAAATTTCGCGTTTGCCCCTCCATGTGTTGGAGTTTTCGCCCGGCGGCGCATTCAGCCAGTAGCCGCAGAAGGCAAATGTCTTGCGCAGCGCATCGAGAGCGCCGTCGCCCGGATAATCGTTGCGGTCAAATCCGAGGTAGGTCCGCGCGCCTTCTTGCGCTGTTGCCGGTTGTTGCGACCCGCGCGGAACCACGCTGTATACCTCGGCTGCATCGCCTTTTCCCGCGAGAGCAATCGCTAGCATCATCGCAAGCGATGCGAGCATCATTATTGTGATTGTGGCTCTGTGCATTTTCGTGGCGTTCTCGATGCCGCGCTCCATCTTAGCCGTGTTTTCCTCCGCGCATCTGCGCTATCTTCTGCTTCTGGCAACTGAAACCCTGCTCGGCGTGCGCGCGTCTTTTGACGTAGCCGCCCGCACAGCCGCGGGGAATAGAGCCACGGAGCCGCATTTCTCGTGACTGTGCTCGACCTGTCTGCGTACATCGGCCTGACGGCTGTCGGCTTTGCCACCGCGAACATTCTCATCGGACTCATGATTTTTGGCCGCTACAGCCCGGTGCGCTACTGGCCGCATCGCCGCTTCGACATTTTCAGCATTCATCGCTGGACCGGTTACGGCACGCTGGGCTTCACGCTGGCGCATCCGCTGCCGCTGCTCTTGAACGGCAAGCCGCATTTCCGCGTTCTGGATATCGTATTTCCGGTATGGTCGCCGTTGCAGCCATTGTGGAACACCATTGGCGCGGTCGCGCTCTACCTGCTGGTATTTATTGTAGTCACTTCGCTCTACCGCATCGAGCTTGGCCGGCATCTCTGGAAACTTTTTCATTACCTTACCTACGTCGCGGCCGCGGGCCTTTTCATTCACAGCATTTTGACCGATCCAAATCTCACCGGCCACGGCGTCGATTATCTCGACGGCGGCAAAGTCTTCGTCGAAATTTGCTGCGTCATCATCATCGCCGGCTCCATCTGGCGCGTGCGCTTTGGCCGCAAGAAGCGCCAAAGACAGCGCATGGCTCGCCTCGGCCAGACCGCTGCAGCTGACTGACCCGGCTGGCGTCCGCGCGACCCAAAAATTCCTGTTAACATAGATCCACCCCTCTCCGTATTGATACACAGAGGAACGAAGAAACGAGTAACACTGCGTTCCTCAAATTCGCTTGCGCCGCTGAGCGCGGTTTTCGGAGGATCTCATGGGAGACTGGGCTCCAGTTTTTGTTTTCATTGCATTCACGATTGGCGCGGTGTGGATCGTCCGGGTTATTTCCAACAACAGGCGCCGTCAGAGAATCGCTGAAGTTCAAAAGGAAATGCAGTCCAAGCTCTTTGAGAAATTTGGCACTAGTCAGGAAATGATCGCCTATCTAAACAGCGAGGCCGGGTCGAAGTTTCTCGATTCCGCCACGATCGAGCAAACCAGGCCTTTCGGTCGTGTTCTCGGGGCCATTCAAGCGGGCCTCATTCTTTTTCTCTTGGGCATAGCCATGCTCTTCGTGCGCTTAACCATGCCATCTGTCGGGTTCAACGCGATCGAGCAGGCGCATAGCGCCCACGCTATTTTGGGCTTCAGCTTCTTGCTCATGGCGCTGGGCGTTGGATTCTTGGCTTCTGCCGGCGTGTCTTATAAGCTGTCGAAAGAATGGGGACTTTTTGATCGGGAACTTGGCCCGAAGCGTTAGGAGTTCGCTTGCGGAGGATTGCGGCGGTGCGTGCTCAGACTGAATCGCTCGATTGCGCGGAACTTTCCTTCGCGTCGGACGAGCCCGGCGAAGACGCCGTGCGCCAGTCGCTCCGCGCTCCTTGCATGGACGAAGCGGAGTTCCGCGCCTTCTACGAAAAAACCGCGCCGCAGCTTCGCGGTTATCTGCGCCGAGTTTCCGGAGATCCCAGCGTCGCCGACGATTTGCTGCAGGAATCCTATTTGCGTCTCCTGCGCACACTGCTCGCTCCCGCTGAAGAAGCCCATCGCAAACACTATCTCTTCCGCATCGCCACCAACCTTTTGCGCGATCATTTTCGTGCCGCCAAGCGCTCGTTTGCGCCTCTTCCGGAAATTCCGAGCGGCACGAACGCCGCGCACGATTTCGAGCTGCAGAGCGATTTGGGTCAATTCCTCGCGGAATTGAAGCCGCGCGAACGCGAGCTGCTCTGGCTCGCCTACGTCGAAGGTTATCGCCACGACGAAATCGCGAAATTCATGAGCTGCCGAGCCGCGAGCATTCGCCCCATGTTGTTCCGTGCACGCGCTCGCCTCGCCGAGCTTTTGCGCGCCCGCGGCTGGAAACGCCAATCCCAGGGAGAAGCAACGCCATGAAACAGGGTCACTGTGTCTTCGAAGGAAAAATTGTGGAGGCCAGCCGTTCCGCTGAGTGGAGCGATGCTCTTCTCGCGCACCTCGCGGACTGCCGCGCCTGCGAAGAAGTCGCGTTGGTCGCCGGCTATCTTTGCGAATCAGCTGATCCATCCCGCGTCGACGCGCCTCTGCCCGATGCCGGCCGCATCTGGTGGAGAGCGCAGCTCGCGGCAAAAGCCGAAGCTATGGAACGCGCCATGCGCCCGATTCTCTGGGTGCGCCGCTTCGCCTTTGGCGCATGCGCTGCAGTATTTGTCACCGCCATCGTGATGGGATGGTCGAGCATCGGCGGGTTCTTCAGGAACTTCGCGGAATCGTTGGCGCATCGCAGCGCGCCGGCTTCGGCCGGACACGATAGCTTTCTGCTCATCGTCACGGCTGTGTTTCTTGTGATTCTTCTTCCGCTGGTTTTCGGTCTCTACGCCGCCTGGTCCGAGGATTAGCGCTTTTTGTCATTCCGAGCGAGGTGCGACCAGCATCCGACGAGGAATCTGCTCTTCGTTTTCCCCGGCCTCAGATGGCGCTTTTTGATGCGCTTCCCACGCGTCACCGAGGCGTGCTACTCTGCCCGCCTCGCAGGCTCATTGCAATCTACAGGAGGCATTCATGAGCAGCACGTTTGATCATCGCCGCAGCCATCGCGCCGGTTCGCAGCGTCGCTTCACCATTCTGATGCCCGCCGCCATTGTTATCGTTATGGCGTTCGCGCTTTTGTTCACTCCGGCGCGCGCTTTCGCTCACGACGAGCAGGGCACCACATTCAACGCGTCCTCCGGCGCGACGATTTACTATGAAGTTTTCGGTTCCGGCGACGCCACGCCCCTTTTCGTTGCCAATGGCGGCCCCGGCTTCGATCACCAGTATCTCCACGTCTCCGAAGCCTGGGACACGCTGGGACAGAATCGCAAAATCGTGATGTGGGATCAGCGCGGCACGGGCCGTTCCGGCCCGCTCAAGCCCGGCGAAACCTGCACGCTCGCCGATCAAATCAACGACCTCGACGCCCTGCGCGCGCATCTCGGCTACGATAAAATCGATCTTCTCGGCCACTCGTGGGGCGGCTTTCTCGTCATGGCATACGCGTCCCGCTTCCCACAGCACATCGAGCACCTCACCATTCTCGATTCCGCCGCTCCTAAATGGAGCGACACGCTCTTCCTGTTCCACGACGTTTTTCCCGACGTCACCGCGCAGGAAGACGCCAATGCTTTTACCGCCGATCTCAATGAAAAGGATTCCGCTGCAGCCCGCGACGCCTCAACGGCACTCTACGAATCTATGCTCTTCTACGCGCCCGAGCACCGCGATGAATTCGCCAAAAAGATGGCCGGCGACAAGGAGTATTACAACATCAACCGCCTTGTGAACGAAGACGTGCGGCGCTTCGATCTCAATCCGGAAATCGCAAAATTCCGTTTCCCGGTGCTTGTCGGCTGCGGCCGCTTTGACATGAACGTCGCGCCGGTCATCGCCTATAAAATTCATCAGGCGATCCCGGGATCCGAATTCGTCGTCTTCGAAAAGAGCGGCCACATGCCGTTTTTCGAGGAGCCCGAAAAATTCGTCTCCGTCATGAACGCTTTTCTTTCCGGCACATCCGCGTCCGCTGCGCCTTGATGCATAAGGAATTTTTTCACGCCTATGGGGAGGATCTTAGCCGCGCCCGGGCCGTTGTGTTCACGGGCGTTCCAGTGTAGGTTATTTGTCACTTGAAACTGCCGGACGAAGGCTACGACTCACTTTCAGAACAGTTTGGGAGACGAATCATGCGCATCACTCGCTTTTCAAATCGCGCGCTGATATTTGCGGCAGGGCCCTTCGCAGCTTGCAGTCTTTTTGCGCTCGTCGCGCTGCGGGCACGTTCGCAGAGTCAAACCTCAGCGCCTGCATCTCACGGCGTCGAGCTTTCCTCGCTCGACAAGACCTGCAAGCCTTGCCAGGATTTTTATCACTACGCGAATGGCGGCTGGCTGAAGAAGAATCCCATCCCGCCCGCCTATCCGAGCTGGGGGCGCTTCAATGAGCTCCAACAGCGCAATCGCCAGGAATTGCATGGAATTCTCGAGAAAGCTTCCGCAGACCGCGCCGCCGCCGCTGGCTCGAACGAACAGAAAATCGGCGACTACTACGCAAGCTGCATGAATGTCCAACAGATTGATGCCGCCGGCGCCAAGCCGTTGCAGCCCGAATTCGATCGCATCCAGGCGATCAATAGCGCAGCCGCCTTGCAGGCTGAACTCGCGCGTTTGCAGGCTCTGGGCGCCGACGTCATTTTCAATTTTGGATCAACGCCGGACGAGAAGAACAGTTCGCAAGTGATTGCTGGCGCCGATCAGGGCGGCCTGGGCCTGCCCGATCGCGACTATTACCTCAAGACCGACGACGAATCCAAGCAGCTCCGGCAACAGTACGTCGCGCACGTCACCAAGATGTTCGAGCTTCTGGGAGATGATTCCGCCAAATCCGCGGCCGAAGCCAAAACCGTGATGGACATTGAAACGAATCTTGCCACTGCATCCATGGACCGTGTCGAGCGGCGCGATCCCGATAAAACGTATCACAAAATGAGCGTGTCCCAGCTTCAGGCGCTGACGCCAAATTTTGTCTGGCAAAACTATTTCCACCAGATCGGTGCGCCCAACATCGAGTCCGTCGACGTCGCCGTGCCGAAGTTTTTCGAAGCCATGAATCGAGAGCTCAAATCCGTCCCGCTCAGCGACTGGAAAATCTATTTGCGCTGGCACCTTGTCGATTCTGCCGCCAAATGGCTCTCGCAGCCGTTCGTCGATGAAAACTTCAATTTCAACAGCAGGATTTTGCAAGGGACCAAAGAAATTTTGCCGCGCTGGCAGCGTTGCGTCACGTCGACGGACAATCAGCTCGGCGAAGCGCTCGGCCAGCTTTACGTGAAGGAATATTTCCCGCCCGAAGCGAAGGCGCGCGCCCTGAAGATGGTCAATGATCTAATCGGCGCGCTGCGCGACGACTTGCAAACTTTGCCGTGGATGGGACCGGCCACACGCAAGGAAGCTTTGGCCAAGCTGGACGCCTTCACTGTGAAGATCGGTTACCCCGACAAATGGCGCGATTACTCGGCCTATCACGTCGACCGCGGCCCGTTCGTCCTCGACACGTTTCGCGGCAACGAATTCGAGACGCGGCGCGACCTCAACAAGATCGGCAAGCCTGTGGATCGCAGTGAGTGGGGCATGACGCCGCCGACCGTTGACGCCTACAACAACGGCGTGATGAACGAGATTGTCTTTCCCGCCGGAATTCTCCAGCCGCCTTTCTTCGACGCAAAGGCCGACGATGCTTCGAACTATGGCGGGATGGGCGCCGTGATCGGCCACGAGATGACTCACGGCTTCGACGATGAAGGCCGCAAATTCGACGCTCACGGCAACCTGCGCGACTGGTGGACTCCGCAGGACGAGAAAAATTTCAACGAGCGCGCCCAGTGCATCGTGAATCAGTTCAATAGCTACGTGGCCATCGACGACGTGCACGAAAACGGCAAGCTCGTCCTCGGCGAGAGCATCGCCGATCTCGGCGGCTTGACCCTCGCCTACAACGCGCTAGAAAAAGACCTGCAAGGCAAGCCGCGGCCGCTGATCGCCGGCTATACGCCCGAGCAGCGCTTCTTTCTGGCGTACAGCCAGATCTGGGCGGCAACCGACCGCCCTGAGTTCGTGCGCCTGATGGCCAATCTGAACGAGCACGCGCTCGATCGCCTCCGCTCCATCGCGGCGCCCTCGAACATGCCGGCATTCGCGAAGGCCTTCGGCTGCAAGGAGGGCGACGCTATGGTCCGCCCCGCCGCGCTCCGCTGCCAAATCTGGTAGTGTCACCTAGTGGGGCACAGTTGTCGGGGTGTGTTGGTATCTCTGGTGGATTTCAAAGCATTCCGCGGAATTCTTCAACCGTGATCCGCAAGTCCTGAATAATTGCGCGCAGTGTCTTGCGTTTCAATTCGCCACCGTGCATTGGAATTACGATGCGCGCCTGGTCTCTCGCTCGAACATAAATCGCGTGGCTGCCGCGTTGGCGCCGGAAAGCGAATCCGAGTTGCTCGGCCACGCGCACCAGCGCCTTAGCCGTCACGACCGGCAGCTTCGGGGTCACGCAGGAATCTCGATGGGCTTAATCAAAATGTCTTCGGTTGGAATCGGCAAACCATCGTCGACGAGGCTTTGCACGTAAAGCTCGATGGCCTCTCGGATGTTCTTTACGCCTTCTTCAATCGTCTCGCTTTGCGTGTGGCATCCTGGTAATGTCGGACAAAAGACGTGGTAGCCGCCTTCTTCTTCCTTTTCGAAAATAACCGTGAATCGATGCGCCATCGCGTCCCTCCGCTTGTGTCTTATTCTAGCTGATTCAGGAAGATCATTTTGCTGATTTGCGCATTTTGTTCGCTGTCGCCTGGGAGTAGAATCCCGGCATGGCGGCGGACGCTTCAGGGCGAACGCATATTCCGGAACAACTGAACATCGCGGATGAATTTGTCTCGCGGCCGGCGCGCGAGCATCCGCAACGCATCGCCATCCTCGGCGAGCCGCGCCCCTTCCCCTACCGCGAAGTCGAACAAGCGGTGAATCGTGCCGCGAATGTCTTGCACGAGTGGGGCTGCAAACCCGGCGACCGCGTTCTGATCGCTCTTCCGGATTCGATCGATTTCATTGCGGCGTTTTTTGGCGCGGCGAAGATTGGCACGATTGCCGTTCCAGTGAACTCGCTCGCCCGCGCTGCCGATTACGCCTACTATCTTGCGGACACCGGCGCGCGCATCGCCATCGTTCACAAATCAGTTTTTGGCATATGCCCCGACAGATGGCCCGCCGCTCTCGAAGTTGTCGCCATAGCCGGTGAATGCGCATCGGAAACTCAGGATCGTGAGCGAGCGATGGCCGAAAGCCTCTCCGCGCGCACGGTGGTCTCGTGGGAAGAGCAGTGTGAGCGCGTTTCGCCCGAATGTGCCACGTATCGAACGGCAGCGACCGATCCGGCATTTTTTCTGTACACCTCCGGAAGCGGAGGCACTTCTAAAGCCGCCATCCATCGTCACGAGGACATGGTGCACACCAGCCGCGGCTATGCGCATGGCGTGCTCGGGCTGCGTCCAGACGACATCACGTACTCCGTATCGAAATTGTTTTTCGCCTATGGCCTCGGCAATGGAATGTATTTCCCGTTTTCCGCCGGCGCCAGCACGGTTCTCGATCCTGGAAAGCCGAAGCCGGAGCGCACTGCCGAAGTTCTCAAGAAATATCGGCCCACGATATTATTTTCCGTGCCGACTTTCTTCGCCGCGCTTCTTCGCGAAGCCGATCGCGGCCTGGTCCTCGACTGCTCTTCGTTGCGCATGGCCGTCTCCGCGGGAGAAACGTTGCCTGCGGAAATTTTCGAGCAATTCAAAAAGAAATTCGGCCTCGAAATTCTCGACGCCATCGGCTCGACGGAAATGCTGCATATGTTTTTGTCTTCGCGTCCCGGACTTGCGCGCCCCGGAAGCTGTGGCTCAGAAGTTCCCGGCTGCAGCGCGAAAATTCTCAACGACGACGGCACCGAAGTTCCTCGCGGTGAAATTGGAAATTTGTGGGTTCGCGGCGGCAGCGCATTCGCGGGTTACTGGAACAAAGATGAACTGACTGCGGGCGCAAAAAAAGGAGAGTGGGTTTTGACTGGAGACAAATTCACATGCGACGCCGACGGATACTTTCATTATTGCGGCCGCACTGACGACATGATGAAAGTTGCCGGCATGTGGGTCTCGCCCAGTGAGGTAGAGAATGCGTTGCTCGCGCACCCCGCGATTGCAGAAGTCGCCGTTGTCGCGCAAGCGAACGAAAATGGGCTCATTCATCCCAGCGCGTACGTCGTCGTGAAAAACGGAATCGAAGTTCGCGCCGAACTCGCGCAGGAAATTCGCGACTGGCTGCGTCAAAAAATGGTTTCTTACAAATGTCCGCAAACAGTCCAATTTGTCGAAAATTTGCCAAAAACAGCCACCGGGAAAATCCAGCGGTTTCTCCTTCGCAAGGCTAAGTAACTGATTTTAATAAACATAACACAAAATCACCCGTACAGGCCAAAGAGACAAATTGGCTCTTTTGGCCCTCTTTTTTGGGTCTATATTGGCCTATATGAGCAGGCCATTTATGCCGTTGCATTTGCAGCCAGAAAGCGACATTCCGCTGTACGCGCAGTTGCGCGACCAGATGCGGGCGCTGGTGTACGCGGGCGAGTTGCAGCCGGGTGACCGCATCCCCGCCAGCCGCGAGCTTGCGGACCAATTACAAATTCACCGCACGACGGTGGCGACCGCTTATGCGGAGCTCGAATCCGAGGGGCTGATCGAAGGATTCGTCGGACGTGGGACGTACATCAGCGGAAGAAACGCGCCGCGCGAATTCACGCCTCCGCCGCGAGCGCAAGGAGGGCCGCTCCGCTGGGAAGCGCTCTTTGCCGACGAGCGCGCCGGAGACGGGCTCAGCCGGCTGATGCCGCAAGTGGCGGACGACACGATCGCGTTCATCAGCGCGAAGCCATCGGAAGGATGCTTCCCAATCGACGACGTACGCAAATGCGCGAATGAGGTGCTGCGGCGCGCGGGACGTAACATTCTGCAATTGGGCGCAACGGACGGCTACGAACCACTTCGCGAAGTGCTGCTTCCCATGCTCGCCGCGGAAGGGATCGCGGCGAAGGAATCGAACCTCCTGGTGACCGACGGGTGCCAGCAGTCGCTGGATTTGCTGGCAAAAGCATTTCTGCGTCCGGGCGACGCGGTGGTGGTTGAAAATCCAACGTACCCTGGCGCGCTGTCGATTCTCTCCGGCGCGCGCGTGCGCTGCCTGCCTGTTGCGGTGGAAACGAGCCGCGCGAAGCAATCGTATGCGGGATTGGATATCAAAGGGGTCGAAGCGGCGCTGGAGCAGAACCGCGTGAAATTGATTCTGGTCACGCCGGATTTTCAGAATCCCACGGGAACCACGCTGCCCGCGGAGGAACGCAAAAAACTGCTGGACGTGGCCGCGCGCTTCCAGGTGCCGATTGTCGAAGACCACATTTATGCAAGGCTGCGGCTGCGCGGGACTGCGGTGCCTTCGCTTAAAGCGATGGATCGAAATGGAATCGTCATTCAAATCGACAGCTTTTCGAAGATTGCATTTCCCGGATTGCGCGTGGGATGGTGCGTAGGACCGGAGCGCGTGATTGAACGGCTGCGCCAGTTGAAGCAGGTGAGCGATTTGCACACGGACCAATTGTCGCAGGCGACGCTGGCGGAGTTCGCAAAAACCGGAATGCTCGAGAAGCATTTGAAGCGCATGATCAAGATATATTCGCGGCGCCTCGACGCGATGGAAAAATGCCTCGAACGGCACTTACCGGCGGGAATCGAATGGACGCGGGCGGAAGGTGGAATGTCGGTGTGGATCACACTGCCTCCGGGGCTCGACGCGGGCGAGCTGTTGATTCACGCACGCGAGCGCGGCGTACTTTTCGTTCCGGGGCGGTACTTCTTCGTGCAAAACCCGCGGCTGAACACGCTGCGTTTGGGATTTGCCGGCGTCGAGGAAAAGGACATTACGCGTGGCATCCTTACGCTGGGCCAGGTGATCGAAACGGAGATGAAAAAGAAGCAGCGCGGCGCCAAAAGGGAAGTGGAGCAACACGGCGAAAAGCCTTCTCGCGTCGCGCTGATTTAGGAATAGCCAACCGGCGTCAGGGTTTTGAGTCCGAGCCCTTTCGGTTTTTGGGCTTGGCTGCCTTGCTTCGAGTTTTGTATGAAGAACCCCAGTTGATTCCCGGGTGCGTGGCGTCATGCGTTCCGGTCTGCATGCCCTGATTCAGATCCGTCTGTTGGTCTACTTCGACTTCGCGGCGGTTTTCTTCTTGCCCTTCGACGTCCGATTCCATCTCTTCAGCGGCTTTCGACTTGCGTTCGTCCGCGGCACTCATGGATGCCTCCTGGAAATTCCAAAATCTGCACGAATTGTAACGTGCCTCGCGAGCTTGCGTAATGGGGGAAAGACCTGAGTACCTGTGGACACGGGCCCGTAGCTGGTGATAAGTGATGATTCGGCATGGTGCAAGAACGGAGCATGTGAAAGGCTGCGCGGAACAACAGAGCAATGGCCGTCGATCAGCAAACGCGCATCCGATAATTGAGCATCGAGTGGCTGCGCAAACGGGCTAAACCTCCTCCACGGAGGCGAGCAATGTGGCAAGACATTAAGTACGGGCTGAGAATGCTGGCGAAATCGCCGGGATTTACGGCTGTCGCCGTCCTCACGCTCGCCCTCGGCATCGGTGCAAATACCGCTATTTTCAGTCTGATCGAGGCGGTTATGCTCCGCTCGTTTCCTGTTCACGATCCGGCTCACCTCGTCGCCTTGAAGTGGGTGGCGCATGGGAGTCCCAATACAGCCGGTTACATGAGCTTGATGTCGTGTCCAGGAGAAGAGACACGGCAGCAGGGCTGCTCGTTTTCTTACCCGATGCTTCAGCGATTTCAGTCGCTCTCCGGCGTTTTCTCCGACGTCACCGCGATGGGCGGGCTTGCGCGATTCACACTGACCGGCAATGGCCCGGCAAGAGTCGCAACCGGCCAAATGGTTACGGGGACCTTTTTCGAAACCCTCGGCGTCCAAGCCGCAATCGGCCGCATGCTGCAACCTGCCGACGATACTCGTGGCGCTCCCGCTGTTGCCGTGCTTAGCTACCAAACATGGCAAACCCTTTTCGGTGGCGATCCCGCGGCAGTGGGAAAGACGATTCGCTTAGACGCAGTGCCGGTGACGATCGTCGGAGTGGCTGCGCAGGACTTCCCAAGCCTCATTCCAGGCGACTCAGATACAATGTGGCTTCCGCTTTCGCTTCAGCCGCAGCTGGAAATGAGTGGTTCGGTACTACGACCGGGGACAAACCTTCCATCAATGCCGGCGAGGATATCTGGTGGGTTTATATCGTCGCGCGGCTACTCCCGGGAGTGGACCGCGTGCGCGCTCAGTCCGTCGTCAGCGTTCTTTTTCAAAACGACCTGGCCCAAAACGCTCCACAACTCTTCAAGCCCGCGGACGCTCCGAGAATTGTCTTGATTCCCGCGTCGCAGGCCATTGTCGGCGTACGCGAGCGCCTTGCAGAACCGTTGCTGGTCCTACTGTTCGCGGTCGGCACCATTCTCTTGATTGCTTGCGCGAATATTGCCGGGCTGGTTCTGGCCCGTTCCGCCCGGCGCGCAAAGGAAATGTCCGTGCGTTTAGCTCTAGGCGCAAGCCACTCGCGCATCGTTCGCCAAGTCTTGACCGAAAACGTCTTGCTCTCGCTGTCGGGAGGGTTGCTGGGAATTCTTCTCGCTTATTGGGGGACATCCTCTCTCGTCGCGTTCATGTCCACCGGCGGGCTTTGGCCAAGCGTTTTGCAAGTTCACCCGGACGCCAAGATTCTCGGCTTCGCCGCTGCGGCATCACTCCTCACCGGTATTTTATTCGGCCTCGCGCCCGCATCGCGCATCTTTCGCGTGGAACTGACTTCTGCGCTCAAGGAGAGCTCCGGCGCATCCGGCAGCATCGAACATCGCGCAGGTCGTCGTTGGTCGCTGGGCAGCGCCCTCGTTGTGGCGCAAATCGCGCTTTCCGCTTTGGCGCTAGTGGGCGCTGGACTGCTCGTTCGCACTCTCGAGAACCTGAAGGGCATCGACGTCGGATTCGACACGCGCAACATCCTTACTTTCGGCATCGATCCGACATTGAACGGTTATAGCGGCCCACAAATTCAGAGCTTCTATAACCAATTGCGCGACCGAATCAACGCCATTCCCGGCGTTCTTTCTTCCACCTATTCATATGACGCGCTTCTTAGCGGTAATCGGTGGCGGAGTTCCTTCCATCTCGCGGACGGCACGAAGGGCGTGACGGAGGGGCTTGCGGTTGGCCCCGATTTCGTCGCAACCATGGGCATACCTCTTCTCTCTGGCCGTGCCTTGAAGCTTCCTGATTTTGATCCCACCCTCAACCCGCTGCCGGTCCTCGTTAACCAGTCCTTCGCCAAACGCTTCTTCGGGGATCAGAATCCGCTTGGTCAGCATCTCACCGATCTTTGCCGCGAATCCGTCTGCGAGGTTGTTGGTCTGGTCGGCGACGCAAAGTACGAGAGCTTGCGCAAGCCACTGGGCCCGGTTGTGTACGTGCCGCAGCGGCCCTCCAGCACGATCTTTGAGATTCACACCGCTGGCAATCCCGTCTCCATCGTTCCTGCCATTCGCGAAGCCGTGGGCAAACTTGACGCCAACTTGCCGGTTTACGGGATTAGAACGCAAGCGGACCAGCTCGATCAGATCCTCTTTCAGAATCGGCTCATCGCGCGGCTGTCCAGTTTTTTTGGTCTTTTGGCGCTTTTGCTCGCCAGCATTGGAGTCTATGGTTTGCTGTCGTATGAGGTAGTCTGCCGTACGCGCGAAATTGGCATTCGCGTCGCCCTCGGCGCGCAGCGACGCGACGTTTTGCGCCTCGTGGTCGGGCGGGGAATCCTTTTGACTACAGTCGGCCTGCTGCTAGGCGTCGCCTTGGCGGCAGCCTTGACGCGTTTCCTGGCTAGCTTGCTCTACGGCGTTAGCGGTACAGATCCCCTGACGTTTGCGGGCGTCGCTGCGCTACTAATTTTCGTCGCGCTCGCGGCCTGCTATGTTCCGGCGCGGCGGGCGATGAGGGTTGAGCCGATAAAGGCGCTTAGGTACGGGTGAGTTCTGGAAGCCGAAAGGTTTGCGCGCAAAGCAGCGCAAAGAGGTAAAGACAAGAACCTTTTGTGACGCGGGCGACATCAACAGCGCGGAATGCTTGCCTCGACTTCGCGGCAGAGAAGCCGGAACGCAAGGGCGCGCAGAAGACGTTGAGGTGACCAATGTGGCAAGACGTTAAGTATGGATTGAGGATGCTGGCCAAAGCGCCGGGATTCACTGCTGTCGCCGTGCTCACGCTCGCCCTCGGCATCGGCGCAAATACCGCAATTTTCAGTGCGGTCAACGGAATTTTGCTTAAGCCGCTGCCGTACGCGGATGCCTCGCAACTGGTTTCCATCGAAGCGTTCAAGCAATTTCCCAGCGGTGTAAGAGGCGTTCTCTATTTTTCATCGGACGTCTGGCAGAAGATGCGCGTGCAAACACCTGCCATCGCCCAAATGGCGCTTTGGAATCGAGACGAGTACACCATTACCGGCGACGCCGCCCCGGAGCTTGTCTCCGCCGCGCGCGTGTCGAGCGAATTTTTCCCGCTACTGGGCGTGCGGCCCCTTGCGGGGCGACCCATTCTTCCTGGAGACACGCAGCCGGGTGCCAAGCCCGTCGCCGTAATCAGCTACGCGCTCTGGCGCTCGCGCTGGGGCGACGACAACGGCGCCCTGAACCGCACCATTACGCTTGACGACAAAACTTACACCATCGTTGGCGTCATGCCGCCCGGATTTACATTCCCGATCACTTCCGTTCTGAACGGCGGCGAAGGCATTTGGCTTCCGCTGGTTTTATCGCCGGGTCAAAAGGGTGGCGAGGATTCCGCGACCTTTCCCATAGCGCGCTTGAAGCAAGGCGTCAGCCTCGCAGCGGCGAACGCGCAGCTTAAGACGATAAGTACGCCAATCTTGTCCGGGTTATCGGGGAATTTCACTGGTATGTGGAGCGGAACCTATTTTCTTGCCTCTGCTCTGAAGGCGCACTTCAGCGATCTCGATAATCCGCTTTTGATTTTACTCGGTGCGGTGGGATTCGTGCTGCTGATTGCCTGCGTAAACGTGAGTGGCCTCCTTCTCGCGCGCGGCTGGGCGCGTCATCGCGAGGTCGCCATTCGCGAAGCCCTGGGCGCTTCGCGCGTGCGAATCGTGCGCCAGTTCCTCACCGAAAGCATTTTGCTCGCGCTCGCTGGCGGTGCGCTCGGGCTTTTGTTTGCGGTGTGGGGCGTTCACGTTCTGCGCGTGATCACGCCGAATGGTTTGCCCGAGCACGGCCACTTTGTTTTGAACGCGAACATTTTGTGGTTCACGCTTTCTGTTTCGCTGCTGACCGGAATATTGTTCGGGCTCGCTCCCGCTCTTCAGGCATCGACGCGTCGCGTGGGTGCAGCGATTCGCGATGGCTTTGGCTCGCTCGCCGGAACTTCCTCGCGCCGCCCGCGCCGTTTGCGCAGCGCGCTCGTCGTCATCGAAATTGCGCTCGCCGTGATTCTGGTCATCGGAGCCACGCTGGTCGCCCGCAGCTTCGAAAAACTCACCAGCGTGAAACTCGGTTTCCGCGCCGATCACATCGTGACCATGGACGCGAACTTCAGCAAATCCGTCTGCGACCGGGGCAACCCGAAAGACCTCGCGGGATGCCAAGCCGCAGTTTTTGATGTACTTGACCGCATGCGCCGCATTTCCGGCGTGCGAAGGGCTGCAGTCGCCTCGGCAGTTCCTTTGGCGGCATTGTCCATGGTTTTAGATCTCAAAATCGAAGGGCAAGAGCAGGTTTTTTCGATGTTCAATGGCGGCCTAACGATTGCCACACGCTCCGTTTCTCCGGATTATTTTCGCGCCTTCGGCATCCCGCTGCTGAGCGGCCGTAGCTTCACCGACGCGGACACGGCCGGCTCGCAGCGCGTCGTTATCGTCAACGAAGCCTTTGCCAAGAAATATCTCGGCGATCACGCGCTCGGCCGCCGCATCAGTACCAGCACAAATAAAGAGAAGCAACCCGAATGGATGCAGGTCGTGGGCGTCGTCGCGAGCACACAGGATATGAACCTCCAGGAGGCTCCAGCGGGCGAAATTTATCTTCCTTTCGCCCAGGCCGATTATTTCCAACGCGCCGATTTCATCGCGCGCACCTCGGGCGATCCTGCGGTCATGATTCCCGCGCTGCGCCAAGCCATCTGGTCTGAAGACAAAAACGCGCCCATCACGACCGTGGAAACGATGGATCAGATCGTCTCGAGCAGCGTCGCCGAGCCGCGTTTTCAGGCGTTGTTGCTTGGCTCGTTCGGTGCGCTAGGATTGCTGCTCGCGATGGTTGGCATTTACGGCGTGATTTCCTATAGCGTGACGCAACGCACGCGCGAAATTGGCGTCCGCATGGCCCTCGGTGCGCAGCCGGGGAATGTCCTGCGCATGGTCATTCGCGAAGGGATGTTGCTCGCTGGAGTGGGAATTGCCGCGGGAGTCGGAGGCGCACTCGCGCTGACGCGATTCCTGCAGAGTTTGCTGTTTGAGATCAAGCCGACAGACCTGGCGACGTTTGTCGGTGTTGCCGTTGTGCTGGCGCTTGTCGCGCTCGTGGCGTGCTATGTTCCGGCGCGGCGGGCCATGCGCGTCGAGCCCATCGAGGCCCTGCGCTACGAATAGCCCGTCGTTCAAGCCACCTCGCTTACTCACCTTGACCACTAATCACTGACAACTTGTCGTCAATTCCTGCTAAATTTATCCGTTCACTACGAGGCGGAATCCGAATGACCATCGAAAAACTGGAGCCCAAAGCGGATAATCCCTGTTTCGGTTGCGGCGCGGACAACGTTCGCGGCATGATGCTCACCTTCGAGCAGGATCACGACGCGCGCAAAATCGTCGGCCATTTTCGCCTGGGTCCGGAATACCAGGGCAGCAATCGCGTCCTTCACGGCGGTATCATCGCCGTGCTCCTCGACGAAGCCATGGGCAAGCTGAACCGTTTCCACGACGTGCGCGCTGTCACCGCCGAATTGAATGTTGAGTATTTGCGCCCCGTGCCCATCGACGAAGAAATTGTCGTCGAGGCGCATGAAATTTCGCGCGAAGGCCGCAACTTGATGCATCGCGCCGAGATTCGCGATACCACGGGGAAAGTTCTGGTGCGGGGGCGAGGAAGATTTGTGGTCGTGAGCCCGCGCACCTAGAGAAGCGAGGACCGATGACTCAACTAAAATACGATGCAAGATTCCTCAATGAAATTGCCGCCGCCGCATTGGCGCGCGGTGATGTGGCTGTGCGTGCGAAACGTGTCGCGGAAATGATTCGCGAGGCCTCGGGATGCTACTGGGTCGGCATTTTTGAAACCGTGGAGAACGAAGCGTGCGCCGTTGCGTGGACCGGAGCGGAGGCTCCGGCGTTCATGCGTTTTCCGCTGACGCGCGGCATCACCCGAGATGTGGTGAAAACGCGGAAAACGGCCGTAGTCAACGACGTCCTGAAAGACTCGCGTTATCTCGTCGGATTTTCAACCACGCGCGCCGAAGTCATTGCTCCAATCACCGATTCCACCGGCGCCGTCGTCGGCACGCTCGAAGTTGACGCCGACAAAGCAAACGCGTTCAGCGACGCGGACGTGCAATTTCTGGATCAGTGCGCCTCCCGCATTCTTCCGCTGTTCGCGAAAGCAGCGCAGATGTGAGCCGGATGCACGCTTTTTGCCGGCGCGTTTTCTCGCGAAGCGAGCGGATCCCATTATTTTCCGCTGCCTTCGCTGCATGCCAAAATGGCCTGATGCCGGCCCGCCAGTCACATTCGCATTTCTCTCCGTTTTTATTAAAATAGACTTACGAGGAAGCTCAAATGGACAACGGAAACCGAACCAACGTGAAGAATGACAACGGTCACGAAAATCTCTGGCGCGTGAAAGTCGGCCTTGCCGAAATGCTCAAGGGCGGCGTCATCATGGACGTCACCACCGCCGAGCAGGCGAAGATCGCCGAAGACGCCGGCGCTTGCGCCGTCATGGCGCTCGAGCGCGTTCCCGCCGACATTCGCAAAGAAGGCGGCGTCGCGCGCATGGCCTCGCCGCGCATCATCCGCGAAATCATGGACACGGTGACGATTCCCGTCATGGCCAAGGTCCGCATCGGCCATTTCGTCGAGGCGCAAGTCCTCGAAGCACTCGAAGTCGATTACATCGACGAAAGCGAAGTGCTCACGCCCGCCGATGAGGAAAATCACGTCTGGAAGCACAGCTTCAAAGTGCCCTTTGTTTGCGGCGCGCGCAATCTCGGCGAAGCGCTGCGCCGCATCGGCGAAGGCGCGGCCATGATTCGCACCAAGGGCGAAGCTGGCTCCGGCAATATCGTCGAAGCCGTGCGCCACATGCGCACCATCGTCAGTCAGATGAAAAAGCTCACCACGCTTGGCGAAGAGCAGCTCATGCACGAAGCGAAAGAGCTCGGCGCCCCGCTCGACCTCGTCCAGCAAGTCGCGAAAACTGGCAAGCTGCCGGTCCCGAATTTCTCTGCCGGCGGCATCGCCACTCCCGCCGATGCGGCTCTGATGATGCAGCTCGGCGCGGAAGCCGTTTTCGTCGGCTCCGGCATTTTCAAGTCCACCGATCCCGCGAAGCGCGCTAAAGCCATCGTCCACGCGACCACCAATTATCAGGACGCGAAGAAAGTCCTTGCCGCCTCCGACGAACTCGGCGACGCCATGAAGGGTCTCGACATCCGCCAAATGGACGAGAAGGACCTCCTCCAAACCCGCGGCTGGT
>JBAUEH010000031.1:0-72550 GCA_049678505.1 Candidatus Acidiferrales bacterium
ACGTCGGGGAATTTATCGAGCAGTGCCGCGCTATTGGCGCTGACGGAGGCGAAGAGCTGCGGGTGGCCGAAGGCGATGTGGAGCGCGCCGTATCCGCCCATGGAAATTCCGGCGATGCCCCGAGAGCGGCGCGTAGGCGAGGTTCGGTAGGAGCGGTCGATGAAAGGGATGAATTCGCGAAGGAAGAAATCTTCGTAACGGGCGCCACCGTCGCGGGAGTTGATGTAGAAGCTGGTGTCAGCGTCGGGCGTGACGATGAGGAATTCGCCGATTTTATGTTGCTGCCAGAGGTCTTCGATGAGGTTCCAGCCGCCGGAGGTGACCAGCATCTGCTCGTTGCCGCCGAGGCCGTGGAGAAAGTAAAGGACTGGGTAGCGGCGCGATTTGGCAGAGTCGTAGCTCGGCGGAAGGATGGCGCAGTAGCGAATCTCTTTGCCGAGGATTTGGCTGTGCGCGGAGCGGCATTCGATACGGCCCAATGCTGCGCGAGCGGGCGGCGCAAACGTCAATAGAAAAAGCACCAGTGCCGAGACAAGCGTGAAGTAGCGGCGATTTCTCATGTGCCGACACCGCTATTCATAGCGAAGGGCTTCGACGGGGTTGAGGCGGGCGGCGCGAGAGGCGGGATAGAGGCCCGCGGCGAGACTGACGACGACCGCGAAAGCGATGGCTCCGAGGGCAAGCCAGAGCGGCACAGCGGAAATATCGACGGCGGGAAGACTCTGGCGGCCCAAGTAAACGTTGGTGCCAAAAGTGAGAGCGCGCCCGATCAGCCAGCCAAGGAACACACCCCCGATGCCGCCGACGAGGCCCATGACGCCGGCTTCGGCGAAGAAAAGCTGCTTGATGTCACGGTCGTCAGCGCCAAGGGCTTTGAAGACTCCAATTTCGCGGCGGCGCTCGAGAATAGCCATGACGAGAGTGTTGACGATGCCAAGGGTAGCGACGGCAAGGGCGAGGCTACCGAAAATTCCGAGCAGGAGATCGATGACAGTGAAAAACAGGCGGAGATTCTTGGTGGTGTCGAGAAGGGAAAAAGTGGCGAAGCCCATGCCTTTGATGGCGGCTTCGGCATTTTGCACGTCGGTGGGGCTTTTGACGCGGACGGTGAGGCTCGAATAGGCGCGGTCGGAACTGGAGCCGTTCACGAGCTGGCGAAGATCGGACACGTCCGTGGCGCTGAGCTGCTGCGCGAGATCGAGCGGAATGAAGACGCGGCTACGGCCGAAGCCGCCAAAACCACCTTCGGGCTCGGTGTCGACGATTCCGATGATGCGCAATTGCTTTTCATGAGGGACGACGGAAAAACCAGAGTTCGCGGAATCGCTCTTTGCGCCGGAACCGTTATGCTCCGCGTCATCGGAACTGATAGCTTGCCGCTCCGCATAACGCAGGATGAGGTCCTTGCCGATCAGGGCGGTGGGATTGTCGGACAATTCCTTGGCGAAGTCAGACTGAAGGATCGCTTCGCCGGCATCCGGGCCGGAGAAGAATCGGCCCTGCATGCCGTCAAATGCGCCGTCGCTGCGGGCGGAGTCGGGCACGCCAGCGACACTGGTGGGATAAGGACTGTTGGCGAAGCGGACTTCGGTCATGAAGCGAATCTGCGGATAGACTTCGGTGACGTTGGCAAGGCGCGCTAAGTCGCGGCGAGCGGATTCGTCGAGCGGGCGCGATGCGGAAGGAGAAGGAGCGGAAGCGGCAGAGTTGCGGCGCGAACCGCGGAATTCCTGCATGTCGGCTTGCGAATAGACGAAGACGGCGTTGAATAAACCGCTGTTCGCGAGACGCTTGGAAGCGAATTGCTGCAAACCGACTCCAAGAGAAAGCATAGCGACAAGCGAAGCGACGCCGACGCCAACGCCGAGAGTGGTGAGAGAGTTGCGCAGCATGGCCTCGCGCAAGTTGCGGAGGGCGAGTTCGGTAAGATCGCCGATTTTCATTGGCGGACTCCGGCCTCCGTGGTCTGCGATTCGCGCCCTGCGGTTTCGGAAACGAGTTTGCCGTCGGCAAGGGTCAAAATGCGGTGAGCAAAACGGCTGGCCAGAGGGCGTTCATGAGTGACCATCACTACGGTCATGCCGAGGTCTTGGTTAAAAGCTTTCAGAAGAAGCATAACTTCTTCGCCGGTGACGCTGTCGAGATTGCCGGTGGGCTCGTCGGCGAGCAGAATGCTCGGGCGGTTGACCAGGGCGCGGGCCAAGGCTGCGCGCTGCTGCTCGCCGCCGGATAGTTCGCTGGGACGGTGAGTGAGGCGCTTCTCCAAGCGGACGCGCTCGAGGGCTTCGCGCACGCGCGCGCTACGCTCGCTGCGCTGCACTTCCGCTAAACACAACGGAAGTTCGACATTTTCTTCGAGGGTCATGCGCGGCAAAAGATTGAAGGCTTGAAAAACCATGCCAACAGTGCCGCTGCGATATTTTGCGAGCTCGTGGGTGTCCATCGCGGCGAGATTGCGGCTGTGCACGAGAATGGCGCCAGCAGTGGGCCGGTCGAGACCTGCGAGCAAGTTCAACAGAGTGGATTTTCCCGAGCCGGAGCTGCCGAGCAAGGCGACGAATTCGCCCGCGGCGACAGAAAGGGTGACATCGTCTACGGCGCGAATGAGCGCATCGCCCATTTGATAATGGCGCGAAACTTTCTCCGCGCGAATTGCGAATCCATTGTTTTCAGAAGGCATCATGGCCATCCATGATGTTACTACGCACCGGGCAAGCGAGGAGTTTCTTCCGAAACGAGGGCGGCTACATTTGGCGAGGGAGACTCCGCGAGGCCATCAGCGGCGGTCGGCGGCGAGATGGCGGACGTCCCGGCCAGCGACCATGTAAATGACATCTTCAGCGATGTTAGTGGCGTGGTCACCGATGCGTTCCAGGTTCTTGGTAACCAGAACTAGTTCGAATGCGGGAAAGACGACCGCAGAATTCTCCATCATGTAGGTGAGCAGCTCGCGAAAGATCTGATCGCGAAGGTGGTCCACTTCATCATCGCGGACGAGAACAGTCTTAGCAAGTTCGTCATCGCGGCGGACGAGGGCAGCGATGCTGTCTCGAACCATCTTTTCGGCGAGATCGCTCATGCGCGGCAAATCGACGTAGGGTTTTACCTGCGGGTGGCGGAGGATGCGCAGAGCAGACTGGGCGATGTTGACGGCTTGGTCGCCAATGCGCTCAAGATCGTTGTTGATGCGCGAACTGGCCAGAGTGAAACGCAAATCGACGGCCATGGGAGCTTGCAGAGCGACGAGCTGCATTACGCGATCATCGATTTCGATCTGCATATCGTTGATCGCTTTTTCGCCTTCGAGAACTTCCGTGGCGAAGGATTCGTTTTTTTCGAAGACCGCCTGAACGGCGCGGTGAACCGCGTGTTCGGAAAGGCTGGCCATCCACAGCAGCCGTTCCTTCAGCTCGTCGAGGTCATGTTCGAAATGCCGTTCCATGAATGCTCCCGGTGCTCCAAGATTCTATTACGCTGTAATGCCGTCACTACGCAGGCCCTGCAAAACCGGCAGGTTTCTTAACCGAAACGACCGGTGATGTACGCCTCCGTACGCGGGTCAGCAGGCGTGGTGAATAGCTTAGGCGTCTTCTGAAATTCGATGATGTGGCCATCCAAGAGAAATGCGGAAAAGTCACTGGCGCGAGCAGCCTGCTGCATGTTGTGAGTGACGATGACGATGGTACAGGCCGGTTTCAATTGAAAAAGCAGCTCCTCGATTTTTGCGGTGGTTACAGGATCGAGTGCGGAACACGGTTCGTCGAGCAGCAAGACTTCCGGGTCGACCGCCAAGGCACGAGCGATGCAGAGCCGCTGTTGCTGGCCGCCGGACAGGGCATAAGCGGATTTATGGAGCTGATCTTTGACTTCCTCCCAAAGAGCGGCGCGGCGGAGGCTATGTTCGACGGCATGAGAAATTTTCCCTTTGTAACCGTTGATGCGAAGGCCATAGGCGACATTGTCAAAGATGGACTTCGGGAATGGGTTCGGGCGCTGGAACACCATTCCGACACGGCGGCGCAGGCCTACCACATCCATTCCGAGAACGTTTTCGCCGTCGAGAAGGATGCTGCCCTCCAGCCGGGCATGACGGACGGTCTCGTTCATGCGATTCAAGCTGCGCAAGAACGTGGACTTGCCGCAACCGGAAGGACCGATCAGAGCGGTGACAACATTCGCAGGAATCTCCAGATTGATGCCGTGCAGGACTTCCTTGGGACCGTAGAAAACCTTGAGGTCGGAAACCTTGAAGCGGAGAGAACTGCTCGCTACCGCTTGGGCTTCTGGTGGCTTCGACGCATCTGGCGGCAAGTCGAGTTGGTTATCAGACTTCCCGTTCATGTTATCCGTTTCCATGCTTCTTGCCGGACTCACGCTAGCCATCGCTTCCTACCTCGTAACTGAGGTTTTGCGCGCGAGGACCAAGCGCGTGCCAATGTTAACGACCAGAACGAGTGCGAGCAATACTAGTCCGGCAGCCCAGGCCTGTTCGTGCCACTCTTGATAGGGGCCGGTCGCGTAGGTGTAAATTATCATCGGCAGCGAGGAGATGGGCTGATTCCAACCGTGGCTCCAGTATTGATTGCCAAAGGCGGTAAAGAGCAACGGGGCTGTCTCGCCTGCGACCCGCGCTAGAGCCAACATGACGCCAGTGATGATGCCGGAACCGGCGGCAGGCACGATTACGGTGAGAATCGTCTTCCATTTGCTTGCACCCAGCGCCAGAGCCCCCTCCCGCAGCGTGTTGGGAACGGCGCGGAGGAACTGCTCCGTGCTGCGAACGGTAATGGGTATGGTCATAACGCCGAGAGCAAAGCCGCCAGCCAGCGTGGAAAAGTGACGCATGGGAACAACAACGACGCTATAGGCGAAAATCCCGATGACGATGGACGGAACGCCGTTCAGAAGATCGGTGATGTAGCGCACCACGAAGTTTGCTGTTCTGCCACTGAACTCCGCCAAGTAGACGCCCGCTAAGATGCCGACCGGCACGCCGAAAAGCATGGCCACGAGAAGAAGTTTCGCGCTGCCCACAATGGCATTGGCCACACCGCCGCCGGATTCGCCGACGGGTACCGGAAGCTTTGTGAAAAAATTCCAGCTCAAGTCTTTGCCACCGTGCCAGACGAGATAGCCCAGGATAAAAAAGAGAACCGAAACGGCGACCAGGGTGCAGGCACCGGTGAGACTGAGCATGATGACGTTGACGCTCTTGCGCCAAACAGTGCGGAGGCTCATGCGGGGAGAGTGCCTCCTCGTTGTTCCGTCGCGACAATCAGCAGTCTCGCCAAACCATTCAGAATGAAAGTAACCAGAAACAAAACGAGGCCGAGCTCAATCAATGCCTGTAGATAAAGTGCGCCGGTGGCTTCCGTGAATTCGTTGGCGATCACCGCGGCGATGGTGTAACCGGGAGCAAGAAGAGAGGCACTAATTCGCTGGTCATTACCAATCACCATGGTCACAGCCATGGTTTCGCCAAGGGCACGAGCCAGGGCGAGGAAGAGGGAACCGACGATGCCGGTACGCGCGAAGGGGACGACGACGCGTATGGTCGATTCCCAGCGAGTTGCGCCAAGAGCGAGAGCTGCTTCGCGCTGGTCGATAGGTACGGCCATGAGCACTTCCCGGGAGACGGAAATGATGAAGGGAAGAATCATGATCGTGAGAACCAAGCTCGCCGTCAGTACGCCAATCCCATAGCTCGGTCCTTTAAAGAGAGGTAGAAAGCCGAGCGTGGATTCGAGAAATGGCCCAAGAATCGTGCGCACGAACGGCACGACCACGAAGATTCCGAGAACGCCATAGATCACACTGGGGACGGCTGCCAGCAAGTCGATGATGAACGCGAACATGTCAGAAATGCGAGGGGGCGCCAGTTCTGCCAGAAAGATGGCCGCGCCGACGCCCAGTGGAACGGCGATGAGCAAAGCGACAGCAGATGTAACGATGGTACCGTAAAGAAATGGCAATGCGCCGAAATGATTAAACACGGGATCCCAGACGCTGGTGACGAAGAACTTCCAACCAAAAGTACGCCGCGAGAGAGCCGAATTCACCCATAGCTCATACACGAGAAGGCTGGTAAGAAGCACGACGCCAGCAGCGAAAATGAGAGTCAGGAGATGGGCAATTTCGTCTCCTCCGCGGAGGCGAGCCAGAAAATCACGAACCTTACCGTGCGGTGCCAGGTAGGGTTCGCGATGAGCAGCGGGATTTGCGGAAATTCCCATATCTATTGAATTTCGGAAATATGCCGCATTTCAATCGAAACGACAGCTTTGGGTAAGCGAGCATAATCGAGAGCCTCAACCATTCCCTGACCGTCGGTTAACATCCAACGGAGGAAGTTCTCGACCGTTTGACGCTTTGCCGGATCCGCAATTTTTGCGGGGATCAGCAGGTAGGTGAAGCTGCAAATGGGATAGCTTTCGGCCCCCACTGCGTCAGTGATGGAGATGCGGACATCGCTCTGCATTTTGGCCGCAACACCGCCGGCCGCATCGGTGACTGTCGCCAGGCTGGCCTTGACGAACTTGCCTGAGGAGTTTTGCACCAAGCCGTAGCCGAGGTGGTTCTGGATGGCGTAAATCAGCTCGACGTACCCGATCGCATTCGGCGTCTGCTCCACAATACCCGAAACCCCCTCGTTGCCTTTGCCGCCCAACCCCACAGGCCAGTTGACCGAGGTATTGCTGCCGACGCGGCTTTTCCATTCAAGGCTAACCTTCGAGAGATAGTCCGTCCAAACAAAGGTCGTGCCGCTGCCGTCGGAACGATGCACGACAATGATGTCGTTTCCTGGCAAGTTAACTCCCGGATTGCTGCTAGCGATTTGCGGGTCATTCCACTTCGTTATCGTTCCGAGATAGATGCCCGCGAGCGCTTTGGGTGTGAACTTCAAGACGGCGCTTACGCCTGGAATGTTGTAGGTCGGAACGACTGCTCCCAGAACAGTGGGAAACTGGATGACTTTGAAGCTGAACTGCGAGAGCATTTCGTCTTTCAGGGGCATATCGGACGCACCAAAATCCACAGTGCCAGCCTTGAGTTGCTGAATCCCACCGCCGGAGCCGATGCTCTGGTAGTTGATCTGCACTTCTGGGTGAAGCTTGTGGTAAGCGTCGAACCATTTGGAATAGATGGGATACGGAAAAGTGGCGCCTGCGGCGTTCATCGATACGGGATCGTGCGCCTGGGCCTTCGCGGTAGCCACGAACAGAATCAGCGTGAGGAAAAGGGCTGAGGCTTTAAGAAACTTCATACCATCCTCCTAGATCTCATTAAGCCTGAGGTTCTGGGGTTACAGAATCGTTACAATCGAATGAACACACGGTAAATAACCGACCAGGATTGCTCTCTGAATACGGCATCCCGGCAATGCAACTTGTTTTTAAGTAACTTGGAGGGGATGTTCTGCCTCCAAGTCCGGTGCAAGCCTAGAGACCTGCGAAGTGCCGCTACGGCAGGTCGTAACGCAAGTCCACAAAGGCCATTCCCAGGTGAGCGCTGTTCGCGTTTCCCGACGTAGCCGTATTGGACCAAGGGTTCCGGGACAGATAGGAAACCTGGGTGATGAGCTTTAAATCGCCGTAATTGCGATTCTTCCAAAAGGTCTGGATGACGCCGATCGTTGGCTCTTGAATCGCGCGGTTTTGACCGCTTCCTGAACCGGGATAGCCGTAACCAGAGTAAGTAATTGTGCCGCCGGTCCCGGTCGTAGCTTGGAAGTCGCGGCCGAAATACGCACCACCGTAATAGGCGTAGAGCATGGATTTCGGATTGAACTGGTACTCGAAACCTCCGATACCCGAGCCGGCATGAATGGGTGAAGGAACGAAATTGCCTGCGCCGTTGACGTTAACCGTGAAATCGGGACCCAATTGAAAAATATAACGGCCGCCGCCATCGCTCCAGAAGGTATTGGCGATGAGGTGAAAATTCTTGAACAGTTCGAGGTTCGCGTTAATCGAACCGCCCCCGCCAGAACTGGTGACATTTCCGAGACCAGAAGTGTTCAAGCGGAAAGCTCGGTACAAGCCCGCTACTTCGATATGAAAATTACGGCCGCCACCGTTAGGGTGAGTGTCAAACGCCAGTTTCGACATTATGTCTGGGGCCTTATTCGGAGTCTTCGAGTTTCCGCCTGAATCGTCCACTTGCGCTTGATCCGCGCTAGTGAAGCTGGCCGGGAAAGTGGTCAGTCCACCCGTGTATTGCTCGGGGTCTTCCAGCGCAAATCCCCACGCCACTTGGTCATTTACGTGAAGGACGACGCGAAAACCGGGTGTACGCAGCCAAACGAGGCCCACTTGGTAGTTAGTATCCATGTCTTGAGAGTAGAAGATGTCGCCCGGCATAGGGGAAATGCCAACACGATTGGGCGTCATCATGCTCCATGACTGGCCAGCGAGGATTTCCCACTTGCCGCGCTGAACGTCAACCCAGTAGAGGCGCATGCGGAGTGTGTCGGAGTGGCTGCCAACTTCGAGGTTGGCTGCCGCATTGCCGAGGAAGTCCGCCTCGATGTAGCCCCTGACTTTGAAATCGCCAGGGTTGGCGTCCACCTTCATGCCTATGCGAGAGTTCTGTGCGCTGAAGCGCACTTCGGACAACTGGCCCGCTGGCGAGGCGCCATTGAACGGAATGCTGCCAAAAGATGTTCCAATGCCGCTGCCCACGTCAGTCGAGCGAAAAACAGTCGTGAAGTCCATAAAACCTAGGGGCGAAAACTCGGCGCCGCCGATTTTGAAGAAAAGCGGCGATTGATCACCCTGGTCCATTTGAGTATCGGAGTGCGAGAAGGTTGCCGCTCCATCAGCAGCAGCCTTGTCGTCTGGAGAAGTGGAAAGCTTCGCGGTCGAAGTTTGAGTTGCCGTTGCTGGATTCATCGATAAACTTTCCGCCTTCTGCTGGTGGACTGGCGCTGCAGTCGTGTCCGCAGCCGCAGTCGTTGCTGACGTCGTTGCGGCCGTGGCCGGGGCAACTGAGGAACTCTCTGCGACGGGTGCTTTTTTGGTTGTGTTAGCCGGAGCGGTAGCGCTCTTTGTGCTACCGCTGTCTGAAGGCTTTGAAGCCGTGTTCCCGTCCGTTTGCGCAAATGCCGATACCGCAAATAGAACCACTGCCACTGAGCTGAGCAAAATCCTCTTCATTCACTCCTCCTTGAAGATGTCAATCCTGTTTGCATAGGGCATTTAGTTTGAGAAAATTGCGGAGACTCCCCGACCAAACACGACACCGAGTTATTCGTTGCCCCATCCAACAAAAATGAGCGGCTGGCGCCGGGGTGACGCCAGCCAGTGGGTGTCGCAGCAGATCGTTGTTTTGTCCTTTTGCGATGTGGGGTAAGACTCAAGACCTGCTCCGTACGTCGACTGAAGAGTAGTAAGAGACTTTGAACAGAGCATAAAAGGTTCGTGAATATTCTGTTACATATCCTCAGGGTAGGTAGCCAAGCTCTTGATGTTGAAGGAGTTCGCCTTTCCGTGGCGAATGTCGAGGCCGTGCAACCAGAAAACAACATCTTCGGCAATGTTTGTAGTGTGATCCGCAATGCGCTCCAGATTGCGAATGGCCAAGACGAACTGCATGTTGGGACCAACCAGTAATGCGTCTTGCTTCATTTCAGACAACAAGCGTTCAAACATCCGGTCACGAAAATCGTCAATGGCAGGTTCCGCCTCCAGGACCTCATTCGCGAGCGTGATGTTGCGGCAAGTCAACGCACCCAAACAGCGGCTGACCATGCTTCGCACGGAAGCGCTCATGGGCTCAAGATCGTGGGGCGCCGATATACCGGGCATCTGAGAAAGAGAAATGACGCGCTGAGAAATATTGACGGCGAGGTCTCCCATGCGTTCGAGGTCATTATTGATTTTTAGGCAGGCGACGATGAACCAGGAATCCAATGCCGGGGCGGCTGACCGGGTGGCGGAATTCTCTGGAGATAGTTGTTACACGGAGAGTCTGCACAGCCTGCTTTGCAAGAAGATGAAGAACCTATGAATTCTCTGAGAGTTCGGGGGACGGGGAACGTTGAACAGGCACGGAAAAATGAAACGTGGAGCCGCTGCCAACGGCGCTTTCGACCCAAATCCTGCCGCCGTGAGCTTCCACAATGTGCTTGGCAATAGAGAGGCCGAGACCAGTGCCGCCCACTTCCCGAGAGCGTGCGGCATCGACTCGATAGAAACGTTCGAAGATGCGAGGCTGGTCGGACTGGGGAATGCCGATGCCCGTATCCGATACAGTTATGACAGCGAAACCGTCATCGACGGTTGCGGTGACTTCGACTCGGCCGCCAGCGGGCGTGTACTGGATTGCATTATCGAGGAGGTTGCGCAGAACATCACGGAGAAGGTTTGCGTCTCCGCGAACGCTGGGCAGATTCGTAGGCAAATCCGGTGGCGCTATAGTGAGCTTTTTCTGGGTCGCTGCCGTACGCGCCGCCTCCACGGCGCTATCGACGAGAAGCTTAAGGTCGACCGCCTGAAAATCGGCGTTCATCTTGCCTGCCTCGATCTGCGAGAGTCTCAGAAGATCGTCGCTGAGGCGGCCCAAACGTGCCGCATGATTGCCGATGATTTCGACGAAGTGCCGATTGTTGGCCTTGTCTTCCAGTGCGCCCGTAAGCAGAGTTTCAGCGAAACCCTGAATGGCGGTGAGCGGAGTGCGAAGCTCGTGGGAAACATTGGCGACGAAATCCTTGCGGACCTGCTCAAGGTGGCGTAACTCAGTGATTTCGTGGAGGACGATGACCACGCCTCGCGAGGGAGTGGATGAATACGAGCCAGTTGGCGCTCCTGGCGATTCAAACGGCGTGATCGGAGCAACCGTAGCGGAAAAGTTGCGCGGGCGCGCACCCCCAAAGGAAATCTCGCCGACCAAAGTCTTGTTCGTAGCGAGCGCCTGAGGAATTAATTCGAGCACCTCAGGCTGGCGAATGACCTCGACCGCGGTCCGGCCTTGCGCATCCCGCACGTCAACGTTCCAGATCTTCGCGAATGCTTCATTACAGAAAGCCAGGCGCGACTGGGCGTCGACAACAGCTACGCCCTCGGCCATGCTGCGAAGAATTGCGGCGGAACGGTTGCGCTCCTCGGTGAGAGACTGGATGGTAGCGCTCAGCCGCGCTGCGGTGTTATTCAGCGCTGCGGCCAACTCGCCCAGTTCATCGTTGCCGGACTCGCCATGCAGAGAGCTGAAATCTCCTGCGGCGACGCGGCGAGAGAACCCTTTCAGATTCTCAATCCGACGCACGAATCCACCAGAGAACAACAGAGAGATAGCAATGCCAACGACCAGGATCAAAGCAGAGACCTTCCAAAGAGCGTGACGAACAGACGCAAGAGAGGTGTTGATGGGAGCAAGAGGAGTTGCGAAGCGAATAATCACCGGAAGCTGGTCCGAGCGATCGAAACGAACGGCCCAATAAACTAAGTCGCGATCCAAGGTGTGGCTGTGTCGAACAGAGTCACCTTGTCCTTGAGCCATGGCCGCGCGAAATTCGGGGCGATTGGAATGATTCTCCATTGTTTCAATGTTGTGGGCTGAATCGGCAAGCACGCGGCCATCCGCCGAAATCAGCGTCACACGTGCGCCGCTGCGGGACATCCAAGAAGTCCACGAGGCAACAGCCGCGGCATTGTCAAACTGCGGAGGATGAGCGCGTGCAACCTGCGCTAGGGAGCTGAGCTGCTGATCGGCAGCATGGATGTATTCCTGCCGGAGGACGCGGCCCGCGTAAAAATCCATGCCCACCAGGACGATAAAGAGAAGGAACAGGTAGGTAAGCCCAAGTTTCCAGAAAAGGCTAACTCGCAGTGGTTTCAAAGAGGTAACCTGCTCCACGAACAGTCTTCAAATATTCAGGCTTTTCGGGATTTCGCTCGACCTTCTCGCGCAAGCGGCGCACGTAGACATCCACACTGCGCGGGGTCACAAAACGGTCCGTGCCCCAAACGGCGTCAAGCAACTGATCGCGAGAAAAAACACGATTGGGGCGAGACGCAAGATAATAGAGAAGGCGAAATTCGAGGGTGCTGAGCGGTAGCGTCCTGCCTTCGCGCTGTGCGCGATAAGAAATTGGATCGACGCGGAGCGCTCCAATCTCAAGGAGCTTGGCCTCTTCACCAGGCTGCTGAACGCGCCTGAGAAGCGCTTTCACACGAGCAACGAGTTCGCGGGGGCTAAACGGCTTGGTGACGTAATCATCGGCGCCCAGCTCAAGGCCAACTATGCGATCCGCCTCTTCGCCCCGCGCTGTGAGCATCAGAATGGGCAGACGACCGAGCCGGTCATCGCGGCGAATTTCCTTGCAGATCTCAAGACCAGAAAGTTTGGGCAGCATAAGGTCCAAGAGCAGCAAATCGGGCGGCGATTTCCTTATTTGCGCGAGGCCGGTTGCGCCGTCGCTGCACGCGGTTACTTGATAACCGTCTTTCTCAAGATTGTAACGAACCAGTTCGACGATGTCTTTGTCGTCTTCAACGACAAGTATACGTGCGCGCAGAGTCATCTTGGAAGAAGAGCATAACGGAATGGATTCGTGGCTTCAAGGCAGCGGAAAGATCGTTACAGTTTATTTACATAGGGGTGAGCGCAAGGTCCTGAGGGGAGACAACAATCTTGGCCGGAAATGGAGGATTTTAGCGTCGTTTCGTTTTGGGAAAAGACTGTAAAGGGCATTATGTCACAACGCGTCACACTTAGAATATTTGGGCAGAGGCAATGGGACCGTTGGGAATTGTGAGAAATCGGGCCTTTAGGATGGACTTGTCCGCCATGGCGCGCGCTGCCGATGCAGCCGTTTCGACAGCAGAATTTTTGCTCTTTCAAGCTTCTTGCGCCGAGAGGCTGTAAGACTGCGGCCGGCACGATTCATGAAGTATGTCAGTATACGCATTCCGGAGCCGGGCCCTTTGGGGGAGACCTTCTTCGACGCCAGGACTCTCGCAATCGTCGGGGCGCTCTTGGTGAAGAGCCCCGGAGGAGGATGAGTCGAATCAGTCCTGACTTTTGATATCTACCGTTTACTTATTCGCTTTCGTTCTTTCGCAGCCATACGATCGCCTTCAGACTTCAAGAGTTTGAGCCGACGATCTGCTCGAAGCGTACCTCAAGCTTTTTGCCGGTGCCCGACGGTTCGCTGCTAAGCGGAGTTATGGAGTTCTTGCTCCGGGACATCTTGCGGGTCGTGGGGAATCTCCGGACTTTGCTTGTCACGCCGAGGCCCCGGATCCGGATTCTCCGTCTCGCCGGAGCGCTTCTTTCGCCGCCGCTCGGGGTCTGGCTTCTTGGGATTCGGGGGTTCTTCGACCCGCGATTTCATCTGTGGGAGATGCTGGGTGGACATCGTGGTCTCCTTTCGCTTGCTGCCCTTGCGCGGCATTCCGCGACAAGCTGCAGGTTGGTACGGATCAAGTGTCTACACCCAATCGGAATGCTTCCATACAGAACACGCCCTAATCGAACAACGGACATTTATGTAGTAGGAGAGTAGAGGTAGGAGGGGCCGTTCACTTCAGGTGAATGACGCCACGGCCCCAATCGGAGGGTTGTGCGCAGGAGAACCAACGTGGAGTATAAGAAGTAATCATCACGGGAAGAAGAATACGCTGCAGCTTTTGCGCATTCCATCCACTGAGAACTTTAGTTCTGCGAGAGATTTTCCGTAGAGTCGCGTGAGGTATGATGAGCTCTCGTACGGTCATTTGCTGGGCACTTCCGGCACATCTTCGCCAAGGGCCGTGGCCAAATCAATCTGATGTTCCTGTTCGTTCACCAGAATCCCCCGAATTTCTTCGGCCATTGCGTATTCACTGAGCGCCTCACATTGGCGGACGCGCTGACGGTAGGCAGCGATTGTTTCCGTCTCCTGTTCCAAATCGTAACGAAGCATGTCTTCTGCTTTTTCGGAGGTGCGAACCGGAAGAGGCTTGACCGCCGGCATGCCGCCGAGATAGTCAATCTGCTTGGCGATAATTAATGCGTGATTCAGTTCCTCAAGCGCGTGTTTCTCGAGTTCAGCCGCGATGTTCATATACTCAGCGCCTTTGAGCACTTGCGAATAAACCACGTATGCGATGATCGCCTGGTATTCGCGGGCCAAGTCCTTATTGAGCAGCTCAACGAGATCACCCCGAGAGACATTCTTCTGTGTTGCTGGCTGATTTGAAGTGGACATGTGACATCCTTTACCAGAATGCGAAGCGGCAAGAATGCCTTGCCGCTTTCGCATTGATTTTGTTGTATGGCGTTTTCTAACTTTGTCCAGCGTGGCGGGCCTGCTCTTCGGTGGCTTTGTCAAGGTGGAGGTTGCCGACAAACTCGTCCACTTGCTTCTCGGCGTTCTCTTTGGTCAAACCGTAATATTCTTGAACTTTTCCGACAAGCTGCTGGCGGTTCCCCTCAATGACATCCAGGTCGTTATCGGTTAGCTTGCCCCATTTGGCTCTTGCGTGGCCTTTATACTGCTTCCACTTCCCCTGCACTTGATCCCAATTCATGGATTGCCTCCTCTCAAAATCTAGCCCCACATAGCTGGAACGATTGATTTTGTTAGCGGAACAAGGAAACAACATTTCTCGACCGCGAAGAATACTGGCTAAGCCTGAGCCCGGCGAGGGAATCGCCGTAGCAATGGGCTGATATGCGGCAGGGAGAAGCTGTACATTGCGGTACATATTCGAGCCTACAACAAAGCCCTGCTTGCCATACTGAATCGTACGTATTGCCGGTTCGAGCGAAAGACCTTAGAACAGAGGCTCACAGGGCAGGAACGTACTCGCCCCTAGGAGGCACCATGTTGGGATGGGCAGTGGTATTCCTGGTCGTCGCGATCATCGCAGCGATATTTGGCTTTTTCGGAATTGCTGCTGCAGCCGCGGGGATCGCTAAGATTCTTTTCTTCATCTTCATAATTTTGTTCCTGATCTCGCTGGTCGGCGGATTGATGCGAAGAACGTAGAAGAGAACGCAGCCAGGGGCGCCGCGGCACGGTTGACGGCGTCCCTCTCCCGCGGAGGGCACGATGAAGACTGCGACGGTCGTGGGCATTGCGTTGATCGTTCTTGCGCTGATTTCGTTCGCCTATCAGGGAATCACGTATACGACACGCAAGAAGGTAGTGAACTTAGGCCCGATTCAGGCGTCAAGGACCCAACACAGAACGATTCCGCTCCCTCCTGTATTCGGCGGGATTCTGCTCGTGGGAGGCATAATCTTGATAGTAGTCGGCGGCAAAAGCCGACCGTAGGCCTCTTGGGCAGCAAGGCGTGCTACGTTTTCGGTATGCTCGCCGCCAACACGGCGAAGGGAAGATGGCGGAATAAATGCGCCACCGGCACGGTTGAGCCTTCTGGGCACTGAGACAGACTGATTTGTTCCTGGGTCAGAACGTGGGTCCACATCTCAGGCATTCTGCTGGGAATCTCGAGCGTGGTCGTACCCCAGATTTTTCCTAGGGGAAAGGTACCGGCCTTGACAATATTCTTCAGCAACCGCGGGACCGCTACAATGAGCCACTCGTCCTCAAAATGCCGGACAAACGCGAAGACAGATCGCCGGTAGCTGCCGTCGGTAGAAAGCGGCATGTAAGAGCCCTTGGAAAAGAGATCGGGATGCGATCGACGGAAATTCAGCACGCGCAAGGTTAGATAAAGCTTCAGGGTTCCGTCGCGCCAATTCTTAACCAGCTCAGCAATGCAACCAGCCGGTGGGTTCGCTCCTTGCGACTTCAGATTCTCCAAGACCGTTAGGCGAGTTCGAAAATCGACCGGCTGCCGGTTGTCGGGATCTGTTAGGCATAGATTCCACAGCTCATTTCCCTGATAGAGGTCGGGAATTCCAGGAGCCGTCATCTTAAGAAGTAACTGCGAACATGAGTTGCAAGCACCGAGGAACGCAAGGTCTCTGTGCAGATGCAGGAAATCAGAAATGAATGGATCGCTAACGGGAGTGGCAAGAAGTGAAGAAACAAACTGGCGCAGAGCAGACTCGTGCTTTTCGTTTGGTGATAGCCAGCTGGTTTCTGTTTTCGCTTCCTTGGTGGCCTTTACAAAGAATTCCTCGAGCCTCGACTGCAAGACCCGCTTGTCTACGTTTGCAAAGGGCTCCAAAGGCCAGATGCCGAGCATTGCCTGATAAAGAATTACCTCCTCGTTCGGAGTCGGGACGATTCGCCCGCCGATCATTGTTTTCTTGCGCTTATTCATTCGCGACCAGCGTCGAAGGCACTTGGCCCATTCGCGCGGCATCTCCGAGAGAACATTGATGCGCGCACGAACGTCTTCGCTCCACTTGGTATCGTGGGTGGAGGTTGCATTCATCGTGTGCGGGTGGTTGTGGAGCGCAACGTGGTTAAACTCATGGAAGTCATTCATTCCGAATCGAATCCGCTCGTGAAAGGGGTTGTTACCCACTTCATTGACGGAAATGAGGCCGTGATGCGCGAAGAGCGCCGTGTCCTCGAGGCCCTTGGCCATGACCGCACCAGTAAACTGCTGCCAACGAGCAATAAAGCTTAGCCACGCTTTCTGCTTTTCCTCTGCTTCCAAGGGCAACTCGGCAAGAAACAGATTCCGGAGAAAATCGAAAGTCGCTCCGCTGACCAAGGAGGGAGAAGTGCGCCGACGCGCGTCAGCAAAACCCGCCTCCAGGAAAACTCTGTCTTGCTCTCCGAGAGTTGCATTCCGATAGTACGTGCGGTACACGGGGAGACACGCGGTGACTTCCTTGAGGCCGCTGATGAGCTCGCGGACCGGAATATCTCCTCCCTGCACGTCAAGAGCGGCGACGCGACCAAGGCGATAGCTCAGCAAGTCCAGGTCTGTGGCGAGAAGCTCATCGATGACCTGCTTCTTGCGCTGATACCATGTGTCGGCGAATGATTCTTTGATTTCAGTGAATCTCCGGTAACTTTCTTCGAGATTCCGGTAGCCTTCGGGATCAATGAAGAGAGCGTTAAGTGCGTTGAGAAAATCATATCCGGTGGTGCCCATAACAGGCCACTCGGGCGGGAGCTTTTCGTCGCCGCAGGTAATCTTTTCGACGATCGTGTAAATGCGCAAGCCGTCGTGGTCCTTGCCCTCGTCCGCGCAAGGAATAGGGATCGCTTTCAGGCGTTCGAGGTATTCCAAGGGGTCTAGCAAACCGTCGATGTGGTCGACGCGCAGCCCGGAGACTTTGCCTTCTTGAATCAAACGCATGATCGATGAATGTCTGGCTGAAAAAACGAGAGGATCTTCTACGCGCAACCCGACGAGGTCATTGATGTCAAAGAATCTTCGGTAATTTATTTCATAAGGCGCCAGCCGCCAATGCGCTAAGCGATAGGCCTGCCGAGATAAGAGCGGGTCCAAAAGATCAAAGGACGAGAGTTGACCCTGAACGCCATTGAAAATGCGCACAGCTTCATCAATGCCACGGCGAATCGTTTCGTCGCTCTGGCTCAGACGCCAAAGTTTCGTTTTGAGTTCGGACAAAGCTCTCGCGCGGTCATCAAAAGGAATGCCGCCGCCATTTTCCGATTTCGATAAGCCCCCCGAGAGCGCTTGGAGATCCCCAAGACTAGCGGCGGCCGATTCATCTATGTTCTGCAGGTTTTCTACGCAGAGCTGCAGGACCTCGCGGTAGGTCCGCGGACTGAGCGGGAGCCGATGATCTTCATACTGAAAAAAGAAACCGCGGTCGTCAAAATGCAGACGAATACCTTGGCTTAAGAGGATGTCGGAATATGGGCCGATGAGAATTGGCAGAATGACGCGATTGTTTTCGAGCGCGGCGATTTTTATTCCTTGCGGCTCCCAATCAATATCAAAAAAGGCTGCGTAGCGAGATTCGCGTCCGTTTTCCAAGACGTCCATCCACCAGGGGTTCTCGGAACTGGCTGCCATGTGGTTCGGAACGATATCGAGCAAAAGACCCATGCCGTACTGACGAAGACGCGCAGCCAGACGATCAAATTCTTCTTCCGTGCCGAGTTCGGAGTTGATACGCATGGGGTCGGCTACGTCATATCCGTGGGAACTCCCTTTGCGGGCCTTGAAACGCGGTGAAGCGTACAAATCTGAAATTCCCAGATCATGGAAATAAGGTACGAGGGCTTCGGCATCGGCGAACCGGAAATTGAGATTGAATTGGACGCGATATGTTGAGGAAGGAATTCGCATTGTATCTATTCGGTTCGTGTAAGTAAGTTTCCCCGCGCCGGGCAAACTGAAGCAACGGTATTAGCGTGGAAATGCGAAGCGCATTTTGTCAATCAGCGCCTCCTTGAGTGAGCCGGAATAGCACGAATGAGCGACCCTGTACATCGAGTGAAACTTGATTACTGGTCTGCAATGAGGCGGGGGTCGAACTGCGCGGGCCGGCCCATTTTTCCTCGCTGGACTCGAGTTGCTTTTCCCACATCCCGGGTGGGAAAGAGTAGTGGACCGAGATTGGGCCCTCTTCAAAATTGTAAAAAATCACCATGCGATCCTGTTCGTGCCAGCGCTCAACAATCAGCGTGTCTGGTTCGAATACGGTAACTCTGCTCGTGGTCTTGCTGGGATTTGAAAGAGCCGGGATGGCCCTTCGGAGCCTGAGGAGCTCGGTATAGAACAAAAGAAGAGTGCGGTGCTGGCCGTGTTCTCTTTCCTCCCAATGCAATTTGGAATGCATGAACGTGTCCGGCGAAGCAGGGTCAGGAATATCGCCTCGCCAAGCGAAACGCTCGAATTCTTTGCGCCTGCCTTGGCGCACTTTCTCGATCAGGCCGGTATCCTCGTGGCTGACAAAATACTGGAAGGGCGAAAGCTCTCCATATTCCTCGCCCATGAAAAGCAGTGGAATAAACGGGGAGAGGAGCACAACACCGGCAACGAGCTTCAATGTTTCAAAGGAGACGATCTGAGAAAGACGCTCACCCTGCGCGCGGTTTCCTACCTGGTCGTGGTTCTGACTGAAGACGACAAACTGATAACACGGGGTATCGGCTGAAGAACTTCCGTGACGCCGTCGACGGAACGCGGAATACTGGCCCGCGTACAAGAATCCCTCACGGCAGGCCTTCGCCAGATGGTCGATAGTGCCGAAATCCTGGTAGTAGCCGCCGCGCTCGCCGGTAACTAGCGCATGAACCGCATGGTGAAAGTCATCATTCCACTGTGAATCGAGACCGAAGCCGCCAGCTTCCCGTGGAGCCAGCGACCGTGCGTCGTTGCGGTCGTTCTCGGCAATGATGTGGACCTTTCGTCCAAGTCGTAGCGAAAGTTCAGCGACGCGCTCAGTCAAGTCTTCAAGGAAAAGCTTTGCGGAGAGGTCCACGATCGCGTGAATGGCGTCGAGGCGCAGGGCGTCGACGTGAAATTCGGTGATCCAATATAGGGCGTTCTCAATAAAGAATCGGCGAACCTCATCGCTATAAGCATCATCGAAATTTACTGCATCTCCCCAGGGTGTTTTATAGCGATCGGTGAAATATGGTCCGAAGTCGCTCAAGTAATTCCCTTCGGGGCCAAGATGGTTATAGACAACGTCAAGGGCCACGCCGATTCCTGCCTGGTGACAAGCATTGACCAGTCGCTTCAACGCGTCTGGGCCGCCATACGAGTTTTGGACGGCATAGGGATATACGCCGTCATATCCCCAATTCCGGTTTCCGGGGAATTGCGCAATGGGCATTAACTCGATAAGAGTTATGCCGAGTGACTTGAGGCTCGGCAAGCGGTCGATGATGGCGTCGAAAGTACCCTCTGGCGTGAAAGTCCCAACGTGGACTTCATAGAAGACGGCGTCAGTGAGAGGAAGCCCGCTCCAGCTTAAATCCTTCCATTCAAAAGAATTGCACCATACTTGCGACGGACCATGTACACCTTCCGGCTGATATCTGGAAGCAGGGTCGGGACGCTTTTTGGGGCCGTCGAGAAGATAGAAATACCGCGTCTGAGCTGGCACTGCCAGAGTGAAGCAATGAAAATAGCCCTTTTCCATAACCCTCATTTGAATCTGGCACGGGCGAGGTCCCTCGATTTGAAGAGTGACATTCTTGGCCCATGGAGCCCATACCAGGAATGAGCAGGAACCATCCGGCACGATGTTTGCGCCGAGCGCTAATTCAAATGGTGAAGGCTCCGTCATCCTTTCGCCTCCTTAGAACACTCTGCTTTTCGAATAAATGCGAGCAACGGTCTAAATGAGCCTCCAGGCAGAGGCAGGTGTACTCGGTCCGCGCGCCTTGAATAGCCTGCTAGCGATTGCTTGCTTCGCATTCCGGGGCCTGTGTTCCCTTTCTTTGACGTGTTCGATTTCTTCGCGGACGAATTCTCCGGCTTGCGTGGCAGGAAATTTGCCCTCAGAAGCCTCCTCGCGAGCACGTCCTAGCACTTTTCCTCAGGCATATGATTTGCCCTCCTTCGGGCGGTATTCCCAGTAAGCCATGGACAAGGAGACAGCGACATACGGAGAAGTGCGTATATGGCGCGGACTTTCCGAGATCGAAGAGCAGGCGCAGGGAACCTAACGGTCAATCCGCCGTGAGGAGGTAACTGCAAGTCGCAGAATTCGTTCCACTTCGCGCTTTTGGTAAGGATGGCAAAGGAAATCGAAGGCTCCCGTATTCATCGCCGCAAGATATTCGCGGTATTCATTCGGGCATGAGGGGGTAGAAACGATAATCACAGGTACTTCTGGCATTTGCCGCTTTGCCTGCTTGACCAAATCCTTGTAGCTGCCATCCTCCAGGCCAAAGCCGCAAAGACAGGCCGCAACGCCGCCCGCAGCAAGAAGCCCCCTGGCGGCTTCAACACCTCGCGCACACTCTATGTTGACCCCGCGACCGTCAAGAATCTCCGCAAGAGCGTCGCGTACTTCCGAGTCGAGGGCTACAATTAACACCGTCGGCGCTTCGTTGTCCTCAGAAATCTGGGACGTAACGTACCGCCCCGACAGAACGGATTCCACGCCAGTTGCTGCCATACTGTTCATTGGGTTGAAACCTTTCAGCGATTGTCATGGAGAAGAAGAGGGGAGCCGGCCCAGCCCTTCTGGCCTTGATCTCTCAAGGCGCCTCGACTCCCCTTCCTCTTCTTCCAATCAAACGGAATTAACATTCCGCAGGCAGATGATCTATGCGGACGCGTCCGGGAACAATACGGTCGATTCGTTAGCAGCGACTGGGAATATGCTGTAGGCACCCTCCGGTGTTTTCGAAATCTGTCATTCTCAGAATTTGATGCCGGAATGAAATCGCAGTTAGGCGCTTCCGTTATGGTTCGATGATCTGGTTACGGACGGCGTATCGGACGAGCTCGCTGACGGTGTGCAGCTGCAACTTCCGCATGATATTGGCGCGATGGGTCTCGGCGGTCTTCACGCTTATGCACAATGAGGACGCGACCTCCTTGCTGCTCTTGCCCTCGGCGAGAAGTTGCACGATTTCGCGCTCACGGGAAGTTAGCCGATCGCCGATCAACTCCAAGGGTTCAGAGTGAACTGCGGCCGAGCTGAAATTGCTCAAGATTACTTCGGTGGCGCGCGGCGTGAAAAACGGTTTGTGCTGTGCCAGAGTTTCGACAGCAGCGACCAAATCGCGATCGGAGTCGGACTTAATCATGTAGCCGCGCACGCCGGCATCGAGGATCTCTCGAATGAGCTGGTCGGAATAATGCACCGACAATATTAGCACCTCGGCGTTTGGCGCCACTTTGCGAATACGGCGCGCGGCCTCGACACCGTTCAATTCGGGCATGCTGATATCCATAATCACGATGTCCGGCTTCATTTCCTCGGCTTTCGAAACAGCCTCGCGGCCCGTGTGTGCCTCTCCGCAAACCTCCCACCCTTGATGCGACAGCAGCAAAGATTTTACGCCACGCCTCATCAGGTCGTGATCGTCGGCAATCAAGATGCGAAGATTTTTCATTTTCTATTCGTGACCGATATATTCAAGCTCTTCAGCGCAATCTGTTCCAAAAGTCCAAGGGCTGAACGGCTGCAATAAAAACCTGTGACTTCATTCTTCATTCGCCCGCCGGCAGGGCTGTACGGATGATGCTTGATGATTTACTTCGATAACAAAAGCAGAAACCAAATCGCTGCGCGTGGTGAAATACGCATTCCCCAGTTTCAAGGTCACTTGGTCGGGGCAACGCAAGGATAGCATCCTGTTGCGTTGGCCGTCAAAGTAACGAAAAATAATCCGTCCGTTTCGATCGCTCTCAGAAGCTCCGGCTTCAAAATCGAATCGTTGGACCAAGACCACCACCAAGGTCCCCGTACGTCGGAATTTGTCCTAATAAAATTGCCGCTGGAGCTGCTGCCGGGAGCGCCTCGACATCCGCGGCTAGAGCTTGGCCTGACCAGGCTGCAGGCGGGGACGCGCCGTCGTGCAGAATGAAAAAGTCGAACTGTATTTACTTTTTCCGAACTGTACGATCGGTTCTTCCGGCGGCTCGCGCTCAGCCAATTGATCCACATCGTGACATCGGCATACGGCTAAGCAAGACGTTGTTCTGGTGCGATAGATATGCGTAGCGCCTTCGTCGGCGCCCATCGCTCGCTTAACCGCGGATTTCACGTTCAACCTTGCTTTCGTCTGTGTGGCGCGGCTGACAGTCAGCTTACTAATTCATTCGATCAGCAAGACATTCGCGCAATTGCTGGCGCGCGCGCAAGAACCGCGTTTTCACGGCCGATTCTGAGAGGTTTAGAATCTTCGCTGCTTCCTTGGTCTGGCGCTCCTGCAGCCCGAGCAGCCAGACAACTACCCGGGATGAGCTTCGGAGTCCGTCGATGGCTTCTCTTAACACGCGCTGCGTTTCGCGTCTCGAATAGAGAGCTTCGGGATGCGAAGATTCGCCGGCACACAGCATTTCGAGGGGACTTACACCGCGGTCAGGAGCGACGTCGTACGACAAGTAAAAATCCTCAGAGCGGCGCTTGCGGACCTTCATTCTTGCTTCGTTGATTGCAATACGGATCAGCCAGCTCGAAAAACGCGCGTCTCCGTGGAACTGGTCAATGTGCGCGTAAGCTTTAAGCAAGGTTTGCTGTGTTGCATCTTCGGCATCTTCTCGGTTGCTCGTGATCTTCAATGCGACGTGATAGGCCTTCCGCATGTAAGGGCGGACGAGCTTTGAAAAAGCGGCGCTATCCCCATTGCGTGCCTGCATTACCAAAAGCAATTCGTCTTCGGGCTGTAGTTCAGCGTGTGTCTCGAGTGCGGGCCGGGGCTTGGTCATTCCAGCATCTTTTCTCTCAGTTTGCACAAACTCACCTCGTCTCTTGAATGTGGGCACATCTGGATTTTTGTACGGGAGGCCGCTGGACAATATGCTTCTCCAATGGAAACGGAACCCGCGACCAAACCGAATCGCGGCAGGCGCATGTATGAGTCAGGACAGAATAATATGTTTGAGACTTCCCGAATGGACGGTTCCCCGCCACGCCTATGAATCCGATGATGAATCGCGAAGGCGGGGAACCGACGGTCGAAGCAGCGACTGGCATGAATCGAGTCATCTTTATTATTTTTAACCGGACTCCGGAAGCCACGAATACCCTAATCGACGCAAAAGGAATGGTCTATCCGAGGCATGCTGTACGTTTTTTTGGGGGTTGCTGTATCCCGGAAGGCATTCTACCCACGCCACTTGTCCTGTATTTTACTATCTATAACCCATGCTTCGCCCCAAGAATGTACATGGAACATCTGATTGCCCCGCAGTGAGGAGCCTTCTATCCTGCTCAAGTCATGTGTCCAGAAAACGGCCCCAGAATGATGCCGCATCCCGCTTAACAATTTGGTCGCAGGCCACTAAGAACACCGAGTGGACAACATTAACCAGCTGTACGGAGTTCGTGGGGTTTGATGGAGGAGGCAGAAAATCTATGAAAACAATATCTAGGATGCTTATCGCGATAGTCGCGATAGTACTGATTGGATCGACAGTTCGCGTGTGCATGGCAGATACAAAAGACACGGAAGACAAGCGTCTGAGAAACTCGGGTCGGGTACTCAGGGAAATTATGAATATTCCCGACAACATTCCGCGGGACCTGCTCGACAAAACCCGGTGTGTTGTAGTGATTCCCTCGGTTCTGAAAGCTGCTTTCGGAGTTGGCGGAAGCTACGGAAGAGGTGCCATGGTCTGCCGGACGGGCCACGACTTCAGAGGGCCGTGGGGTGCACCATCGATGATGGTGCTCGAGGGCGGCAGCTTTGGTTTCCAGATCGGCGGGCAAGCGACCGATTTTGTATTGCTGGTGATGAACGACCGCGGAGCGCACAGTCTTCTTCACAGCAAGGTGAAACTAGGCGGCGATGTATCAGCGGCGGCCGGGCCAGTGGGACGTTCGGCCGAAGCGGACACGGATGCCTATATGCGGGCGGAAATACTGACGTATTCCCGAGCCCGCGGCCTTTTCGCCGGCATATCGTTGGAGGGTGCTACTTTGCATCCGGACAATGATGGCAATGAAGCACTGTACGGACACGGAGTTACCGCCGAGGACATCGTGTTTAAAGGCTCTACGACTCCGCCCCAGGCGGCCGATCAACTTGTTTCCATATTGCAGAAGGCTTCTCCGCAGGAGCGAGCAGAGCGTTAGTTCGAATCTGCCGAACTGAGGATTATGAGCAAACTCAGCGGCCAGCTTTGCAGGGTCGCTGAGTTTGGAGGGGTGTGGAACGCGCCGTACCACGCAAGTAGGGTAGTATAGCCGAATGAAGCAAGCCCGAGAACCATTCCAATTCGTGAGCGCGTTTTATCTTGTGATTGTGGGGCTCGAGTCCGCCCATACGCTGCGGGAACTCGGGAAACAGCTAGCCACGGTCTCGCCGGATTCGATTTTTTGTCATACCTTTCATTCGCTGGTGATGCATCACTACGCATCCTATTCCAGCGATTTTGCACAATGGGCAATGGCCGCGTGTAACGAGAGCGAGCTGGCCGAACAACTTGGTGCGATCGACGTGAGGCAGTTCGTCGAGCTGGAAGACCTTCGCTCGGCGCTGGTCCACGCGGTTGACAATCATCTGCGCACGAATCCTGTGTCCGCAGATCGGCCGGCATTCGAGCCATTCTATTTTTCGCAAACCCGTCAAATCGCACTCCCCAGCGACATGCGGGCATCGAATCTTGCAGAGCTGGCCGAAGGGATCCACCACATGAGCCTGCATTCGCTGCATTATCACTTCGTGAATTCGCGGTTAAGGCTGCACCTGCGAACGAACGATTTTTCGCACTGGATTGAGAAGGAACTGGGGTTTTCTCAGCTTGCGGCTCAGGTCAACCGCGTCGATTTCTATACCAACACTCTGCCGGAAGTGCGTGAAGGCATTCTCGGCTACATCAATCCGTGGATCAACCGTTGAGCTCCCCAGCGACGCCGGCACAGTCTTCCGCACGCCCGCTCAACGACTATGCGTCCATCGTGGGCCAGCCGGAGATTGATGAACTGTGGATGCTCGCGCGAGCGCTGCCTAACCGTTCGGTAAAGATGGTCAATTCTACTGCGGTCGGCGGCGGAGTTGCGGAGATCCTTAATCGCGTCGTCCCTCTCTTCAAAGAAGTTGGGCTGGCGACCCAATGGGACGTCATCACAGGCGGTGAGGCTTTCTTTTCCGTGACCAAAGCGTTTCACAATGCGCTTCATGGCATGGCCTACGAAGACCGGCCCGAGTGGTTCGATGTATTCCTCGCCACAAACGAAGAGAATCGCCAACGCATGAAGTTTGATGAAAATTTCATCGTGATTCATGACCCGCAACCGCTTCCCCTGATCGCCGCTCGCGAAGGAAAGCAGAATCACTGGCTCTGGCGGTGCCACATTGATTTGTCGCAGCCCAACGAGCGCATCTGGAATTTCTTGCGGCCGTTCGTGGAGAAGTATGACGGGTTGTTCATCTCATCCGCAGCGTTTACCCACCGACTGGCGATTCCTCAGTTTCTGGTGGCGCCGACGATCGATCCGCTGGCGGACAAAAATCGCGAACTTGAGCCGGAATTCATTCAGTCGGTGCTGGACAAGTTTGGGATCGACAAGAATCGCCCGATTGTGACGCAAGTCTCGCGCTTCGACCGTTTGAAGGATCCGCTTGGCGTCATTCAGGCCTACAAATTGGTGAAGAGGTACAGCGACTGCCAATTGGTTCTCGCCGGCGGCGGCGCAACGGATGATCCGGAAGGCTCAGTCGTGTTCGCGGAGGTGCAGGAAGCCGCCAAAGGAGACAGCGACATTTTCCTGCTGAATCTTCCGCCATGGAGCCATTTGGAAATCAATGCTCTGCAACGCGCTTCGACCATCGTCGTGCAGAAGTCCCTCCGCGAAGGATTTGGTCTGACGGTTACCGAAGCATTGTGGAAGAGAAAACCAGTCGTAGCATCCGCCGTGGGAGGAATTCTTCGCCAGGTGCTTCACAAAATTACAGGAATGCTGGTCCATTCCGTCGAAGGATGCGCCTATCAAATACGTTACTTGCTTTCGAATCCTCAGCTGGCGAAGAAACTCGGTGAGGCGGCCCACGATCACGTGAAAGAGAATTTCCTCATCACGCATACGCTGAAGAACTATTTGGTTGCTTTTCTGATTTTGGAAAGAAATCCGCGGCTTGGCGGGATTTGACGGGAAGGTCAAAATCAGCACGAAAGACTATATACATCCACGGCGTTACCACGGTTCGCTGATCCGCCTCCAACCCCACAATGATTCATGGTTTATCGGACAGGGGCGCACCGTCTTGCGCACGGCGAGAGATGGTTTCGTTCCGCCGGATTCGCCGTATGGCCTTTTCGCATATGAGACACGGCTGCTCTCCAGATATGAGATCCACATAGACGGCGAGGAATTGATTCCGGTAGCGTCGTCGAACGTCAGCCAGCACAGCTGGCTAGGCTACTACATTCTGTTGCCTCCGGGCACAGATCCTGGGCCGCCGGACCAGGGAAGCGGCGAAGTTCCGCCGTATGCGGAGAACACCCTGGAGGTCAAAATCTCGCGATTCGCGGGCGAAGGACTTCATGAGGACATCGATCTTGTCAACTATTCCCTCAAGGAAACGTCGTTCGAGCTAAGCTTCTGCTTTGACGCGGATTTTGCGTCCGTTACCGAGGCAAACGACAAACGCAGAATGGTCAAGCGCAAGAAAACGGTCCAGTGGAATACACCGTCGGAGGGCGCTGAACTTTATTTTCGACATACCCAAAGCCACGCATACAGCCACTCCCACGAAAGAGGGATTGCTAAGATTGACCGCGGGCTTCGCATCCGCATCTCCGCCGCCGACCCGCCGCCCAAGTATCACAAAGGCAGAATCACCTACCGCGTCCGTTTGGCGTCGCACGTGAAGTGTCATTTTTGCCTGGATTTCATGCCATCTATCGATGGCCGCGCGTTAACTCCTGGATATTCGTGCCACTCGTTTTTCGGTTCACACAATAAGTACGATTCTCTGCGATTGCGATTTCTAGACTCTGCAACGCATTTCAGCTCTCCAACGGAAAAAAGCCTTACTTCGGTTGTAACGGGTTGTGTCAAACAAGCTGCGCGAGATCTTACGGCGCTGCGGCTCTATGACCTCGACACAAACGAGAATGCCTGGACGGTCGCGGCGGGACAGCCCATATACGTCGCGCTGTATGGCCGCGACACGTTAACCGTCTCGTGGCAATCGGCGATACTCAGTACCGCCATCCTGCAAGGCACGCTTCCGCAATTGGCTCGCTGGCAAGGCACTGAGGTGAACGACTGGCGCGACGAACAACCCGGCCGAATGATTCACGAGTCGCACACCGATCCCTTGTCTGCCTTGAACTTCATCCCTCGGGGTCGCTATTACGGCGCCACAACTACTTCCGCGTTTTATTCGGTGGCCGTTGCTCTTCTCTGGCATTGGACAGGAGACAAGGCACTGGTGACCCCATACCTCGAACCTGCGCTCAAAGCCCTCAAATGGCTGAATGACTACGGCGATTCCAATGGCGATGGTTTCTACGATTACAAGACTCGCTCCAAGATGGGCGTACGGAATCAAGGATGGAAGGACTCGAGCGATGCCATCGTTTACCCTGACGGTAAGCAGGTTTCGCCCGCCATAGCCACCTGCGAAGAGCAGGCATTCGTCTACTTCGCGAAGACGTTTTTTTCGGAAGTCCTCTGGTGGTTTGACCGCAAGGACGAGGCAAAGCAACTGTTTCGCGAGGCAAAAAATCTTAAAAAACGCTTCAACGATACATTTTGGATGGACAAGGAAGGCTACTTTGCAATGGGTCTGGACGCGAAATCGCGGCCCATCCGTTCGATCGGCTCCGATCCCGGGCATTGCATAGGCTCCGGGATTGTGGACGACGCGCTCGTAAAGCAAACTGCGGAGCGCATGTTCGCTCCCGATCTTTTTACAGGATGGGGAATTCGGACGCTTTCCGCAGAGCATCCAGCCTACGATCCGTTTAGCTACCATCGAGGATCGGTGTGGCCCGTCGAGCACGGACCGTTTGCGTTGGGATTCGCGCGCTACGGTTTGTACGATCACGTCGAGCGGATTTGCCGCGCGCAATTTGAAGCCGCCGAGTTGTTTGAGTTCTACCGTCTTCCTGAACTTTTCAGCGGACACCCTCGCGATAACGAGCATCCGTTTCCGGCGATTTACCCGAACGCAAACTCCCCGCAAGCATGGTCGGCATCAACTGTCTTCTCGCTTTTGCAAAGCATGGTGGGTGTATATCCTTACGCTCCCCTGAAAATGCTCTTCGTCGATCCTCATCTGCCGGAGTGGCTTCCGGAAATCACCTTATCGAATTTGCGCGTGGCGGACGCGGTCTTGACGATTCGCTTTTTTCGCAAAGAGAACGGCTCAAGCGATTACGAGGTTCAGCAACAAGAAGGCAAGCTCCACATCGTTCGCCAGCCGAGCCCGTGGTCCCTTACGGCCCATTTTGCGGAGCGCATAAAAGACATTCTCACGAGCTTCTTACCGAGTAAATAAAATGAAAACGATGCGGAAATCCGCCGAGACCGAGAATCTTCGCAGGCCTCTACAGGTTTGGGGAACAACCGACCGTGCGTGGCGTCGCTGAAGAACTATTTGGTTGCTTTTCTGCTACTGGAACAGAATCCACACCTTAGCAGAATTTGAGAGGGGCAGCAGCCGCAGCCCCCCGTCCTGGTAGATGGCTAGCGGCCGCTATTCGACCCTGAATGTGACATGGAATGAGATCGAGTTATTGTGTCGACGGTGATGGTCTTGCTTGAATCATCATATGTGCCCTTCACCTTGACCCAATCGCCGGCGTACGTCTTCGCCTTGTCCTGATCGCTCAGTTGATACGTCATCTTCTTAGATGGGCTGTAGAGGACCAGGGTGCTACCGTCCTTAACACATGCCAAGGTACACGCCCGGGCAGTCTTCAAGCCCTCCTTCGCTTCCATTTCTTTATGGCTGCCCATTTGAGCGCAAGCGCTGTCCATAATTTCCCCGCTGAATGATCGCGCTGCCATGTTTTGGTCATTCTGATCTTGAGCCCTCGGTGTAGCTTGGGCAACTGTGATGGCAAGAAACAGAGCCACAGTCAAGCTCAAAGCGGAACGTTTCATTGTTTCCTCCCCGGAGTGATTACTTTCAGCGAAACAGTGTCCCGCTGAAGCGCCTGACCGGGCAATCAGCTACACGATGTATCTTCGAGGTGGCTTTGCTTGTAGGGGTTCAGCACGAAGAGTATCTTCCCAGCAAAGCCAGCACATGCGAACTGAAAATGGGGCATTCGAGCCCGGTTCCTGGGGCTTCGGCACACCCGGAATTTGTGACAGCACCTCAGGTAGGTACCAAGTTCCTGCAGGTTCGGGAAACGACGCACCGTGCGTGGCTTGGTGTGGCTGCCGGCGTGCTAACGAGCATGACCATTGCGCGACCGCGTGCAAGAACGGCAGTACAAATATTGTCGGACGCCAATTACAGGAATCGCCCGATTGTAACGTCGTGGCTAAAGCCGCAGACTTTGAAGATGTTGCAGCAATATGACGATTGGGAGGTGTTTGGCATGACAGATCAAGCGAACCAACACAAGTGCAATCAATGTGGCAAATCGTTCAATTCCTCGAATGAACTGAGAGAGCACGAGAAGAACTGCAAAGGCAGCAGCTCGCAGCAACGGAAATAGCAATCGCTTTTCCTCGCCCCTGCTTTTCCCCCGGGGCGGAGTAAACGTGGACTGGGGCCGCCTACTTATTCCTGACGCAACGCTCAACCTCAAATTTCCGCCTGCTGGCCCCAAAGTCCACCTCCCTCCTGTTTCGTAGAGCCCATCAGACGCATACCCGACGCCCACGCCGCGCTTAGATAGTTCACCGTATTGCCGGAACTTGGAGGTCGAAGTTAACTAACGTAGCCGCAGGCTGTTTTGCTGGGCCACAGCGGCCAAACGTGAATGGTGACTCGAAAACAATGGCTCGCCATCAGTGCCGCCGCAATGATCGTCTTGGGCGCGTGTGCCGCGGTTTGGTTCGTACCCAGATTGCTGAACTCCTATGTTTTGCGCGATAAGGTCGAGAAGATTGCAGCGGACCGGTTTCACGTTGACGTCAAGCTAGCAACCCTTCACGTCTCCCTGTTTCCTGGGCTGCGGGTTCAGTTCACCGGCCTGGTATTGAAGAATCCGGATAGGCCCGATCTACCGCCGCTGATCGAAATAAGCAAATGTTCAGTCGAGGCTGGCATTCTCGCTCTTCTTGAACATCGACCCCATCTCCGTACAGTGCATATGCAAGGCCTTACTGTCAACGTCCCGCCACGCGGAGAGCCCGAGAACACTAAGAAGCCGTTTCGAACCGATTTTGTCATCGACGAGGTCACATCTGACGACATGAAACTGAACATCCTGCGCAAAGGCGGTGGCCCGCATTTGTCTTTCCTTCTTCATAAACTTCGAATCGACTCGTTTCAGCCGGATAATCCCGCAGCATTTCATGCCAACCTCACCAATCCGAAACCAGTCGGAGAAATTCAAACGCAAGGTCAATTTGGCCCTTGGAATCCCGATGATCCTAGCCAGTCGCCCGTCTCTGGAAGTTACACATTCTCAAATGCCGATCTCGGCACAATTAGAGGAATTTCCGGAACACTTTCGTCCTCAGGATCGTTCGATGGCGTGCTCGATTACATTCAGGTTCAAGGGAAGACACAAACCCCCAACTTTGAAGTCGGCGTCAGTCGGCACACTGTGCCGCTTAACACGGAATTCAAGGTCATCGTGGATGGAATGAACGGAAATACCATCCTAAACACAATCCACATACAACTGCTTGATTCAGATTTGATCGCGAAGGGCGATGTAGCAAAGGGCCCTCGACAACCGGGCCGCGCCGTGGCTCTTAATGTGGTCGCTGACGCGGCCCGCATTCAGGATCTGCTACGAGTCGCGGTCAAGTCAGATAAGCCTCTTTTGACGGGAGTCGTCTCTCTGAAAACCCGCTTCGTGATTCCTTCGCGGCGCGCCAGGGATACGGACATCGCCAATCGCATTGATCTGCAAGGCAAATTCGGAATTGTCTCTGCACGTTTTACTCAAAATACGATGCAGGACAAAATCAACGCTCTCAGCCGCCGCGGCCGAGGTCAATCAAACGATACCGATGACGGCAGTGCAGTATCCAAGCTGGCGGGAACCTTCACGATGCGGCACGGCATGATTCGGTTCTCCAAACTCACCTTCGATGTTTCGGGAGCAGCGGTTCTCTTGAATGGAACCTACAACTTGGATACGGAAGAATTGAATTTTCGCGGAACGCTTAGCCTTAAGGCAAAACTTTCGCAGACAACCACCGGAGTCAAATCCCTGTTTCTTAAAATGATTGACCCGCTCTTCGAGAAGAAAAATGCCGGCACGGTGCTGCCCATAAAGATCACTGGTACGCGAGAAAAACCGTCGTTTGGCTTGGACATAGGACGTGTCTTCGCGCGAAAGTAAGTTAACTTCAGTCTCGCTTTACAAACTGCCTCTTTATTCGATAGCCGCGCGAATCTTAGTGGGTCGTATCAAGGGAACGACGAGGCAACGCTATAGGAAGCACACCATCGTAAAGATAGAATCGCTTGTCACAGTCCAGGCATCGATAAGGCCTGACGAAGGACATTCGCAACAGAAACCTTTCCACAAAGCCGACTCGATGCGAGCGACGAATGGATTTACATTCGCATCTGGGGCAGGCACGATTCATCATTCGTTTGACCGTACTCATAAACGCGTTCCCTCCTTGGATTCGCCCATGCTCGCACTCAAGCGTGTGCACTGCGTTGCTGCCATTCATTCACCGAGGGAGATGCATATGGCTCTTTCCGGGTGACCGAGCAGCGTTCCAGTTCAACCTTGGTGTCTCGTGCAACAGAGACATCCTGAGCGCCGGTTTGGATAAGAACCTGTGTAACCTTTTCGATCACAGAATCACTGCACCGGACTGACACCAAGATCCCGCCGTTTCTGATTTTGGATTCCAACCTTTCCGAGTCGTAAACTGGAACACCTAAGGTAAGGAGTGCCTTGGTCAGCGCACTGGCCAGTGGCGCAACCCGTGCAGAATAGTCCGGATACGCAGACGCAGCAGCACCGCTGCGATTTCGTCCAGAGGCCTCAACTCTTTGCGGATCGCTGGGGATTGGCATTGCAGACATAATAGACCCATCCGGAAGCGCCATGGAGATATCGCTGGTGCGAACCCCGAACGATTTTACTCCGTCGACGCAATTACGCACGCTCGCGAAGTTCAGATAAAGACCACAGAGTGACAAATTTCGACCGGCCATTTCTACTTCTCCCAAGACTACGCAGGATGTAAGCGCGTCAGACCGCGTGAATAACGCTATTGCATGCACCGGATATGGACAATACAGGGGAGGCCGGATATTCGACGAAGAGAACACCTTATCTCCCAGGCCCGGCATGCAACGCAAGTTTTTGGAGATGTCGACCGCCCCTTCGCAGTCACCCGGATAGAGCTGCGCCCATCTAACGTTACGGATTGACAAGCTCTAAGACCGGCGAGGGAACACTCGATGGACTCCCGCACGACCGAGAACTCTTCTAGTTTCCCTTCTCTTGTCACGGCCGTCGTCTGCGTGGCGGCGTTGTACTTCGGCCGCGAGGTTTTGATTCCCATTGCGCTGGCGATGTTATTGACGTTCTTGCTGGGCCCGATCGTGACACGGTTGGAGCGATACCATATGGGCAAGACCGCGCCTGCCCTGGCGGTGCTTTTTATCGCGGTTATGTTGATCGCATGCCTTGGCTGGGTAGTTGTCAGACAGGGCGTTCGCCTAGCAACTCAGCTTCCAACCTATAGCGACACCATCTCCAGGAAGATTGAGTCTCTTCGGGGAGCCAGAAATTCCAAGTTTGCCAGGGCTGCCTCTTCAATTCGTGACCTCGGGAATCAATTATCGAGCGCACTGCAGGTTCCGGCGTCTCAAACAAACCAAAATACGCAAACCGGCGGCGAAAAACATATCCCGGCAACCTCTAATGCCAAAACCGCTAAGCCAGTGCCGGTCGAAGTCGTTGAGCCGCGCAACACGCTCAGTTTTAGATCTCTCCGCGAGTCTCTAGGCCCGGTCCTTGCGCCCATCGCAAAAATTGCCATCGTTTTTGTCGTGGCGGCATTCATGTTGCTGCGACGAAGGGATCTCCAGGAGCGCCTTTTCACACTCGCTGGTTTGAACCGAATCCACATCACCAAGCAGGTATTCACAGAGGCCACGGATCGAGTCGTTCGTTATTTGTGGCTGCTATCTTGCGTCAATATCAGTTACGGCCTACTGTTTGGTACGGCACTATATTTTCTCGGATTGCCAAATGCTCTTCTATGGGGCGTTCTCGCTGGATTTCTCCGATTCATCCCATACATCGGAAGCTCCTTCGGTGCGGCAATGCCGATACTGTTCTCCCTTGCTGTCTTTGACGGCTGGGAAAAACCGCTCATCGCTCTTGGCGTATTTCTGGTTTTGGAAGTGGTGATTACTTATGCTGTCGAGCCGCTGCTCTATGGCTCCCGCACAGGAATTTCATCATTGGCTATCCTGGTAGCTGCAATTTTCTGGGCAGCGCTGTGGGGACCCATAGGTCTGATTCTATCAACTCCCCTAACTCTTTGCATCGTGGTGGTCGGGCGATACATTCCACAACTAGAGTTTCTCAGCATCCTCCTTGGAGATAAAAGTGTCGGTGCTACCGACGTGCAGCTCTATCTGGCGTTGACTTCGACGGATCTGGAGGAGGCACATCGAGCCATCGAAGAGTACATACACGAAAAATCCATCCGCGAACTATACGATTCTGTATTCATGCCCGTTCTCGTCCTGGCCGAGAGAGACCAAGCGGATGAAGCCTATACCGGGAAAAGAAAGCGTCAACTGTTTCACCGGTTGAAGGGAATCATCGAGGAGCTGACCATTCGTTATCCCAGGGCAACCGCTGGGCACGACGATTCTTCAGAGCTCAGTCAGGACGAGCAGATATTGCCCTACCGGCACCCGGATGCCCCGGCAATGACTGTCTCGTGCTTTCCCGCAAGGGATCAAGGCGATGGAGTCGCCTGCATTATGCTGGCTCATTTGCTGACGCGGGCGGGCTACGACGCTCACGAAATTGAATTGGGGGCAACGCGCGAAATGTTGGATGAAGCCGCTGAACACGATGGTCATATTGTGTGCATTTCCGCGCTTCCGCCCTTTGCTGTCTCTTCCATCCGCCGCCTTTATAAAAGAATTCAGTCCCGGTTTCCTAAGTGCCGAGTTGGCATTGGTTTATGGACCTACACCGGTGATATCGACTCCATGAAATCCCTCCTCAAGTTGAGTGACTCAGACTTGTTGGTAACCACGCTTGCGGAAGCCGCCTTGCAGATTCAACAGTTCATCGAGCCGCCGGAAAGCAAGGCATCGCAACAAGTTGCGAAGAAGTAGCAGCGTTAGTCATATACGGTATCTGCCGTACTTCAAATACCTGCCGAGCCGGATTGGCACAGTTCCCGTAAAAAAATACTCTGGCAGCAGTGCCCGGTGCCACGAATTACTTCTTGATGAGGAGACCTCAATATGCGCAACCTGACGATCGCCTTAATTCTCGTACTCTCGCTCTCACTGCCCGCGCTCGGCAAAAGCACCTCTCAAAACCAAAAGAACCAGCCGACAGCCCCAGAAAAAGGTACTCAGCGGTATGAACAGTGGCTGCAAAACGAAGTCCGTCATCAGCTCATGTTACTGCCGTGGTACACGGTCTTCGACGACCTGGAATACAGTGTCAGCGGCTACACCGTTACGCTGAAAGGTGCCGTCGTGAATCCAACGCTGAAATCCGACGCGGGAAACGCGGTCAAGCATATTGAAGGTGTGGAAGCGGTGGACAACCAAATTGAAGTTCTACCAAACAGTCCAATGGACAATCAGATCCGGCGCGCTGAATACCGCAAGATCTATTCGCAACCATCTCTGTCCCGATACGGAATCGGAAATCTGCAGTCAATCCACATCCTGGTGAAAAATGGCCACGTTATACTGACAGGGTACGTGGACAGCCAATCTGACAAAAATGTTGCCAACATTCAGGCGAATAGCGTTCCCAATGTGTTCTCAGTGAAGAATGACCTAGTGGTGCAAAGCTCAAAGTAAGACGTTCTCATAGTCGATCTGAGGCGGCAGCGACGCAAATTCATAAAGCGGCAGCGCGGCAGCACAATATGGTGGGGCTGGGGAGAGTCGAACTCCCGACACGCAGTTTAGGAAACTGCTGCTCTATCCGTCTGAGCTACAGCCCCGCTTCATCGACATTCGTAGCTTAGCACATGCCAAACAGCCGCTTCACATCGCTACCTCCTTCCCTTAACCACAACACTGGTACAAACTTGAGCGTGTCGCTGGCGGCTGTTAGCATAGTGAGTCAGCGCGTTTCGCTGTTCGTGCAGCTGCGCTCACAAGAGTTACTAAGGAACTATGCAAACTCGCAGGAGAATCAGACGAAGTCTGCTCACCGCGCATCGAGCCGTGCGGAGCTGGCGCATGATTGCCAAAGCGCTGCTTTCGACCAAGCATCCGCTGCTCGCGCATATCATCCCCATGCGCCGCTGCAATCTCTCCTGCACGTACTGCAACGAGTATGACGATTTCTCGAAGCCTGTGCCGCTCGAAGAGATGTTCAGCCGCATCGACCGCCTGGGTTCGTTCGGCACTTCGGTGGTCACCATCAGCGGAGGCGAACCGCTGCTCCATCCCGATCTCGACGAAATCATCCGCCGGATTCGGCACAACGGCATTATCGCCGGGATCATCACTAACGGTTATCTCCTGACCGCCGAGCGCATCGAGCGATTCAATCGCGCGGGCCTCGAATTCCTGCAAATCAGCATCGACAACGTCCAGCCCGACGACGTGTCGAAGAAGAGCCTCAAGGTTCTCGACCAGAAGTTGAAGCTCCTGGCAGAGCATGCCGATTTTCACGTCAACATCAATTCCGTCTTGGGCAGCGGCATCAAGCATCCGGATGACGCGCTCGTCGTCGCACGGCGCGCCGTGGAGCTCGGTTTTTCGTCGACCGTCGGCATCATTCACGATAGCAATGGCCAGCTCAGGCCGCTCGATGCGCACGAACGCGACATTTTCGAGGAAATCATGAGCCTCGGAAAGCGCTCCTTCTCGCGCGTCAATTCCTTTCAGCACAATATCGCCGCCGGTCGCGAGAACACTTGGCGCTGCCGCGCAGGCTCCCGTTACCTCTACATTTGCGAGAACGGCCTGGTCCACTACTGCTCACAGCAACGCGGCTATCCGGGCATCCCGCTTGCGGAATATTCTACCGAACGCCGGCATCGCGAGTACTACACGAAAAAATCCTGCGCGCCACGATGCACGGTGTCGTGCGTCCATCAAGTCGCTGTGCTTGATAATTGGCGCAACCCGCAAACCATCATTTCCGGCGCCGCCGGCGAATCACAACCCCTCGTCCACATTGCCGGTGAAAACGCACGAGATTGAGCAGCCGCTGCCTCGGCGCTTTAGGTTAAAACTGTTCGCGAGTTCCGAAATGCGCTATAGTAGTGTCGCTTTCACTATTTGTTCGCCTAAGAGGCTTTACGGATGGAACTCCTCGCAGCAATCATTCTAATTCCGTTGGTCCTGCTTGTTATTGGCTTTGTATGGCTTTTTGCGCGCCGCCAGAGCGCCGCAAGCAGTGACCTAGGTGTTCTCCGTCAGGATATGCAAACGGCCTTAATGGCGCACTCCCAGGCGGTAAATAGCCAATTGGGCCAGGTCACGCAAACCCTTCTTCAGCAGCTAGGCCAAGTCACCTCGTCTCTTCAGGATGGGCTTGCAAGCTCGAGCAAACTGGTTTCTCAGGCTCAAGAGGCAGTTGCCAGCGAATTGCGCAATTCTCAGGAAGTCCTTGGCCGCGTTGGCAAGCAGCTCGGCGAGATCCAGCAGGCCGGGCGGGACCTCTCGAACGCAACGCAGACTCTGCAAAGTGTTCTGGGGGGCGCAAAAACGCGGGGCTCCCTGGGCGAAGTGGCGCTCGAAGCACTTCTCGCGGACGCCCTGCCCTTCAGCGCTTATGAGACGCAATACCGGTTTTTAACCGGAGCAATCGTCGATGCCGTAATTCGTACCGGCGACAAGATGATCGCCATCGACTCGAAATTTCCGTTGGAAAGCTATCGCCGCCTGATTGATTGCGGAGAGGAAGCCCGCAAGGAGTTTTTTCAGGCGGTGCGTAAACACGCGGAATCCATAGCCGAGAAGTACATCCTGCAAAATGAAGGAACCCTCGACGTAGCGCTGATGTTCGTCCCATCCGAAGGGGTTTACTACGAACTGCTGATGACCTCTGACGCGAAGCTGGGCCGCCTGGATGACCACTGCCGCAGTAAAGGCATTTTCGCCGTTTCGCCCAACACTCTGCATGCTTACTTGAGCGCGATTCTCATGGGCCTCAAGGGCATGCAGGTCGCCGAAAATGCCAGGCACCTTCTCGCCGGACTTGCTGGCTTGCAAGCTCAGCTCGATTCATTCGCGAAAATCTATGACACGCTGGGTGGACACCTGCGCCATGCACAGCAGTGTCACGATGAAGCGGGCCGCAAACTGGATCGTGTGCAAGGCAGCGTCGAGCAAATGGCGCAGGGAGTTCTCCCTGAAACTCCGGCTCGGGCGCTTGAGGCCGCCGCGAAACCCTGACAGTTGTTCCCTCTGCTGTTCATTCGCCGTCGAGCGCACGGAACGCCGCACGAATCAGTGCTTGAAAATCTTCTGAGCCGCCTTGGTCTGAAATCGCCCGCAAGTTATTCCGTATCTTCACCGCATCAACGTTATCCCCGCGAAGTTCCTTCAAGATAGCGCTCACGCGATTCACCGCAGCTGGCTGCGCAATCTTCCGTGCTGCTTCGAGAAAATCGCGCGCCATCGGCGCGTTCGCTATTCTCGAAGTATTTTCGAGGCTTACGGCATACGAAAACGGCCCTGCGCTCATTCCTTTCAACCGAATAACTGCAGAATTGTCCGATCCACCCGCGGTGCGAACGCGCATCTCGTTGCTATGCGGGAACTGCGCCACCTGCGGACTCAAGTTTCGGATTTCCAGATCCAGGGGTTCTGCCGTGCCACGTACCCGCAGGACAATCGCCGCCTTCTTTCCACGGCGAATCTGCACAGCCTCAGAAGTATTCGACGGCACAACCTCTACAAATGTTATCTGCGTTGCAATCTCCGTCGCTCCTTCAATCGTCACCAGGCTAGCCGGCCCGAGCGGCGCATTTGCAGGGGGCATCACGACCAACTGAACCGGTGACGACGCCAGGACTAAAATCGCCTTCCCACCGGCTTCGATTCGATTTCGATCCGCATCACCTTGGAAGCCACTACCACTGATCGCAAAGTGATTTTCAAGCGATACCAGTTTGGGAATTTGAGCCAGTTGCAAACTCCCGCTGCCTGACCCTTGCGGCAATACATCTGCCGCCTCGCGCACTTCGGTTCCCGGAATTCGCGCGAACATCAGTCCCTTTTCTGGCGGCACCAGAAAATGCGCGCGGCCGCTTTCGTCTGTTGTCACCACTTCGCCGCTCGACAGGACGACTTTCACGCCTGGCGCAATGTGCCCGTTCGCCGTCAGCACCGCAAGCGTTACGGGCTGCGCTGCCACGAGCTCGAGCGGCAGAACAATGGTCTGCTTCGCGTTCTGATCTAGGTTCTGAGAACTGGCATCCTGCGTCGGTGTGGTTGCAGCAAACGTCAAGAGCGACAGACTGGCCATGACCAATCTTGCATTTGCTTTGACGGACATTTATGTGATTTTATCCTGCTTCCTTTGGGTTTGACGCACCAGATCGCCGCGCTCAGGAACAACGCCAGCAAGAATCAGCGTACACCAAACAAACAGCCCGCGTTTCTGCCGAAACCGCTCCGTTCACGATTGTTCCGAAGAACCGCCCGCCGATTGGGAAGGAATCTATTTCATGAAGCATAAATGAAGTCGCTCGTCCTGCCTTCACGACGAGCGAATCAATCCGCCCAATCAATTGTCTAGTCGCACCACAAACGCAACGGCGTTCTCCTGCTGCTGAATTTGATTCGCTAATTCTTGTGCCGCGGCCTCGCTGGGCAAACGTCCCGCGCGAACGCGGTAATACACTCCCTTCGGCGAATCGAACTCCGCAATCGTCACTGGCGTGTACCGTGCGCTGAGTTGCTGTCGCAGCCGCTGCGCATTTTCTTCAACCTGAAACGCGCCCACTTGCACCCCGAAAAACCCGACGTTCGGATCCGGCCCAGCTACGACATCCAGCCGGACTTCTGCCGTCCCTGGGCCGACCATTCCTATCGCTTCTGCTGCTGAATATGACAAATCGATGACGCGATTCGCGACAAATGGCCCGCGGTCATTGATCCTCACGTTGACTTCTTTCCCGTTGGCCAGGTTCGTCACGCGGACGACGGCATTGAAAGGCAGCGTCCGGTGCGCGGCGGTCAGTTGATACATATCGTAGACTTCGCCATTCGAGGTTCGCCGCCCATTGAAAGGCACGCCATACCAGGAAGCCACGCCTTCTTCCGTGTATTCTCCCGGCACAGCCGACGGTGGCATTGCACGAGGCGGAGTGGGCGGCCGCGTCGGAGGGTTTGCCGGTTCGGTGACCGGTGCTTGCTGAGGCGCGGTGGCAGGTGGATTCGTCGCGGGTCGCCTCGCCGCGCAGCCAGCGACGATCAGCGCTAGCGCCAGGGTGCTGAAGAGCCCCGCAGGCCCGCCTAAGCTCCGTTGCCCCGACAACTGATGATTCAAGGTTACCTCCGCGCCCAGCCTTGGCGTATGGCCTCTTTCATCATTTGCCGATTTTTTACGCATCTTTCGTTCGCCACGTGTGATTTAGCAAATTTTCGGTATTATAGGAACGCGGTGAGGTTGCCGCAAGGAACCATTGCCACTTCCGCTTCGTTGGCGCTTGAAAATTGACAGGCTGCGCAGCAGTTTCTCTTCCGCGTTCCATCCACAGGAGAAACAGCGGCGCCCGCGTATGTGCCCCGCTTGTGGCACCCTCGTCGGCTCGACGTCGAACCGCTGCCACCAGTGCGGTGCCAGCCTCACGTTTTCAATGGCCGCGATGAGCCGCTCGCTCGGAAAGTACATGCCGGCGAACGCTCCCGTTACGTATTTTGTTCTTGGCGCGTGCTGCCTTCTCTACAGCATCAGCTTGCTGCTCACACTTCACTATGGTTTTCCAATAGCGCCGCAAGGTGGGAGCATGCTCGACAAATTATTCGGCATTGGGGCCGTCGCCAGCCCCGTCCTGCAAAGGCTCGGCGCGTCCCTCCCGCTGCCCTTTGATCTCGCACAGCCTTGGCGATTCGTGACTGCCTGTTTCCTGCACGCCAATTTCCTGCACATTCTTTTTAACATGTGGGTGTTAGTGGACCTCGCGCCGACCATTGAAGAAGTCTATGGCTCTGCCCGTTTTCTGTTCTTGTACGTGGTGACCGGAATTGGCGGATACGTTCTCAGCGGATTTTTTGGCCATTTCAGCATCGGTGCGTCTGGGGCGCTTGTCGGTCTAATCGGCGTGCTTTTGGCTATGACGTATCGCCGCCGTGGAGCCGGGATGCAACAAATTCGCTCGCAAGTTTACCGCTGGATCATTTATCTCGTTCTCTGGGGCCTTTTCTTTCCGGGAGTGGACAACATGGCCCATCTGGGGGGAGGGATTACGGGATTCATTCTCGGTAAACTGATGCTCGACCGCCAGCCGGCGACAGCCGCTGAACGGAAGCGCGCCTACGCCTTGGGATGGGCGGCTGCTTTTGCCGTTTTGCTCAGTTTCGGATTCATGATTTTGGGCGGACGCCACGTACCATTCCAGTGATCGGCAAATTCCTGCTTCAGAGCTTGCGCGCCACGGTCACGCTGTAGTGAAATCCGGAAAAAATTGTAAACGCGGCAACCAAGTAAATCAGCAGGAAGCGTATCGTCCGCAGCAGATGATTCGGGAACAGAGCCGCTAGAATCACCACCAGCACCAGCAAAATCTGAAACGTCGTGTTCAGCTTTCCATACACGCTGGGCGGAAACGTCATATACCCAACAACCAGCAGAATCACCGCGCAAGCGATCAGGATCAGCGCATCTCTGCCCAGCACCAGAATTGCCAGCCACCACGCGATTCGACCCTTGAACGCCAGCATAAGATAGGAAGAAGACAGCAGCAGCTTGTCGGCTAACGGGTCGAGAAACGTTCCGAGTTGCGTCTTTTGATTGAGGCCCCGCGCCAGCAGGCCGTCGAGTCCATCGCTCAAGCCTGCTGCAAGCAGGAGCGCAAGCGCCCAGTCGTAGCGGCTATATCGAATGGCGATAATGAAAAAGGGCAGGAATCCAAGCCGCAAGAACGTCAACTGATTAGGAACTGTGAAAATTTTTTTAGCCATGGGACTTGGCTGGAAACTCAAACGAACTGCGAGAGATAATCCCCCAGAGTCTGTCCTGCTCTTAACGCGAATTTCTCTGCCAGCGAGGGGATTGAGCCGCGCGATTCATCCAGAGCGATCCGCTCGATCCGCTGCATCGGGAAAAAAAGCGTCGGCAAACCAATGCGTTCACCTTCCGGATGCAACACTTGCCGGATGAAGTCGTCGAACGAATCCAAATCGATTCCCCGCAGCGTCACTCCCGCCATATTGACTTCGATCAGTTCGCCCCAAAGCCGCTCCTTCGGGCTATGCAGACTCACCACAACAATCGAGTGCGGCTCCATCATCACTCCATTAGACTGCTCACGATGCTACTGCATTCGCACCTTGCGCGCACTCGCATCCGTAACGAGGGTTTCCCCGCGCCAACGGGTTACACCTTCATCGTCCGCAAGTCCGGCGACACTTGCAAATGCGCCTCAGTCACTTTCTGTACGGCCTCGGGCGTCATTCCCGGCGCGACTTCACGGAGCAGCAAACCTTCTGCGGTCACATCGATCACCGCCAGGTCCGTCACAATCATTTTGACCACGCCGACGCCAGTCAGCGGCAGCGTGCACTTCTTCATGATCTTTGGCTCCCCGTCTTTATTTGTGTGCTCCATCGCGATGATTACGCGCTTGGCTCCGGCCACAAGGTCCATCGCGCCGCCCATTCCTTTGAGCATCTTCCCGGGAATCGCCCAGTTCGCCAGATTTCCCCTCTCATCCACCTGCAATGCACCCAGAACCGTGACGTCAATCCGCCCCGCGCGAATCATCCCGAATGACTCTGCGCTCGAAAAATAGCAGCAGCCCGGAATTTCCGTGATCGTCTCTTTCCCTGCGTTGATCAAATCAGGATCTTCTTCGCCTTCGCGCGGGTACGGCCCCACGCCGAGCATGCCGTTTTCGGATTGCAGCACAACTTCCACATCCGGCGGCAGGAAATTCGGCACGAGCGTCGGCAACCCGATCCCCAAATTTGCATAATCGCCGTCGTGAAGCTCCTGCGCCACGCGACGCGCCACGAATTCCCGCTTGTCCATGTTCGTAGCCATGTTTTCGTTTACGTTCTGTCGTCGAAATTAACTTCGACGTATGCACTCAGCTTTTGCGGAGCGTCCTCTTTTCAATCGGCCTGCCGTAGTGCTTTCCTTGAAAAATCGCATCGACAAAAATTCCTGGCGTATGGATGCAATCGGGCGCCAAGCTGCCGAGTTCCACCAACTCTTCCACCTCGGCAATCACGTGCTTTCCCGCCGTTGCCATTACTGCATTGAAATTTCTCGCTGTCTTCCGGTACATCAAATTCCCCCACCGATCGCCTCGCCACGCCTTGATGAACGCGAAATCGCCCCGCAGCCATGGCACCATCACGTAGTTCCGTCCTTCGAACATACGCGTCTCTTTTCCTTCCGCCGCCTGCGTCCCATATCCCGTTGGAGTAAAAAACGCCGGAATGCCCGCGCCGCCGGCGCGCATGCGCTCCGCGAGAGTTCCCTGCGGATTCAGCTCGACCTCGATTTCGCCGCTCAGCGCCAATCTCTCGAATCGTTTGTTCTCGCCGACGTAACTCGCGATCATCTTCTTGACTTGCTTGGATTCGAGTAGCCAGCCGATCCCATAATTGTCGGTTCCAGCATTGTTCGACACCAGCGTCAAATTCTTCGTCCCCTTGGCTCGCAGCGCGCGCAGCAAATGCTCCGGCACACCGCACATTCCGAATCCGCCAACCAGAATTGTCGCGCCGTCTCCGACGCGCTCGATCGCCGCTTCCGCGTTCGCCACCCGTTTATCCATCGCTGCCTGCTCTGCGGATTGCTTCGCCAACTCGCCCTTTGTTGGCCTCTAATGCCAAATCCATTTCGCGAAGCGCCTTATACACTTCGTTTGCGCTGGCGAATTCCTTCTCCAACTCCCGGCTCGTCAAATGCGTCCGCAGAAAATCAATGGCCTGCGCCACGCGGTCGAGGGAACGCGCAATGTTTTCCGTATTGGTCATGCAAATATCTCGCCAGATTTCATACGGACTTCCCGCCGTTCGCAATAGATCGCGCAAGCCGCTGCCGGCAAGTGATAATGGCCGCCCAGTTTCGTCCGTTTCATCGGAGATCACTCGCGCCACCGCAATCACGACCAGTTGCGGCATTTGCGAAACCACCGCCATCGCCCAATCATGCGTTTCCGCATCACTCCACACGGGTTCTGCGCCAATCGCTCGCACTAGCTCTACAAACTGCCGCACTCTGGAATCGCTCTTGTCTTCTCTTCCCCACTCATCATTGACCAGTGCATAGCGCTTCCCGCGAAATAAATTCGCGTCCGCGTGCTCCAACCCACTCAGTTCTCTCCCCGCAATCGGATGCCCCCCAAGGAACTTCGTTCCACCAGCAAACGCCTTTTGCGCAGCTCTGCAAATCCGCGCCTTCGTGCTGCCTGCATCGGTCACCAGCGCTCGCGAATCGCATTGCGAGGCAATCTCCGGCAGCATTTCAATCGCGGCGCCAACCGGCAACGCAACGTAAATCAAATCCGCGCCGCGAACTGCTTTTCCCAAATCCTCGGACGTTTCCCATCCAAGCTTGCTCTCTCGCAGCTTGCGCAAAACTTCCGGCCGGTCATACGCTACGATCGAAACGCCGGACCGCGCCTTTTCCATCGCTGCGCCAAACGACGCGCCGATCAGCCCAGCTCCCAGTATTGCCACGCGGCGAAACTCACCTGCTTCGCTCATACATCTAGCCTCTGCGACTCACTCCATGCTTCGCGGCTTCCTTCAAGACCCGCACGCGCGCAGCCGCGCCTTCCGCTGCTTCGCTCAATGACGCTGCCTTTTCAATCTCGGCAACCAGCGACGACCCCACCACGACCGCGTCCGCGATTCCGCCAAGCACGGTCACCTGCGCCGCCACCGAAATCCCGAATCCCACGGCAATCGGCAATCGCGTGAACTTTCGCGCGCGACGCACCATCGCCGGCAGCTCCTCCGGCAGTGAATCTTTCGCGCCAGTAACACCGGTGCGCGAGATCACGTACAAGAATCCGCTCGACGCGTCCGCGATCCGCTTCAATCGTTCATCCGTGGACGTTGGCGCAGCCAGAAAGATCGTATCCAGCCCGCTCGCATGCATCGTGCTGCGATACTCGCTCGACTCCTCCGGAGTCATGTCCGTAACCAACACTCCATCTGCGCCCGCGGTGGAAGCCTTCCTCGCAAAGTTATCGAGCCCCATCTGCAATATTGGATTGAAATAGCCGAACAAAACCAGCGGTACGTCGGTCTTCCTTCGCAGCGCCGCAACCAGCCCAATCACTTTTTCGAGCGTAGTTCCCGCTCGCAATGCTCGTTCGCTTGCGCGCTGAATCGTTGGCCCATCCGCAACGGGATCGCTGAACGGAATCCCCAGCTCAATCACGTCAGCCCCGGCCTCGGCGACGCGCAAGACAATCTCTTCCGTGCCTTCGATCGACGGATCGCCCCCGGTTAAATAAGCGACCAGCCCCAGCTCGCTCTTGCGCGCGAGCTCCTCGAATTTTCGCCCGATCCTCGTTTTCAGTTGCGCCGTTGTGCTTGCCGGTTCAGACATACTTCGCCAGGATCTCCATATCTTTGTCGCCGCGTCCGGACAAATTCACGATGATAATTTCGCTCTTCTTCATCTTCGGCGCGCGCTTGATCACTTCGGCCACCGCATGCGCCGACTCCAATGCCGGAATGATTCCTTCCAAGCGCGCCAACGTGCGCAGCGCCGCCACTGCTTCATTGTCGCGTACCGCCGTGTATTCCACGCGTCCCTGCTCGGCAAGCCAGGCATGCTCCGGACCCACCGCAGGATAATCCAGTCCCGCAGAAACAGAGTGCGTCGTCGCGATCTGTCCGTCAGCATTTTGCAGCAGGTAAGTATGTGTGCCTTGCAGCACTCCCGGTTTTGCCCCTGCAAATCCCGCCGCAGCGGCGAGCCGCGCGGCATGTTCGCCGAGCGTGCCTCCATGCCCTCCGGCTTCCACGCCGACCATCTTCACGCTTGAATCGCCGAGAAATTCGTAGAACAGCCCAATCGCATTCGATCCCCCGCCGACGCACGCGAAAAGCCAATCCGGCAAGCGGCCTTCAGTCTCCAGAATCTGCGCGTGCGCCTCCTTTCCAATCACACGGTGAAAATCCCGCACCATCATGGGATAGGGATGCGCGCCGAGCACTGAACCCAGCAAGTAGTGCGTCGTTCTCACATTCGTCACCCAATCGCGCATCGCTTCATTAATCGCGTCCTTGAGCGTCTTGCTACCTGAATCGACGCCGACGACTTCAGCGCCCAACAGCCGCATTCGGAAAACATTCAACCGCTGCCGCTCCATGTCCTCCGTACCCATATACACTGTGCACTCAAGTCCCAGCCTCGCCGCCACTGTCGCCGTCGCCACTCCGTGCTGCCCCGCGCCTGTTTCCGCAACCACGCGACGTTTGCCCATTCGCAGCGCAAGCAGTCCCTGCCCAATGCAGTTGTTGATCTTGTGCGCGCCGGTGTGCAGCAAATCCTCGCGCTTCAGATAAATCTTCGCTCCGTCGAGATGCTCCGTAAGCCGTGGAGCCAATTGAAGCGGCGTTGGCCGTCCGGCAAAATTCTTCAGCAGGTCATGGAGTTGTGCTTGAAACACAGCATCCCCGCGGGCTTCCTCATATACGAGCTCTAGCTCCTCCAACGGAGCCATCAGCGTTTCCGGCACATAGCGTCCGCCGTAGACGCCAAATCGCCCTCGCGCATCCGGCATTTTTTCTGTGGTCACTGCGCTCTTCATGCCTTCTTCCCGCGTTCTTTGTTGACCTTCGCCATGAACGCTCGCACTTTCTTCGCGTCTTTCCTTCCCGGTGACGCTTCCACTCCACTGCAAACATCGATCGCAAACGGCTTTGCGGTGCGCATCGCCTTTCTCGCATTCTCCTTCGTCAGCCCGCCTGCTAAAATCACCGGCGCGATGCGTTTCGCCTGCCTCGCGATGCGCCAATCGAAACGCTTTCCTGTTCCTCCGTGCAATTTGCCGTCGAAACCATCGAGCAGAAAAGCCGAAGCGCTCGGATATTTCTCCAACTCTTTGACCCGAAATGCTGGCCCTACCCGAAAAGCCTTTATCACTGGGAATTCGCGCGCCAATCGCGCTATCGCCTTCGGGCTTTCGTCGCCGTGCAGTTGCAACACTCCCAATTTCACTGTGCGTGCGATCTTCAGAACATCTGCCGTCGAAGCGTTTACGAAAACGCCCACGGCGCTTATACGCCGCGGCAAATGCCCGATGATTTCGCGCGCCTGAGAAACGGCAATTCTCCGCGGGCTCTTGGCATAAAAATTAAAGCCCAACGCATCCGCGCCGGCATCGATGGCCACCTTCGCATCAGCCAAATTCGTAATTCCGCAAATCTTCACTCTCACCATTTCGTGCTTCCACGGCTAGCTTTCAGCCTGTGATCTGTGCCGCGGAAGATCGCTTTCGCGGTTCATCCGCCATGTTCGATGAGTAGCTTGGTCAATCCCGCGCCCGCATCCGGCGCAGTCATCAGATGCTCCCCAACGAGAAACGCGTCAAACCCCGCTCGCCGCATGCGCACCAAATCGGCGTGACTCCGAATGCCCGATTCACTCACCGCCACGCATTCTTCCGGGATCAGTTCGGCCAGTTCGAGCGACGTCTCGATCCTCACCTCGAGTGTTTTCAAATCGCGATTGTTCACGCCGATAATTTTCGCTCCCGCGCCTATCGCGCGGCTCAATTCCTCGCGCGAATGCGTTTCCACCAGCGCCTCCATCCCGAGCTTTCGGCCCAGCGCAAGCAAATCGCGCAAGCCGCCGTCATCGAGAATCGCGACGATCAGCAGGAACGCATCCGCGTTCGCGGCGCGCGACTCCCACACTTGCCAGGAGTCCACTATGAAATCTTTCCGCAGGATGGGTATTTTGGTCGCCTTCGACACTTCCTTCAAATCCGCCAGCGAGCCCTGAAAAAAATCCTCCTCTGTGAGCACGGACAGCGCTGCCGCGCCGCTCGCCTCTAATTCCGGTGCAATTTTCGCCGGCTGATAGTCCTCGCGCAGAAGGCCTCGCGATGGCGAAGCCTTTTTCAGTTCCGCGATGATGTTCAACCCTTCTCGCGTGAGCGGTCCAGCGAAATCCCGCACCGGCGTAGACTTCTTCTCTACCGCCAGCTTAAGCGCCACGTCGGGCAGCACGCGTTTTCGATGCGCGATCGCCTCGCGTCGCCGCTCCACAATGCGCGCGAGAACGTTCTTCGACTCGGTTTTCGTTTCCATTACCCGCAAACACTCTCTTGATTACAACGGCTTGCAGAGTTCCCGGCGCAGACAGGGAAAATCGCTTCAAGTATGCTAGTCTGCGCGTTGCCGCCGTGTCAATTTTTCGCGAAATGCTTCTGGCGCAGACAAGTGCCTCATGAACTCCGCGAAGAATCAGTTGAAAATCCTCAACGACACGATTGTATCCTGCCGCAAGTGTCCTCGCCTGGTGCGCTATCGCGAATCCGTGGCTCGCACCAAGCGCCGCGCCTTTCTCGCGTGGGATTACTGGGGCAGGCCGCTCCCGGGCTTCGGCGATCCCAATGCCCAGCTCCTGATCGTGGGTCTTGCGCCCGCCGCCCATGGCGGAAATCGTACCGGTCGCGCTTTCACAGGCGATCGCTCCGGCGACTTCCTCTTTAACGCGCTGCATCGTACCGGATTCGCCAACCAGGGCACGTCAGTTAGCCGAGATGATGGACTCGTGCTCCACAATGCCTATATCGGCGTCGCGGTTCGCTGTGCTCCCCCTGCCAATAAACCGCTTCCCTCTGAATTTGCGAATTGCCGCCCTTACCTCGAAACCGAGCTAAGCATCCTCAATCCCAAGGCCATCTTAGTGTTAGGTGGCATTGCCCTGAAGGCGTATCTCCGAATCCTCAAGGATCGCGGCTTGATTCCCAGTCAGTCTGCTTATCCTTTCGCCCATGGAGTCACGTATCAGCTTCCCGGAGACCTTCCCTGTATCTTCACCTCTTACCATCCGAGCCAGCAGAACACTTTTACCGGCCGTTTGACGCCAGCTATGCTCACGCAGGTTCTTCAAAATGTCCGTAGTTACCTCAAGACATGACGTTGGCACTTGTCAGGTAGTTCCTGCATTGCCCATCCGGTCTCGAAAATCTTATTCTATTCTCCCAGTGCGAAATGGAGGCTTCGCGTGCTGACGAATCCCAAGAACATGCTCAAGAGATTTATCCTGACAGCAGTCACTGCACTTTTCCTGCCGTTCATTCCGAGTGCTATCGCCGCTCCCAAGCCACCCGCACCGCTCAGACTCGTCCAGCGCTTCCGGCTGCCCAGTGACGTTACCGGCCGTTTCGACCATTTCGGCGTCGATCTTCAAGGCAACCGTCTCTTCCTTGCTGGGGAAAACATCCACGAAGTTCTGGTCTTGAATTTGAAAACCGGAGCGGTGATTCACAGAATCAGTGGCGTCGAAATTCCGCATGCCATCGCCTTTCGCCAAACGGCGAATAGGATTTACGTTACGGATGGCGGCGCCGGTGATCTGAAAATTTTCGATGGCAAAACGTATCGCCTGGCCAAGTCGGTCAAATTGCAGCTTGACGCCGATTCCATGGCCTACGATCCAACAATGCGATATCTCTACATCGTCAATGGCGGCGAAGACGCTCACCAGGCAGAATCTCTGGTGAGCGTGATCGACACGAATACGGATGTGAAGGCCGGCGAAATAAAAATCAGCAGCCCGCACGTGGAAGCTATGGCGGTGGATACAGCGAGCTCTCGCCTCTATGTGAACAACACCGGCAAGAACCAAGTTGACGTCATCGACCGCGAAAAATATCGCTTCACCACTAGTTGGCCGGTCACGTTGTGCAAACAAAATGTTCCCGCCGCGATTGACGAAGCTGATCACCGCCTTTTCATCGGTTGCCGCAACGGAGAAATTTCCATTTTCGACACGCAAACGGGAAAGGAAATTCAGGGTCTGCCCATCGGCAAGGGTGTTGACGACCTGACCTTCGATCCGCAGAGCAAGCGCATTTACGCTTCCTGTGGCGCGGGAGACGGCGCGGTATATGTCTATCTGCAAAAGTCCGCCGATAATTACGAATCCCTCGGTGAAGTTGCGTCGGGACCGGGCGCGCGCAATTCGCAATATGTTGCAAGCCTGCATAGGCTTTACGTCTCGGTCCCCGCGCATCAGGGCGCGCCCGCGGAAGTATTGGTTTACCGCGACAGGTGAAAATTAGGCAGATTTGCCCTCTCGCGAAAATTCTTACCTTGGACGGCTTTTCGCTGCATTGAAAAGTACTTGCTTTATTTCTACCCTCATGGTAAATAAATTTATTGTAATCTCGTTTTCTCCGCCCCATCTCGCGTACATGCCGGAATTGAGCCCTAAGTTGGCTGTTGTTGAGCTACCTTGTGTGTCTGCGGAATGAAAAGGGTGGTTTTATTGTCGATTAGAAACAGAGCCTTGCCTGTGTTTTCTAATCGACAGCCCCGGAATTAGAAGCCGATGTAAGTTATTGAAAACTGAGGCTCTGAAGCTTCGTCCGTTCACCTGACCAGGATGTACCGGCCGCCATCGGTGACAATAATCACGATGCTCATCACGATCATCATCAGGTCATAATGCCAGCCGTAGCCATCTTTGCCCCAGAAGCCGGTGTGCCACACGAAGATCTTCTTTTGTATGGCTCCCAGCATGAGCAGGATCAAGCCTAGCGCGGCGAGCTGCGGCAAGACTCCGAAGATAACGCCTAGACTGCCGGCGATTTCCGCAGCGCCCAGAAACACAGTAAATCCCTTGCTCATGCCAATGCTCTTGCTGCGGCCTGCGGGATCCTTCATGTGTTTCCATCCGCTGGAAATGAAAATCAGCCCAACCATCAGCCTCAGAAGCAGGATTCCAGCGTCTTGGAACTGCATGAGATAGGGAAGCATGTTTTTCCTGGCCCCTAAGATACTTCATTCTGCCAGCCGGTAGGCTAAGTTTACGCCTTCTCGCATCGATGCAAAGGCTATTCACGCTAGAATCAGCGGATGGGCGAAGCACAATTCAAAGCGGCCATTGAGTTTCGCCAAGCCGAGTTCCGCCACGGCGGCCAGATCATCCTTAAGAACTTGTCTCTCCAAGTGAGCACCGGAGAAACGCTCGTGTTGCTCGGGCGCAGCGGCTCGGGAAAAACCACGGCCCTGAAGCTGGTGAACCTCCTTCTTGAGCCGAACCGCGGAGAAGTTCTGGTCAAAGGCCGCGCGACGACGGAGTGGGATCCCATTCGTCTGCGGCGCCAAATCGGGTACGTCATTCAGGAAGCCGGCCTCTTCCCGCATTTCACCGTCGAAAGAAATATCGGTCTGGTTCCGGAGCTGGAGCATTGGCCTGAAAATCGCAGAAAGGAACGCGTCGCGGAATTGCTGCGGACCGTTGGGCTTGATCCATCGCAATTCGCCGAGCGGCGCCCGCACGCACTCTCCGGCGGCCAGAAGCAGCGTGTCGGCGTGGCGCGCGCGCTCGCGGCCGACCCTCCCATTTTGCTGATGGACGAGCCGTTCGGAGCGCTTGATCCTCTGACTCGCGCCGAAATACAGAAGGAATTTCTTGCGATTCAACAAGATTTGCAAAAGACAATTATTTTCGTTACGCATGATATTCGCGAAGCTTTGCTTTTCGGCACGCGTATCGCGCTGCTGGATGCTGGAGAGCTGGTCGGCACCTACGAACCGCAAGACTTCCTTCGCGCGACGGAGCCGCTACCTGCCGCTTATGTCGCCACGCTGGGAAGAGGCGCGACGCGGCAGCCTCCGGAGAAACGGGGCACGCAATGAATCTCGTCCATTTCTTTTTAACGCATCGTATGGAAATTCTGCAGGCCACAGGCGAGCACCTGTGGCTGGTGGTAATCGCGATGCTGCTGGCAATCGCCGTGGGGATCCCTCTCGGCATCGCGGTGACACGCAAGCCGTGGCTTTCCAAGCCAATTCTTGGCAGCGCCAATGTTGCGGAGACAATTCCGAGCCTGGCGCTGTTCGGTTTTCTACTGCCGGTGCCGTGGCTGGGGGCTCGCGCCGACCGCCTGGCCATCGTTGCGCTGGCGGTGTACGCCCTGCTGCCGATTATTCGGAACACGATGACCGGCATCCAGGGAATCGATCCAAACGTGCGAGAGGCCGCGCGAGCGATGGGCATGACCGATTCACAAATTCTCTTTCGCGTGGAGCTGCCTCTATCGCTACCCGTCCTGCTTGCGGGAATCCGCGTGGCGACGGTATGGACGGTCGGCATTGCAACAATCGCCGCAGCGGTAGGCGCGGGCGGACTGGGAGAATTCATTTTTCGCGGCCTGGCAATGGTCGACAACCGCGTGATTCTTGCCGGCGCGATTCCCGCAGCGATTCTCGCGCTCTTCGCGGACATCGTCCTTGGACTGTTCGAGCGGCGCATGCGCCAAGCGCGGTAACACCATGCGCTGGCCGATCCTCACCTGCATCGTCGCAGCCATCTTCGCCGCGGGATGCGTCAATCGCCAAAATACCATCGTCGTTGGCTCGAAAAATTTCCCTGAGCAGGCCATTCTCGGTGAGCTCCTTGCGCAACAAATTGAAGCACGGACAGGAATGCACGTCGAGCGGCGCTTCTATCTTGCTGGTACGTATATTTGCCACCAGGCACTGCTCGCCGGCCGGATCGATATGTACGTGGAGTACACAGGTACGGCGCTAACCGCAGTACTGAAAGGGCCGCCGGAGAAAGATCCTCATGCCGTGTTTGAACGTGTTCGCAGTGAGTATGCGAAACGTTTCAACCTCATCGTCGAGCCGCCTCTGGGATTCAACGACAGTTTCGCCATTGTGATTCGCGGAACAGATGCGCAGAAGGATCAGATTCAAACCATTTCGCAAGCCGCGAAGTATGCTCCGTCTTGGCACCCCGGATTCGGATACGAATTCATGGAACGTCCCGACGGATATGATGGATTCGTGAAAACCTATGGCCTGAAATTTTCTGGCGCTCCGCGGATTATGGATTTAGGGCTTCTCTATCGCGCGCTGACGGCGCGCCAAGTGGACATCGTGGCCGGCAACACGACCGACGGACAATTGCTGACCAGCGACTTCACCGTGCTTGAAGACGACAAACATTACTTTCCGCCGTACCAGGCGGTGACTATCGTCCGTGGCGAAATCGCGAAAAAGCATCCGGAAGTGATGACGGCAATCGCGGAACTAGCTGGCACAATTTCAGATCACGACATGCAGCACATGAATTACGAAGCGACCGTCCAGCATAGAGACGTGAGCGGGGTGGTTCAAGAATTCTTGACGTCGAAACATATGTAGAAGTCACTCGGCTTCCTGGAGGGTTCGCATATGCAATTCGAGCGAGGCAACATATTGGCGCTCGGCTTCGAGGTCCGACTGAAGCTTCTTGACGAGCATCTCGAGCCGCTGAATCTCAAAGCGCAGCTTCTGAATTTCGCCTGAGGTCGCAGCAGGCCGGGGCGAAGAATAGGCCGGGGTTGAAACAGGGGGCCGCTGGCTCCCCGCAATCGCAGGAACAGGCCGCACCACTGCCCGCGCTGGTTCAGCCGACATGGCGAAAATTCCCGACAACGCCGCAGCGGCAGGGCGCGCCTCAGCTCTCGCGGACGGCTCTTGTGCGTGAGCGGCTTGTGGCTTCGGATTGAGCAGATTTTTGACGCGCGTAATCAGCTCCTGCGGCTGAAACGGTTTACGAATCAGCTCATCGGCGCACGCGGCGATGGCCTTTTCGGCCACGGTTCGATCGACGACGCCGGACATCAGAATCACCGGCGTTTTCGCAAGATTGGCGTCCTTCTTGATGAACTGGCAAACTTCGTAGCCGTCTTTGCCCGGCATGATCACATCGGTGATGACCGCATCGGGGGCCGTTTCGTTGAATTGCGCCAACGCGGAAGCAGCATCGTGGCAGGTGATCACGTTCATCGACTCGCGACGGAAGGCGATCTTGATGACTTCGCGCATCGTGGCGCTGTCATCGATGAAGTAAACCGTAGGCACTTTTTCCGCAACAGTTCCGGGCGTTTCGCTCATGGCCGCTCCCATTCGATTTTATCGGGGCCGCTCCTTGATGGATTCCCGGACCGCGGCTCAGATACTTCTCCGCCGCTTTCACTGGATTCCGCTTCGTGGGCTGCTTCGTCCAGCTCGCGCATGGCATCGAGCATCAGGTCCGTGGCCGAACGCAGCACAGTGTGATGCGTGGCAGTGGTGCCGTACACAAATTTGTAGACACCCTTGCCGGCGCCTTCGCAAGACTTGAGAATGTAAACGACTGCCTCATCCCCGAAAAGCACCCCGCACTCCGCATGCGACAGCTCGCCGCCGTCGAAGTAGATGACGCCGTCCGTGTCCCCCGCATTGATATTCAGGGCGCCAGTCTGCCGGGCCTGATTCAGCATTTGAATCACGCCGGGCAAGTCCATGCGAGACAGATCGCCGGTAAGCGTGGCCATGGAGCTTGGGACCATTTGCGTCGGCTGGAAGCCTTCCTGGCGGCTCAGAAGGAATGCGCGCACGTGCGCTGCGATGTCGTCCGGCGCGCAGCGGCGATCCACATAGTCGTCGCAGCCGGAACGAAACGCCTCCATGAGCGCCTGATCTCCGCCATTGCCCACGGCGATGATAGGAATCGCGGCGGTTTTCGAATCCGCGCGTAGAATCGGCGCGATTTCGTAGGCGCTCATTTCGCGAAGATTCGTTGCGCAAAGCACAGCCGCTGGGCGATTCCATTCGAGCATGGTGAGCGCGTATGCGGCTTGGGAGCTTGTGACCACTTCGAATCCTTCCGTTTTCAACGCATCACTGAGCTTTTTGGAAAAATACACGTTGCTGTCAATCAGCAAAATTTTCGGCTGCGCCACGGCAACGCTCATGACGCAGGCTCCGCAGCGGGGCTTTCGAGCGCCACACGGCGCGCCTGAATGAGCTTGGTCAAGTCGACGACTTCTATCTCTTGGCCGGCGACGGATATGAGCCCGGCAACGAACCAAGGCCGCGCGCTCGTTTGCGGATCGACAGGCAGCACCGATTCGGCAGACGCCAGTTCGCATTCTCCAGCGACCGGAATGGCGCACCAGTCGCGCACGCCGCGCTCCTGCCATTCCGCGATCAAATAGAAACGGCCCACCGAGAGTGCCACTTCGCCGAATAATTTGCTGACATCGCAGACCGGTACCACACGGCTGCGGCGCACAAGCACGCCGGAAATCCACGGCGTACCGTGCGGAAAATGCTGAAGCTTCTCAAACGCGGTAAGCTCGATGACGGAGTCCGCCGCAAAGGCAATACGGCGGTTGCCCAACGGCAAGAGAACAAAAGATTTTGCGGGAGTTTCGACCGCGACGGTCATTCAGGGTGCTCCGCGGGTGCCTGATGTGCCGCCTGAACAGCAGCCTCTGCGGCAACGTCAGACTCCGCCGCTGCCGCGTCCAATTGCGCGAGTTCCAGCTCCGTCAAAAATCCTGACGGGCTCACGACCGGAACAACATTTTCAGCGACTAAGGTTATTCCGCGATACCACAAACGCTCGGGGCCGCAGAATCCGGGCGGCAGGGCCATAAGCAACGTCATCGTCTCCATCCGATCGATGGAGTCCACGAGAACAGCGATGCGATGATTTCGCAGGACCACAACCTGCGCCGGACGCGACGTTGCCAGCCCAAAATGAACGCAACCATTTACCACGTGAAAAGTTTTGTGGCCGCGACGCAAGCGATGGCGCACTTTCGCGATGCCGCCAGCCGAAACTTCGGAAGCGGCGGCCGAAATGCTGTCCGTGGTACGGATTTCCTGAATGGCGTTCGCATTGATCGCAAACATCTGGCCCGCAATGGAGAAAAGTATCACCGGCTCGCTGCGAGAAGAGCGGCGCCCTGGCCGCGGTTCGCTCGGCGCGATTTTCATGGCAGCACGGCCTGTGGAGCGCTGGCAAGTTGGCGCACGCGTTTTTCAATCGCCGCGGCAATTTGATCCAGCGGAAGAACTTGGCTTACAAACCCCGTTTTAATAACCTCCGCGGGCATTCCGAAAATGACCGAAGTCGCCTCGTCCTGAACGAAAACCGCCCCGCCAGCGGAATAAATTGCCTGAGCGCCGCGCGAACCATCGTTGCCCATGCCGGTGAGAACCACGCCTGTGGTCATTGGTCCGGTCCAGCCGGCCGCAGTTTCCATCGCGACATCGGCGCAGGGGCGGTACCCGGAAATGCGCGCGCCGCTATCGAGCACGATGCGCCCCTTCGGCGAAATGCGGAGATGGTGTGAACCAGGGCAGACATAGAGAACGCCGGGCCCGAGAGCCTCATTCGCTAAGGCTTCTTTTACTTCGATTTCCGTCGCGTCGGCGAGCTGGATAGCGTATTGGCTGGTGAAGCTCGCGGGCATGTGTTGAACCAATACAACTGCAGCGGGAAGATCCTTCGGAAAATCCGCCGCGAGGCGCATGACCGCCGCTGGCCCGCCCGTGGAAGCGGCGATCACCACCAGGGGGAAACGACTACCTACCACAGCAGTTGAGCCGGCGTGCTCAGTCGAGACGACCGAAGGAGCAGACCGATGCGCTGCGCCAGCACGGAGCTTCGGTCGCGCCGCAGTGCGTATCACGTGAACTTTCGCCGCCATCTTTAACTTGCGATTCAGATCGATGCCAACTGAGTTCATATCAAGGTCGATACCACTGGAAGGCTTGGAAATGAAATCAATCGCGCCTAGCTCCAAAGCAGCCAGCGTGCTTGAGGCGCCGTCGCGCGTTTCCGAACTGACAATGACAATCGGCCTGGGATTCTGCGACATGATCTGTTCGGTCGCCTGCAAACCATCCATGTGCGGCATGTTGATGTCCATGGTGATCACGTCGGGCTTGAGCGATTGCGCCATAGCGATCGCTTCGTTTCCATCCTTGGCTTGGCCGACGACTTCCATCTGAGGATCGGCGCTGACGATGCCGTGCAGCACTTTGCGCATGAAGGACGAATCGTCCACCAGCAGCACGCGAATCTTTTTTGCGGCGGCATTCATGGTTTCAGCCAACAGGCACGGGCCGATGACGCAGCCCCGCCTTCTCCACTCCTAGAATCGACGCCACGGCCGCAAGCAATTGTTCCTCTTGTACGGGCTTTGTGAGGAATGCCACCGCGCCTTCCTTTAGTGCGCGGTCGCGGTGTTTTGCGCCGGCGCGCGAGGTGACGACCATGGTCGGAATCCGGCGTGTTTCCCGGTTCTGGCGCAAATGGCTCATCAGCTCGTATCCGTTCATGCGTGGCATTTCGAGGTCGGTGATGATCAAATGCGCGCCCGATTGCGCCACAAGCTCCGTCGCCTCCAGGCCGTCAGAAGCAAGCAGCACGCGATAGCCGGCTTTCTCGAGCATCCTGCCGACGAATTTGCGCACGCTGATGGAATCATCCACGACGACGACCACGCGCTCGCTCTGAACTTCGTCAATCGCTTCCGCGGGAATGCTTCCCGACGCCACCGCCGCGGCTCCCGGCGCAAACACCCGCGCTGCCGCAGCCGTGGCGCTGATCGAGGCGTGCTCGGAGAGTTCCTGGGCAACCAGCCGATGCAAGTCGATGGCAAGAATCAAACTTCCGTCAGGAGCAATCGTCGCGCCGGGGAAAAGCCTGATGTTGCGAAGGAATCCCCCAAGATTCTTGATGACCACTTCGTCTTTTCGCAGGACTTCGTCCACGGCCAAGCCAACGCGTCGCCCCGCGACTTTGACGATGACCATCCGGAAATAACCGTTCACTGTTTCGAGTAGGGGAAGGCCTAGGCGCGCGTCGAGCCGAACCACATCGATAATCTCATCGCGAACTTTCGTGAGCAGTTTGCCGCCGACGTCCTCAATCTCCTCGGGACGCAAGCGCCGAATTTCCTCGACGAAACCAAGCGGCAAAGCAAAAAGCGATGCACCGCAACGAACGAAGAGCGCCTGTGAAATAATCAGCGTGAGCGGAACCTTCAGCGTGAAACAGGAACCCTGTCCAACTTCGGTGCGTATTTCCACTTCGCCATTGAGCGCATCGAGGTTGGATTTGACAACGTCCAGGCCCACGCCGCGGCCGGCCAGTTCGGTCTTTTCGTGAGCCGTGGAAAATCCGGGCAAAAAGAGAAGATTGCGCAATTCGCGGTCGTTCATCTGGCGCGCTTGCTCGGGGGAAACGAATCCGGATTCGGCGGCGCGGGCGCGAATCTTCTCCGCATCAATGCCGCAGCCGTCGTCTTCCACTTCGATGAAAATGTGATTGCCGCGGTGATAGGCGCGCACAGCGATGCGCCCTCGGGGATTCTTGCCTTGTTGCGCGCGCTCCTCCGGCATTTCCAGGCCGTGCGCAACGGCATTGCGGACAATGTGAATCAGCGGATCGGAAATCTGCTGAATGATGTTGTTGTCAAGTTCTGTAGAAGCGCCGTCCAGAACGAAGTCGACTTCTTTGCCTGACATCTTCGCGGCATCGCGCACCGTGCGCGACAGCCGCGTGTACAGATTGCCGATGGGAACCATCCGCGCCTGCGTAATCTGATCCTGAAGGTGATGCGCCAGTTTCGTAAATTCATCGATATCCGCGTCAACGCGGCCCATAAAGCCGCCGAGCTGCGCGAGAACCTCGTTTACGTCGGCGGAGATTTCCGCCAGAGAACGGGAGAGAATGCTGAAGTCATCATACCGATCCATCTCGAGTTCGGTGAATTCGCTGAACGGATCATGGCGACTGTCGGAAGGCGTCCTGGAGGCATGTTGCGGACTCGCGTTTGAAGAAAGCGACGTAGACTGCGCTCCAACCCATCGGAATTCGTACTTGTCTTGAAACCCGGAAATCTTCTCTCCCAGGCGAGACTTGGAGAAATTCAAGATTTCGACGAGCTTCTCAAGCTCGGCCAGACGGCCGATCATGCGCGTGCGGTTGATGACCAGCTCGCCGACCGCGTTCATCATTTTGTCCAAACGCTCCAGCGAAATGCGGACAGAGTGCATCTGGGGCGCATTCATAGGAGAGGGCTTGGACGCCGCAGCGGTCGCGTCATCGCTGTGCGCGGAGTCGGCGGAATGGGCGAGTCCCGCCCCCTCAACAGCAGCTTGAACCATGGCGCTTTCGACCGAATCGGCCGGCGTCGGGATGTTTGTTTCGTCCGGCAGAAATTCAGAAATGCGTGAAAGCAGCAGGTCGACCGCTGTGCGAGCGTCAGCTTCGCTGAGCCATTGGTGATGCAAGAACTTCTTCAGAATGTCAGCGGATTCCAGGCACAGATCAGTGAGTTCTGCGCTAGGAGCAAGAATGCCGTCGCGAACTTGCCCAACCAAATCTTCGACGCGATGGGCGATCGCGGAAATGCGATGCAGGCCAACCTGAGCCGCCGAGCCCTTGACCGTATGCATGGCCCGAAACAGCCGGTTCACGTCCTCGGGATTTGGATTTGTTTCCAGCGCGAGCAGGCATTCCGTAACGGTTTGGAGATGTTCCTCGGCTTCGGGAACGAAAAACTGCAGAACTTCTTCGGCAACCTCATCATCGTGCGGCAGGGAGTCATAATGCGAAGTAGCTTCTTGAATCGGATGCGGAACCGAATCCGCCGCCTCTCCCGAAGGGCTGGCGATGGTGGTTTCAACCGTGGAAGAAGGTGCAGCCGCAGGGAATGCGAAGGCGTAGCGCTGCTTGAATGCTTGAATGTCCAATGCCACTTCCATGGCGGAGTCGCTGATTTCGAGCAGATCGAATTCGAGAACGGAGATGGCGTCAGAGAGAAACTCCGTGAGAGGCGCTATGGTGTCGGAGTTGAGAGGCGCGTTGCGCGTGTACTGAAAAATATGCGCAAGCTTGCCGGAGATTTCCGAGAACAGCGGAAATCCGTAGGTCGCCGAAGTGCCGGAGAGCGTATGCGCGGCAATGTACAGCCGTTCGAGATTCTCGGGATTGGGCTGCGGCTCCTGCAGGATGCTCGCATATTCCCGTAGGAATTGCAGGTGCTCAGACGCTTCCTGCAGAAAGACTTCGATTGCACCTTTTCCCGGATCGCTCATAGGGCACCTTCCACGAGCGCCGCGCCGCGATAAATCATTTCGCCCGCTGGCTTGCGATAGAGGATGCAGTCCCCGCAGACAACCGGCTCAAACTTCACGGGAACATTGGAAACCGATTCCGAATGGCCGAGAAACAGATAGCCGCCGGGCTCGAGATATTCGTAGAAGTGCTGGATCAACGAATTCCTGCGCGCCTCCGAAAAGTAGATCATGACGTTCATGCAGAAAATGCAATCCAGGCGTCCGAGGTACACGGCCTGCGCCAAGTTCATGGGCGCGAACGAAACCATGCGGCGGACGCGCGGCTTGATGACGTGTTCATTGCCGGAGGCCGTAAAATACGCATCGAGCTGGCGCGGAGAAAGATGACCGAGATTCCTGCGAGAATACATTCCTTGCTGCGCGTATTTCAGAGCATTCTTGCTGATATCCGTCGCCAGAATCTCGACGTTCCACGCTTCGGAAAACATCAGAGCGTCTGCCACCGAAATGGCGATGGAATAGGGCTCTTCTCCCGTGGCGCACCCGGCGCTCCATACACGCAAAGACCTCGGATTCTCCCAGAATTTCTTCATGTGCAGTTCGGGAAGAACTTTTCTCTGAAAGGCCTCGAAAACTGCCGGATAGCGGAAAAAGGAAGTCTCCTGGGTCAGTAAGCGCTCGACCAGCGTGTCATATTCAACATTCGAGTCATGCAGCTTGCGAAGCAGGTCCGTGCCGTGTGCAAAATGCTTCGCCGCCATGTGTTCGCGAATGCGTGTCGAGAAAAATCGTTCACGCGACGCATCGAACAAAATGCCGGAGCGTCGCTCGATGAGCGTACGAATCTCGTCGAGCTCGTAATCCGTAATCGAAGCAGTCGCAATATGTTTCATATTCGGCGCGCGTTAGCGAATCACAATCGAATGCCTAGCGGCGTGCACCTATGGGCACTGGTACGGGCCGGGATTCGTCGTCCGCCGCAGCCTCTGAACCATTTTTCGATCCAGAGCGGAACTGAGCGAGAGCTTCGTTCAACTGTTCGGAGAGCTTCACCATGTCGCCCACCGTCGCCACCGTTTGCCGCGCGCCTTGCGAAGTCTGCCGCGTGATTCCGGAAATAATTTGCATCGCGTTGGCCACGCCTTCCGTTCCTCGCACCTGTTGTTTCGAGGCCAGCGAAATCTCCTGCACGAGTTCGGCGGATTGGCGTACGACGCTGGAGATCGCTTCGAGCGCTTTTCCAGCTTGATCGGCCAGGCTGGCGCCGACTTCCACTTCCTTTGTCCCTTCTTCCATGACGACCACCGCTTCGTTCGTCTCGGCCTGAATGGCTTTGATCAGCGCCGCGATGTCCTTTGTCGCACTGCGTGAGTGTTCAGCGAGCTTGCGAACTTCGTCGGCGACCACCGCGAACCCGCGGCCCGCCTCACCCGCGCGCGCCGCTTCGATGGCGGCATTGAGCGCGAGCAAGTTGGTCTGTTCCGTGATGTCGTTGATCACGTTGATGATTTCCGAAATTTCCAGCGAACGGTCTCCAAGCGATTTGATTTTCTTTGCCGTCGCTTGCACCGAAGCGCGAATGCGCTGCATGCCCTCGAGTGTGTCGCGGACGGCGCGGTTGCCCTGTTCTGCGGCGTCCAGCGCACGCCGTGCCGCTTCCGCGCTGGCTTCGGCGTTGTTCGACACCTGCTTCATCGACACCGTCAGCTCTTCCACGGCTGACGAAGTATTGGTGATTTCTTGGTCCTGCTGTGTTGCGCCCGTGGTCATTTCGTCGGCGGCAAACAGAATGTGTCCGGCGCTGTTGTTGACGTCTACCGCCGCTTTGCGAACGCGCTCGATAACCTTTGTGAAATTGTCGAGCATCAAGTTCACCGAGTCAGTGACGTTGCCGAGCGCATCGTTGGTCACCCTGCCGCGCATCGTCAAATCGCCGCGCGAAACCTGATTGATCAAGTTGAGCAGGTCGGTGATGCTCCGTTGCAGCGATTCTGACGCTTCCTGGCTCACCGACGAACGCGCCACTTTCGCCGCGCTGCGATTCAAATTCTCAGCGATAAAGCCGAACTCATCCGACGACGCAATCTCCGCTTTCGCGCGAGCGTCGCCAGCCGCGAGCTTCTCGGAAAAGCTCGCGAGTTCCGTCAGCGGCGCGATCACGCGCTTCGGCAGCAGGATCACGTGCAGCAGAAACGTCGCAATCGCCAGCCCCGCGGCGCAAAGCAGGCTTGTCGACGCTCCGCTCGGAAGCGCCGAAAAATTGGCGAACGACTGCCCATTCGCTGCGGCGCCTGCATGGAACGCGAGGCCGAGAACTCCGACGAGCGCGGCTGCATCCCACAGAATTAGGGTCCAGATGGTCGAGCTAAGACGCGATTTCATAACATCCTCCAAATCGAAAAGCTTGATGGCCGCATCCAAAGCGGCGGTATTCAAAACCATGCGATCCCTGCGAGCTCATATGACGGGCACCGGAAATACTTCGATCATTTTCTTCAAATCGAGCACCAGTGCGAGGCGATCGTCGTGACGTAGCATGCCGCGGCAATGCGGAATCTCGCTGGGCATTTGGTCAAGCAGCGAATCGTCCGCCGCGGTGTAAGTGCCGATCACTTCGTCGGCGGCGATGCCAAAACGAAGATTGGTTGCGCTGGCATCGTCCCGCAATGCCGCAACGACCACGTGTCGCGGGAGCAGACCGGCCCGGCGGCCTTCGGTGAATGCAATGTCAACCAGCGGAACGATGGAGCCGCGCAAGTTGAAAACACCCATCAAGAACGACGGAGCGAGCGGAACCCGTGTCACCGGAGGCCAGCCGACGACTTCTTCAATCGTAAGAACAGAAAGGCAAAAACGTTCGCGGCCCGCGCGAAAAACGCAGTACTGGCTCTCCGGGCTGCGCTCGCTAAGCGAAGACGCATCGAACGGCTCGATCGTCTCTGGAAAATCGAGCATCTCGCCGCTGTCAGGCTCGATGGCGGCGAGCTCACGCTCCTGCTCGAAGCTGTGGTCCGGCTTGTAATCATCAAGCATCAGGCAAATCTCCGCACCGTTTCCAAGAGTTCCTCGGCGGTAAAAGGCTTCGCAATATACGCGTCCGCGCCTTGCTGTTGGCCCCAGAACTTGTCGCTCGAGGTATTTTTCGAGCTGACCAGAATCACAGGAATGCCGCCAAACAATGCGTTCCCTTTCAGGTCTCGGCAGATTTGAAAACCGTTGCGCTGCGGCATGACCACGTCCAGAAGAATGAGGCCGGGATGCTCCGTGGTGATAGCCTCTTCGATCCGCAGTGGGTCGCTCAGACCGACAGATACATAGCCGCCCTGCTCGAGCATTCCCTGCATCATTTTCACGGCTGCAACGGAGTCGTCGACGACAAGAACCTTTTTCAACACATAAACCTCCCGGGACAAGGCCACGGCAACAACTGCGCCAGCCGAGCCCACTCACTGCTTACGTTTGCGCTTCTTCGATCGTGGAAAGCAGGCGCCGGGCGCTGATGCCCAGATTCACCGCCGCTTCCGTATTTTTCGTCCGCTGCGCTTCGTCAACGCGCCCTTGCAAATACTTCATTTCCTCGCGACCCAAAGCGACGGCGTCGTTCAGCTTTGTGCGATCGCCAGATACTTTCTCTTCCTGGCGTGCCAGTGCAACCAAGGCACGCGCGGCTACCGCACGGCGAAGATCTTCCGAAAGCTGTCCGCCGTCACTGACGAACGCGTTTACTTCCCATGCAGATAGCAAGATCCTGGCGTCGCCGAGGGTCACCGTGCTCATGGAACGGCCTCGCGTAGGCGGCGCCTCGATTAATTGTTCCCAAATGCCTTCGAGGCACTTTTCAAGATCTGGGGAAAGGACATCGCTCATCGGCGGCGCAGTGCGAGTCCCGGAAATCGCGGCGCGCTCAGCAGGCGGCGCGGGAGAGTCTGCCGGCGCGGGAACAGGAGGCGCTGGCCGCAAAGTGGACGGCAGCGACGGCTTGATTTCTGCGCTCGGCGCCCGGTCTGACACCTGATCTGACAAATGATCCGCTGGTGTGCTTGGCTTCGTCGGAGCCATTGACGCCGCAGGAATTCGAACAGGTTGCTCGGCTGACAATGGCACGCTGCCACGAACCTCCGTCGAAGACGCCTCATTGCGATTGGGCAGCGTGACAATTCGCGGCTTTGGCGCAGGCGTCTCGCTGGATTCGTGCGCGTGCCGCGGCACGGGTTGCCACTCAGGGGGCGCGGGAACAGATTTTGGCTTTTCCGTCGAAGGAATCGAACCGATCACCGGCACTTTAACTTCAGCCGGTAAGATCCCCAGTGCGCGCTCGACCGCGGCCCGGATAGTAAGAAGCTGCTCGAAGGTCCGGTTCGCGGATTCCGCCGCATAATCGGCGGATATGGGTTGGCGCCACGCGAGCGAAATCTCCCGCAGGTGCGCCACGGGTTCCTGCTGAGTAAGTCCCGCGGTGCGGCAATCAACCGTGGAAATGCCACGACGCTCAAGCTCGGTCAGGCCTTCGCGGATCGCGCGCAAGTCCGCGTGGAGCAAACGGAAAAACGAGCGGCGCAGCAAAAAATTGAATCGCGTGAATGCCACCAGCGCCGCCGGATCATAGAACATGAAGCCGGCCGCATCCTTCAGTTCGCGCCCTTTCTCCAGCAGTTTCGCGGCAAATACTTCGCGCAGCCCTCTGCATTCTTTCATCGCGTCGAGCACTTGATTCAGGGGCCCGCACCATTCGAGTTCCGTGGGATCGGCGTCGGCGAGAACGCTCTGCAGGACCTGGGCCACATCGGCAAGCGTGATTTCGCAGGCATACAAATCTTCAGGAGCGCAAAGGGCGAAATACGTCGCGAGCAGCAGGTCGATGTTGTCGCGATCGGTCGCCGATTGTTCGGTGTGTCGGAGCAAGCGCAAAATCAGCGCGCGCAAGCTCTCCGGTCTCACGTCTTTGAGCGAGTGCAAGAGCTGCCGCAACTGATTGGTCCGGATTTGCGCATCCATTTCGTCGAGCCAGCAAATCACTTGCTCGAAAAGTTCCGTAGCGGGGCAAGCAGCAGGAAGAGCAGCATCGTGAACAGGCGGAATCGCCAAGTGGAAGTGTGTGGCCAAATAGAAAAAAAGCGGATAAACGAGCCGGGCTTCGGCCCAAGCGCCCGCGATCGCTTCCGCTTTTTCGCTCAGCGACGGAGTCGCCTGCTCGGGCGGCACAGATTTTCCAGCAAGCTTGGTCATGGCAATTCAGGACCCCTTGCGCAAAGTGCTATCCAAGCCGAACTACACCCTGCCCTCGGCGCAATGAAGTGAGGAAAGCACGCGTGCGGCCAAAGCGTGGGCGTCAGGAGGAAACTCAACTCATTGGAATTGCGGCAATTACGGAAGGCGTCGCACGGGCAATCTCTTGCATGTCTCACCCTGCGACGAAAATGTCTCACTAGCTGGCGTGCCGTGCTGGCCGTCGTGAGACAAATGCCGCGAAAGTACTACTGCTCCGGAGCTGCGGCCGCAACCATCTTCCGGGACTGCCGCAGTGGAATCTGATACAGCTTCAGTTTGCGATACAACGTCGCGCGGCTGATTCCAAGCATTTTGCCGGCCAGCGCCTTATCCCCGCCCACTTGCTCGAAAACGCGAATGATTGTCATGCGCTCCATGTCGGCAAGGGCCGTAGAAGCAAGCACCCGCGAGTCCTCGGTTGAAAAGTCCGTTTCTTCGCCGGAGCGAAGCGCAGGCGGAAGATCGCTCAACCCAATCGACTGCCGATCGCCCAAAGCCAGAGCGCGGGCTATGCAATTCTCCAGTTCTCGAATGTTGCCCGGCCAATCGTACTGCAGGAATGCTTTCATCACCGCTGCACTGATCTGAACGTTTTCGCCGGCGGCGTGGCGCTCCAGAAAGGATCGCACCAGCACGGGAATGTCCGCGCGGCGTTCGCGCAATGCGGGCATATGCACGATCACCACATTCAGCCGGAAGAACAAATCCTTCCGAAACGCGCCGGCGCGATACGCTGCTTCCAGATCTCGGTTGGTCGCCGCGATCACGCGTACGTCCACGGGGACGCTTTCGTTGCTGCCGACCGGCCGCACTTCCTTTTCTTGCAGCACGCGCAGCAGCTTGGCCTGCATTTCGAGAGGGAGCTCGCCAATTTCGTCCAGAAATATTGTTCCACCATTCGCCGCCTGGAAAAGGCCCGCCTTCGACCTGAGCGCTCCGGTGAAAGCGCCCTTTTCGTGGCCGAAGAGCTCGCTTTCCATCAAAGTGGGAACCAGCGCCCCGCAATCGACGGCGACGAACGGCCTTTGCGCCAAAGGCCCGCGAAAATGGATGGCGCGCGCAACCAGCTCTTTGCCCGTCCCGCTTTCGCCGACGATCAAAACAGGAGCCGGCGAGTCTTTCAGCCGCGCAACCATGCGCAGCACGTCTTGGATTTTTGCGGATGTCCCGACAATACCATCCAGGCGCGTCTCCGCGTCCATGCGCTCCCGCAGGAACTGATTCTCGGCAACGAGCCTCACTTTTTCCGCCATGCGCTGCAGCAGGGATCGCAGTTTCTCGACGCGGAAAGGTTTCTCGATGTAATCGTACGCGCCCAGTTTCATGGCATCGACCGCTGATTCTACGGTGCCATGGCCGGTCATGATGGCCACTTCGGTGGCGGGAAGAAGATGCTTGATCTGGCGCAGCAGCTCGACCCCGCTCATCTGCGGCAATTTCAGGTCTGCGATAACCACTTCCGGCAAATGCGCCTCCACCAAAGCCAGCGCGGCTTCCGCATTTTCCGCTTCCGAGACCGCAAAGCCGAGCCTTTCACCGATCGTCATGCACAACTTCCGAATGGAAGCCTCGTCGTCGACCACCAAAAATCGGATACGCAAATCGTTGGACATTAATTCCTCTTCTTACTCTCCGGATTTCCCCCAAGTTTCAACCCGCGTGCCGCTAACGGGTCGTACCCGCCACCGAAGCCGTTTCCACAGCGTTAACTGCCGGAAGCTGAACAAAAAATGTGCATCCCGTCCCGTCGGCATTGTTTTCGCAAATCACATCGCCGCCGTGTTCTCGCACGATGCCGTAGCAAATGCTCAGTCCCAAGCCGGTTCCTTTGCCAACTTCTTTCGTTGTGTAGAACGGCTCAAAAATCCGTGCGCTATCGGAAATGCCGATGCCATTGTCGCGTACCGCGATCTCCACCACGCCGTTGCGTTCACGCGTGACAATCTCTATTTTGCCGGCGCGGCAAGCTTCGCGAATCGCGTCATAGGCGTTATTCAGAATATTCAGAAACACCTGTTGCAACTGGTGCCCATCGCCGAAAACCTGCGGAACCAGCTTGCCGAAGCGCTCGATCACTTCCACGCCATCGCCCGTAGCGCCGTACGTGCGCAATTGCAGCACTTGGCGCAAAACACCGTGAATGTCCAGCGCTTCGCGCTTCGCGGGCATTTGCCGCGCGAATCGCAGCAGATTTTGCACAATTTCCTTGGTGCGCTCCGCTTCCTTCAGCACGATGCGCAGCTCCTCCTTCGCCGATTCCGGCACGCTGGTGTTTTCGAGAAGCAGGTCCGAATATCCAACAATCGCCGCAAGCGGATTGTTGATTTCGTGAGCCACGCCGGCAACGAGCTGGCCGACGGCGGCCATTTTTTCGCTGTGCCGCAACTGTGCCTGGAGAACAGCGGCATCCGTGATATCGGCGAGCACGACGACGATGCTGTTGACGTGTCCTTGCTCGTCGCGCATGGGGCTCAAGCTGATGGAGAATTGCCCGGTACTGCGATTCCCGCGCAGCACCGGAAGCTCCATGTTTTCCGAAGCCACTCCGCGAAGTGCGCCCTCAAAAGTCCGAGCGAATTGCCCCCGCCGGTTTCGCGGGATGAATTCTGCGAACGCGCGGCCGAGCAGGTCTTCCTTGGCGTAACCGGATTCGTAGCACCGCCGGTTGGCGTAGCTGACTAGGCCGGCTGTGTCGAGCACCAGGATCATGCTCTGCGTATTGTTAAGTATTTTGGTATTGAAGTCGCGCTCGCGCTGAAGCTGTGCCTGATACCGGCGCTGCTCGGTGATGTCTTTCAAGATATGGATCGTGCGCGAACCTTCCTCTCCCGAACCGATCCGCGACGTGGAAATCAGGAAAGCGCGGGCGCCCGAAGTGAACACAGACTCTTCTGCTGTATGCTCTGACGCCCGGCAAAACGGGCAAGCGAGAACGGACGAATCCGCGGCGATGCCACTGAGCGCTCGCGTACTTTTTCCAACCAGTTCGGAAGGCCGGGAACCCACCGCATCGGCAAGGGGACGATTGATTCGCAAGATCACATTGCCAGGATCGTGAACCACGATCAGGTCGCTGATCGCGTCGAAATCTTCCACCCACTGCCGTTTGGAGTGTTCGATGCGCGAAAAAAGCCGCGAATTTTCCAGCGCCACGGAAGCGTGCCCGGCCAGCGCCTGCACTAAGTTTCGGTCTGCCTCGGAGAGCTCTTTCGCGCGGTCGACCAGGCAGAGGGCGCCCAAAAGATCGCCTTCCGTCCCGGCCAGGCGCACGAAACAAAGATCATGCCATCCAAAGCTGCGCGCCAGAGGCGCTCCAAGAAGTGCTGTTGCCGAACCCAGCAGAATCGGTTCCTGATGCTCTTGGGCAAGCTTCGTGAGAGCGGCATTCAGGCTTGGCCAGTCAAGCTCACGACCAGGACCGCGCAAATCGTTCGCAAGAACCGTTTCGAGTTGCGTGCCGCGAGTGAGCGCCAGGATCGCCGCTCGTGCTTCCAGAATTTCTCCCGCCCGGCAGGTGAACCGGCCAACAAATTCTGGCAGGCGCAGCGATGGCTTCAGCTCCAGCGCCAGATTCATCAAGCTCCGCGCGCGAAGCTCCGCAGCGTCGTCCGCAGTCGCTTGTCTGCGCCTGGACCGGCTGGAATTCGGCGCGGATACGCTCCTTTTGGCGCGCTTCTTCATGACGCCCACACGGACTCCATCTGCCAATAGCTTGCCCCGTCGATCCGGAAAAAGGCTTTTGTAGTGCGGCAAACAATGGAAACCAAATCTTGCGCCTTGCGATGGCGGACGGAAATGCACAACTGCGCAAGAAGGCGCTCGACGCTGCCTTCTTCGCTAGACGAGAGGACTCTGAATCGCGACCGTGCACGCATGGAGACTAGGGGGCCTGCGCGCCAAATTTAAAGTTTGAGAAACACCTCAACGGTAGCCCTCTATCTCATTTTGAGTCAACAAGCGCGCCGCGCGAGTTGCTGAACTAAATATCAGTCGCAGCCAGCTCGTCTCTCAACATGAGACGCTTGCGCGGATATCGCCAGGCGGATGAGACAAAATGGCCAAAGCCCGGCACCGAAGCTGCAATCCGAAACACAATGTAAGGTACTGTTTCTATTGGTCTTAAAAAACTATCAAAGCTCCCGCCTGCAGGAATAATTGCAGCATCAGAACTGGTCCATGCTTTGCATTCAAGGATAACGGATATTCAGGCCCATCCAAGGAGAAGTCCGTGAACCTCACAAAGAAACTCTTGGGTTTCAGCCTAGTCTTAGTGGCGGCGGGACTCTTGCTCACGCCGCTCGCTTCGGCCCAAGATTCAGCTGCGAAGCGAAAGGTCAGCCGGCGAGTTGTACCTGATTATCCCAACATCGCTCGGCAAATGAACATCACCGGCAAGGTAAAAATAGAAGCAATCGTGGAGCCGGATGGCCACGTGAAAACCACTCGCGCGGTGGGCGGTAGCCCGCTGTTGATTGAGTCTGCAATGAAAGCGCTAAAAAATTGGAAATTCGAACCCGGGCCGAAAGAAACAACGGAAGTGATCGAATTCGACTTCAACGGTCAGCAATAGATACTCGTTTTTCTGAACGGCTTTCAGTCCGGAAGAGCAATGTCGCGCGCAAGGCATGGGGAGGCGCTGGCCAATGACCATAGGAAAGAAGCTCTATACCGGGTTTGGATCCATTCTGTTGATCCTGTCCATCGTGTTCGCGGTGAACTTGTCGGCGCTGCTCCGCGAGCATTCGGTCCGCAAGAAAGCTGCCTCGACACTCGAGAGCGTTCAGGTGATTGAGTCCGTACGCTACCAGATGATGGAGGCGCGGCTCGGCCTGCGTAATTTCTTGCTGAGCGGTGATCCTCGAATCGAAGCGGCGACAAACAAGCAGGAAAGCGACCTGATTGATTACATCGCCAAAGCCGAGGCAGATAACAATGACGAAGTGCTTCATAACGCGCTTGTGCAGGTCGAAGCAAGCGAGCAAGACTGGGATCAAAATTTTGCCCGGCCATTGATTGCAAAGCGCCACCAAGTCGATTCGGGCGACAGTACCGTGTCAGACTTGCAAGTCTTTTACCTCGAGAAGAATCCCGGATCATGGATCGGCAAATCCATCGATGTACTGGACGATGCTGAAACACGGCTGCGTCAATCCCTTGACGGTGCAAACGACTCCGCCGCCCGCGCCAGCGGGATCAGCACGGTAGGAAGCTCTTTTGGGATGTTGCTGGCTATTCTTCTGGGCCTCGGCATCGCCTACTACACAGCCAAGTCCATTACCGACCCGCTCGATCATTTGATTGAAGTGGCCCATGAGATCGGCAGCGCCGGAGACTTGGACCACAACATCGACATTCGCCGCGACGATGAAGTCGGCCGCCTCGCGGATAATTTCCGGGCCATGGTTGGACACATCAAACGCATGGCCGGAGTGTCCGGAGCCATCGCCGAGGGCGAGCTTACCGTGGAAATCGAGCCTCTCTCCAAGCGCGACACCATGGCCACAGCTTTCTCGCGAATGGCGCGGGGACTGCGCGAAATGGTGCGGCGCGTCCGCGACACTGCCGCGCAGGTAGCCGCGGGAGCCAGTCAGATGGCCGCCGCGTCGGAAGAGTCCGCCAAAATAAGCGTGCAGGCTGCGTCCGCGATTGATGAAGTCACCAGCACCATGCATGAAATGAGCATTAACGTACAAAACGTTGTCAAGAATACCCAGGTGCAAGCATCGAGCGTCGCCGAAACTTCCGCGTCCATCGAGCAAATGGTCGCATCCGTACAGCGGGTCGCCGACACTGCAAAAATCCTGCTGGATATTTGCCACCGCTCGCGCGTCGAGGTGGAAACGGGAATCACCACCATGGAAAAGGCTACCGACGGCTTGAACCGCACCAGCACGGCGATACAGTCTTCCTCGGAAATCATCGGCTTGCTCGGCAAGCGCGCGGACAATATTGGCAAGATCATCGAAGTGATTGACGACCTGGCCGAGCAGACCAATCTGCTCGCGCTCAACGCCGCCATTGAGGCCGCGCGCGCCGGCGAGCACGGCTTGGGGTTTGCCGTCGTGGCCGATGAGGTCCGCAAGCTCGCCGAAAAATCCACGCAATCCACCAAGGAGATCGCGGAGCTTATCCAGGGAATCCAGGACGAAGCGCGCCAGGCCGTCAACAATATGGTAACCAGCACGCAGATGGTTCAAGACGGGCTGCTTCTCGGGCTCGATCTCAACAAAGCCTTCGGTAAGATCTCCAATGTCGTCAGCGAAGTTTACAAATTTGCCCAGGAGATCGGCGCGGCCACCAATGAACAGTCCAGCGGATCGTCGCAGATCGCCAAAGCGACTACGCGGCTGACCGAAATCACCCAGGAAATCAATTCATCCGTCGAGGAACAGGCTTCCGGAGCGCAGGGCGTCGTGCGCGCGATGGAAAAAATGCGTGAAATTGTCCAGCAGTCCACTTCCGGCTCCACGGAGCTTGCCGCAACCGCCGAGCAGATGTCCAAGCTCTCGCGCATGCTGCTCGAAAGCATGGGTCGCTTCCGAATCGATCGCGATGCGCACGATGCGAATCGCGGCCTCTCGAGGCGTGGTAATTCTGACCACGACAACGATTCCGAAGATTCCTACCGATCCGACCTTGTCCGAGCGTAGCTGGCGCATGATGACAAAAGACCTTCAAATCGTCGGGTTGCGAATTGGCCGTGAGACCTATGGAGTTCCCATCTCGCTGGTGCGCGAAATCGTCCGTGTGCCGGAAATAACGGTCGTCCCGAACGCTCAGAAGTACGTCGAAGGCGTAATCAACCTGCGCGGCAAGATCATCTCCGTCGTCGATTTGCGCAAACGATTTGGCGAAACCGACGTCGAGAACAACAAGAAAAACCGCATCGTTGTCGTCGAGCTCGAAAGTCGCACCGTCGGCCTCATCGTCAACTCCGCATCCGAAGTGCTCAAAATTCCTCCTTCGGATATCGAACCTCCCAGCTCGGTTTTCCTGAACGGAGAGATCGACTATGTCACGGGTGTGGGAAAACTGAACAATCGCCTGATCATCCTTGTCGACTTGAACAAGATTTTAGACGGTAGCGAATTGCGCCATCTCGACGACGTCAACTCTCCCGTCGTCGAACATTTAGCTTGAGCCCGATCGTGACATTCAGCACAGCGAGCGAACATCCACTATGGCGACACTGACAATTCCGGCGCCCCTCACCGAGCCTGAACTCAAGCTTCTGCAGACCCTTGTCTA
>JBAUEH010000032.1:0-2765 GCA_049678505.1 Candidatus Acidiferrales bacterium
ACACCGTCACCGTTCCGGGCGTATGCGTGCGCGTCAGAAATTCCGCCATGGCAACTGCCGCGGCCATTCCTACGGGCCCTTGTGCGCTGTGCTGGTCGCCGTGGAACGGGCCTTTCGTTCCGCGCAACGCGTCGTATTCCAAAATCACCCCCAGATTCGGTCCCGGCGTGCCGCGCTTGTATTTGGCCACAAACGCCGTCGGCAGCCCCGCGACGCCAGTAGTCACTTCAAAATCGTGCGCTCGCAAATACCCGGTAAGCTTGGCGACGGCCTGCGTCTCCGTGAAACCAATCTCCGGGTGCTGCGTAATCCAGTCGGCCATGGGCAGCAATTCCGTCTGCATCAGCTGCTTCACGCGCGCCACCACTTGGTCGCGGCCGCTATCGTCCGCCGTGAGCTTCACCACCATTGCCGGAACGTTGAGCGATTGCTCGAGCTGCTGGATTTGTGTGACTACGTCGCGCGCCGCTTCGCGCTCCGTGTCCGTCTCCTGCGCCTGGCTCACTGACGCCAGCATCGCAAACGCCAGCCCGCAGAAAATCATTTTGCGCATTGCCGTCTCCTGACTTCGCACACACGCGGAGCTCGCGCTCCGTAGTGTGCGGGTTCATATCACAACTTGCGCAGCTCTGCCAGAGGGAAAGGAAAGCTCAGAAGGGAATTCTGGAATTACGCGTCGGAAAGCGACTCGCCGAAATTCGCGCCCGCCTCTGTCGCCGGCTCCGTCTCCGCCGGATCAAAAATCTCGCCGCAATCCAGGCACTCGCGATACTCCTCATGCTCGTCTTTTGCGACAAGTATCGTCCGCGTATGTTTGCAGGTTTCTGTGTGCATAGCAGGACTTCCACTAACCAGAGTATTGTAACACGTGCTCCAGGCGCTGGCGTTGTGGCGAGCTGCAACGTTAAGGACAGAACTCGCAGCGCAAAGAAAAACGAGCCGCCCTTTCGAGCGGCCCGCCACTGCAATTCAAATCAAGCAATCCAACTAGAACCGCAACGTTGCTCCGATCTGCAGGACTCGAGCGCCGGTGCCCGAACTCCCAGGAACCGTAGACCCAACTTCCCCGAAAGTTGTCGCGTTGATGTCCTGGTCTCCGAAAACGAACGTCGGGTGGTTGAATACGTTGAACGCGTCGCCGCGTAACTGCAAGGACAGGGACTCGCGGATCGGAATGGTCTTCAGGATCGACAGGTCCTCGTCGAAGAACATCGGGCCGTTAAATTCGTTCCTCGACAGATTGCCAAGTTGCCCAGGTTGCGGGTTGCAGAAGCCATTCGCGACGATGGGTTGGCACGTCGTTCCAAAATTAGTGAATCCCAACCCGCTGCTTGGATCGATGAAACTGGGATCGATCATCAGGACGTCGCCGGCAAATGGGCCGCTGGTCGGGAACGAGAGATGCATGTCGCTCTTGATCTGCGAGCTGCTCATCCCAAGGATTGCTGTTTCATTGCCGGACCGGCCGGAACGATTCACCGTGCCGAGCCCGCTAACGCCCGGCTCGCCTGTGTAGAAGGAAAATGGCGAGCCGCTCTGCCATGTCAAAAGCGAAGAAACAGCCCACCCGCCGATAACGCGGTTCAAGATACCACTATTCGACCCAAACCTTTGGCCTTGCCCGAACGGCAAGTTGTAGACAAAATTCGCCTTGAAAGCATTCGTCACGTCGAAACTGGCGCGCGCTCTCTCGACCTGTGGGTTGGCATTGTCCAGCAGCGGCGAGAAGTCCGTTTCTGAGCCATCCGCGTCGTCCAACACTTTACTGTACGTATAGCTGCCCTGGAAAATCAGGTCATTCCTGAAACGACGCTGGACCTGTACGACCCCAGCGTTGTAACTGGAGCTGGAGAAATTCTCGAGCAAGTCGCCGCCACGAATGTAGTCGTTCGGTGTGAACTGTCCAGGAAACGCCTCGAATCCATCGATGTGATAAATGTCGGCCAGCGTGCCCACTTGGCCGGTCTCGATGTAATTCTGAATCGTGCCATTGCTCAGAAGTCCACCATCTGCAAGTCCGGGGAAGATGGTCGTTGATAGAGACTCGCTTCCTGGTCCCGTGAAGGTTGGATCACAGCCGCCGCCCGCTGCAATGGATGCAAAACAATTGTTCCGCGCGACGTTGAAGGAGCTTAGGAAGCCGTTCTGGTTGATGATTACCTGGTTGACGTCAATACCGCGAATCAGGTCTGTCGCGTGGTTGCCCAGATAGGACACCGTAACCGTGGTGTTCCATCCGATGGCACGCTGTACAGAAAGGTTCCAGTCCTGGACGTAGGGAGTTCTCAAGTTCGGCGAAATCGCAAACCCGGCATTGTTCCCGGGGCCGCCAAGGTTTGCGTCATTCTGCGCAAACGTAGTCGGGATTTGGAACGGAGGCGCCGCAACGATCGGGGCGGCAGGCAGACCATTGACTCCGCTAATCGTGTTGACCGCGTCATTGTTCCCGTTAGTGGATGAAAGGCCTGCGTTGCCGATGAGCGCATTGTTCACCGCAGTGGCAAGGTCGTCATTCACGTAGTGGATGGTGTAACCCGCCCGGATGGCCGTCCTACCGTCGCCGAAAGGATCCCATGCTATCCCAATGTTTGGGCCGAAATCATGGAGGTCCTTGTTGTAAGGCCGGCGGCCCGAGCTGCCGCCCACAAAGCCTACTGTGGCGTTGGACAGCAGGGTCTGCTCAATTGACTCTCCGACTGCGGGGATCGGCTGCAGCATCAATCCATTTACCTCAGTGAACGGGCTCAGATACTCATAGCGCAAGC
>JBAUEH010000033.1:0-12361 GCA_049678505.1 Candidatus Acidiferrales bacterium
GAAACGCGCTCCCTGCCTGACAGGAATTCCTCTAAAACAACGCACAACTATTCTCCGTTCAGCACGTCTATAATCCGAGACAGCGATCACCTCACCATTCGGAGGGGAAAATGCGCAAAGTCCTCGCGGATTTCTCGACGGATATTCGTTACGGCCTGCGCCAGATTCGCAAAAACCTGTCCCTAACGATTGTCTGCGCCGCCGTTCTGGCCATCGGCATCGGCTCGGCCACCGCGGTTTTTGCCGTTCTCTATGACGCCATCCTGAAGCCGCTTCCCTACCGCGACGCCGCTCAACTTGTTTACGTCCACAACGAATTTCCGCAATCGCAGCTTGCACAAACAAATGTATCCGGCCCGGATTACACCGACCTCAGCACTCATCGCGAAATCTTCAGCGAGACAGCCGCATATTACTTCAACGACTTCACCATGACCGGCGCGGGAATGGCGCAGCACGTCGATGCCGTGAATGCATCCGCTACTCTTTTCCCCATGCTGGGCATCGCGCTGCAATTGGGCCGCACCTTCAGCCCCGAAGAGGATCGTGACGGCGCGGCAAAGGTTGTGATTCTGAGCGATGCACTTTGGCGCGGCGCGTTTGGCGCGGACCGCAATGTGCTTGGCCGGTCGATTGGCTTGGACGGCGCGCCCTATCGCGTGATTGGCGTGATGCCCGCGGATTTCAATTTCCCGTATCCCGCCACACAAATGTGGGTGCCCCTAGCGCTGCGGCCATCCGCTTTGATTCCAGGCCAGCGCGGAAACAAATGGCTGCAAATGATTGCCCGCGTCGCGCCGAACCTGACGCCCGAGCGCGCAAATGCGGCTCTCGCAGGAATCAGCCACGGATACGCGGCTGCTTATCCCGACGATTATCCAGGAAAAACCGGCTGGCATTTTTCGTGCGCGCCCATGGTCGAACAGCAGACGAAAGCCGTCCGGAGCTGGTTGCTTCTCGCGTTTGGCGCTGTTTTCTGCGTATTACTCATCGCCTGCATCAACGTTTCCGGTCTGCTTCTGGTGCGCGCCAACATCCGCAAGGGCGAGTGGGCGGTGCGCGCGGCGCTGGGCGCCAGCCCGATGCGCCTGGCCCGGCAAATTCTTGTGGAAACAGGTTTGCTCGCGCTAATCGGCTGCACTGTGGGAGTTCTGCTCGCCATCTCCCTCGTGCGGCTCAGCAATCGCTTCGGCCCAATTCATCGCACAACGATTGAGCCGTGGACTTTTGTCTTTTCGCTCGGTCTGTGCCTCCTAGCCACATTCCTTGCGGGAGTGCTGCCCGCAACCACCTTTTCTCGTTTGCCGCTCGAGCAGACGCTGCGAGCCAGCGGCCCGCGCACATCGGCCGGCGGCAGCCAGTGGCGGCGCATCCTCGTCGCGGGACAATTAGCCATCGCCATCGCATTGCTCTTTACCGCAACGGCCCTCAGCCGCAGCTTTGTGAAACTGCTGGACGTCTCGCCCGGATTTTCGCCGGAACACGTTTGGACCGGGGCAGTCAGCCTGCCAAGCAACTATTACAGTCGTGCCCAGGCAATAAAGTTTTCGCAGTTTTTCCAGGAGCTTGCGGTCAGGATCTCCACTTTACCGGGCGTCGAGTCCGCATCGGCTGGTAGCATTCCATTCAGCCCCGATGGACTATGGGTTGCTGATTTGTATTTTCCAGGGCGGCCGGCGCCGTCTGTGCGACCCGCCGCGGCGTTCAGTTTCGTGCTTCCCAGATATTTCGAGACGATGAGGATTCCGCTAATCGAAGGCCGCACATTTGCCGAGCAGGACAACAGCGCGGCGCCGATGGTTGCCATCGTCGACCAGGCCTTCGTGAAGGAATATCTTCCGCACCAGGATCCGCTCGGAAAACTCGTGGCGAACAATGGCCAAAGAGATAAACCGTACGCGATTGTGGGCGTCGTGAGTAACATCGCAAGCCGCGATCTGGCGGAAGCACAGCGTCCGGAAATTTACGTTCCGGCATTGCAGCACCCCGACGCCGGAATGTTTCTGATCGCTCGCACTACTGGAAATGCCGATGTCACATCGAGCGTGCGCGACACGCTGCACAGCATGGACAGTACCGTGGCGCTCTTTGACGTAGAAACCATGCCCGCACGGATACTAAATTCGGTGAAATTGCGGCGATTTGTGGCGTGGCTACTGGATAGCTTTGCGCTGGCGGGCGTTCTGTTGGCCGCGTTGGGCCTTTATGGCACTCTCGCGCATCTGATCGAGTTACGCCGCCGCGAGATTGCCATTCGCATGGCGCTCGGCGCGTCGGCGCGCAGCATACGCTCGCTCATCGCGCGCCACAGTTTGTCCATTGCGTTCAGCGGACTTATACCTGGCGTGATCCTTTCGTTTTTTGCCATCCGCGCGACGCGAAGCTTCCTTTTCGGCATTTCGCCTCTCGATGTCTGGACCGTCGCCGCGACGGCCATCGCATTCTTCGCGTTGGCTCTCGCGGCCTCGTGGATTCCGGTACTCCGTGCTACGCGCATCAATGCGCTGGCCGCCCTCCGCGAAGAGTAATACGCATGGCGCGTCTTTCCCGGCGATACGGAATGTCTCCTCTTGCGGGTCATGCGGCGCTTCGGTTACAACATTCTCGATGGATGCGGAGATCATCGCCGTAGGTTCTGAACTGCTCACGCCGTATCGCCCAGACACCAATTCCCTTCTCCTCACCGCAGAGCTGAATCGCCTGGGATTCCACGTGCGCCGCAAGCACGTCGTGGGCGACCAGGACGACGATATGCGCGAAGTTTTCGCCAGCGCGCTTGAACGCGTTGAAGTGGTGGTTTCATGCGGAGGGTTGGGGCCCACGGCGGACGACCGCACCCGCGAAATCGTCGCGGACTTGCTCGGGCGCAAGCTCAACCTGAACGAAGCAATCCTGCGCGGCATTCAGGAACGCTTCCGCAGCTTCGGCCGCACCATGCCGGAAGTGAACGCGCGCCAAGCGATGGTTCCGGAAGGCGCGGAGGCGCTCGAAAACACGCGCGGCACGGCGCCGGGACTGTGGATCGAACACGGCGGCAAAGTTGTAGTGCTCCTTCCAGGCCCGCCGGCCGAATTGCAAACCATGTTTGTGCGCGAAGTGAAGCCCCGGCTCGCGCGGCGCGGCGGCAATCTGCGCTTGTATACCCGCGATCTGCGCATCACCGGATTGCCAGAATCGGAAGTCGACCAGCGCATTTCCACGATCTACACTCAGTATCCTGGCACGGAGACGACCATCCTCGCGTCGCCGGGCGAGATTCAGCTTCATCCGCGCGTTTGGTCGGAGGACGAAGCTGCTGCAACCAAATTGCTCGATGAAATGGTCGAGCGGTTCCAAATGGCTCTAGGCGAGAATTTGTTTTCTATTTCTGGCGAAGCGCTCGAAACGGTCGTCGCGGGTGAACTGCAAGAGCATCGCGTCACCATCGCCGTGGCGGAGAGCTGCACAGGAGGCATGCTCGCGGTGCGTCTGACAAATGTGCCGGGCAGCTCGTCCTATTTTCGCGGCGGCGTGGTTTCCTACAGCAACGATCTGAAATCGGCCTGGGTGGATGTGCCCAAGGAATTGATCGAGGCCAAGGGCGCGGTCAGCGCGGAAGTCGCGCTGGCGATGGCCCACGGAATCCGTCAGCAAACGAACGCGACGCTTGGCGTAGCGATCACCGGGGTCGCGGGGCCCGGCGGCGGCACTCCGGAAAAAGCCGTGGGACTTGTGCACATCGCCGTGGTGAACGAAAAACACGCGAAAGAGCGCGCATTTCGATTTCCCGGCGACCGCGACAGGATTCGCCGCCAGGCGACGCAAGCGGCGCTCGACATGGTGCGCAGATACTTTCTTTACCCGGCAACGGCGAAAGGGTAGCGCATGCGCCTCTTCGTCGCTCTGGATGTGCCGGAGGAAACGCGCCGCGCGTTGCACGCCGTGCTCGGGGGCTTTAGCGCAATCTGCCGTGGCGCGCGTTGGGTGCGGCCAGAGGGCGTGCACATCACATTGAAATTCATCGGCCATGTCGAGGATACGAAGTTGCCGGGCATCCAGGAAGCGCTCTCTCGCGTGCGCGGTGGCAAAGCGATCGATATGGCGTTCCGGCAATTTGGATTTTTCCCGAATGAGAAACGCCCGCGCGTCTTCTACGTCGGAATCGAGGCGGGCGAAGAGCTTGGCGCCCTCGCGGGAGAAATCCAAACACGCCTCGAGCCGTTGGGAATCGCAAAAGAAGCGCACGCGTTCCAGCCGCATTTGACGCTGGCGCGATTCAAAAGCAACGAAGGATTATCCGAACTGCGCAAGAAAATCGCTTCGCTCCCGTCCCAGGATTTCGGCGGCGGCGCAGCGGCGGAATTTCATCTCTACCAAAGTGTGCTACAGTCCGGCGGCGCGGTGTACAGCAAGCTCTCGACCTATCGCTTCGTGAAATGAAAGGTTCTGGCGCGTGAAATCGCTCTGGCTCGTTCCGGTGGTCGCGTATTTTCTCGGCTCGATTCCCTTCGGCTACTTGATTGTCATGTTGTCGCACGGAAGCGATGTGCGCGCGTCTGGTAGCGGAAATATCGGCGCGACCAACGTCATACGCGTGGCGGGCAAGCCGGCGGGCCTGGCAACGTTCATTCTCGACGGAGGCAAGGGATATCTCGCCGTATGGCTCGCGATGCATTGGTTCCATGCAGATATTCGCTGGGTGATGACCGCGGCAGTCGCGGCTGTGATAGGCCACATGTTTTCGTGCTGGCTTAAATTCCGTGGAGGCAAAGGCGTCGCCACGGGATTAGGAGTTTTCCTGCCGATTTCGTGGCAAGCGATGACCGCGGCCGTGGTGCTATGGATCATCGTTCTGGCATTTTGGAGATATGTGTCGCTCGCGTCGGTCGCGGCCGCGGCGGCGTTGCCTTTCCTGGTGTACGCTTTCTACGCGCCGCACCATGCGCCGCCCCTCCCTGTATCGGTGGGTAGCGCCGTCGTGGGTGTGCTCATTATTCTTAAACATCGCAAGAACATTCAACGGCTGATCGCCGGCACGGAAGGGCGAATAACCGGCCGCGAGTGAGCGCTCGTTTAGCTAAATCGTTCGGCATTCGTCTCAGGCATGGGCGCCAAACATGAAAAAGATCGCAATCATCGGCGCAGGTGGATGGGGCACGGCGCTGGCCATTGTGGTGGCCCGCGCACGAGAGTCTCGGCCCATCGCTCTCTGGGTGCGGGAGAATGACGTTCTGGCGTCTCTGCAAGCGGCGCGGGAAAACGCCGCGTTCCTGCCTGGCTTCCGCGTGCCGCAACATGTGGAAGCCACCGGAGACTTGGAGCTTGCGCTTCGTGACGCGGAAATCGTCATCGGCGCCATGCCTGCCGCGCACGCCCGCGCGATGTATTCCGCTGCGCTTCCCTTCCTGCGCCCGGAGATGCGCTTTGTCAGCACCACCAAAGGCCTGGAGCCAGAAACACTCCTTCGCGTGACGGAAGTGATGAGTCAAGTAATGGCTCGCGACTTTCGTCCGCGTCTCGCGGCGCTTTCGGGACCGTCTTTTGCAAAAGAAGTCGCGCGAGGCGACCCGACCGCTGTGGTGGTGGCGGCGGACCGGGACACAGCGAAAGAGATTCAACGTGAAATTTCTGGGCCAACATTGCGGCTGTACACCAACGAAGACGTGTTGGGCGTCGAATTAGGCGGCGCGCTGAAAAATATCATCGCCATCGCGGCGGGCGTCGCCGAAGGGCTGGGCCTGGGCCACAACACCATCGCCGCGCTCATCACGCGCGGGCTCGCGGAAATGACCCGCCTGGGAACGGCCTTGGGCGCTCGGCGCGACACGCTCGGGGGCCTTGCCGGAATGGGCGACTTGGTGCTGACCTGCACCGGGGACCTGAGCCGGAACCGTTTCGTCGGCATCGAGCTCGCGCGCGGCAAGAAACTGGAAGAAATCCTCGCGTCCATGCGCATGGTGGCCGAAGGCGTGGGAACTACCGCAGCGGCGCGGACCCTCGCCCACAAAGCCGGCGTCGAAATGCCCATCACCGAGCAGATGTTTGCGGTACTCCACAAGGGACGATCCCCCAAAGATGCCCTCCGAGAACTGATGGAGCGCCGACTGAAATCCGAGTCAGGCCAAGACGCCTGACCCTGCCGCCGTGGAAAGCCCTCCGTTGCCAATCCGCCAATAGGTAGTACCTTCGGCCAGTTGTCCCACCGTGCAGGAGTCACATACGATTCTTAGGCAAGGTTAAAGGTTAAACGTGTGACCGAGACGCTCGCCAAACCGATGAAAATGCACCGCGTGCGCATCCTCTGGATCGTGATGGGTGCCCTGCTTCTCACCAGCATTCTGCCCCTCTGGCTTTATCACCGGAAAGTGCTGCTGCTTAGTGAGCAGAAGTTGCAAGACACCGAGCGTGTGCAGCAATCCGAGATTACCCACTCGCTGGCTTCCGAAGTCTTTCAATTCGAATCGAATCTGAGCGACCAGATGCAAAGCCAGCGTCAATTGCTAGCGCTGACCGGCTGGATCGAGAACGTGAGCGATCCGGCCTACGCCCCGCAGCTCAGCCGCATGCTCCAGAACGTGGTCGAATCCAATCCCGATATTCTTTACATTACCGCTATCGGCCAGGACGCCAAGGGTGAATCGGCCGGGAGCGTCCGCGCGGATGAGGACCCCTTTGTCGATGCCGCACTCAAGCACGCCTTCACGGCTAGCGTCCAGGGTGTACCTTCGGTTAGCGGCGCCTTCGCGCTGGGACGCCAAAACCGTCCTGCCATGGTCATTTCTGTCCCGCTCATGTCGAACGGCCAATTCACCGGCATGCTTGCAGCCGTTGTGTCGCTCGACCGCGTGCTGGCGCGTCTGAAGGATGCCAGTGTGCGCGACCGCACCGTGTTCGTCGTTGACGCCCAAGGCCGCGTCATTGTCCATCCGGACAGCATGGACATGGTTCCCGGACGTGACCTCAGCACCAACGCCGTTGTTGCGCAGTTCAAAAAATTCCCGCAGGAAGTGCGTGCCACGGAAACCACGCAGTTCCAGCTTTTTGAAAACAAGAAACTCGTCGAAATGATTGGCACCTATAGCACCATTCCTGAACTGCACTGGGCCGTGGTTGCGCAACGCAGCCTGGACAAGGCCCGCGTCGATGCGGGCGTGCAAGAGCTGACCACTCAGGCAATGCGCTTCGTCATCGCCGTCACGCTTCTTGCTCTGCTGGTCGGGTATCTCTCCGCGCTCGGAATCACGCGCCCAATTCAGGGCCTTGTGCGCTCCACGCGAGCCATCGCGCGCGCCGAATTCCACCAGCGCGCCGAAGTTCGCGGCACCGCCGAAATCAGCGAGCTCGCCGAAACATTCAATACCATGGCCGGCGACATCGAGCAGTACGTCGACAAGTTGCAGTTGGCCGCCAACGAGAATCGCGAGCTCTTCATGGGCTCCATCCGCATGCTTGCCGCAGCTATCGACGAAAAGGATCCTTACACGCGCGGCCACTCTGGCCGTGTGGCCAAATATTCCCTCATCATCGCTCGCGAATTAGGCCTCAGCCCAGAAGAACTCGACAAAATCCGCATTTCGGCCCTCCTGCACGACGTAGGGAAAATTGGCGTGGACGACCAGGTCCTCAAGAAGCCCGGGAAACTCACCGAAGAGGAATTTGCCCTCATGAAGCAGCATCCGGCGAAAGGCGCAAACATCATGCGCCCTGTCGCACAACTGAAGGACATGCTGCCGGGCATCGAACTTCATCACGAACGCATGGACGGGCAGGGCTATCCTTATGGCCTTGTCGGCGAACAAATCCCCATGATGGCGCGCATCATTGCCGTTGCTGACACATTCGACGCGATCACCACCAACCGTCCCTATCAATCCGCGATGGACCTTGACTATGCCGTGAATCGCATCAAACAACTTGGCGGCGAGAAATTCGACTTGGATGTGGTGCACGCCTTCCATCACGCCGTCGAAACGGGCACGTTGAAACTCAGCGCCACGCTCGTCGAAGTCGAAGTCTAGAGCCTACATCGCTGATTTCTCTCGAAATAACAGTCGCTGCTGAGCAGCACGCAACCCTCCTCTGCTAGAATGGACGTTCCGCGACGCATGACGCGGACGCGCCATGATTTCTCTCTTCGGCAAATCGGAAAAACCGGAAAAAAGCGAGTCGTTCCTGGAACGGCTGAAGAATTCCGTCGCCAGGACGCGCACTGAACTATCCGCGCGCGTCGAGCAATTGCTTACCGGCGACCGCCCCGTGGACCCCGCGCTCCTCGCGCAACTCGAAACGGCCCTTCTGAGCGCGGACATTGGCGTGAGCACCACCAAGGAAGTGCTCGCGTCGCTTCGCCGTCAGGTCACTGAAAAAAAACTCACTGCGCCGGCGGCCCTCAAGCAGGAACTGAAAAACGAGCTGGTGCGAATTCTCGCTGCAGCGCCCGTGCAACCCCCGCGCAACGGCGACGGCGCCACCATACCTGCGCCGCGCGTCATTTTCGTCGTCGGCGTGAACGGCACCGGCAAGACAACCACGATTGGCAAGCTCGCGAATCGCCTCCGCGCCGAAGGCCGTTCCGTCGTGCTTTGCGCCGCGGACACATTCCGCGCCGCGGCCATTGAGCAGCTCGAAGTTTGGGCCAAGCGCTCCGGTGTGGAGTTGGTAAAGCAAAAACCCGGCGCGGATCCCGCCGCCGTGGTCTTCGACGGACTCACCGCCGCGCGCGCCAAAAACGCCGACGCCGTGATTGTCGACACCGCCGGCCGCTTGCACACAAAATCGAATTTGATGGCCGAGCTCGAAAAAATGAAGCGCACCGCCGCGAAGATCGTCCCCAATGCGCCTCACGATGTTCTGCTGGTCATGGACGCGACCACCGGCCAGAACGGCCTGAATCAAGCGCGCGAATTCACTGGCCACGTCGGCGTAACCGGAATTGTCCTGACCAAACTCGACGGCACCGCCAAGGGCGGAATCGTCATTGCCATTTCACGCGAGCTAGGCCTGCCGATTCAATTTGTTGGCACAGGCGAGCAAATGGACGACTTGGTGCCTTTTGACGCGCAAACATACGTCAATTCACTCTTCGACTGACACATTGGCCGAAAACTCACAGCGAAATATAGACGACGCGTGGATGGCCCGCGCCATTCTGCTCGCGCATCGCGGCGCTGCGCAAACGCACCCCAATCCCATGGTCGGCGCGATCGTTGTCAAAAACGATCGCAGCGTCGGCGAAGGCTCACACACTTACGCCGGCCGCAAACACGCGGAAATCCTGGCCCTCGAACAAGCGCGCGCCAACACTCGCGGCGCTACTCTCTATTTGAATTTGGAGCCGTGTTGCCACACCGGCCGCACCGGTCCATGCACCAACGCCATCATCGAAGCGGGAATCAAGCGCGTGGTCGCCGCGATGCCGGACCCAAATCCCAAAGTCGCCGGGCGCGGCTTTCGCGCCTTGCGCAGCGCAGGCGTGGAAGTCATCGTGGGAGTCCGCGAACAAAACGCACGCCGGCTAAATGAATCCTTTGCAAAGTGGATCCAATCCGGCCTGCCGTTCGTCACACTGAAAACCGCGCTGACGCTCGACGGCCAAATCGCCGCACCTGGCGGCAGCGCCACCTGGATCACTTCACCCGAATCGCGCGAGGAAGTGCACCGCTTGCGTCACGCCTCCGATGCGTTGCTAACCGGCATCGGCACGATCCTCGCCGACGATCCGCGCATGACCGACCGTTCCGGATTGCCCCGCCGCCGACCGTTGCTGCGCGCCATTATCGATTCCAAATTACGAATCCCGCCGCGCGGCAAAATCGTCAAGTCCGCGCGCGGCGACGTGATCCTCTTCACCACGCAGCCCCAAACTTCCGCCAAGGCCAGGCAATTCATCAAATGCGGAGTCGAAGTTGTGCACGTGCGCGCCCGACAAGGCCACGCGGACTTGCGCGAAGTGCTGCGTGAACTGGGCCGCCGCGAAATCCTCAGCGTGATTCTCGAGGCGGGCAGCGAACTGAACGGCGCTATGCTGGACGCGGACCTCGTCGACAAAATGATTTTGTTTTATGCTCCCAGGATGCTGGGAACTGTCACCGTCCCGGTTGCAAAGCATCGCACGCGCGCCATCCGGAAAATTCCCATGCTAAAGAACATCGCTTTGCGCCGATTTGGTCCTGACTTCGCAGTTGAGGGATACTTTCACGATGTTTACCGGAATCATTGAGCATCTCGGAAAAATCGAGAGCCTCACGCGCAACGCCGAAAGCGGCCGCCTGAACATCAATCTGGCGGACGCGAAGAAACTCGCTCATGAGCTGGCCATCGGCTCCAGCATCGCCGTCAACGGCTGCTGCTTGACCGTCGTCGAGCACAACGCCAAATCATTCGCCGCCGATCTCTCCCTGGAAACTCTTGAGAAAACATCGTTCGCCGAAGTGGCGCCTGGACGCATCGTGAATTTGGAGTTGCCACTGGCCGCGGCCGCGCGCCTCGGCGGTCACTTTGTGCAAGGCCATGTCGACGCGGTTGGCCGCGTCGAGCGCATGGCGCCCGAGGGCGAAAACTGGTGGCTCGGCGTTCGCGTGCCCGAGCATCTGCGGCGTTACGTCGCGGAAAAAGGCTCGCTCGCCGTCGATGGCATCAGCCTCACCGTTGCACGATGGCTCGACGGCATCGCCGAATTCGCCATCATTCCGCATACATACGCCAACACGAATTTTCGCCAACTCACCGTCGGCGACGCCGTAAATCTCGAATGCGACATCCTCGCGAAGTATGTCGAAAGCCTCCTGAAAGGCGGAGTGCATGCTGTGCCGGAACGATTGACCATTGTGAAATTGACTGAGCAGGGATTTTGAAATGACCAACGGAACCACCTACGACGTGATGGTCATCGGTGCCGGCGTATTCGGCGCATGGACCGCATTCACTCTCGCGCGCAAGGGCGCGCGCGTGCTGCTCGTCGACGCATACGGCGCGGGGAACAGCCGCTCCAGCTCTTCCGGCGAGTCGCGCATCATCCGCATGGGCTACGGTGCCGACGAAATTTACACGCGATGGTCGCAACGCGCCCTCCAGCTTTGGCAGCAATTCGACCAGGAAACCGGCGCGCGCATCTTTCATCGCACGGGCGTTTTGTGGTTCGGCCGCGAAGGCGCGCAAAACGCTGCGGACGGTCTCACCGCGCTCTCGAACGCCGGAATCCCGCACGAAAGTTTGTCGCGCGCCGAAATCGAGAAGCGATTTCCTCCAATGGCATGCGTCGAAGGCGAGTTCGCGATTTACGAACCCGAGAGTGGCACCTTGATGGCCCGCCGTGGCGTTCAAAAGGTCGTCGAGGAATTTCAGCGCCTTGGAGGCACCTACCAAATCGCCGAAGCCGAAACACCCTCTGGTCGCGGAAACATTTCCGCGCTGGCCACATGGAGTGGCGAGGCATTTCGCGCACAGAATTACGTTTTCGCCTGCGGCGCTTGGCTGGCGAAAGTTTTTCCTGAGCTTCTCGGCCGCCGCATTTTCCCGTCGCGCCAGGAAATATATTTCTTCGGCGTTCCGGCGGGCGACCGCAGCTATTCGGCGGGCAATTTCCCCACGTGGCTCGACGTGAACAGCCTCATGTACGGCATTCCGGATATCGAAGGCCGCGGCTTCAAAGTCGCCAGTGACCTGCACGGCGCGGCCGTTGACCCGGATGCCATCGAACGCGTCTCCGGCGAGACGCTGCCCCTTGTGCGCGATTACCTGCGCCGCCGCTTCCCTGCTCTGCGCGACGCGCCGGTCATCGAATCGCGCGTCTGCCAGTATGAAAACAGCTCCAGTGGCGATTTCTTGATCGACCGCCATCCGGATTTCGGCAATGTTTGGCTTGTTGGCGGTGGCTCCGGCCACGGCTTCAAGCACGGCCCCGCGCTTGGCGAATACGTCGCGCGCCTCGTTCTCGACGGCGGTGCAACGGATTCGCGATTTTCGCTCGCCACCAAGCAGGCTGTCCAAAAACGCGCCGTTTACTAACAGCTTCTCGCCGCACACAGAAAAAACGCGACGAATTCCTCCGCCGCGTTTCGGTGCCGTTCATGCCGATTGCAACTCAGCCGCTATTGCCCAAACGCCTGCCTGACGTGCGGCCTGAACATGTACATCAGAATCCACACGTCAATCGCCAGCACAATCAATTGCCACACGATCAAGCCCACGTGCATCATCGGGACCGCACGCACCAATCCGAGGAGGCCAAAGATCACCCCAATCGCCACCAGCAAGATCGTCAGCATTCGGCCCCAGCCTAGCAACTTCCAAAGCCCGATTCCATTAACAATGAAGATGGCCGCCAAAACCAGAAACACCACGCCGGCAAACGCGCCCAGCGCAGCCAACGGGCCGCCCAGCC
>JBAUEH010000034.1:0-7317 GCA_049678505.1 Candidatus Acidiferrales bacterium
GCTATAGGCCGCAGTTTTACTTTCGGACGACGGACGTGACCGGAGACGTAGCGCTGCCGACTGGCGTGGAGATGGTGATGCCGGGAGACAACGTGAGTGTGGAAGTGAAGCTGATCACGCCGGTGGCACTGGAAAAGGGATTGCGGTTTGCGATCCGCGAAGGCGGGCACACCGTGGGCGCTGGTGCGGTCACCGAGATTGTCGAGTAGACATGTCAACCGGAGAAAAAATACGCATTCGTTTGAAGGCTTACGATCACCGCATTCTCGATCAATCGACGAAGGAGATTGTCGAAACCGCGCGGCGCACCGGCGCGGATGTTGCGGGGCCGATTCCTTTGCCGACGATAATCAATCGCTGGACGGTGCTGCGTTCGCCGCACGTGGACAAAAAATCGCGCGAGCAGTTTGAGATGCGCACGCACAAGCGGCTAATCGACATTCTGGGTCCCACGCCGGATACGGTGGACGCGCTGATGAAGCTGGATCTGCCGCCCGGAGTGGATGTGGAAATCAAAGCGTTCGGGCGCGAACACGTCGCGAAATAACGAGGAAGAGCGAGAACCATGGCAGTCAACGGGATTTTAGGAATCAAGCTGGGGATGACGCAAGTGTTCGGCGAGGATGGCACGTCGATTCCGTGCACCGTGCTGCAAGCGGGCCCGTGCGTGGTGGTCGACCGGCGAACAAAGGACAAGCACGGCTACGATGCAGTGCAGTTGGGACTGGTGGAATTCATCAAGCCGCAGCGCGTGAACAAGGCCATGACCGGGCACTTTAAGAAAGCCGGCGTGGCGCCGATGCGCTTCCTCGGAGAATTTCGGCTGGAAGAGTCGAAGGACGAGACCAAGGCGGGCGACCGCGTTCTGGTGGACGGCTTTGCCGTCGGCGAGCTAGTGGACGTGGCGGGCATCAGCAAAGGCCGCGGGTTCGCGGGCGGCGTGAAGCGCTGGCACTACGCCGGCGGAGACGCGTCGCACGGGTCGATGTTTCATCGCGCGCCGGGCGGAATCGGAGCAAGCTCCTTTCCGTCGCGAGTGTGGAAGAACCAGCACTTCCCGGGACATATGGGAAACGTGCGAAAGACGTCGAAGAATTTGAAAGTGGTGAAGATCGACGCGGACGAGAATCTGCTTTTCGTGCGCGGAGCCGTTGCTGGGCCAACCGGCGCGTACATTTACGTGAAAAAAGCGAAAAGCTCGAAATAGCGAGACAAACATGGCTGTCGTGGACATAACAAATTTGAGCGGCAAGACGGTGGGGCAGCTTGAGCTGGCCGACGATGTTTTTGCGGCCCGTGTGAATCCGCATTTGCTGCACGAGACGGTGCGGCATTACCTGGCGGCGCAGCGCGCGGGCACGCACAAGACCAAGCAGAAGAGCGAAGTCAGCGGCGCGGGGCGAAAGCTTTGGAAGCAAAAGGGGACGGGCCGGGCGCGCATTGGCTCAATCCGGTCGCCGCTGTGGCGGCATGGCGGAACGGTGCACGGGCCGGTGCCGCGAAGCTACGCGTATCGCATTCCGCGCAAGGTTTTTACCGGCGCGCTGCGCTCCGCGCTTTCGGCGAAGCTCGCCGAGAAGAAATTGTTCGTGATCGAAGACTGGCAATTGGAATCGCACAAGACCAAGGCGTTTCGCGAGGCGCTGTCGCGCGTGGATGACGCGAGCCGCACACTGCTGCTGGTGGACGGCGGCGAGAATGTGAATCTCGATCGCGCCAGCCGCAACCTCGAAGGCGTGAAGCTGGTGCGCACCACGGCGATCCAGCCGTACGACTTGCTGCGGCATGAGTCGGTGGTGCTGTCGCGCGAAGCCGCGGAGAAGTTGAGCCGCGGATTGAGCCTGACCGGAGCGGAGCAGGGCGCTTCCGGGCGCGTGCAGATCCAACCTGCTAAAGCGAAGGAAAAGGTCGAACACGCGGAAAAGCCCGTGAAGCACGAAGCCAAGCATGAGGCCAAGCACGCCGCGAAGGCTCATGACAAAAAGCCGGCGAAGAAATCCGGAAAGAAGACGGCTCACCCAGGCGAGCACGCGGCGAAGGCGCATTCCAAACCGAAGCCCAGGGCGAAAAAGGACTAAGTCATGTCGATGCAGCCTTACGAAATCATCCGGCGGCCCATCATTACGGAAAAGGGCCTGGGCGTGAAAGAGACGCAGCTCACGGCCGTGTTCGAAGTGGCGCGCGAAGCGACCAAGACGCAAATCAAGGAAGCGGTGCAGAAAGCGTTCAACGTGAAGGTTGCGGAAGTGCGCACGGCGATTTACCACGGCAAGACGCGGCGGCGCGGGCGTTCCGAAGGGCAAAGGCCGGATTGGAAAAAGGCTTACGTCCGGCTGGCTCCCGGCGAAAAGATGATGGAGTACGCGGACAATTTGTAGCAAGAGGCAACGATGGCACTGAAATCATTTAGACCATACACTCCGTCGCGGCGTTTCTTGACCATGCTCGATAAGAGCGAGATCACCAAGGAACAGCCCGAGAAGTCGCTGGTGGAAACGAAAACGCGCACAGGCGGCCGCAACGCGCATGGGGAGATCACCTCCTGGCACAGAGGCGGCGGGCACCAGAAGAAGTATCGCATCATTGACTACCGGCGAGAGAAGACCGGCATTCCGGCGAAGGTGGCATCGATTGAGTACGATCCGAATCGTTCGGCGCGCATCGCCCTGTTGCATTACGCGGACGGTGAGAAGCGCTACATCCTGCATCCCGTGGGTCTCGAAGTGGGAATGACCGTGCAGAACGGCGCTACGGCGGACATTTTGCCGGGAAACGCGCTGCAGATCCGGAATATTCCGCCCGGCACGATGGTTCATAACCTGGAATTGGCTCCCGGCAAAGGCGGGCAGTTGGTGCGGTCTGCGGGCGGCGCGGCGCAGCTTCTGAGCAAGGAAGGCGACATTGCGCTGATCAAGCTGCCGTCGGGCGAGACGCGGAAATTCTCCGTCGATTGCATGGCTACGGTCGGGCAATTGGGGAATCTGGATCACGAGAATGTGACCTACGGCAAAGCGGGCCGGACGCGCTGGCACGGGCGCAGGCCCACCGTGCGCGGCGTAGCGATGAATCCGGTGGATCATCCGCACGGCGGCGGTGAAGGGCGCGTGAAGGGCAATCATCCGCAGACGCCGTGGGGTTTTCCGACTTTGGGCGCGAAGACGCGCAAGAAGAAGAATTCCGACCGCCTGATTGTGCAACGGCGGAAGCCATAGATTTTTTGTCAGGCAGAAGAGGTAAACAGTAAATGATCCCGGCGCGGCGGGAAATTGAGAGCAGACCCATGAGCGTTACACGAACAACTCGAAGGATATCCGGGCGCGCCGCGCGCGCACGGAAGCGCGTCCGGCCAGCGGTGAAGCCGGTGCGCAAGGCAAGAGTGATTATTCCGCCGCCGCAGACAATGTACCGGCTGTGCAAAGCGGGGTGGGCCGTGGTTGTGGAGAAGCTGCCCAACGCGCAAGGCACGCGGTTCGTTTGCCCGTTCTGCCCGGTTTCGCACCGGGTGCCGGGTCCGGTTCGCGGGTTCCGGCGGATGCGCCGCGCGCAGTGGGTGAAGCTGCGCCGAGTGGAAGAGTAGGAAGAATCGAGGAACGATGCCACGCTCGCTGAAAAAAGGTCCGTTTATCGACGATCACCTTCGCGTGAAGATCGAAGGGATGAATTCGCGGAACGAGAAGAAGGTCGTGAAAACGTGGTCGCGGCGCTCGACGATTTTGCCGGAGATGATTGGCCACACCATCGCCGTGCACAACGGGAGGAAGTTCATTCCCGTGTACGTGACCGAGCAGATGGTGGGACACAAGCTGGGCGAATTCGCGCCTACGCGCACGTTTAAGGGGCACGCTGTGAAGGCGGCGCTGGAAAGAGCGGCCGCAGCAGCAGGCGCGGCGCCAGCAGCCGGAGCGGCTCCGGCGGGCGGAACGGCTCCTGCGGCGCCGAAGGCTTAAGGGCAGAGGGAATCATGGCACCTGAACCAATGCAGCATCGGATGATCGATGGCTTTGCGAATGCGCGCTTCATTCGCGTTTCGCCGCAAAAGGCGCGGTTGGTCATCGATCTGATTCGCGGCCGGCAAGCGTCAGACGCACTGCAAGTGTTGCAGTTCACCAAGAAACGCGTGGCGCGGGACGTCGCGAAAGTGCTGCGCAGCGCCATCGCCAACGCCGAGCACAAGGCGGACGAGTCAGGCGATTCGCTGGATGTCGATTCGCTGTTCGTCTCGCGATGCTTCGTGAACGAAGGTCCGCGCTGGAAGCGTTTGCGCACCGCGCCGATGGGCCGGGCGTTCCGGTATCAGAAACGGACCAGTCATATTGTGGTGCAAGTAGCCGAGCACGCGCGCGCCGCAGAGCATCGGGCCAAGGAAGCAGTGGCCGAACGCGAAGCTTCCAAGGGATTGAAGGGGGCCGTGCGCAAAGCGCGCAAGACGCTCGAAGATCGCGCGAAGCAGCAGCGCAAGGCGGCCGACAGGGCCAAGAAAAAAGGCAAGTAGAAGCACAGGAGGATCGATTGGGTCAGAAAACGCATCCGTACGGCTTCCGGCTGGGCTACAACAAGTCGTGGAAGTCGCGTTGGTTCGCCAAGCGCGACTACGCGGACCTGCTGCACGAAGACGTGCAACTGCGCAAGCAATTGAAAGAGAAGCTGAAATCGGCGGGCGTGACTTCCATCGACATCGAGCGCGCTGCGAACAAGCTGGTGGTGAGGATTTACACCGCGCGGCCGGGAATCATCATCGGACGCAAAGGCTCGGAGATCGACAAGCTGAAAGAGGAAGTGCAGAAGCGCACCAAGCGCGAAGTGCATATCGACATTCAAGAAGTGCATCGGCCGGAGCTGGATGCGCAGCTCGTCGCCGAATCGATCGCCCTGCAGCTCGAAAAGCGCGTGGCGTTCCGGCGGGCTATGCGTAAGGCGGTGGACTCGGCGCTGCGCTTTGGCTGCAAAGGAATCAAGGTGCGTGTGGCGGGCCGGCTGAACGGCGCGGAAATCGCGCGTAAGGAATGGTATCTGCAGGGGCGATTGCCATTGCAAACGCTGCGCGCGGACATCGACTTTGGATTTGCGCAGGCGGAGACGACCTACGGCGTTATCGGAGTGAAGTGCTGGGTCTATCAAGGCGAAAACGCGCCGGAGAGAAAACGCGCCGAAGAACGCGCGGCAGCGGCGGCGAACGCCTGAGAATTTTGAGGACGAAGGAAAGCCATTATGTTGATGCCGAAAAAAGTGAAGTACCGCAAGCAGCAGCGCGGGCGGCGCAGTGGGAAGGCATGGCGCGGCGGATCGCTGGCTTTTGGCGAATATGGACTGAAGGCGCTCGAACCGGCATGGATCACTGACCGGCAAATCGAGGCGGCGCGCGTGGCGATCACGCGGTTCATCAAGCGCGGCGGGAAATTGTGGATTCGCGTGTTCCCGGACAAGCCATTCACCAAGAAGCCGGCCGAGACGCGCATGGGCAAGGGCAAAGGGCCGCCAGAGCACTGGGTAGCGGTGGTGAAACCGGGCCGCGTGATGTTTGAGATGTCCGGCGTGGACTTGGCGTCGGCCACCGAAGCGATGGAATTGGCGGCGCACAAGCTGCCGATCCGGACGCAGTTCGTCAGCCGGGCGGAGGAGCTCTGATGGCCGCGAAGAGCATGGAGAAGTTCCGGGAACTGGACGCCAACGAGCTCGGAATACGAGAGCACGAGCTTGGCGAGCAGATCTTCCGGCTGCGATTTCAACTCACCACGGGCCAGGCGGAAAGCGTGAAGAAACTTCGCGAAGCGCGGCGCGACTTGGCCCGCGTGAAAACATTGGCGCGTGAGCAGGAACTGGGGTTGCGCAGCCCGGCGCCAGCGCAGGAATCCGGCGCAAAGAAGGCCGAGAAGCGCCCCGCAAAAGCGCACGCGGCGGCCAGCAAGAAGAAATCGAGCAAGAAAAAGTAAGTGAGGAAGCCAGATGGCAAGTGAAGCGGCGGCAAGCGCGGCCCAAACTCCCAAAGAGCGAGGCGCGCGGCAGGAACTGGTGGGCGTGGTCACAAGTTCCAAGATGCACAAGACTATTGTTGTGAAAGTGGCGCGCACGGTGCAGCACCGCAAGTACCTTCGCGTCATTCGCAGCAGCAAGAAGTATTACGCGCACGACGAGCGCAACGAAGCGAAGCCGGGCGACACAGTGCGAATCATCGCCAGCCGGCCGCTTTCGAAGCTGAAGCGCTGGCGGCTGGCAGAGATTGTGGCGCGCTCGACGCGCGTCGCCTAAGACTTTCTGGGAACGAGGGAGTTAGAGCATGGTTCAGATGCGGACATGGCTGACCGTGGCCGACAATTCCGGCGCGCGTCGCTTGATGGCCATCTTGCCCTTGGGCGGAGACGCCGGGCTGGTGGCGGGGCTGGGCGACGTGGTGACCGCTTCGGTGAAAGAGGCCGCACCGGACAGCCAAGTGAAGCAGGGAACAGTGGTGAAAGCGGTGGTGGTCCGCACGCGAAAAGAGCACCGGCGGAAGGACGGGACGTACATCCGCTTCGACGACAATGCCGCGGTGCTGATTAACGAAGCCGGCGAGCCGGTAGGCACGCGCGTATTTGGGCCCGTGGCGCGGGAGCTGCGCGAGAAGAAGTTCACCAAGATTATTTCGCTGGCCCCGGAGGTGTGGTGATGCTGCGGGAACGTCACGAAAAAGTGAAGGCGGCGCCGATTCTGATCCGGCATGGTGATACGGTGAAGATCATGTCCGGGCGGGACAAGGGCAAGAGCGGGCGAGTGCTTACGGTAGATCCGGCAAAGCGCCGCGTTACCGTGGAGCACGCGAACATCATCAAGCGGCATACGCGGCCGAATCCGTCGAAGAACATTCGCGGCGGAATTTTGGACAAGGAAGGGTCGATTCACGTTTCGAACGTAATGATGGTTTGCCCGGCCTGCGGCAAGCATACGCGGCTGGGGACGTCGGTGGCTGCGGACGGAACAAAAGTGCGCGTCTGCCGGCGCTGCAACGGAACATTGGAGAGCTAGAGGGCTTCTGCAAAATGATGAGCCGTTTACATGAACGTTATCGCAAAGACACCATGCCGGCGCTCTCCAAGCGCTTTGGCTATACGAACATGATGGCCGTGCCGCGCCTGAAGAAAATCACCGTGAATATCGGAATGGGCGAGGCCAGCCAGAACATCAAGCTGCTCGACGTGGCCGTGCAGGAGCTGGGGCAGATCACCGGGCAAAAGCCGGTGATCACGCGCGCCAAGAAATCGATTGCGAATTTCAAGATTCGCAAGGGGATGCCGATCGGCTGCATGGTCACGCTGCGCGGCGAGCGCATGTACGAGTTTCTGG
>JBAUEH010000035.1:0-16452 GCA_049678505.1 Candidatus Acidiferrales bacterium
CATCGGGCGGCAATTCGAACGCGGACTGCGGATCGAGTTCGAATGTGTGCGGCGCTTTGTCCGGATTGCGCAGCGTGACAATTCCGCCGCGGGGCGACCACGATGCCCAGCCGTAGACTTCCAGATGCGCGGGATCGCCGCCGATCCAGTGTGTGTCGACCAGCGTGTCCGCGCTGCGGCGCGACCAGCGTGCGGCTTCCGCGAGTGTGTTCCAATCCGAGCTGGAAAGCAGCGAATGCGTCACGTACATTTCCTGAAGCTGCGTTCCTGTGCCGAAATATGAATGGATTTCGTCGGGAAAATCGTGACCTGGGTCGTCGCTGAGCTTTTCGGCATAGCGCGCGTAGATGAGGCCGTGCAGCATGAGCGAATTCAGCGGGTAAAGCGGGCCAGGGCGCACAACGTACTGGTAAGTTGCAGAATCGCGGTAGGTGATCCATTGCTGGCGATTTGAGCCGACTCCCGCGAAGGAATGGTCGTCGCCGTCGCGCCAAATCGAATCCGCGTAGCGCAGCCAAAATGGTGAAGGATAAGTTCCGGTGGTGAGATTGACGTAGAGATCAGGCTCGGCCGCGCGCAAATCGCCGATGAGGCTGATCATCGCGGCAAAGTCGCTGTCGAATTCGCTCCCGGGAAACACGGTGGAGGCATTGCCGGTGCCGTCAAATTTGAATTGATTGATGCCATAAGTGCGAATCATCTTCAGGCAGACTTCGCGAAAGCGGTGGAAGTAGCGCGGGCCGGAAAGAACGAAACCGCCGGAATTTTCTTCGTAGCCTTGCTGCTTGCCGTATTCCAAGCGCTCCTTCTGCGGACCATCGTAGCCGCCCCAGGGTGAAAGCCAGATGCCGGGCGCGGCATCATATTTCGCGGCGGCGTCTTTCACGGGTGAAAAACCATCCGGGAAACCGGAATTGAAATCCCAGAGCGATTTGTGGTTATCCCAGCCGTCGTCGAAGAGAAAGGAATCGAGATGCACTCCGCGTTTCGCATGAAGCTCTTCGCCAAAGGAGTGAATCACGTCGAGCGCGCCCACTTGGTCATATGGGGTGAAATAGCCGAGATCGTACCAGGAGTTGTAATGCAGAAATGTGCGGTAGGGATGAGCGCGCTCGCGTTCGACGTAGCGCAAAAAATCGCGGCGCAGCTGACCAGGAGCCGTTGCGCCAATCACCGACGAATACAATGCTGAGCGGCCATGTTCGAGCGGCAACTGGCGCTTTAGCGTGCAGCGTAGACGTCCGCCTTCGACAGTGCTTTGCGAGAGCGGATGCTCGAATCCAAGAAACCACGTACCGGATGTCACCGGCGAGCCGTTGACACTTCCGGAAACTGCTGCGCCAGTGACGCGGAGGTCCAGCATGGTGACTTCGATGATCGGAAGACTCTCTTTCATTGACAAGAATTCGATTTCCTGGCGGATGTAATGCGAGCCGTCGCGGAGAATCGCACGCCACGAAGCGCGCAAGCCATGCTGCGCGTCTTCGAAAGAGGCGGTCACGGCGCGGCCGGGCACGCGTTCGGAGAAACGAGCCGCGCGAGGTTGCGCAGGAAAATTTTCGATCTTCGGCGATTCAAGCAAGCGCATCGCGGACGAAATAATCTGCGAGCCGCTGGCGAGCGTCAGGGAAAAAGCGGCCGCCGGGCCGGCGATGATTTGGCCGCTGCGGCGGTCTTGGATTTGCAGAAACTGCAAACCGGTGGGCGAGACCTGCCACTCCGCGGCTACGGCGCCATTTGCGAGTAAGATTTTGCCGCCCTCTATTTGCGCGCGCGGCGAATCTTGCCCGTCGTGCGAGCCTTGCAGCAACAGTTCTAGCGGAGCGTGGCCAATAAGTGGAATGGCGGGCAAACTTCCCAGGAGCAGCGCACCGTCGCGGACAAATTGGCGGCGCGTCACGGGAGCTGCAGGAATTCGCGACCGCGACAGCGGTTCTTCTTTTTTGCGGCGCACGGGCCTCCTCGAAAAACGAAAAAGCTAAGCGAACTGAACCAACCCTGGGCCGGGGCAGCTCACGAAAAAGCAGCTGGCCTCAGCGCGTGCAGGGAAGCGCTGATGATACTGCGCCGACCAAGCCTGACGAAATTCTTTCGCGCGGCTGGCGTCAATCAGCGCCCAGACGCTGCCGCCGAAGCCGGCGCCGAATGCCGACGCAGCTGCGGCGCCGAGTTCGCGCGCGGAGCGCGCGAGAGCCATCGTCTCCGGAACTTGGTTCGCGAGGCGCGTTTCCGCAAGAGATTGCGAGCGGTCAACGAGCTCACCCAGGCGCTTGAAATCGCGATGCGCCAGCGCATCGGCGGCGCCGGAGACGATTTCGTTGCTTTCTTCATGGAATTGCTGGAGCCGATGAAGAAGCACGTCCGCTGGATATTCAGCGTCGCGCGAATCGCGCAAGACTTGGCGAAGGCGTTCCAGAGCACTGGGCTGAGCTGCCAAGGCCGCGCCGAGTGATTCGTCGTCGCGGCCAGTTGCGTTTCGCCACAACTGCAAAATCCTGTCCGCAGCCCCGGAGGCACGGTTGTAGGCTTCACGCGCGTCACCGGTCTTGTCGGCCTTCACGCCGCTGACGCCGATAACAAGCGCATGATCTTCCGGCCAGCGAATTTCTTTCTCGAAATGAATCGGGCAAAAAGAATACTGCCGCAAGAATCCGGCGCGAGAACAAAGGATGGCAACATGATCTTCGCTGCCGCCGTGCGTGCCGACGCCGTGAGCGCCGGAAAAAGAGGCGAAGCTGGCGCCGCTTTCGATGGCGGCAACGTAGCCGGCAAGAGATTCGCGAGTGGGAAAGGCGCGACGGTAGGCGTCGGTTTGCCATAGCGCGTTCACCTGAGCAAGCGCAAAAAAAATGGCGAGGATGAGGGCGCTGGAACTGCTCATGCCGGAAGCGCGCGGAAGGTCGCTCGAGAAGGCAATGTCCGCGCCGGTCTGCATACCCGGGAAATCATGGGCTAGCCGGCGAGCAACGGTCATCGGAAAATTCGACCAATGCCCGGCGGACGGCTCAATACCAGCGCTGAAAGCGAAATTCACGGAAGAGGCGCGGCCAACATCGAGGATGCGGATTTGTGCGTCGGCGCGCGCGGCGACGATCAGACAAATACCTCGCTCGATGGTGCAGAGCAGGCTTCGGCCGCCGGCGTAATCAGTGTGCTTGCCCAGGAATTCGAGCCGGCCGGGAACGAAGAAGGCGGAATGCGCCTGGGCCGCTCCTTCTTTCAACAGGCGCAGTTCACGGTCGAGCTTTTCAAGGAGCGAGGCTTTCGCCGCGGATTCCGCCGCGCTCATGCCGGAGGCGCGAAGCTGAGCCTCAAATCGCGTCATAGCTCGACGCGGACCCGAGCGAGGCGCTTCGCGATCTCGGCGATGTCGCCGCGATAGGAAAGATCGAGGACGCCGGTATGAAACGGAATGGTTTTGAAACGAAGGCCGAGCGAGCTGAGGCCGAATTGCACCGCCTCGGGCAGTTCAAATTCGCCGCGCGTCGAAAGGTGTACTTCGCGGCAGGCGCGAAAAATCTCCGGCGCGAATCGCCAACAATTCATGCTGATGAAGACCTCATCACTATCAGTGCCTGCGGGCATTTCATCCGGCTTTTCGACGATGCGTTCCAGGTAGCCTGACGGGCTGATCTTCAGTAGAGCGTAGCCACGAATTCGTTCGCTCGGAATATTGCCTTCGCGCACCAGAGTTTCGCGCTCGAAGGCTGGGAGTCCCGGCTCGCCGAGAGTGCGCAGGGCAGAGAACACTTCGACGGGATAATAATTGTCCGAGTTCAGGGCGAGAAACGATTCGGCGGCGGTAAAAGATTGCGCGGCGAGCAGAGCATTCGCCGTGCCAATGGGGTGCTCCTGAATCGCGAAACTGACTTTGATGCGCTTTGCCGGAGCGGACGCGTAATATTCGCGAATCGCGGTGTGCTCCGGACCGACAATGAGGCACGCTTCGGTGAAACCGGCGTCGGCAAGCGCGCTGAGAACGAAATCGAGAAAAGGGCGGCCGATGGGAATCATAGCTTTCATTCCAACGTCAGCGGCGCGCGACTGGCCGGCGTCGAGCCGCGCAGACGAATCGGAAGAGCGCATTCTCTTGCCCAAGCCGCGCGCAAGAATGACGGCCTTCGAGATTTCTTTCGGCGCGATAGTCATAAGCACAGATTCGGGAGAGCGCGGAATTCTGCCAATTCCGTCGCCTTCCTTGTGGAAGTCGATCATTGCTGCAAAATGCGACCGCCATTATGCTACAGCCCGTGCGCGGCGATGTTTTCTTCTTGGATGAAGCGCCGAGTGGCAGGGAAGCGATGGATCACACGATGGAAAACAGTCGAAATGGCAGTCCAAGATGGCGTGGCAAACGCATTCGGCGAGTTTTCTGTGAAGCAGCTCTGGCGTTTCTTTTCCTGAGCTGCGCTGCGATAGCGTTCGGTTCGCCGCGACAGGCGCATTCCATTCGCGTCGAAGGCAACCAGTTCATGCTCGATGGCAAGCCTTTGCAAATCATCGCGGGCGAAATGCACTATGCGCGAATTCCGCGCGCCTACTGGCGAGATCGGCTGCGGAAAGCGCGCGCCATGGGGTTGAACAGCATCACGACGTACGTTTTCTGGAACCTGCACGAGCCGAGGCCGGGCGCCTACAACTTCAGCGGGCAGCTCGATGTGGCTGAATTTATTCGCGAGGCGCAGCAGGAGGGGCTGTACGTGATTCTGCGGCCAGGCCCGTACGTCTGCTCCGAATGGGATCTGGGCGGTTTGCCTGCGTGGCTCTTAGCGGACCCGAAGATGGTGCTGCGCAGCAATCAGGGAAATTTCCTGCGGCCTGCGGCGGCATGGCTTAAGCGGCTTGGGCAGGAGCTGGCGCCGCTGCAAATCACGCGAGGTGACCCCATCATCGCCGTGCAAGTGGAGAACGAATACGGTTCGTTCGGCAGCGATGCCGCGTACATGTCGCGAATCCGCGATTTCATCGCCCAGGCTGGATTCGATGGCGCGATTTTGTACACGGCAGACGGGCCGTCCGAGTTGCCGCGTGGAACGCTGCCGAACGTGACTGCCGTCGTCAACTTCGGCCCAGGCGAGGCAGAGGGGGCGTTTGCTGCGCTGCGCGCGTTTCGTCCCGGCGGCCCGCTGATGAGCGGCGAATACTGGGACGGATGGTTCGACCACTGGGGCGAGGCGCACAACGTCACCGATGCGAAACAGCAGGCGGAGGAACTCGATTGGATGCTGGCGCGCGGCTACTCGGTGAATCTGTACATGTTCGAGGGCGGAACCTCATTCGGCTTCATGGCGGGCGCGAATTATGACAAGGCCTACGAGCCGGACACCACGAGCTACGATTACGACGCGCCTTTGGATGAGGCCGGGCGGCCCACGCCGAAGTTTTTTGCATTTCGCGATGTGATTGGACGGCATTTGCTCGGAGCGAGTTTGCCGCCGGTGCCGCGGCCGATTCCCGTGATTGAGATTCCTGCGTTCAAACTGACAGAGTCAGCGTCTCTGTGGAAAAGTCTGGGTCAATCGATTCACAGTGCGCGGCCTGAGACGATGGAAGCTGTGGGGCAGGCATACGGTTACATTCTGTATCGCACGCGCGTTCACGGCCCCGCGAAAGCCAGCCTGGTCCTCAATGAAGTCCATGACTATGCGACGGTTTTTCTGAATGGGAAGCGCGTCGGAACGCTCGACCGGCGGCTGCACCAAGACAGCATTCCGCTCGAACTCCCGCCGGGAACGAGCAGGCTGGACATTTTGGTGGAGAATCTAGGTCGGATAAACTTTGGGCCAAAGTTGCGCGATGATCGGAAAGGGATAACTCAAGCCGTGACGCTTGATGGACGCGAATTGAACGGCTGGGAAATCTACCCGCTTCCGATGAACGATCTGGTGTCCCTGCCATTTTCGAAAATCACGGCTCAAGCGCCGGCGTTTTATCGAGGAACGTTCACTCTGAAGCAGCCGGGAGACACGTTTCTGGACGTGAGCAAATTGGGCATAGGGGTGGCATGGGTCAACGGCAACAATCTCGGGCGGTTTTGGAACATCGGGCCACAGCAAACTTTGTATGTTCCGGGCGTGTGGCTCAAAAAAGGAAACAACGAAGTGATCATTTTTGATCTTCAAAATGACCTGGGTGCGTCGCTTGTGGGGCGACGGGAGCCAATCCTGAATCGACTCACCCCGGCCGGCGGGAAATGAGAAATTCGTTCTCACCTAGCGACGAACAATCTCGTCTTTTGTAATGATTTTGTTAGGATTCTGTAAATACTTCCTGGGGATTGCATTTTTCTGTGGCATTTTCCTATGACTCTCGTTTACTCTCACCATGTGTAACATGAACCACCATTAATGATGGGTATGAACTTATATTAACTGTGGATGTGAATCAACATTAACGATAGATATGAAGGAATGTCCGTGGTGCTTTGCCAGACTGTCACTTTGCGGTTGTTAATTGCCCTGGTCGCTGCGGGTGTGCCCCTTCGGCAGGCGTACGCTCAGAGCCAACCGTCCCAGACAGCGCAATCCACGTCCTCCGATAGCTCCACGGATTCTCAAGATACCAGCACTACGACCACCACCGTATTCCCCCATTCCGACTCCAGCCGCTTCTGGGTTTCCGGCCAAGCCAACATCATCTTGCAGTGGCATCCTTCGTTTCCGGTGGACTATAGTGGCCCGAACAGCCTTTCCGCTGCGGCACAGAGCGCCACATCGCACGTCGTCACGCTGTACACGGGCTACGAAGTCACGGACACAACCGAAGTTTTTCTCGACCTCGAGGACTCGACCGGCTCGGGCATCGGCAACGCGCTGGGGTTAGCCGGCTATACCAACCTGGACGTCGTCCGCACCGCCGCAGGCGTGCCGCTGTCGCATGCCCCCTATCTCGCCAGGCTCCTTTTACGGCAAATCATTCCGCTTTCTTCCGAGCGCGTGCCCGCTGAACGATCTTGGCTGGGCCTTTCGACTTCGCTCCCGAAGCGCCGCATGGAATTCTGGGTAGGCAAATTCACGATCCCGGATTTTCTGGACACGAATGGACCGGGCAGCGATTCTCATTTGCAATTTTTGAATTGGACCGTCGACCAAAACGGCGCATACGACTACGCTGCCAATACTCGCGGTTACACCGACGGCGCGATGCTGGAATATGACGACGGCCGCTGGACCGCGAGATTTGTCGAGGCCCTAATGCCCAAAGTCGCGAATGGCATCAACCTGGATGCCGATATTGCTCGCGCGCGCTCGGAAAATTTCGAGACCGACTATAACGGCGGATTCCTGCGCCACCGCGCTGGCGCGATCCGCGTACTGACCTATCTCAATCACGCGAACATGGGCAACTATCGTGAAGCGATTGATGAATTCCTCGCTGGAGAAACCACCCGGCCCGACATTATCGCCACGCGCCGCCAGGGCCGCCACAAGTACGGCGCTGGCCTCAACTTCGAGCAAAACTTGACGGACCAGATTCGCGCGTTTGGCCGTTGGGGATGGAATGACGGCCATAATGAGTCTTTCGTCTATACGGAGGTGGATCGCGAGCTCGACCTCGGCGGGGATTACCGCGGCGATGCCTGGCATCGCAAAAATGACCGCGTCGGCGGGGCCTTCGCTCTCAACGCCATCTCCGGCGATCACCGGAGCTATCTTGCTCTCGGCGGGGTTGGCTTCCTATTGGGCGACGGCGCGCTCAATTATGGCCAGGAGAAAATTCTCGAGAGCTATTACACGGCGCACGTTTGGCGCGGAGTTTTCACGTCTTTCGATCTCCAGCACATCAATAATCCCGGCTATAACCAGGACCGTGGGCCGGTCTTGGTTCCTGCCGTGCGCCTCCACGTCGATTTCTAGTGAGAATGGTGGGCCCGCAAGGATTTGAACCTTGAACCAACGGATCACTCCAGAAACTTTATGTAGTTGGCTTTTCTTGCATTTCCTTGCGTGCAGTACAACGGTTTTTCACGGTGTTTGGCAGGGTTTTGTTCCTAAACTTGTTCTCAAGTAATGGAATCAAAACTCCACGCGAACCCATAGGCTCTCTTAGTGTGAACTTCGTCCGCCAAAGACGAACTCGAACACGCGCCCGCGTAGACTGTACTGAAATGAACCAAATCGTTCGAACACTTCGTCGCGTGTGTCGAAGAATCCTTCGTCGCCCAAAACGTACTTCGATAGGTTGTGTCCTGGTTTCGCACATGCCAACCCGCAGGACTTACCCAAGAAATCTACCGGTGTTTTCTGCACCGCCTCGAAGAGTGATTCCCCGTCGTTGCTAAATGCGGGCGCATCTTCTACCAATCTCCCCATCGGCGAATGCAGTTCATCGAAGTCCACCCACATGTCCCCAAGGAAAAACTGTGGCCAAACAAGCAAGATGCTGGCAGGGATGAATGGGCGCGAAAGTCGAAAACGCGGATACCAAAAACTCCCTTTCACATGCAAAGCGCGCACTCTCGTTGGAATTCCGGCAGTCCGGGTGACAGCCTCAAGACAAGCCATCCGCTGGCTACAAGAACCACTCCTGTTACGCACCGTCCTCGAAGCAGGTTGCCGTTCGTTGACGCTATATACAGGTCGGAGCATCCGGCACAAATGAAGATGAGCTTTCTGTGCGAACGAAAGGTCAGACTGGCCTGGCTGACCGAGGCTCTGGGTAAGCGCTCGAATCTCTTCGCTATCGACGTCAAGGATCGCTGTAGCCTTGAGATTCGCGCCAAGATGTGTGATGTTTGCCCCGGTCCTCATACGGTAGTTGAGTTTAGATCAAGACGAATAAGTTCGCCGCGAAATGTCCCGGAGCGGAATGCGAAGTATAAAATTGGCTACGCAAAATCCAACTACAAGTGCGATTGGATGGTTGCCATTGGTGGTTTTGCCTTTGTGCGCATTCGTCCTCTACGACGCCGTCGAATCTTGGGTATTCATGTGGACTTTAGCAATTTCCATCTACCTTGGACTCAAATGGTTGAGCTGGTGGAAAGCGCGAAGTCGAATTCCACACGCTGCCTGGCGCTCGGCGGCCTACCTCCTGGCTTGGCCCGGAATGGATGCGCACGCCTTCTTGGACGAAAACAAGCGCGTCACGCCACCCCAATTGCGAAACTGGTGTTGGGCACTCGTTGAAACGAGCACCGGCGTAACCCTGCTATGGGTTGTCGCTCGAATCCTGCCCAAACAGCAACCGCTGCTTCGCGGCTGGACCGGAATGGTCGGGCTGATTCTTTTGCTCCACTTCGGCATTTTTCAAGTCGTAGCATTATTTTGGCGGAGTGTTGGAGTTGACGCTCCTCCTATCATGTCCGCGCCCCTCCGCTCGAGATCGCTCAGCGAGTTCTGGGGCAAACGGTGGAATCTCGGATTTCGTCAGCTCGCATACGACTTGGTTTTTGGTCCGCTGCACAAGAATTTGGGAGTGGGAATGGCGGGCTTCTTGGTATTCATATTCTCCGGACTGATCCATGATTTGGTCATTTCTGTACCGGCGCACGGTGGCTATGGGCTTCCCACTGCCTATTTCGCCGTCCAAGGCCTCGGTGTGATGGTTGAACGCTCAAACGTGGGCAGACCGCTTGGCCTCCGTAAAGGCATCTCCGGCAGGCTATTTATGGCGCTGCTTACTGCCGGGCCTGTGTTTTGGCTTTTTCACCCCCCATTTGTCTCGCATGTGATAATTCCATTCATGAACGCAATCCACGCATTATGACCAACTCGCTCCTGAGCAGTTTTTTCGACATTGATCTCTGGCTTGCAGGCGCCGCTCATTTCGTGATCCTGATTGCCAGCCTTCAAGTTCCATATCGGTTGCATTGGAAACAGGATTTGCAATCACTGATGCCTTTCAATCGGAAACTCCTGTGGGTGCAGGGCGGCTTTACGGGACTGACGATCTTTGCATTCGGGACTCTTACGCTTGTCTTGCACAGGGAGTTGCTTCGAGGCGGCCGAGTTGCACTCGGTCTGGTCGCTTTCATTGGCATATACTGGACCGCTCGCGTGTTGGTTGACGCATTTTACTTTTCTCATGCGGACTGGCCCAAAGGAACACAATTTGTCGTCGGGCACATTCTCCTGACGTTTCTGTTCAGTGCACTCGCCGCCAGTTACTTGGCACTGTTTATATGGCAAATTGGATTCAGCGGTCCGATTTGATGCGTAGCGCCTTAGGTCGCTCACTCTATGAGGATAACTCTTCCTCAATGCGACTTGAAGATTTGGTAGTACTTAGCCCGATTTATCGCTTTGAGACGGCGATGCTGGATTCCAGGGCTGGAAGAAGCTCATGGCTGGGACCTAATCTGTCGAACAACCTGCTGAGCTATTTCGTCCCTAAAGATGCGATAGTACTGTCCTCTGCTGACTCGATGCGGTCGTTCATCCAGATGCCAGATCCTTTCAGGCGGCTGACCTGGACGTATGAGATCTATATAAGCGTCGTGACTGATGAAGCCGCTGTTCATGACAAACGTTAAGGGTTTCCCGGCAATTTCGACTGTTACCTTGGAATCTTCCTCGACAAAAACCTTCGACGATTTCCTGATAATCTGGCCCACTACGGTTCTTTTGGACCATCCCTGAACATTGTCATAGCTCGGACCCATCGGAGGTCCTTGCGGCAGGCTGATCGCATATTCGTGAACTCTTTTATCTTCCTCGGGAGTCGTTGGCTTAAAGCTATTTCCAAGCCATTTTATAGCGCCTCCACCGGGTAGATCGTTTGTCAGATAAAGCGTTCCCTCAAAGGGCTCAGGGCCCTCAGCAAGTAAAAAGTCATCTATCGAATATTGCTGAATCGAATTGGAAGTTATATGCAACACAAGCAAGGAGCAGTGAGTGTAATTTGATGGAGAGGCCCCGAGCGGGTAAATTTCTCTGACCTGTTCGATGACATCTCCCAGATAGCTGAAGTCGTAGCCCCGATCCACCATTCCGATGAAAAAGTACGCCTCGTCTGCGTTCCAAAATAGAGTTCCCCCCGCATCGATGCGAACGTCATAGACCCTCAGAAACAACAAAAGAACTACGATGATCGCTACTACGAGCGCGACTCGAAACTTCCTCTTTTGAAATAATTCCTTCTCGGTCAATGACACGTTGAAGCCTGACAAACCTGATACAAAATATCGCTTTGAGATGGTGACGCTGGATTCCAGATTCCGTATACTGGATAGGCAGGATTTATGATCTCAGTGGCGTTTGGGTCCAAATGCTGAGGTTTGACTATGTCGCTCAGTATAAACTCCAAATATTCTTGCCATAACTTCTTTTGCAACCCACGAAACGTCCAATAACCAGCATAATTTAGAGGGCCAGGGGCTGAAGTATCAACAGCGCCCGTTTCGATCACAACCTCTCCGATTCCAACGGAATACGCGCGCCAGTACCGCCAGCCTGCTAACGGGTGCCCTTGCAGCGTAACTGCCGACATTGCATTATTTGTTGTATCGAATCGCTCCGATTGAACCTTAAATGGGTTTTCGTTAATGAGCCACAGCGCAGTGCCTATGGCCCCGAGCTGGGTGAATGTCACATTCTGGCCTGAAGCCGTAATGTTTGTGCCTTGGGAAACTGTCGCGACATTGTCGTTGGGGTTGCTTTGAGCTTGCAGCCCTAGGAAAGTTTGTATATATGTGCTGAAGATCTGACTGGGTGATGCGATCGTTGACAACTCTATAGCATTATAATTTGAGCATAGTGGCGGCAGGATTGGCGGCGGTGGCACTTGCTGACCCCAGAAAATACATGGAGGTGCTGCGTTGCTGGGCGGTAACTGTTCCGCGGTGCCTTGGGTTTGATTTGTCGAGATTTGTTCAATGGCGCTACCATTGGCGGACTCATTGCCTCCGGGCATGGCCCAGAAGGAATCAGCAAGAGTTATGGACGAAATAAAAGGCCCCCACGTTCCTTGCGTGTTCTGGAGATTCCAGTTTCCACTCCACGATGGCTGCGCCACTCCGCCCAGCGATCCGGTCACCGAAGACGCGTTTCCGCTGGAGTTAAATTGCACGACGCCGTTCAGAGAATCATTGACCTCCAGCCCATTGCCATCTATCGCCGTCATGATCGATAAAACGCTTGCTGTGCTGGGCTCTTGGTAAAACCAATTTAGCGCGCCCGAGGCAAGGTTAAAGGATGCAACTTTTGGCCCCTCGCCATTCGTACTGTCGCCACTGGTTTGGCCATCGGTCGCGAACGCGACTCCATTTTCGCCCAGGACAAGCATAGGCTCAATTGGTAAGCCATCCGATCCGAGCTTGAAATTTGTAGGCGTGAACGGCAGTGCATACGTCGCAGTTATAGCTCCCGAAACTACGTATGCGGCCTGATAGGGATTTGTGGGAATTGGACCGCTTGCTGGACTGATCACCCACGTCGCCAGTACTCCTCCCTGGCCGTCAGGAATGATCCGCTCAGGAAATAAATTTTCATTCGCAGTCGTGGAACTCAATTGGATGCTCGTTTGTGCACCGTTTGTGGCAACCTCCAAAAGATAAAGCGTCGCCGAGGTGATTTGCGGCGGATAAGCGATTTGGAGAACCTCATATTCAACCCAGGTGTTACCGTTGGAATCTACGATTGGGGGGCCAATGGGCGAATAGCCATTGAGCACCGTGCCGTTTGATTCGGTGTAAGAAGAAGGCGGAATATACGGTTGAGTCGACAGCAATTGCCCGGTCTGCCCGTTTACGACTTCGAGTTCAGGCAATCCCGATGTATTTCCCGGAGCAGATATTATGACAGCACCATCAATTGCGGATCGAACTGCCATTTGCGGCGCGTCGGGATAGCAGTAAAGGGTACTCCCACCGGGTCCGGCTCCAGGGATCCCCTGCGCCGTGATTTGCCACAGCGGCTCGCCGCTCGTTGGATCTGTGTCCACAATGGTCATTGGTGCGGTTTGGCCTTGATTGCAGGTCTGGTTTTCCGTTGCGAGAATCCCTCCGGAAGCATCTGGGACATTGCTCGCATTCACGGCCGGCAATTCGTTTTGCCACACTTGTTGTCCATCATTGGTCATAGCCTGAATTAATGTCCGAGTTCCGTCGCTGCTTAATTGAAGGGAATACATATCCGGCCCGGTGGGTGACGGCATTGCCTGCACAAGCTGAAGCGGAGAGAAGCCAGGTGCAAGAGAAACGGACCAAAGCGGGGTTCCCGGCGTTATTGATCCCGCCGACACTACCGTAATTTGCGCTTGCGCAGAAACGCTACCATCGGTTGCCGTGAGCGTCACCTGACCCGCCGCCAAGGCCGTCAGCACGGGAGAGCTATCCGGCGTTACTGAGCCAACGCTCATGTTACTGACGGTCCATGTAACGTCGGAGCGCGGATGGCCAAGATTGTCCACGGCCGTGAACTGCTGCGTTCCGCCGACCTGCATGTTCACCGTCGACGGAGTCACCTGCAAGGAAGATGGCGCGGGAGGCGTTGGCTCATAGAGTTCAGCGTCGGCAAGCGCCGTCTGGTCAAGTCCACCTGCAATGAGCACCGTTCCATCTTGCAAGAGAGTTGCTGTGGGAGCCCCATTGGGTGTTTCGAGCGAGCCTGCGCCAATAAACATTGGCGTCGCTGAATTGAATGACTCAGCGGTTCCCGTATCTGCTGTACCAGTATCTCCTCCGACGAGCAGCACAGACCCATTGTTCAGCAAGGTGGCTGTGTGACTCTGCCGGGCAATTGCCATGCTGCCGGTAACAGTAAACGTCTGGGTTGTTGGATTATATATTTCAGCTTCATTCATCGGAACCGGACAATTCTCTGTCGAGCATTCATCTTCACCGCCTGCAATCAGTACCTGACCGTTGCTTAATAGCGTCGCAGTGTGATATTCCCGCGCGATGTCGAGATTGCCCACAGCGGCAAAAGTTCCGGTTGTTGGATTATATATCTCTGCGTCAGCTATGCTGTAATCTTCTGCATCGCCTCCCGCCACGAGAACCGTTCCATCGCTGAGCAGCGTCGCAGTCTGGCCGTACTCGCGAGGCGTTACTAAATTGCCCGTAAGGCTAAAAGCTCCCGCCGTGGGATCATATAATTCTGGCGATGCGGGCCCACTTTGCCCCGTCCCCCAATGATATCCTCCCACAAGCAGTACGGTTCCATTATTGAGAAGTACTGCGCTCTGGCTTGCTGAGGATTCCCCCGAACCAGTATATGAAAACGTGCCAGTCGCAGGGTTATACAGCTCCCCACTCGTTAGACTGGATGTAAAATTACTTCCCCCTGCGATTAGCACCTCGCCATTATTCAAAAGAGTTGCCGTATGAAACTCTCTCGCCGTATTCAGGCTGCCCGTTGCAGAAAAAGTTCCGGTTGTTGGGTTATAGAGTTCTGCGCTTGCCAGAATGTTATTGTTGATGTCTTCCCCGCCCACAATGAGCACTTCGCCATTGGGCAGAAGCGTTGCCGTGTGGCCCCATCGTCCCGTGATCAGATTCCCGACGGATACGAAGCTAGGCCCAGTGACAGTCAAGCCCGTGGTGCCGTTGACAGAATCGAATGAAGCCTGAATCGTTGCTTGCCCTTGCCCAATAGCGGCCAACAGTCCGGAAGTGTTAATCGTCGCGATAGAAGTGTCAGAGGAACTCCAAGTTGCATTTGCTCCGAGGCTTTGCTTGCTGCCGTCGGAATAGGTGACAGTGGCGGTGTATTGTTGCGGGCTGTTTAGAGGTAACGAGAGGCTGGCTGGAGTTACGGCAATTGATGAAACGGTCTCCACGGTAAAGGTTCCGCCATTGACACCCACACCGCTTGTGTAAACCACCAAAGCGCCTGTGGTCGCACCGTTCGGTACAGGCACCTGTATTTGGGTGGCACTCCAGCTTGTTGGACTCGCGGTTGTCCCGTTGAATGTGACTGTGCTTGACCCTTGCGACGAACCAAAATTCGTTCCAGAGATCGCCACCAGGACCCCGACGGTGCCAGACGTCGGAGATACACTGGTTATGGTCGGGCTTGGTTGTACCGTGAAGGTCTTTCCGTTGCTGGCGAGTCCCTCGACCGTGACAACGACGTTCCCAGTCGTGGCGCCAGTCGGCACAGGCGCGATGATCTGAGTATTGTTCCAACTCGTTGCGGTCGCAGGCACGCCATTGAATGTCACAGTGCTGCTTCCCTGAGTCGCTTGAAAACTGCTTCCGTTGATCGTTACAGATATTCCAACCACCCCGGAAGTTGGAGACAGGCTTGTAATACTCGGAGTCCCATAAACCGTGAAATTCACTCCGTTACTGGCTATGCCGGAAACCGTAACGACCACGTTTCCTGTAGTTGCTCCGCTCGGCACAGGGACAATGATTTGCGTTCCATTCCAACTCGTTGGCGTCCCTGAAGTGCCATTGAATTTAACTGTGCTGCTTCCTTGAGTGGTCCCAAAGTTTGTACCTGTGATCGTCACGGATGTGCCGACCGTCCCGGATGTCGTCGACAGGCTGGTAATACTGGGGGTCTGGAGTACCGTAAAGCTTTTTCCGTTGCTATTTATCCCACTGGCATACACGACAACATTTCCCGTCGTCGCCCCAGATGGAACCGGCACTTTTATGCTTGTTGCGCTCCAACTAGTGGGGCTTCCAGTCGTCCCATTGAAACTAACTGTGCTGCTCCCTTGGGTTGAACCAAAATTTGTTCCAGTCACAGTCACCGAAGTTCCAACCACGCCGGAAGTTGGAGAAAGGCTCGTGATGCTGGGAGCGGAGACCACTGTGAAGCTCTTGCCGTTGCTGGCCGTGCCAGATACCGTGACAACAACATTTCCTGTCGTGGCTCCGCTCGGCACTGTCGCCACTATGCTTGTCGAACTCCAGCTTGTCGCTGTTGCCGTCTTGCCATTAAACTTGACTGTGCTGGAGCCTTGACTTGACCCAAAGTTCGTTCCCGTAATCGTTACCGAGGCACCGACCGCGCCAGAGGTCGGCGAAACGCTTGTTATACTGGGCGAAGCAGCGAAGATTTGACCAGCTAGAGGAAACAGGAGAAGCAATGCAAGAACTACTACCCCGCCCCAGAATCTCTGACGCATTTCGCACCCCTCAGTCTTTCGCGCGGTCGGCAACCTAGAGTCCGGACGCTTCCAACCCTTGAAAGTGTGCGCGGGTTATATCCTCAGTACGTTACCGTGTCAATAGTACCTTTATTTTACAGTTTTCGTCTTAAGAACGCTGCGGTAGCTGAAGCAGTCCATTCCAGACAGGATTACCAAGAGACGAAGCTAAAAGAAATGTGGCCGTGATTTTGGACAAATTCTCAGCGATCGGCCGCGACACAAATCAGAACCAAAATAGAAACTTATACAGATCAATCTGATTGTTATAGTTGACATACAGACCGCAATAGAATACTATTGCAGCCAGGAAGGAGCCCGCGCCATGACAGACCAATCGGACGTTCGGTCCCCCAGCAAACGACGCAGAACCACTCTGCGGATGTTTTACGGCTTTGTGGTCGCTGC
>JBAUEH010000036.1:0-50766 GCA_049678505.1 Candidatus Acidiferrales bacterium
ACGGGACGACGAGTTCAAACATTGGCTGAGCGACCATCCGACCAAGACTGAGGAGCAACCATTCGAAGGAGACGTTCTTACAAAGACCGCGTGACAGACATGAAGCCTCGTTCAACACAATCCGGTATGCGCGAGAATACAGCGTCCTCGAGACAGCATGCTCCGCGCCCAGCAGCAGATAACCATTCGACCGCAATTTGCATTGATGAAGAAGCTCTGCAAACAGAAGGCCAACAATTCCACAATGAATCGCAGGCGGCAGGCTTCGAGAACCCGATGCATGCCGCATCACAGCATGCGGCCACAGCGGAGAGAAGCGGCCACGACTCTCATCTCTTAACCGTCAGTGAAGTCGCTCAGCTACTACAAGTGCCCGTCTCCTGGGTTTACGCGCGAACACGGCACCGAACCAAAACCCACTTACCGGCCTACCGCCTTGGCAAATACTGGCGCTTTGACCGGGATGAAGTGCTCTCTTGGGTTCAGCGCCAGTGCAAAGACTTCCGAACGGCATAAGGACAAACCCCTAGTCTTTGTGCGAAAGGATTAGCCCTGTGCCACAAAACGCGAGTACACTCTTGCCCAACGCAAGGAAATGCGGACGAGCCAACGGAAAGGAAACTATGGCACGCCCGCGTTACCAGGATGGCAGTTTGTTTATTCGAGGCAAGCGCACCAAGGTGTGGATTGCACGCTGGAGAGAAGATGTGATCCGGGAAGATGGAACGCTCAGCCGCACGCAGCGCACCGTCGTACTCGGCTCATTAAGCGAGCTCTCTCGGCGCGAAGCACGCTCGCTTCTTCAAAAGCGAGTGTCTGAGATCAACCAGGGACGCCGTCGCGCCCGGCCCATGATGACTCTTGAGAAATTTGCAAGGGACGAGTGGCAGCCGAGCTCTTTGCTGGCCCTCAAACCGAGCAGCGCGAGTTATTACAACTTTCAACTCGACAAGCATATCCTTCCGGCTCTGGGTTCGTCTCGCTTGTGCGATGTGAATCGTCCTGTGATCCAGCAATTTCTGCTGGACCGCAAGCGGAAGGGATACTCAAGCTCCACCGTGCATGGCATTCGCACAACATTGGCGAAGGTGCTCCAGGCGGCGGTTGAGCATGGCTATCTCGAAACCAACCCCGGGCGTGCGATTCAAATCGGCGAGCGAGAACCCAAACGGGAACGAAAGCTGTTATCACCCGTACAGGTTCAAGTGCTTCTGTCCAGCCTCGCCGAACCGTGTCGCGCAGTTGTACTCACAGCGGTGCTCACGGGCATGAGGATTGGAGAGATTCTTGCCCTTCGCTGGAAACGGCTCGACTTTTTGCGGGCTACTCTCAAAGTAGCGGAGAGCTTCTCCAACGGGCAATTCGGAACGCCCAAGACAAGAAGCAGCCGGCGGGTGATTCCGATGAGCGCTACGTTGCAGGAAGCTCTTGCGGCATACAAACTCAACTGCAAGTGGACGAGACCGGAAGATCCGGTCTTTTCCACACCGAAAGGCACGCCACTCAGCCCGAAGAATCTCTACAATCGCGTGCTCGCACCAACGTGCGACCGCATTGGGCTGCCTAGAGTTTCGTGGCATTCCTTCCGGCATACCAACGCGACGTTGCTTGGTGAAGTGGGCGAATCGGTGAAAACCGCTCAATCACTCCTCGGCCACTCAGACTTGGAAACGACGCTCAACACTTACATGCATGCAATTCCCGACTCGCAGCGGCGTGCGGTCGAGCGAGTCGCGGGAGTTTTGTTCCCAGATGTTCCCAAATCGAGTCCGGCCCCGAATGAGGCCGGAAGAGTCAACTGATTGTAGTTGCTTTGGTTAAAATAAAATTCTGGTGGGCCCGCTAGGATTCGAACCTAGAACCAACGGATTATGAGTCCGCTGCTCTAACCGTTGAGCTACGGGCCCGCGTGTCACAACATACTACAAGACGCGAACCCCATGGGCAAAACTCAACCCTCTCTGCCGCCTACCACCTGTGCATGGCCAAGCGCCGCAACGAGGGAAACGCCGCCAATGATGTTTCCCAGCAGCGTGGGCAGAAAGAAACTTCCCAGATAGGCTCCCCACGAAGTGGTCTTCAGCGCCACCAGAAAGAGGACTGTGGTTGAGCCGGCAATCACATGGCCGAATGATCCCAGCCCGATCAAATAGGTGATGAGGACAATGATGCTCACGCGAGCCGACTCCGCCGCCGGCAGCAGCCACACCATCAATGCGATCAACCAGCCGGCGAAAATCGCGCCTATGAACACCTCGCCGAAGCCTAGGTTCAGATGCGCCTTGCCGATGGCGATCAGCGCCTGGCGGACAGGCGGCTCGAAAATGGGAACGTGCGCGACGCACAGTGCGAACAAGTACGTGCCCGCCACGTTCGTGACTAGTACGATGGCCCACAGCTTGAGCACGCGATTCAACACCGTTCGGCTCCTATGGGCCAGCAGGGGCAAAATGACAGTGAGGGTGTTTTCCGTAAAAAGTTGCTGCCGTCCAAGAACGACGATGAGAAAGCCCACGCTGTATCCGAGCCTTGAGATCAAATGCGCCCACGGTTCATTGGGCAAATATGCTGCGAGCAAACCCTCCGCGATGAAGGAAAACCCCATCGACAAACCTGCCGCAAGACCGGACCACGCGAGCGCCTGAGCCGGCCGCCGGAGCTCGTCTTCACCCTCCATGCGAATCGCTTCATATACGACCGCCGCGCCGATCGCCGTCCTTTCCTCGACTTGCTTCTTTTCCATCTTCGTCGAGATAGGACTCTCCGGCGGAATCTTGTCGTCCGGCTCCTTCTTCTGGTGTTTTTCGTGTTTTTGGGCGGCCAATGAGGCTCCTTTTCCTGCTTTGCTGATGCCTGCGCTCTTGCCGATGTCACATAAACGACAAACACAAGGTAGCGCGAGCGTCAGCGGAGCCTGATTTTCGCAGTCACCAATCCTACGCCTTTGAAGTCTAAAGGACGCCGGAGTGCGGTTCTTGCAGGCTCGTGAGCGCCAAGGTTGGCCACGACGCAATGCTCAATTGTTTTCGAATAGGAGAATACAACATGCCAAAATACGGAAAGGCTGCGGGAAAAAGCGTCAAGAGCGCCATGCACCGCAAAAAGCGCGGAACGTTGAAATCGGGAAAAGGCGGGAAGGGCGGCACGGTAAAGAGCCGCAAGCAAGCGATTGCCATCGGGCTCTCCGAGGCGCGAAAGAAGGGCGCTAAAGTTCCTAGAAAGAAATCCTAAGGTTAATCCGCATTCACAGCAGAGCATGATGCCCCTTGGCCCGTGCACTCGACCGACACAAGGGCTGCGGCGTCCCGCCTTGCCCGGACGCGTCTCCTTGGGTTAATATGCCTGCTCCGCGCCAGGCGACACGGCTTCCCCGCCCTTCACACCCCTGGCCCCAAGGGGAGTGGTATGTCCCAGCGTTCCAATCATAGTAATCATGCCCTCGCTGCATTAGAAAAGTGCCCCACCGGAATCAAGGGACTTGACGAAATCAGCGGCGGCGGCCTGCCGAAAGGCCGGACCACCATCGTTTGCGGAGGCCCCGGCTGCGGCAAGACCATGCTGGGGATTGAATTTTTAGTCCGTGGCGCCACCGAGTTCAATGAGCCGGGCGTCCTGTTGGCCTTTGAAGAAACACCGCAAGAAATGACCCGCAACGTTGCCTCGCTGGGCTTCGATCTGAAAGATCTCTCCGACCGCAAGAAGCTTTTCCTCGAATACGTCTACATCGAACCGAGTGAAATCGAGGAAGCCGGAGACTATGACCTCGAGGGCCTGTTTGTCAGGCTGCAAAGCGCCATCGACGCGGTGGGGGCAAAACGGGTCCTGCTGGACACCCTCGAGGCTCTATTTTCCGGCTTCCAGAATCTAGGAATTTTGCGCGCGGAGATTCGCCGGCTTTTCCGATGGCTCAAAGACCGTGGTCTGACCACCATGGTGACGGCGGAAAGAGGCGAGGGCAAGCTCACGCGTCACGGCCTCGAGGAGTACGTTTCCGACTGCGTGATCCTATTGGACCATCGCGTCACCGAACAGGCGTCGACGCGGCGCATGCGCATCGTGAAGTATCGCGGCACCAGCCATGGCGCGGACGAATACCCGTTTCTGATCGACGAGCATGGGATGTCGGTCCTGCCGATCACTTCGCTTGAATTGCAGCATGCCGTTTCCAGCGAGCGCGTCAGTTCCGGCATTCCTGACCTGGATGAGATGTTGGAAGGACAAGGCTACTTCCGCGGATCGAGCATCTTGGTCAGCGGGACCGCGGGCACCGGAAAGACCACTCTGGCCACGAGCTTCGCCGATGCCAGTTGCCGTCGGGGCGAGCGGTGTCTTTACATTGCCTTTGAAGAATCGCTCGGCCAACTCACGCGCAATATGAAATCGGTGGGATTTGACCTCAATCCTTGGGTCAAGAAGGGCTTGCTGGTCCATCGCGCTTGGCGGCCTTCGCAGTACGGGATGGAGATGCACCTGCTTCGGATTCACAACTTAGTGGACGAATTTCAACCCAAGGCCGTCGTTATCGATCCCATGACCAACCTTTCCAAAGACAGCTCGGAAAGGGACGCGCATGCCATGCTCATGCGCCTCCTGGATTTTCTGAAGACCAGAAAGATCAACGCATTTTTGACCAGTCTTACTACTTCTGGCAGCGCCTTGGAGCACACCGACGTGGGCATTTCCTCGCTCATTGACACTTGGATTCTCATGCGTGATCTCGAATTCAACGGCGAGCGCAATCGCTGTTTGTACCTGGTAAAGTCTCGCGGCATGGCCCATTCCAACCAACTTCGTGAGTTCCTGATGGGCAAGGAAGGAATAAAACTGGTACCCGCTTACATTGGTTCGGGCGGCGTGCTCACGGGCTCTTCGCGCGTGGCGCAAGAAGCCAAAGAGAGTGCCGAGGCGTTGCTCCGCGAGCAAGAACTCGAGCGTCAGCGAATGGAGCTCGAACGCCAGCGCCAGTCCCTGCAGATGCAGATCTCGTCTTTGCAAGCCGAATTCGTGGCCAAAGAACGCGAGATGCAACGCCTTGTCAATGACGGACAGCAGCGCGAGCGCACTTTAGTGGCAGATCAAGAGGCAATGTCTCGAAGCCGGCAGGTGGGATCGGGTAACGGCCGGAAAACCAAAGCTGCCGGGGGTGGGCGATGAATAAGAAAAAACAGAACGGTTCGGATGGCGTGCTCAGGTTGCGGCTTTACGCCGCGGGCCAGACGCCAAAATCCATGGCAGCGCTCTCCAATCTCAAGAAGATATGCGACGACCATCTGAACCGTCGATATCGTATCGAAGTGATTGATCTGTTAAAGAATCCGCAATTGGCGCAAGGAGACCAGATCCTGGCGATACCTACTCTGGTGAAGCAATTGCCGGTTCCGGTGCGAAAAATTATCGGCGATCTTTCGAATACGGAACGCGTATTAGTCGGTCTGGACATCACCGATATTAACGTCAACGGAGTAAAGGCTGCGGCAGCTCATGATTAAGCAAAAGAAGAAAATTCGACGGAAACGGAAAACGGGAAAGTCGCGAGAGACGTCGGCGAAAAAGGCTTACCTGCTGCAGTTGTATATAACCGGCCAGAGCACGCTATCCTCCTCGTCGGTGCGAAACCTGCTCCAGGTTTGCCAGAGCCACTTGGCCGGACGATATGAAGTCCAGGTCATCGACATCTGCCAGCAGCCTGAATTGGCCAGAGAAGCGCAGATTGTTGCCACCCCCACGCTCGTCAAGGCGCATCCCGCCCCCTTTCGCAAGTTCGTGGGCAATCTCTCAAACCAGCGGCAACTATTAGCTGGGTTGGGCATACGCGATGAAAAAAGTGCGAACTAAGGATTCTTCCCGAAAGAGCGCGAATGGGCGGCCGAGCACGTTGCCCGCCCTCCGCGAACGCATAGCCGAGCTTGAGCAGACCCTCAGCGCGATTCGCCAGGGCGATGTGGACGCGCTCGTGATTAAGGGTCCCGGCGGCGAGCGCGTATTTCTTCTGCAGGGCGCTGAACATCCTTATCGCGTCCTCGTTGAGACCATCAACGAAGGCGCCGCGATGCTCGACGGAAAAGGCGCAGTTCTTTATGCCAACAGCCGTTTCGCTGAATTTGTGGGCCTGCCTCTTGAGAAGTTCATTGGTACCCAGCTGCAAGACCATGTCTCCGACACCGAGCGCCCCAAACTCCAGGCGCTCCTCGCAAGCGGCGCGCGGGGCAGCGCGAAGGGACAAATCGAGCTCGATCTTAGCGGCGTCCAGAAGAGGCTCATCCGGCTGTCCATGAGCCCGGTGAAGGATTCTGAGTTGAAAACCATCTGCGTCGTAGCCACGGATTTGACGGAGCTCACTGACGCGAACGAGGCTCTCAAAACCAATGAGGATGCTTTGAGGCAGCTTTCCACGCGTTTGCTGGAGCTTCAGGACGAGGAACGGCGCCGCATCTCGCGCGATTTGCACGATGTTACGGGTCAGAAACTAGCGTTGCAGTGCATCGCGTTGTCGCGAATGACCCGCTTGCTTTCGCCGACCGCTAATGAAGAGACCAGGGATTCGATTGCACAGTGTTTGGATCTGACCAATCAAATCAGTGAGGAAATCCGCACACTGTCCTATCTTTTGCATCCGCCGTTGCTCGACGAACTCGGATTGCCCTCTGCGGTGAAATGGTTCGCGCAGGGTTTTCAGCAGCGCACCGGAATCCGTGTCGACGTGGACATTGCCCGTGACTTGCCCCGTCTTCGCCCCGACGTGGAAGTAGCGCTCTTTCGCGTGGTGCAGGAAAGCCTCGCGAACGTGCATCGCTATTCGGAAAGTCCCACCGCCTACGTCCGCGTCAGCAGAGATCGGGATGAGTTCAAGCTGGAGGTGGGAGACTCTGGGAAGGGCATGCAGATTGGGAAAACCAAGATCCCGGGCGCGGACCTCGCTCCTCTGGGTGTGGGAATTCAGGGTATGCGGCAGCGCATTCGGCAATTTTCCGGACGATTGGAGATTCTCTCAAAGTTAGGGAAGGGCACAGTGGTCCTTGCCGTTCTGCCCATCCGCGAGCTTTGTTTACAGATACAGGGTGAAGAAAAAAAGACGAGCCAGGAAGAAGAAGGACACAGAAAATCCGGTAACGAAGAGACTGGCTCGCGACGCCGGATATTGATTGCCGATGACCATGAACTTCTCCGGCGCGGCGTACGCTCGATGCTGGAGAATGAGACGGACTTGCAGGTCTGCGGCGAAGCGATCGATGGCATTGATGCCGTGGAGAAGACGCTAACGCTCAGTCCCGACTTGGTGATCCTGGATATCAATATGCCGGCGCTGAATGGGCTCGCGACCGTGCGCCAAATTCTGCGCGCCCGGCCGGAAACCAAAATTCTGATTTTCACGGTTCATGATTCGGAACAGACGGTTCACGAGAGTTTTCTCGCTGGAGCTCACGGTTTCCTATCGAAAGGGAAAGCCGGACGGGACCTGATCGACGCGGTCAGGGCCGTAGTGGCAGGGGAACAGTTTTACCCAAACATAAGGCGGAAGGCGGCCGCAACCGTAACGAACTGAGAGCTTAACGATTTCTACAGTAAACACTGTAAGTATAATAACCCACAGGGTACAGGTGCTTATCCCTATTCCCTTGCGTTTCTTGCTCTGTAAGAATCCTTCTGCCTTACAGGTTAGTCAGAGAGTTTCCCGATATTATCTATACATTGCCTGCGTCTGAAAAAACAGGAGGAGGCCGGATGGCACAGGAGACGCGAGAGCCACGAGAGTCACGAGAGTCACGCACCACTTTTGGGCCTGCTCATCAAATGACCGCGCCGACCGCCGAGCTGCTGCGGCAGTTGGTAGCGCACTTGCGCCAAAATCGAACGCAACTGCGCGAAGAATGGGCCCGGCGCATCACCGAAGCCAAGTTGCTGACGGCGATGACCAAAGAAGAGATTTTCGCCGAAGCTACGTCCGTGTATGACAACTACGTCGAGGCGCTCGAGACCGGAACGTTCGAAGCGCTGCAGGCTTACGCGCGCAACCTGTCCGAACGTATTATTCCCCGCGGCGTTGAAACCCATGAAGTTGTGGGCATCGTGCTTTTGCTGCGCGACGTGCTCGCGCGTTCGTTGTTCGCGAAATATCAGAATGACTTCGCTCTTCTGAATCGCATCCTCGACGCGTATGAACCGGCCGCGAACCGCATTGCCAATACCGTGGCCGTCGGCTTCGTGCAGGAGCGGGAGCGCGTCATTCGCGAACAGCAGGAAGCAATTCGCGTGCTGTCCACTCCCGTGTTGCAGGTCCGCGAACGGCTGCTGATTCTGCCTATCATCGGCGTGATTGATCCGCAGCGCGCCCGCCAGTTGACCGAACAGTTGCTGCGCGGCATTCGCACGAACCGCGCAAAAGTCGTCGTCATCGATATCACCGGCGTGCCGGTGATGGACGCCAATGTAGCCAACAACCTAGTGCAAACAGTGGAAGCCACGCGATTGCTGGGCGCGACCGTCATCATCACCGGATTGTCGCCGGAGATCGCGCAAACCCTCGTGACCATCGGCGTGGACTTGGGCAAGATGAACACGGTGGGCGACCTGCAGGGAGGGATTGAAGAAGCCGAGCGCCTCCTGGGCTACAAGGTCGTCACTTTCGCCGAATCAGCAGAGCATTCCTCAAGGGCCTGAACTGTGGAAGTTCCGATCCTCAAACAAGGTCCGTACCTTATCGCTTCCATTCAGTCGGCGCTCTCCGACGCCGACTTGGTGCAATTGCGCGACGCACTGGTCGAACAAGTCGGACGGCTGCGTTCACGAGGTGTAATCGTGGACGTTACCGCTCTCGACGTGATGGACTCATTCGCCACGCGCACTCTCCGGGACATCACTTTCATGATTCGGCTGCGCGGCGCCGAGACGGTAATCGTAGGCATCCAACCCGATGTGGCTTTCACCATGGTGCAGCTTGGTTTGAAGTTGGAGGGAGTGCCGACAGCGCTTGACCTTGAAGAAGGCATTGCTTTTCTGAGTAAGAAAGATGCGAGCCCTGCCAAGGAAGCGAACTCTCGTGGACGGTGAGCGCAACTCCATGGAAGCAACCGCCCGAGCCCAGCCCTCAATCAACAATGCGAGGGATCGTGTGCTCGAAGAAATTGCCGTGCGAATAAACGGCGACACGGACATTGTAGCGGCCCGTCAGAAGGGGCGCTTGCTCGCGGCAACGCTGGGCTTTTCTTCGAGCGAACTCACGCTCATCGCGACGGCGATCTCCGAACTGGCCAGGAACATCGTTCTTTACGCCAAGCAGGGTGAAATTGTGCTGCGGCTCCTCGAACGCGGCGAGCAACGCGGCGTCATGGTTCGAGCCTGTGACCAAGGGCCTGGCATCCCCGACATTCGGCGCGCTCTGCAGGGAGGGTTTTCGACTTCGCGAAGCCTGGGGCTTGGATTGCCGGGCGTTCGCAGGCTGATGGACGAATTTGAGGTCGAGTCAAGGGTCGGGTACGGCACCACCGTCACCGCACGTAAATGGAAAAGATAAAGGCATTCGTCGAGTGTGGCGTTGCGGCGCAGGCGTTGCCCGGGCAAGAGGAGACTGGCGACTGGCATGCCATCGTGCACTTCGACAGTGGTGCATTGGTTGCTGTGGTGGATGGTCTGGGCCATGGCGCAGAGGCGGCGGTTGCTGCGCGCATCGCCACCGAAGTGCTGGAACAGAATGCACAACAGTCAGTGATCGAATTGATCCGGTTGTCTCATGAAAAACTCAAGACCACGCGCGGAGTTGTGATGAGCGTTGCCTCTTTTAATGCAAGCGACGGCACGGTGACGTGGCTGGGCGTTGGGAATGTTGAAGGTGTGCTGCTGCACCGGGATTCTTACGGAACGGTCAGCCAGGAGGTGCTTCCGCTGCGCGGTGGCGTCGTCGGCGATCAGTTGCCGGCGCTCGTGGCGTCGATTGTTCCGGTATCGAAAGGCGATACGTTGATTTTCGCGACAGACGGTGTTCGTTTGGGGTTTGCCGACGGGCTCAAGCCGGATTCCGTGCAAGCAACCGCCGACGCCGTTCTGGCGCGCTTCGCGCGGGGAACCGATGATGCCTTAGTGCTCGTTGCCCGGTACACCGGGCCGCAGAAGGAGGCGCCCAGTGGATGTGTTGCAGTCTGAGTATGAGCGCGCGCTAGGAACCTATCTTCGGCAGGGCGGCGAAGGCTCGCTGAAGCAGGCATACGAGCTTGGGCGCCGGGCGCTCAGCGAAGGCCGCGGGATTTTGGACATGATCGGCGTGCATCAGCAGGCGCTGGAAAAAATTCTCACCAACGGGCACCCAGCCGATGTGGTTTGCCGTGCCGGCGAATTTCTCGTTGAGTTGATGTCGCCCTTCGAGATGACTCATCGGGCTTTTGGCGAAGCCAATGACACTTTACGCCGGCTGAATGAATCACTCGAGAGCGAGACTCGCAGGATTGCTCGGGCGCTGCATGACGAGTCCGGCCAGCTCTTGGCGGCCGTTCATATCCAACTGCGGCAGATGGCGCGTGGCCTTTCTCCCACGGCGCAGCTCAGCCTCGGGGAAGTGGAGTCGCTCCTTGAGCAAGTCGAGCAGCAACTGCGGAACTTCTCACACGAACTTCGACCCACGGTGCTGGATGACTACGGCCTCCTCCCCGCGGTGCAAACTCTCGCGGAGAAATTTTCAAAACGCTTCGGGTTGCCGGTGAGCGTGGACGGCAAAGTAGCGCCGCGCCTCACCAAAACGATCGAAGCCGCGATGTACCGCGTGACGCAGGAAGCATTGAATAATGTAGCGAGACATGCCAAAGCCTCTCGCGTCAACATCCGGCTTTGGCGCACTCCGGGTGAGTTTCACTGCTGTATCCGCGACGACGGGGTTGGTTTCGATCCCGCCGCTGTGGCTAGGGGAAGCAGAAACGCATTAGGACTCCTGGGAATGCGAGAGCGGTTGAATGTCTTGGGAGGAACACTGCAAATCGAATCTGCACCACAACAGGGGACAGAACTTAAGATTCTGGTCCCCGTGGAGGCTTAAGCCATGCCCATACAGGTTTTACTCGCGGACGACCACCAAATCGTACGCCAGTCGTTGAAAGTTCTGCTCGAAAAGGAGGGGCTGAAAATTGTTGGCGAGGCTTCCAATGGACAGGAAGCCGTCAAGATCGCGGAATCGCTGCATCCGGACGTCGCCGTGCTGGACGTCAGCATGGCGGTCCTCAACGGCATCGATGCCGCGAAGGAAATTCAAAAGGTCTCGCCGCAGACCAAGACCATTTTCTTGACGGTACATGATGAAGATCCGTATCTGCTCGACGCCCTTCGCGTGGGCGCCAAAGGATACGTGGTCAAAACGCATGCCGCCGAGAATCTCGTTCAGGCGATCCGCGAGGCCTCCCGCGGCGGAGTGTATCTGAGCCCGGAAGTGTCGCGGGCCGTGGTGCAGGCCTATCAGAACAAAACGGAACTTTCGTCCGAGCCGCTCAGTCCCCGTGAACGGCAAGTCTTGCAGCTCATCGCCGAGGGCAAAACTACTAAGGAAGTAGCAGGCGTACTCAACATCAGCGTGAAGACAGCGGAAACGCACCGCACGCGAATCATGGAGAAGCTCGACATTCATGAAACCGCGGGTCTGGTGCGCTACGCCATCCGGCGGGGGCTCGTTCAGGCATAGCTGTAGAACGATAAGACTGTGCCCTACATGTTCTAAGGGTTTTCCCCGCCCGGAATTCAGTGCTGCACCTATGGCGGAACTCTATCTGCCGGAATACGATAACACCCGGTTTCAGCGACTTTCTGCCGGAACCAGGGTTGAAAGATTCTGATATTCCTCTCCGTTGGGGGGGAGTTTTTCTTGCTGCTTAAATGCAGCTCGTAACTTGGGAGTCCTGATGAATGCTTCGGCGCGTGTGATCGATTTTGATCAGTCTGTTCCCAGCCCGGAAGGGCGGGGCGTTAGTTCACCAATAGGAATGAGGCCCGTAACTGGCGAATATACACCGCCACCGGATGGATTATCAGCTTCGCTGAGCCCGGCGATGGCCGAGCTTCAACACCAAATTGAAAGAGTCGCGGGCGTCGATGTCCCGATCCTCCTGCTTGGCGAGTCCGGCGTGGGAAAGGAATTCGCAGCGCGGTCCCTTCATGCGCGTTCGCCCAGGGCCGGACGAACTTTTCTGAAGATTAATTGCGCCGCGCTCCCCTCGGAATTATTGGAAAGTGAGCTGTTTGGCTACGAACCCGGCGCATTCACTGGCGCGGTCAAGCCCAAGCCTGGCCTGTTCGAGCTTTGCGAGCACGGCACCATTCTTCTTGATGAAGTTGCAGAAATGTCTCCGGGCCTGCAGGCAAAGTTTCTTCATGTGCTGCAAGACAAGCAGTTTTCCAGGCTCGGTGGCCGAAGATTGCTGACTGTCGACGTCCGCGTGATTGCCGCGACGAATGTGAATATCGAGAAGGCTCTCGAGCAAAAGACGTTTCGCACCGACCTTTATTACCGGCTGAATACAATCACTCTGCGCGTCCCGCCTCTGCGCGAACGCCGCCAAGATATCCCCCAGTTTATCGATTATTTCATCGATCTGCTTTCCGTAGAGTTGGGCTGCCGTCCCCGCCCGTTATCGAAGCGCGCCTTCGAGGCATGTTTGCAGTATTCATGGCCGGGCAACGTCAGGGAACTCAAGAGTTTCATCTGCCGTCATCTGGTCCTTCAAGATGATGAGGCAGTGATCTCCGGCCTATTTGCTAGCGGCGCAGACGCCGAGCTGCCAGGGACGAATGGCGGAAGAATTGAGAAGAGCGGCCTGAAAGTGCATATTGCTTCCATTCGCGCTGAGGCGGAGAGGCAACTGATCGAGGATTGCCTTGGAAAAAGCCGCTGGAATCGAACGGAGACCGCTCGCGCTCTCCACATCAGCACCAAGACTTTGTGGAATAAGATGCGACGGTACGGAATCAGTGATCCCTCGCGGGGAGGTAATGGCGGTTATGAGAAGCACAAACGGGAGTCTTCGAAGCTGGATGCAGGAGCAGCGCACGCAACTAATGGCCGCAGGGACACGTTGGGGGCAAGCGTTCTCGACCCGCTGGACGCAATGGGGCCAACCGAAATGGGAAAGCGCCGAGCGTGGTCTGCGAGCTCTAGCGCGCGCTAGCGGCGGCTTTCTCACTGCCTCGTGGGACGGCAGGTACAAGCCGTTTTACGGCCGTGCCGAATACAGCACGACCTACTATCCTGTGGCCTACGTGCCTTCCCAGCGCCAAGTGTTGCCGGCAGGTCCATCGTTGAGGGCCATTACAGAAGGCCGCGCGCCGCAGTCCAATCCAACTCAGCCGATTGCCTTTATGCGCCCGAATAGATTCTCTTCGAGCGCCAACCTTTCTGTGCAAAGCATGCCTGTATTCGATGCGGAAGCCCGCGAACAGGCCAAGAAGAAGGCGCAGCCCGCACTCGCCTCAACCATGGAGGACAAAGCGTATGCGGAATGCAAAATTGCCGCAGACCAGAAACTGGCCGCTCAGTTGGAGGAAGTGCTGACCAAGAAATGCGAGGAATTCTCAACCCGTTTGGAGCGCCGGCTGGATTCCTTTTATGAGCAGACAGCGTTGCGCCTCGACGTCCTTTCGGAGGAGGTTGTTCGCCACTTTTGCGAGGTTTTGAATCGTCAAATGACCGAGGCGCTCAGTTCTGTCATGTCCGATTGGACGGAGCAAAACCGCGTCCTTATGAACGCGGAATGCCGCGCCGCACTAGACCGATTTGTCGGCCGCTTGGAAAACATCTCTTCTTCCCGCCTGGAGAATCATCGCGAGGAAATACAGAACATCTCCGCTAACCTGAAAAACCGCTTGCGTGGTGTCGCCCACGCGTTGGAAGAGCTAGGGCCCGCTAGTCATCGGTCCTAGAACCGGCCTGCGGGCAGACTGAGGCTGGCGATTTCCTGGATATTCCTGATACTCCCCTTTCCGAAAGGTCGTTTAGTGTGCTTGCGATAGGAGATGGGAATTTCGCAAAGGAGAAATCCGTGGGGAATTGGTGCGGGAGTGGATTCCAAGAATCCCTGCAGTGATAGCAGGGAGTCCTCCAAGGCTGTTCTCCTTCGTTATGTGCGAAATTCCCATCGATTTGCAGTCATGTTACGCAAGCGCGCATTCGGGACAATCCGGTACTTTCTGCATTGGGGGTCGGTAAAACCCCTTAGATCGGCGCCTCCCCATTTTGCGCCAATGGGACGTCGCTTATCCAAACGTCAAGGCATTCCAGGAGAAGCTCAGGTCGACGCCTGTTAATTCGTCCGTTACTCGCTGTATTGCTCCTTCTGCGGCGCTCCCTTAGGGTGAGGCTAGGGAGCGAGTCCTCTTGATTTCTGACGCCGAAACGCCGGTCGTCGCGAATGGCATTATCATCAACCGGAACCGGTCCGAGAAGGTGCGCGTGCTCAGGATTTTAATCGCGGATGAGAGCCGGGAATTCAGGAAATTTATTCGGCGCCAGTTTGAGGCGGAAGCGGATTTCGACGTGATCGGCGAGGTGCTCAGTGGAAGTGATCTCTTGCCGCAGGTCAGACAGCTCAAACCCGATGTCGTCCTCGTGGATATCGCTCTATCCGGAATGGCCGGACTGGAGGGGACTCGGCGTCTCAAGGCTGAAATACCGTCCACCAGGGTGATTTTCCTTTCGATTGTGGATGAAGAAGCGCTACGTGATGCCGCGGCACGTTACGGCGCGGACGATTTCCTGACCAAAGGTCTACCGATTTCAGAGATGTTTGCGCACATTCGCCGCCGTGCGGCAAAAGCCATGCCGAGAGGCTATTGAGCATTCGGCTTTGGGGTAGAGGGAACAGGAGTCGACAGCAATGGACTGTTTGGGTAATTCGCCGTCCCATGATTCGCCTATCGTGGAACAAGGAAGGTCTGGACTAGCTGTGGATCGCATGGAGAACAATCTTCCCTACGAATCATCACAGGCCGAGGGGTCGGCTAGCGCATTTGAGCAAGGCTTTGACCTCACTACAGCCGTCGTTGAGTCCGCGGAAGACGCAATCATCTGCCTGACGCTCGACGGCAAAGCCCTGAGTTGGAATGCCGGCGCGGAGCGGATTTATGGATACACCGCATCAGAGGCAATGAACCGCTCCTTCTCATTGGTGGTTCCCCGCGAGAATTGGCCTGAATTCCTTCGTGATCTGATCGACGTTGCTGCTGGCGCGCGAGTGCCTCCGCGCAGCATGATGTGCATGCGCAAGGAAGGCGTCGGCATTGCTCTTTCCGTTGGTATTTCGCCTCTGCGGCATCCTTCAGGCTATATCGCAGGTGCAGCCGTCATCGCCCGGGAAACGGACTCACTTCAGCATGATGACAATGGTCTGCGCGGCGCAAATAGGCAGCTTTCGGAAACCGTTCGCAATTTGGAGCAGCGCGACCGCGAAATGAATTTCGTCCAGCAGCTGAGCACGCTGCTGCAATCCTGCCTCACCGCCGCGGAAGCGCACATGGTGCTCGATCAATCTTTGCCGAAGCTGTTCCCTGCAGGGACTGGCGCGCTGTTCGAGTGGAACACGTCCGTGAATCTGCTCGAGGCCACCGTGAAGTGGGGCCAGCCGCCTTTGAACGAGGCGGTCTTTTCACCGGAAGAGTGCTGGGCGCTTCGCAGCGGCCGCGTCCATCGCGTCGCGGACCCCAGTACGCTGCTGTTGTGCCCGCACCTGTCGCGGCTCAGCTCGGCAAATTCGATCTGCGCACCCCTCGTCGCCTCCGGCGAGACCCTCGGCGTGCTCACCGTGCAGGGCGGTCCTTACGAGTTCAGCCAGTCGGCGGATGTACAGCAACGATTACTGGCTGCTCGGCAGCAATTGGTGGAAACCCTTGCCGGTCATATCGCTTTGGCGCTGGCCAATCTCCGGCTGCGCGAAAGCCTCCGGGCCCAATCGATCCGCGACCCCGTGAGCGGTCTATTTAACCGCCGCTACCTGGATGAGACTCTGCCACGGGAAATCCATCGCGCCAGCCGCGACGGCCGGAATCTCGGAATCATCATCTGCGATCTGGATCACTTCAAATCCTTCAACGATACCTACGGCCACGCGGCCGGCGACACTCTCTTGCACTCGTTTGGCGATCTGGTGTCGAGAGTGGTCCGCGCCGGCGATATCGCCTGCCGTTATGGCGGCGATGAGTTCGTGCTGATTCTCCTCGATACTGCTCGAGAAACTGCCGAGCGCCGCGCGGATTTGCTCCTGCGCGAGTTCCGCCGCATCGTCATTCAGTACGGCGATATATTTCTGAATCCGGGAGCGCTTTCCCTCGGCGTGAGCGCGTTTCCGGCGCATGGAGCGGCTGCAGCGGCTTTGCTGCGCGTCGCCGACGAAGCTCTCTATCGTGCCAAAGCCGAAGGCGGCAATCGCGTCGCCATGGGACGACTTTCCGAGTGATGCCGCAATTCGATTCGCGGCTGCCGCTCTCGCAAAACGCCGTCAGTCAAAACTGATAAACAACCGCGCCATTGGTATCCGCAGTCGGTCCGTAGACCGACGGCACACGCGCGCCCAGCACTCGTAGATACACGACCAACTGGCCGCGGTGATGCGTCGAATGGTTGAGCCGCCGCGTGAGAATCCACGCGCGCGAACGTTGCGCATCGAAAAACGCCGTCGTTTCCCGCCACCAACTCTCCGGTTTTTGCCGCAGAATTTCGAGCCTCCGCGTGGCGTCACCGCGGTATTTTTCGATGAATCCGCGCTTCGTTTTGTCCTTGGGGTTGAAGTCTCCGATATCGACATCGAGCATCTTCACCATCCAGCCGCCCTCGGATTGGATATGATGATCGAACTGCTCCAGCACCGTGCGCGATTTCGCCGCCGGACGAAAGTCCATAGCGTTATCCGGGAACGCCGACCATATGCCCAAGGTTTTCAAAACCTCGGTTTCGTATGTGTCCAGCAGGAATGCATATGGGTTTGTTGGTGGAGAAAGTGCGTTCATTTGCCGCCTTTCTGTAGAAACGTTTTCCTCGCGGGGACTCCGATCGTCGCCGAGAGTTTCTTCTCAACGAGACGCGGCGACCGCATGCGCTGCGCTTTTTCCCGGTCGCCATCGTGCCAGAATCGGAAAAATCAGCGCAACCACCATCACAATCGTGATGATGTTGATCGCCGGCGCATAGCGGCCGATATTTTGATGGATGTGCGCGATCATGATCGGTGAAGGAATAGCCGCCAGCCCCCACGCCAGCAAAATAATCCCGTAAATACCTCCCATCGCTTTGGCGCCGAAGAAATCTGCGGTAAACGACGGCATGGTTCCAAATCCGCCGCCGTAGCAAAGCCCGATGATCGCAAAGCAAACCGTAAACAGAGTCCAATCGTGAATCCGCGGCAGCATGAAGAAAATTGCCGCCTGGATCAAGAAGAGGAGAAAGTACACGCGCGATCGGCCCAGATAGTCGGACACCCACGCCCAAAACACGCGTCCAATTCCGTTGCAAAGCGAAATAACGCTTACCATTCCTGCGGCTTTCAGCACCGTCATGCCAACCATCTCCTGCGCCATCGGAGAGGCCTGGCTAATGATCATGATGCCCGCCGACACATTGAGGAAGAGCAGTACAAACAAGAGATAGAACTGCCAGGTGCCCAGCGCCTCGCTCACCGTGAAATCGACTTTACTGGCTGCCTTGGCAACTGCGGTGCGTGGCGCCCACCCGGCGGGTCGCCAGCCTTGTGGTGGGTTCGCGTAAAACTGCGCGGCGAGTACGACAACTACAAGGTAAACGATGCCGAGCGTCCAAAATGTCGTCGCGACGCTATAGTGGATCACTTCCCACGCGGCAAACGGGCCCATCACCGCCGCGCCAAATCCGTAGCCGCAAACGGCCACGCCCGTCATCAACCCGCGCCGGTCAGGGAACCATTTGACCAGCGTCGCCACCGGGCAAATGTAGCCCATGCCCATCCCGACGCCGCCAAGAACCCCATAACCGAGATAGAGCCAGTTCAGCGAATGATGCGCTGCAGCCACCGCGGAAACCATATAGCCGAGGCCGTAGATGATCCCGGCCATGGTCGCCACTTTGCGCGGTCCCGCTTTATCCTGCCAAAGGCCGCCAATGATTGTCCCCACACCGAGAAAAATATTGCCAGCGTGAAATTCAGTTGCACCGCTGTTTCTGCCCAGTGCTCCGTGCCCATTAGCGGCTTCTTGAAGACGCTCCAGCCGTACACGGCGCCCAGGCAGATCTGCATGCACACAGCCGCGACAGCGATTCCCCAGCGATTTGCAAGGCGTTCAGACGTCATCGGTATCTCCTTTTTTCGCGGCCCATGTTTTTCCGAATGGTGCCGCGCACTCGCTCTTTATCCGAGTACGCCCCGACTTGACCACGCCCCGACTTTCCCTCACGTTCTGCCGCAACCGCTTCTCACTTCTTTCACGTTTTGGCCGGCTGTGAAGCCGCCTCCGGCGCCAAGCCCAGACGCTCATTCCCCGAGTACACAACGAAGCGCCTGTCGCGCAAGAAACCGATCAGCGTCATCCCCATCTCGCGCGCAAACTGCACCGCCAAACTTGAGCATGCCGAAACGGAAGCGACCACCGGCACACCCGCCATCGCTGCCTTCTGCACAATCTCGAATCCGCCGCGCCCGCTGACCATGAGAATGCATTCCGAGAGCGGCAGCCGCCCTTCGCGCAGCGCCCACCCAACAATTTTGTCCACCGCATTGTGCCGGCCAATGTCTTCGCGCTCCACGATCAGTTCGCCGCTCGCGTTGAACGCGCCCGCGGCGTGCAGCCCGCCCGTCCGTCCAAAAATCTGCTGCTTTGCGCGCAGAGCTTCCGGCAAACGGCATATCACCTCTGGGCTTACGCGAAAACCAGAATTGGCAGGACGCACGCCGCGGGCGCGAACCGCATCGATGGAGGCTTTGCCGCAAATCCCGCAGCTCGATGACGCAAAGAAATTGCGCTGCATTTTCTCCAGATCAAGCGTGACGTCCGCCGCGAGTTCCACTTGCACGATATTCCCGCGCTCGGTCGGCTTGCATGCTGTGGCGTGTCCGATGGAAACAATTTGTTCTTGCCGCTCGATCAGGCCTTCGGTGAAAAGGAATCCCGCGGCCAGATCCAAGTCATCGCCCGGCGTGCGCATCGTTACGCTCAGCGCATGCTCGCCGACGCGTATTTCCAGCGGCTCCTCGCCCACCAGGTAATCCTGCTGCGCGCGTACCCGCCCGTCGTTCCACTCTTGGACCAGCGTGACATCGACATCGCGCACATTCCGCGCCCGCGAGTCTTTTTCTGGCCCCATCCGCTCAGGCCACCGTCTCGATAGTCGGTCTCGGTGTTTCAGTCGCTCCGTTCGCCGCTCGTCTCAATGGAAGAATCTCCACAATCGCGTTGTAATCTGGCACGCCGCTGGGATCCAGACATCCCGCCGCGACGAGCACATTCACTTCCGGCCAGTGGCCTTGCACGCTGCCGGGCTTTATGCGGTCGATTCGCACACGTCCGCGAAATTCGCCGCGGTCGTTGCGCACGACGATCGCCTCGCCGTTTTTCACTCCGAGCCGCTCCGCGTCTTCCTGCGCCATAAAAATATCGTCACGCGTCGCCCCGGTCAGCGGGTCTCTTTCTTCGTGGATGATGCTGTTGAACTGCTTTCCGCGCCGCGTCGCCAATATGAATCGTCCCGCCGGGATTTTCTCTTCCGGCAGTTCGACGGCGCTGAAATGGCCTTTGCCGTCCGGCGTCAAAAAACGGTCCGTGAGCAAGCGCGTCCCGCCATACTGAAAGTTGTCGCCTTTCTTGCGCAGGTCCGCGATGCCTTTGTACGCCGGGCATACGCGGTCGATTTCCTCGCGAATATCCTGCGTATTCTTCCAAGGGAAAATCTTTCGTGCGCGCTCTGGCTCCGCCCGCCGCGCAACCATCACCGGAATTTCCCATTCGTCCTTCGTTTCCAGCAAGCGCGGCCCGTGAATCTCCGGACTGTAAATGATCCGCCGCTCCGTGCTCGTTTCCGTTCCTCCTCCGCGCTGCTCGTAGCGCGTGCGGCTCGGAAGCAGCAGGACGGTATCGGCGGGCTCAACCAGCATGTTCGAGCTGACCGTAATATCCTGGTGAATCCGCAGCTTGATGTTGCCCACGGCTTTTTTTACGCGCTCCGGCTCCGGCAGCGTGTCCACAAAATTCCCGCCGCTTTGCCACAGCGTGTCGATTTCGCCGCGCTCCGCGGCCAGGATCATGTGCGCCGCGGTCAAGCCTTTCCACGCCGGCGGCGCAAATCCCCACAAATCCGGCTGCGCCATCCGCTGCGCATTTTCTTCGCTGACCGGAATGCCCATCACATATGCGCTCGGCTGCCCGCCCATCTCCGCGCCGCCCTGCACGCCGCTGTGGCCGCGAATCGGCATCAAGCCCGTGTGCGGACGCCCCACATTGCCCTTGGCGAGTTGCAAATTCACGATCGTCCGGACGTTGTCGCTGCCGTAGCGATGTTGCGTGATCCCCATGCTCCAAACGATGATCGCGTGCCGCGCCTTGCCAAACGCCTCCGCGAATCGGAGCATGTCCGCTCGCGTCAGTCCGGAACTTTGCTCCAGCATTTCCCACGCAAAACTTTTCGCCTTCGTCTCGACCTCGCTCCATCCCGCCGTGCGTTCAGCAATAAATCCGCGATCCAGCCAATTGTTTTCGATCAAGTGTTTCAGCACGCCATAAAAGAACGGCACATCGCCGCCCACGTGTACCTGGAAAAAATCGTCCGCGAATCGTGTGCCGAAAAGCGCGCTCTTCGGCACCGAAGGAACCCAGTAGCGCTCCAGCCCCGGCTCGAAATACGGATTGACGACAAAAACTTTCGTGCCTTTTTCCTTCGCGTAATAGAGATACTTGGTGCTCACCGGCTGATTGTTCGCGATGTTCGTGCCCACGAAAATCAGCAGGTCCGTGCCAATCCAATCCGAATACGAGCACGTTGTCGCCGCGCATCCCACCGTCGCCATCAATCCGGCCGTGCTCGGTGCGTGGCAAATCCGCGCGCTGGTGTCCACGTGGTTCGTCCCGAAGAAGCGCGCCACTTTTTGGTGGGCGTAATAGGCCTCGTTCGTCAATCCGCGCGACGTCATAAACCACCCGATCCTCTTCGGATCCGTCTTGCGCAATCCCTTCGCCGCCATATCCAGCGCCGCGTCCCAGGTGATGCGCCGAAATCCTCTGTCGCCGTGATAGCGCAGCATCGGAAACGGCAGCCGCCCCAGCCGCGAAAGATGGCGAATCGGCATTTCGCGCAGCCTGCGCACGTTTTCGAGGATCCGGCAGTCCAAGGCCGGCATCGTATTCAGCCGCAGCAATTTCAGTCGCAGCGCGCAAAGGTGCACGCCCTTCATCGTCCAGTCGTGCATGCCCGTCGTGCCGAGCGAGCAGCCGTCGCAGCAGCCGTTATTCAGAATGCGCCACGCATAGCTGAGTTGGTCTCGGTTTTCCCAGATTGTCCCGAGGATGTCTTTGTAGGCGTTCGGATGCTGTTCGTTCAGGCCGTAGGGGACCAGGCTGACCCATTTTTTCCCGCTGCGGCCATTTCCCATCGCTGATTCGGACATAACGAAGCGGACCTCCGCGCGGCGGGAACGCGCGCTAACTAGCGCTGATTCTCTTTCTTAACCTGTTTCGTCTGCCCGGTCAAGCCAGCCGGTTTTACGGGGAGGTTTTTTGCATTGCAACTCCCTTAGAACCAAGGCAGAATCCGACAAACATTCTAGCTCTAACGGTCCCATGGAAGATTGCCACAAGGTATTTCAGTTTGGGCCCTATGAACTGCGGCCTCGCACCCGCGAACTCCTAAAGCACGGAGTGAAGCTTCGCCTCCGCCCGCAGCCTTTTCGAATCTTGCAGGCTTTGCTCGAACGTAACGGAGACGTCGTAACCCGTGAGGAATTGCACAAGCAGCTTTGGCCCTCCGATACCTTTGTTGACTTCGAACGTGGCCTTAACTCCGCCGTCAAACAATTGCGGGGAGTATTGGCGGATTCCGCAAGCGCCCCTCAATACATTCAAACTTTGCCTAAGCTCGGTTATCGCATCATCGTCCCCGTGGAAGTCAACGGCGCCGCTCCTTCGAATTCCATCTCCTCGAATTCCGCTGATCCTGGCCCGCAATCCGTCATCGCGGCGAAAGGCTCAAGCAGTGAAGCTCTCAACACGAAGCGTGTCCTGGCGGCCTCATGGCCTTTGCTTCTGGGCGCTTGCGTCGTACTCATCGCAGGAGCCGCTGCTTACATTCATTGGTTCCGCCCCAGCATCCGCCCGCAAGCATCCATGGGGCGCGTGATGCTCGCGGTCCTTCCTTTCGACAACCTCACCGGTGACGCGGGCCAGGATTATTTCAGCGACGGCCTCACCGAGGAAATGATTGCCCAGCTCGGACACGTGAGCCCCGAGCGCCTCGGCGTCATCGCGCGCACATCCGTCATGCAATACAAGCACAGCCAGGCGACCTTGCCGCAAATCGGCCATGACCTGGGAGTTCAGTACATCCTCGAAGGCAGTTTCCGCCGCGATTCCCAGGACGTCCGCATCACTGCTCACTTGATTCAAGTGAGCGACCAGAAAACTGTCTGGGCCCGCCAATATGATCGCCGGCCGAACGACCTCCTGGCTGTGCAAGAAGAAATTGCCCAGGAGACCGCCGACGAAATTCAGACCACCCTTGGCGGCGTTCGCAAGAGAATAGGGGCCGATTCCAGCCCGATTGAAACTCCTACTACGTACGAAGCTTATGACCTCTATGTGAAAGGCCGCTTCTTTTGGAATAAAAGAACGTTCGTAGGTTTTCAGCAGGCCGTCGGTTACTTTCAGCAGGCCATCGCCAAGGATCCGAACTATGCCCGCGCTTACTCCGGCTTGGCCGATTCTTACACGCTCCTGAGTAGCTACAATTGCGGCTCTCCCAACGTACTCATCCCTAAAGCGCGCGCAGCAGCCTTGCGTGCCCTCCAGATCAACAACAATCTGGCGGAGGCACATGCGTCTCTGGCTCTGATCGCCGAGAATTATGACTGGGACTGGCAAACCGCCGGGAAGGAGTTCCGCCGCGCCATTGAGCTGGACCCCAACTATCCTACCGCCCATCAGTGGTATGCCGAGTACCTTGCTTGGCAAGGGCGGTTCGACGATGCATTCGCCGAGAGCGAACGCGCGCGCCAGCTTGATCCCTTGTCGCTCATCATTGCCACTGACCACGGTGCTCTTCTCTACTATTCACACCAGTACGACCGCGCCATCGACCAATTTCGCACCACGCTCGAGATGGAACCGAACTTCCCTCGCGCTCACATCCTCATGTACGCTTACGTGCAAGAGGGCCGATACAGCGACGCGCTCACCGATATTAAGCAATGGCGTCGTCACGGTGACTTTGCCGATGCTTGGGCGTTCGAAGCCTACATTTACGCTCGCTCAGGCAAGCTCGCCCAAGCCCGGCACGCTTTCGGCGAATTTGAGCACCGCAACCGGGATAATCCGTCTGATTCCATTTGGATATACATCATCGTCTATGCCGGCCTTGGAGACAGAGACGAGTTCTTCGCCTATTTGCAAGAGGCTCTCCAGCAGCATCTCAATATTCTCACCGCTCTCAAAGTCGACCCGGTTTACGATCCATATCGCAGCGACCCCCGCTTCCAGGCCGTTCTTCGCAAAGTCGGCCTTGCCCCATAGCAACTTCGCATCTGCGGCACTGGACTTCGTTCCCCCTCGCTGAGTTGCGTCGATCTGCAAGCTAGTGCTGGCCCTTGCGCAATAATCGCGGCTGTGCTTGGATTTTCCTTGACTTTATAGTTATAAAGTGGTACATACAGAGTCGTGCGGGTGATTCGTCCCGCGGGCCACCGCTTCGGTGGCTTTTGTATTTAGGGGGCGCTCGAGGGCGGCTTTGCATTGTGGAACTTGGCGGCGGCGTCAAAAAAGTGGTTAACTTACAGAAAACAGAGACTTAATGGGCACAAAATTCTAATCGGTACACAAAACACCAGTCCGCTTTTCGTAACTGACATAAAACAAAGGAGAAACGATTTTCTAATCGGGACTGAAATCGCGTTTTTTCGTATTGTCCCTTTTCCCTGTATTTCAGCCTATGTTTCGCGCCCTCCGCCGGTTCTTGTAGCCCGCTCCGCTCTCTCATGCGCACGCGCTATACTTCGCTCTGCGAGCGACTGTGAGCAGCGAAATCTATCTCTTGACGGCCGACGCAGTCTTGGTCGTCCACCTGCTGTACATCGCCTGGGTGGTTTTCGGCGCCATTCTTACGCGCGGCCGTCCGCGGCTGGCCGCTGTTCACGTCGCGACAATCCTCTGGGGCATCATCGCCGAAACGACTCCCGCGCCTTGCCCGCTCACGCTGGCCGAAAACTGGTGCGAGGGCCGCGCCGGCGTTGCTCCCTACCACGGCCCGTTTTTGCTGCACTATTTGGACGCCACGGTTTATCCGAACGTCCCGTTTGCGCTGCTTGTCACTGTCGCCGTCGCGATCTGCCTCTTCAATTTGGCCGTCTATGTTCAGCGATTCCGGAAGCGCCGCTCTTTGGCTTAAAACTTGCGCTTGAAACTGCCGGAGGCTGGCGTCCGGCGCGCATTCTTGCGCATAATGGCAGCGTTGTTTCAGCGAATATTTTTTCTGTGCGGCGGGAGGCCAGCATGGCGGACAAAATTTCAGACTTCGAAAAATTTCGCGCGGAGATGAACGAAGAAATCCTGGGCTGCGGTCATTTGGGAATGAAGCGCTTTTTCGCGCTCGATCACCAGGCTTATGAGCCAGGCGCTCTCTCTGGCAAAACGAAAGAACTGCTCGGTTTGGCCGCTTCCGCTGTGCTGCGATGCGATGATTGCGTTACGTATCATTTGCAGTGCTGCGCGGAAGAGGGATGGAAACGCGAAGAAGTGATTGATGCGCTCAACGTGGCGCTGATTGTGGGAGGTTCGATAACGATTCCGCACGTGCGGCGCGCGTTTGCGCGCATGCATGAAATTCCTGGACTGAAGCCGTGAGGTTTTTGCGCGGCGTTCAGTCGAACGGAAGCACCGTTTCCGTTTCGTCGACGAAGACTACACCGACGCCCACGCGGTCTTTTTCGCGTCCCACGTCGCAGTGAACCACCGACGCTCGCAGCACCAGATGATTGGGATGCTCCGACGTGCCGCAATCGACACGAATATCCATTTGGGATTGCAGTTGTGGCGAATGCGAAAGCCACAAGTAGCCGCCGCGAAGGTTCATTTCCTTCAGCACGGCATATTCTTGGAATCGCACTCCTTCGCGCGATTGTCCGCTGACCGTCGCCGAAAAGTGCACCGGCCGGCGCTGGCCCAGCCGCGACGGCCGCAGCTTGAATTCCGTTTGGTCACCGCAGAGCTGTACACCCATTCCATCCGTTGCCGCCCAGGTGTTCGGGAACTCCTGACGCGCCGCGTAAAGATAGCCGTCCACGACACGATCGTTGGAATCCGGATCGTGGTGAAAAAGAACCAGGTTTTTCACGCCGCATTCGCGCGCGAGTTTCACGCTTTCGAGCCAGCTCGAATGTCCCCAGCCCTTCCGCGAAGAAGCCAATTGCTCGGGAGAGCACTGCGCGTCGTTGATGAACACGTCGGCTCCGGAGGCGAGCTGCCGTAGGTTTTGGTCGAGCTCTAGCACGCCGGGCTCGTTGTCCGTGGCGTAAACGATAGTCCCGGCGGAGGTTTCAAAACGGTAGCCAAGGCAGCCCTGCGGATGGTTGAGCCATTGCGTGATCACTTTTGTGCCGTTGATGTCAAACTGATCTCCGCCGCCAATTTCGGAGAACTGCCGTCCCGAGGGCATCAGCGTCAGATCCACGGGAAAATACGGCCGCGCGAGCTGCGCCTCCAGAACCTGCCGCAGGCTGTCACGGCCAAGGTACTTCGATTGAAAGCTGTAAAAGTGGAAGTCGTTCTGCGGCAGATAGAATGGACGGAAAAAGGGAATGCCCTGGATGTGATCCCAATGGTAGTGGGTGACGAAGATGTGCGCCTGAATTGGGCGGTCGCCTTCCGCGTTTGCCCATTGATTGCCGAGGGTGCGCAGGCCCGTTCCGCAATCGAGGATAAAACGCGTTCCGTCAGGCGCAATCAAATCGAGGCAAGGCGTGTTGCCGCCGTAGCGCCACATTCCGCGATCCAGCGTGGGAATGGAGCCTCGTACGCCCCAGAAGTGCAGTCTCGCGCAGTTTGGATGCATCGAAGGGGTCTTAAAGGGAGCCTATGCTCCGGAAATCCCGCCCCTGGTGCGGCGAAAACAGATCAACGTCATCGTAGGGTTTGGCACTGGCCGAAGTCAAATGCGTTGTTCAGTGCCGGTGTCGAGGTGGTGAGCTTGGCGAATACGATGTGGAATCGGGCAGCGTGCATTTCGGAAAGTTGCGCTCACCGCGCGTGTTACAGGTAGAATTTGCTCATGCATTTGCACGCGCACAACCACGGGGGCCATTCGCACGGACATGGCGCCAGTTCCTCTGGCATGTTGGGTAGCGCAATGTTCGCGACGCTGGCGCTTGTGATCGTGGAGTTTGCCGCAGGCAGGCTAGGCCATTCCATCGCGCTGGTCAGCGACGGCGTGCATAACCTGACCGACGTTCCCACAATTCTCATCTCATGGATTGCCGCGCGATGGTCGGTGCGCCCGCCCACGCCGGAAAAAACCTACGGGTATCACCGGTCAGGAGTGCTCGCGGCGTTCGTCAACGCCATGCTGCTGGTGCTGGTCGCCTTATACATTCTTCTTGAATCGTATGAGCGCCTATCGCGGCCTGTGAGTGTGCGGACCGCATTGATGATTTGGGTTGCGGTGTTCGCGCTCTTCGTGAATGGCGGGATTACTCTGGGACTTGTGCGCGGGCGAAAGGACCTGAACCTGCGCAGCATACTGATTCATAATTTCGGGGACGCGCTTTCGAATGTCGCCATCATTGTGGGTGCGCTGGCGATCCGGTGGACCGGAGTGACCTGGGTGGATCCGGTGATCGGAATCGCGATCGGACTGATGGTCTTGTGGAGCGCCGCTGGAATCTTGCGCGAAAGCAGCCACATTTTACTGGAAGGCTTGCCGCGGAATTTGCGCCTCGAGAAAGTGGCGCACGCGATTCTGGAAGTGGAAGGCGTGGAGGAAGTTCACGACATTCACATTTGGACGATTGGCGCGGAGTTGCAAGCGCTCTCGTGCCATGTGCGGATTCCCGACATGCATATGGAGCAAAGCGAGGAAGTCCTGGCCGCGATCCGCGAGCGGCTGGCGGAACAGTTTCGCATTACGCATACGACCATTCAGTTTGAACGCGCGGGACTGCCCGCTGAAGTGAAGTACTACATGCCCGATCCGATTCCTCCTGCCGGTCACTAGCTCAGATCAGGGAATTACGAATTACAGCGAGAGTTGCAACGGCGTGCCGTGCTGCTGATTGAGCTGTTGTGTCGCCGTAGCGTCCAGATCGGCGGCGGGAAACGAGGCGCGAACTCCATCCTTGGTAATGTAAATGATCTGATCGTTTTGGCGCGTGAACGCCACGGCCTTGATTTGATTTCCGTTGTGCAACACAAGGACAAATTCACCGACGTCAGGGAGTGGTGGCTGCTCTTCGGCCGGAGCAGCGGCTGCGGATTCGCCGGCAGGTTCCTCGGCAGCGGCCGCAGGCTGCTGCAGGAGGATGACGGGAGGTTGTTGTTGCTGTTCCAAGACAGGCTCGGAATAGCCGCCGAAAAACGGAATGAATGCACCGCCGAAACCCCGCGTATTTTGCAGGCGTTCCGACAAGGCGATCTCCTGCTGGGTGACAGGGTTGATAAACGCTTGCTCGGCGAAGTTTTGATTCAATGCAGCCAGGGTCGTGTAATTAAACCCGAACCCTGGCACGTTATTTAAAAGCTGGCCGAGATCAAATGAAGTGGCACCGGGGAAAATAAAACTATTGGCCGCATTGGGAACAATTGAACCGTCCGAAGCGGAAACCGTCTGCGAGTCTGACGCTGCGACTCGATGCACAACCGGGGGCGCAGGCAGGCGCACGATGATCGGGCGTAAGGGGGTTGAGCCCCGTGCAAATGCGTTCGAGCTCGCCACTTGCGTAGGGTGCCAAGCAGGTCTTGCGGCGGCGATTCTGTTTTGTCCGGAGGCGACGACTGAGATGGAAAGCAGCCCGGCCACGAGAAGCCCCAATTTCAAGTGATGAATCACGGTGACCTCCCCTTCTTTACTGCCGCCCTGCTCTATAGGGGTGATGCCCATTCGCCAGAGCCGGTTGCATTCATTTTACCGCAGTCAGGGCTGCTTGGAATGCTTTTTGAGGCGCAATCTATTGCTTCAGTATGGCCATCGGGAGGCCGACGAGGTTCGTAAAGGCCGTCAGACAAAGGGATGTATTAGCTACCTCCGAACAAGGACTGCGTGGAGCGAGACGATTGATCCTAACAGTTGGTTGTGAGGCGAAGGACGCTCTCCAAAAAATCCTACAATCCTGGGTGCAAACCGACAGCATTATAATTACGCAGCCATTTTTTCCAAGGGACGCCACTTTGCGGCGTGGTCTGGATGTGCTATAACCTTTGGGCCGATGGGAAGGGAAGAAGCACGAGGAATGTCCGCGAGTATCCGAATAGAATCGTGTCCGGCGCCTTCCGAAGATGTGATCTCCCGGACGGCGAATGCTTCAGCGTACTGTCCGGTTTGCTTTCGGCCGCTGGAGCAGAACCACTGCAAACTGATTTGTAAGTGCGGCTACTATATGTCCTGTTCGGATTATTACTGAAATTGGTGAGCGCTTCGTACCGAGGCGCAATGTGCGGAATTTGAAATCGAGTTTGCCAGGAGGCGAATAACGTGGCATTGAGAATGACGGAACGGGAAATAAGCGGGGTCACCGCCGTGGATCTAGATGGAAGGATCGTCTTGGGCGAGGAGAGCAATTCCTTCCGGGAGCGGGTGAAAGGCCTGCTGGCCAACAACCATAAGAACATCGTGCTGAACATGTCGAATGTGACGTACATCGACAGCGCCGGCCTGGGGACGCTGGTGGCGACGTTCCACAGTGCACGTTCGCAGGGTGGGACCCTGAAGTTGTGCAACCTTGGGTCGAAATTCAAAGAAGTGTTGCAGGTTACTAAGCTCATGACCGTGTTTGATGTGTATGACAACGAAACACTGGCCGTGCAGAGCTTTAGCAAGTAACTTGTTCATTTAGTTAGACTTGGCTTTGACGTTCAAACCGTCAAGGCCAAGTCTCAAGTCGTCTGACCAGTACCGGAATCCTTGCCACGGCGCTTCTCCTCTTGTATAATTTTAGTCAGAGGCTCGTCCCCCACCCAAGGGTGCAGTATGAGCATTATCTGGGATCTGCTGCGCGAATCCAACGCTCCGAACGAAAGCGGGCACCGCGCTGCTGAGTTGTGCGGGGAGGACATTTCCGAGCGGCGACAAAGCTCCCGGGTCAGCGTCTATGTACCTGTATTTGTTTACGGTTACACCTCCGGGGATGAACCTTTCCACCAAGACACAAATACACTTCAAGTGAACGCCAACGGCGGGCTGCTGTGCTTAAACGCGGATGTGCAGTGTGGGCAAAGGCTCCTGGTGATGAACAGAGTCACGAAAGAAGAGCAAGAATGCTACGTTGTAACACTGGCGAGCCGCCCCAAGCACGCAGATGTTCGCGTCGGCGTGGCTTTCGCGAGATCCGCACCCGGATTCTGGGGCACCCGCAAATAAACCCCGCTTTTCCAACCAACGACTGTTAGTTTTTGAGCAAAGGTAATCGGAGGCGTGCTTCGCAACCGCGTCCCGCAGGTACGTTCTCGAGGGTTAGACTGCCGCCGTGGGCCTCGGCGATTTGACGGCTGAGCACTAAGCCGATTCCTGATCCGCCCGGCTTGGTGGTAAAGAAGGGCACAAACAGATTCGCGGTGCTGGGGATTCCGGGGCCTTCGTCGCGGACCCAGACTTCCAGGAAACTATCCACCGCGTGCCAGCCCACGTGTACGCCGCCGCCGGTTTCGCTGGCTGCGTCGACGGCGTTCTTTACGAGATTTATCAGCACTTGATCCAACTGGTCCGGGTCGGCCTGTATGGTGAACTCGGGTCCGGGATCGATGGGAATGCGCATCCGTGGGTCCAAGCTCGCAGCGCGCTGCACCCAGGCCGCAACCTGCATCGGCTGAAACTGCGGAGCAGGAAGGCGCGCGAGGCGGGCATAGGCATTCATGAAACGGGCCAAGCCGTCCGTGCGATTGGCAATGACCGTGAGGCCGCGGCTCATATCATCTTCCCAATCGGAGGGCCGTTGAGAGCGCGCCATCAATCCAGCGAGGCTCTCCGCAACGGACTTGATGGGAGCGAGAGAATTGTTTAGTTCGTGGCCGATGACGCGAATCAGTCTCTGCCAGGCGAGGCGTTCTTCTTCGCGAAGCGCTTGGCTTAGATCGGAAATAAGAACGAGCTGATGCGGCTTGCCGCCTTCACGAAAATTGCCACGGTGAATTTCCCAGCGGCCTATCTTTCCAGGAAAAGCGATTTGCGCGACATGGGGAGTTTCCACTTTCAGGCAAAATTCTACGCCGAGTTCTTCGGCCGTGCGGCCAAGGGCGCGCTCGGCGGGACGATTGAGGATGCGTTCACCAGCGCGATTGATGAGACGCAGGCAATCGGAAGAATCAAACGCAAAGACAGCGATATCGATTTCCTCCATAACCTTGTGCAGAAGCGCCGTGGCCTCGAGGGCGCCAAGACGCTGGCGGCGCAGGGTTTCACCGAGGGCATTAACTTCGCGCATGACTTCTCCTAAGGAGTCGGAATGTTCAGCGCCGCGAGCGCGAATGGAGAAGTCACCTTCATGAAGAGCGGCAAGCATGTTGGAAAGGGTGCGAAGAGGAAATGTGATGCGGTTCTGGGCACTGAAGGCAAAACCAAGCCATGCGACGACGATTAAGATGGTAAGGGTCCAGGCGGTCTTGGAATCATGGTGGCCCGTCCAGAGGAGAATAATCGCCGTGGCAGAACCGAGCAGCCCTGCGAGAAGGGCGCGGATCAGGATGCGGCGTTCGTAAGCGAGAGGCTTCACAGCCCGTACTTTTGCAACCGCCTATAAAGAGCGCTGCGGCTGAGCCCGAGAGCCTTGCTGGCATGGCTGACATTGCCGCCATAACGGCTCATGGCTTTCTGGATCAGCGCGCGCTCCACGTCTTCCAAGCTCATGTCTTCGATGCGCAAAGTACCTTCGCGAACCGGCCGCAGGCCCAGGTCGCTGGCGCGCACTTCGGCGCCTTCGGTCATCAATACCGCGCGCTCAATCGAGTGATCCAATTCACGAACGTTACCCGGCCAAGGATGATCGAGCAAGACTTTCATGGCGGTAGCTTCGAATCCACTGAGATTCTTGCGGTAGCGTTGGGATGACTGACGCAGGAAGTGAAGCGCGAGAAGGGGAATATCTTCTTTGCGCTCGCGCAACGGCGGGAGATGAATTTCGATGGTGTTGAGGCGAAAGAGCAAGTCTTCACGGAAGCGGCCGGCTTCGACTTCATTCTGCACGTTGGCATTCGTGGCAGAGAGAATGCGGACGTCCACGCGGCGTGTGGTGGAAGAGCCAACACGTTCGAGTTCACCGATCTCGAGAGTACGGAGGAGCTTCGCTTGCAGATTCAGCGGCACATTGGCAATTTCGTCGAGAAAAAGCGTGCCACCGTCGGCGAGCTCAAAGCGGCCAACGCGATCGGTTTTTGCGTCGGTGAATGCGCCTTTCACGTGGCCAAAAAGTTCGCTTTCGAAGACGCCTTCGGGCAGTCCGCCGGCGTTGACGGTGACAAGAGGTTTTCCGGCGCGGGACGAAAGGGCCTGCAGCGTTCTGGCAATTACTTCTTTTCCGGTGCCATGTTCGCCGGTGATCAGGACATTCGCGTCGGAAGGGCCCACGCGAGCAATCAAGTCCATGACCGGACGCATAACCGCGGATTCGGCGATCAACATCGGGCGGCCGTCGGCGCGCAGCAGGCGGTTCTCCGCTTCGAGCCGCAGACTGTGACGAATGGCGTGGGCGAGTTCGATTTGCGTCCGCAGGATCGCGAGGAGGCGCGCGTTTTCCCAGGGCTTCTGAATGAAGTCCTTTGCGCCGCGGCGCATCGCTTCGACGGCGAGGTTGAGACTACCCCACGCCGTCATGACGATGACCGGCAAACTGCCATCGCGGGTGCGAATCTCGGTGAGAAGGTCGAGGCCCTCTTGGCCTGAAGTGGTGTCGCGCGCGTAATTCAGGTCCATGAGGATGGCGTCGAATTCGCGGGTATCCAGGGCGGCGAGCAACGCGGCCGGCGATGCGACGGCGTCGATGTCGAAGCCTTCGCCTTTCAAGAGCAGGCGCAAGGCTTCGCGAACGTCGGGTTGATCATCAGCTACGAGAATGCGCCAGCGGTGTGAATCCGGTCCGGTCATAGGGAATTGGCCTCTTGGGAGCGCTGCAAAATTTTGTCTTCCATCATTCGTATCGAAGAGCGACAAGTGGATCGACTCGCGCGGCGCGCCGCGCAGGAATGTAACACGCAAGCAAAGCGACAAGTCCCAGCAGAGCAACCACGACGGCGAGGACCACCGGATCGGCGGGCTTCACGCCGTAAAGCTGCGATGCAATGAGCTGCGTGGCTTCGAGCGCTCCGGCGACACCTATTGCGAGGCCAAGGGCCGCAAGCGCCATGCCTTGGCCGACCACCATGCGCAGCACATCCCCTGGGCGCGCGCCCAAGGCCATGCGAATGCCGATTTCGTGCGTTCGCTGAGCGATGGAATAGGACATCACGCCATACGTTCCTACGGCAGCCAGGATGAGCGCGAGAACTGCGAAGATGCTCATGAGGATCATCGAGAATCTCTGAAACGCAAGGGAAGTGGAGAGGATCTGATCCATGGATTCGATGTGGCCAACGGGCAAATCCGGTTGGGCGTCGTGAACGGCGCTTTCGACGGCATGGCTCAGGCTGAGAGGCTGCTGCGCGGTGCGTACAAGGATGGAGACGGGGAACCAAGCCTGGAATCCTTGAATTTCTCCGGAGTCTTGCGCGAGAGGGATGAAAACGGTGGATGGGACCGGCTGGTCAAGAGTGGACTTGACGTCTCCCACGACACCGACGATTTCGCGGGGCGTGTCGTCCACCATGAGGCGCTGGCCGATGGGATTGCGATTCGGGAATTTCTCGCGCGCGAACTCCTGATTAATGATCGCGACTTTTGCAGCGTAGGACGAATCCGCGTCTGTGAAAAGCCTGCCTTGCAAAAGCGGAATTCCCATAGTCTGGAAATATTCGGGCGTGACAGAGCGGAAATCAGAGGAAATGCCGCGCGATTCCCCTTCCGATGCGAGCCAGACGAACACATTGCCGCCATAATCCAGCGGCAAGCCCTCGCCAATGACAGCAGCGCTTTGCACTCCAGGAATATTCTGAACTTTCCGGAGAATGCCATCATAAAACCCGGAAATTTCGGCGGCTCTCGCATTTTCCTGAGCACCAGTCGGTTTGTCCGGCAAGGGAGCGAATTTCTGGCCGGTGGTCCAGGTTTGGAGCGCGAGAATCGGATGCGGATCAAAACCAGGATTGGTGCGAAGCAGATTCGCAAAGGTCTCGATGAGCAGACCTGCACCAGCAAGCAGCACGAGAGAAAGCGCGATTTCAGCTACGGCGAGCGCGCTGCGCAGCCGGCGGCGTGCAGCGCCGGAAGTTGCGCGGCCGACGCTTTCTTTCAGTGAATTGTTGAGGTCCACTTTGGAGGATTGAAATGCTGGGGCGAGGCCGAACAGAATTCCGGTGAGAAGAGAAGCGAGCACGGTGAAGCCAAGCGCCCAGCGGTCCAGGGAGATATCGTGCGCGCGGGGCAGATCGGGCGGCGCGAACGTCAGGAGCAAGTGCAGTCCCCAATTTGCAATGAGCAGCCCCAGCGCACCCCCAAGTACGGCGAGCAGCAGGCTTTCCGTGAGCAACTGACGGAAAAGACGGGCGCGGCTTGCGCCCAGCGCGGTGCGAATAGCGATCTCTTTGCCGCGCGCCGCAGCGCGTGACATCAGCAAATTGGCGACGTTAGCGCAAGCGATCAAAAGCACAAACCCGATGGCGCCGAAGAGCACGAGAAGCGGCGTGCGATAGCCGAAGGAAATCATGGACCGAAGAGGCTCGGCGCTGAAAGCGATGCTCTGACGCTCCGTAGACGAGATCGAGTGAGTGCGAAATTGCCTAAAAAAAGGCTCCTCGATGCTGCTGAAGTAACTATCGGCTTGCTCGAGCGAAATGCCAGGTTTGAGTCGACCAAGGAGAGTGTAATTTATGCCGCCGCCGATCGAATCAGCGACTTGGCCGATGGTTGTCCAGAGGTCCACAGAAGAAGGCCCTGTCGGGCCGCCCGACGTGTCTTGAAAACCGGCGGGCATCACACCCACCACGGTGAAAGGCTTGTTATCGAGCGAGATGGCTCTGCCGAGGATTCCGGCATCGCCGCCGAGCTGCGATTTCCACAGACCATAGCTCAGGATGACTACATTCGGGCCGTTGAGACTGTCCTCGTCCTGCGAAAACTCCCGGCCTAAAGCAGGCTGCACGCCCATGACGCGAAAATAGTCTTTGGAAACTCGCAGCGCGCGTACGCGCATCGGCTGGCTGCCGCTGGAGAGATTGAAGCCCACTCCGGTGGTCGCGGCTACATACGCGAAGGGCTCGCTGTGCGCCTTCCAAAAATCAAACTCGCGCGCATCGAAGCCGGAATAATCCAACTGACCCTTATAGCTGACCGAAATTTGGGTGATGCGGTCGGGGTGGGGATAAGGCAGCGGCCGCAAAAGAACGCCGTAAACGACGCTGAAGATGGCGGTGTTTGCGCCGATGCCCAAGGCCAAAGTAAGAATGACGATGGCAGCAAAGCCCGGCTGTTTTGCCATGGTACGAAGGCCATAGCGAACGTCTTGCCACAGGTTTTTCATGGCAGGCTCCCCCCTACGAATTTCCGGGCACGTCCGTTGCCGCGTCGCCTCCGCAGTTACGCAGACAAAGGCCGTGTTTTGATAGGGTAACACAGGCAAGACTCGCGTGTGGTGAGCGAAGGTGTCCGATTCCGGACAGTGGCGTATCTAGAATGGGACAACGGCTCCACGACTGATGAAAGGATTTCAGCTATTCGTAACGGAGCGACTGAAGCGGGTCCGCGCGTGTGGCGCGGCGAGCGGGGATATAGCAGGCGGAAAGGGCCACGATTCCGAGGATCACCACGGCAACCGCGGAGGAGGGGAGATCGACGGACTTGACGCCAAACAGAAAGCCGGCGAGCACGGTAGTTAGCGCATAGGCGCCAGCAAGGCCGAGGACCATGCCCGCGAGCGCCAGTCGAACACCTTGGCCGACAATCAAGCGAATGACGTCGCGTGGTTGGGCGCCGAGCGCCATGCGAATGCCAATCTCGTGGGTACGCTGCTCCACACCGTAGGAAATGACGCCGTAGATGCCAATGGCCGCGAGCACCAGCGCCAGCAACGCAAAAAAACCAAGAAGCTTGGCATTGAGGGCTTCAGAAGACATGGATTCAGAGAGAAGCTCTTCCATCGACTTCATCTCGGTAATCGGTTGATTTTTGTCCAAGGAGAAAATAACTTGCCGCGCCGAAGGGGCCAGCGAGTCGGGGAGGGCGGTGGTGCGCAGAACGATGCGCATGATTCGCGATGGAACCTGCATGTACGGAAGATAGAGTTCTCCCGGGTTGGAGTTGCCAAAGTAGCGATCTTTCAAGTCTCCCACGACACCAACAATGGTGATCCACGTCGTATTGGCCGCAGGCCGGAACGGCGCGGATTTCGATTGTTGAAGATGGATGCGAACGCGCTGGCCGATGGGATTCTGGTTCGGCCAATACTGTTTTGCGAGCGATCGATTGATGATGGCAACGGCGGGAGCATTTGCTGTATCCGCATCGGTGAAGTAGCGCCCGCCAACGAGCGGGATTTGCATCGTTTGGAAATACTGCGCGTCAATGATGCGGTAATGAGCAACGAACTCCTCCTTGGGAGGAGGTGACGGCCGGCCATCGATATCGAAATTTGTGAAATCCGTCCATCCTGTGAGTGGCAAGTAATCAATGGCGCTAGCGGATTTCACGCCGGGAAGATGGCGCATTCTTTCGATGGCTTGTTCGAAGAAGCTGCCGGCCTGAACAGCGGCCGGGTACTTGGAGTCCGGTAGCCAAACTTGAAACGAGAGCACGTTTTTCGGATTGAATCCCATGTCTTTATTCAGGATGGCCTGGAAGCCGCGAATCAACGTGCCCGCGCCAATCAGAAGCACGAGAGACAAGGCGACTTCCACGACGACAAGAAAGCTGCGAATCATGCGGCTCTGCCGTCCCGCGGTGGAACTGCGCCCGCTCTCTTTCAGTGATTCGGTCAAATCAGGGTTCGAGAATTGAAAGGCGGGCGCCAGGCCAAAAATAACTCCGGCCAGAATGGCGACAGCGAGCGTGAACATCAGCACGGGCAGATTCATGCCGATCAACTCTTCATGCGGGATTCCCGTGACAGTTCCCGCAGGAGGAAGAATCAGTGGCAGCAGATGGAACGCGCTGTAGGCGAACAACAGACCGAGGGCGCCGCCGAGTAATCCGAGAAGAATGCTTTCGGTCAGGAGTTGCCGAATCAAGCGTAAGCGCCGCGCGCCCAGCGCCGATCGAATGGCAACTTCGCGCTGACGGCCGGCGGACCGGGAGAGCATCAAATTTGCAACGTTGGCGCAGGCGATAAGTAAAACCAAACCAACCACGGCGAGAAGCACGAGAAGAGGGTCGCCCGAGTGCCGATTTATTTGGCTGCTCAGAAGAGCAACGTTCACGCCGGTGCCCTGATTGGTGGCGGGGTACTCCATGGAGAGGCGGTGAGCGACGGTGCTTAGGTCCGCATTGGCTTGCGCCAAACTGGTACCGTCCTTCAACCTTGCAAACACAATGAGCGACGGATTATCGCGCCGGATTTCTTCGGGTGCGAAGGAAAGGGGCATCCACAGATCCATTGGTTGGCCGAATCCCAGCAGGTCGAAGCCGGCGGGCAGCACGCCAACAACTGTGAATGGCTGGCCATCAACGGTGATGCTGCGATCAATAATATTGGGATCCGAGCCGAAATGACGCACCCAGATTCCGTGGCTCAGAATTACGACGTGATCGTGACCGGGCTGTTCCTCGTCGGGGCGAAAGCTGCGGCCCAATGCGAGTTTGACGCCGAGCATAGGAAAAAACCCCGGGGAAATATGAACACCCCAGAGCTGCTCGGGGTCACCAGCGCCGGTCAGATTGGGAAAGAAGACCTGGACCGCGGCCATGCCCTGAAAGGCTTGGCTCTGCGAGCGCCAATCGAGGAAGTCAGCGGGCGGAGCGGTGCCTTGGGTAATCTTGCGATTGCTGTCTGTCTCCCAGGCGATGACCAACTGCTGGGGGTTTGGATATGGCAGAGGCTGCAGAATTACGGCGTTGACGATGCCGAAGATTGCCGTGTTGGCGCCAATGCCCAGGCCGAGCGTGAGCACAGCAACCAAGGTGAAGGCCGGACTCTTGCGGAGCAAGCGGCCACCATACAGCAAATCCTGCCAGAGCTTTTTCATCGACGTATGGTGCGGCCGCTGTGATCACGCCTGACATGCCTGTAAGAGGAACGCGGCGCAGGCACTGTTATACATCATTGCCGTTACCGTTTCACTACTCATATCGCAGAGCGACGATAGGGTCGATGCGCATGGCGCGGCGGGCGGGGAAGTAACAAGCCGCTAATGCTGAGAGGGAAAGTACCACCGTGACGGCGATGAAAGTCACGGGATCGGCGGTGCTGACTCCGAACAGGAGACTGGAGAATAGCCGAGCAACTACGAACGCGGCGAGCAAGCCGGCGATTATGCCCGCGCCCGCGAGAGCCATGCCTTGGCCCACAACAAGCTTCAGCACGTCCCGGGGATGAGCTCCGAGCGCCATGCGGATGCCGACTTCGCGCGTTCGTTGCGCAACCGAGTAAGCCATCACGCCGTAAATGCCGATTGCGGCGAGGACCAGAGCGATGAGGCCAAAAACGCTCAAAAGAGCTGCGGCCATGCGTGGCGCCCAAAGTCCTTGGTCCAGAATCTCGCCGATGGTGGAGATGTTCGTGAGGGCAAGATTCTTGTCGAGATTCTGCACTTGCTCCACCACGGAGGCCATCACCGTGCGCGGATCGCTGGCGGTACGAACCTGAAGCGTGCCCTGGGGAACGTAATACTGTGCCAGCGGGAGATAAACCTCGGGCTGCGGCGGTTCACCGATCGCGAATTGTGTCGTGTTGCTGACGACGCCTACGATTTGAATCAGCTTCTCATCGCCGAAGAAAGTAAACCGTTTTCCGATGGCGTCCTGATTTGGCCAAAAATGCTTCGCCATGGCGGCATTCACGACAGCTACGGGCACGGTCTTCGGCTGATCGAACTCGCTGAAATCGCGGCCCGAAATCCGGGGAATGTGCAAGGCATCAAAAAATCCCGGAGAAACGGCATCGACAGTGATTAACATGCCGTGGCCATTGGGGCCTTGCGGCTCGCCCTCAGGGAAAACCGTCCGGCCGAAACCGCCACCGATTGGCGCGTTTGAAGCGACCGCGACCCGCGCGACACCAGGGACGGATTGGGCGCGCCCAACGGCGTCGCGAAAGAATTGCTCGCCGCGACTTTGATCAAATTGTTCGGCGCCCAGATCGAAATTGAAGACAAAGAGATTTTTCGATTCGAATCCGGGGCTCATTTTTTGCGCTTGCTGCATACTTCGGACAAACAGGCCGGCGCCCACCAGAGCGACGAGCGCGAGCGCCAATTCGCCCACGACCAAAAGGGCACGGAAGCGATTTCGCATAAATCCGAAGCTGGCGCCGCGACCGCCCGATTTCAGCGTCTCAGCGAGATTGACGCGGGCGACTTTCAAGGCCGGGACAATGCCGAAAAGCAAGCCGGTAAGCACGGTGATAGCGAGGGTAAACGAGAGAACGTGAATATCGAATCCCAGATCAACGGAATTCTGCTCCAAGAATGGCGGGCGAAACGACCAGAGAAGGCTCCTGCTCCAATAGGCAATGATCATTCCCGCGATTCCGCCCAGCAGCGATAGGGTCACGCTCTCCGTGAGCATTTGCTGAAGCAAGCGCGAAGGCTTTGCGCCAAGCGCGGCACGAAGGCTCATTTCGCGGTCGCGCTTGGCTGCTTGCGCGAGAAGCAAATTCGCCAGATTGACGCACGCGATCAGGAGCACAAGGCCGACCACTCCCATAATCAACGCGCCCGCCAGGGCGACTTGCTTATGAGCGTCCGGGCCCCCTGTGGCCGCATCAGAGAGAAGAGTTAAGGCAACGCTGCGACCGCCGTTGTCGATGGGATATTCTTTTTCGAGCGCGGATGCGAGCGGCTTCAGCGATGCTTCGGCTTGCATCATTGCGATCCCCGGCTTGAGCCGGCCGAAAACGGTGGCGAAAAGCGCGCGGCGATCATCAAAGTCCGTGGCAAATTCGCCGCTGGTGGCCTGCTTGTACATACTGACGGGAACCCAGATTTCGTCAGGCGGCGCCAGATTGATCGTGCCCTTGAAATTGCGAGGCGCCACGCCAACGACGGTGTAGGAAAAAGCGTTGAGCGTTAGATTCTTGCCGATGATTCCCGGATCAGAGCCAAACTGCTTCGCCCAGAGGGTGTAACTGATGACCGCGACATTGTTTGCTCCCGGTTTTTGGTCTTCGTCAGGATAAAAAGTGCGTCCAAGCACCGGCTTGACGCCGAGGACATCAAAATAATTTGCGCTCACGATCATTCCCGAGATCTGCTTCGGAGTGCCTTGGCCGCTCAAGGTGAAATTGTCGAATGCAAAGACGGAAAGTCCAGAAAAGGCAGTGCTCTGGTCGCGATAATCGCGAAAGTTCGGGTATGACATGCCGAGTTTGGTGGCATTCGGAGCGCCCACCGCGGTTTTTGAGTCGACGGTATCCAATTCAACGAGACGCGAGGAATCCTGAACGGGCAGCGGGTTCAGCAGGACGGCATTCACTACCGTGAAGATCGTCGTGTTCGCGCCGATGCCCAGGGCCAAGGACAAAATGGCGACGGCCGCAAACCCGGGGTTCCTGGCGAGCATGCGAAGACCATATTTCACGTCTTGCCACAATGTGTGCATGAGAATGCCTCCTTCGCGGGTGCGGGCTAGCCGACGGCGAGCACGATCAGCGTGGCGTCGTCTTGGAATTTGTCGCCGCTGAACTGGGCGACGCGGGCAAGAACCGAAGTTTGGATGTTCGCGGCGCCCAGAGTGCGGCTTTCCCGCAGAATTTCGAGCAAGCGCTGCTCGCCGAATTCATCGCTGGCAGCATCGGAAGCTTCGGTGATGCCGTCGGTGAAAAGAATCAGGCGATCGCCCTCAGCGAGATCGACGGCATCTTGTTCGTAGTGGTCCGCTGCTGAAATTCCCATGGCTTGGCCACCGCAGGAGAGGCGGATGGTCGCACCGTCGCGCCTGAGCACGATAGGCGCGTTGTGCCCCGCATTCGTGTATACGATATGGCGCGTTTGCGCGTCGAAAATGGCATAGAAAAAGGTGATGAAGCGATCCGAAGCGGTGTTTTTGCGTATAAAACGATTTACGCGCTCGGTCAAGGCGGCAGGCTCAAGATTTTGAGCGGCGAGGCCGCGCACCGTAGCTTGCAAATTGGACATCAGAAGCGCTGCCGCGATGCCTTTGCCGGCAACATCGGCAATGCAGATTGCAAAATGATTCGGTTCAAGTTGCAAAACATCAAAGTAATCGCCGCCAACGCCATGAATAGGAAGCCATGCGCCGGAAAATTCGCAGCCGGGGATCTGCGGGATTTCCTTGGGCAGGAAGCCAAGTTGCGTGCGCTGCGCTTCTTCCCATTGGCCGCCTCCTTGCGCGAGGTCGCGCGCCTCGCTTTCGGCTTGGCGTTTTCGGGCCTTGCGCGCGCGCTGGCCATTTTCAATTTCCGTTCGCACCGTTCGCAAAAGGCGGCCATTGTCCCAGGGCTTGAGCACAAAATCGCGAACGCCTTCGCGCATGATTTCAACGGCAAGTTCGACCGTGCCCCAAGCGGTCATGGCCACGATGGGAAGAAGTTCGTCGCGCTCATGAATCTGCGAAAGCAGGTCGAGGCCTTCACGACCTGAAGTGGTGTCGCGTGCGTAATTGAGATCCATCAAGACAAGGTCGAAAGAACCGCGAGATAAGGCAGTCAGCAATGCCGCAGGAGAATTGACCAATTCCAATTCGTAGCCTTCCCCTTTGAGGAGCAGGCGAAGGGCCTCAAGAACGTCGGATTGGTCATCGGCGACGAGGACGTGGAAAGCAGTGGATGCCGGCCCCGCAGTTGAATTGGCAATTAAGTTCGGCTCAGGATGCACAGCACATTCCCAGACCAAGGATTTTCCCTCTTCAGTGAATCAGGGCAGCTATGAAGCCATTCGCTGAAGGGCGTATATGGCTTGATAAGAATAACTTAACATGCTGCGGGGCGAAATTTGAGGCTGTTCACGCCCGTTTACGGGACATGCATGTTGCGTTTTCGGACAGTCAGGCTTTGGTGGCCTGCGCACCGCCATCGACGATCCAGCCGTCGGCAAGTTGTATGACGCGATTTCCGTATGCCGCCCAGGCCTCATTATGAGTGACTTGGATGATCGTGGTGCCTTCGTCGTTGAGCCGCTTCAGCAGGTCCATGATCATCTTGCCTTGGCTGGAATGCAGGCTGCCTGTAGGTTCGTCGGCGAGAATCAACTTTGGATTGCCGATCACCGCACGCGCGACAGCGACGAGTTGCTGTTGGCCGCCGGAAAGCTGATTGGGATAGAGCCCTTTCTTGCCGACGATTTGAAAGCGATCGAGGATGTCCGCGACCATGCCGTCGCGCTCGGATTTCTTGATGTCGCGATAAGAGAGCGGCAAATCGAGATTCTCAGCGACGGTGAGATTATCGAGCAAATGATATTGCTGAAAAACGAAGCCGATGTATTTTTTATGCAGCTCAACGCGCTTGCGATTGTCGAGCTTGTGTACTTCATGATCGGCAAAATAGAATTGTCCTTTCCACGCGCCGTCGAGCATGCCAATGATGCCCATGAGCGTGGATTTGCCGGCGCCAGAGGGGCCCATGATGGTGATGAATTCTCCCTGACGGATGTCCAGATTAATGCGGCGCAAGACCCAGGTTTTGCCAGCGCCTGATTCATAGAACTTTTCGACGTCCATCATTCGGATCACGTTAGTCTCCCGGGAAAGCGAAACAGCTATTGTACCGAAACTTGAAGAGAGCGCCAAAATTGGCGATTAGAAATCAGGCGACTCTCTATTTTCAATAACTTACGATTGTTCCTAATCGCGACGATTGGCGATTAGAATATTCTTTTTTTTTCGCTAAGCTCCACTTTGGCTTTGAATGGGCACGCACAGCTAGCCGCAATGAAAGCATCATTCATAGCGCGACGCCACCATGGGATCGACCTGCCTGCGGCAGGCAGGCGCGCGCGCATAGCGACGGTAGATGGCGTGTGTCACTCATAGCGAAGAGCAACCATCGGATCCACTTTCATGGCGCGGCGAGCCGGAATATAGCAGGCGAGGGCGGCAACGAGCCCCAAAACAATCACGGCGGCAATGAAAGTCGAAGGATCCGTGGCCGTGACGCCGAAAAGCTGGCTGGCCATGAAACGCGTGAGACCAGCGGCGACCGCGAGCCCGAAAATCACTCCGACGGCTACAAGCGTCATGTCTTGGCCGATTACCAAGCGGAGGATTCCCGCCGGTTGCGCGCCAAGAGCGAGGCGGATGCCGATTTCGTGGGTGCGCTGTGTTACGGCATAGGACATCACGCCGTAAATTCCAGCCGCCGCGAGAACGAGAGCAAGCGAACCGAAAAGGCCGAAAAGAAAAGTATTGAAGCGATCACCGGCAGCGGACTCAGAAACAATTTGTTGCATGGTTTGAAATGGAGAAACTGTTTCACCGGGATCAATGGCAGTGACGACGGCACGAATGCCGGAAGCAAGCTGCTCCGGATTCTTTTCGCTGCGCACAACAATATTCATCGAGCCTCGCGGATCTTGCGTGAAAGGGAAGTACATTGTTGGGCGCGGTGGAATTTGCAAGGCGTTGTGCCTTATTCCACCGACCACGCCGACAATCTCAAAATTCATGAAACCTTTGCTTCCTTCCCAGGCCCACAAGCGCTTGCCAATAGGATTTTGGCCCGCGTAAAACTTGCGCGCGAGGGTTTCATCAATAATGACCTTGGGTGATGTCTCAGGCTGATCCTGCTGCGAAAACAAGCGCCCCTGCAGGAGAGGAATGCTCATGGCTTGAAAATAATCGCCGGCGGCGATGCGATAATTCGCGTCGCTTGCGTCCCGAGGCGAAGCCGGTGGGGCTGCCGCCGAGGTGAAATAGTCATCATTGAACTGCCCGTTCAAGGGAAGCTCGCTGACGCCCCCGGTAAATCTGACGCCGGGCAATGCCTTTATTTTGCTGAAAAGATCGCGATAAAAAGCCAACTGTTGCGGTTTGGTGGAATAGTTCTTGCTCGAAAGGGACATCTGTGTCGTAAGAATTCCGCGTGAGTCGAATCCCGGATTCACGTGGAGCGTGTGCCAGAGGCTATTCAGAATCAAGCCGGCCCCAATGAGAAGCGCGATCGATAGGGTCACTTCGGAAACAACGAGCGCGCCTCGTAGCCGTTGACGCACTCCGCCGGCTGAAGAGCGGCTGCCTTCCTTGAGCGAATCGTACACGTTGACCTTGGCAGAATAGAAAGAGGGAACCAGGCCGCAAAGAACGCCGGTAATAATTGACAAAGCGGCGGTGAAAACAAGAACGGTTCCGCTGACGTGAACTTCGTCAAGACGCGGCAAACTGGCCGGACCGAGTGCCCGAAGCGCGGCAACACCCCAACTCGCGAGAAGCACACCCAGAGCTCCGCCAATGCAGCTCAGCACAAGACTTTCGGTCAGCAACTGGCCGACGATGCGCGTACGGTTTGCACCGAGCGCTGTGCGGATGCCAATTTCTCTTTGGCGCGTGTTGTTGCGAGCGAGGACGAGATTAGCGACATTTGCGCAGGCGATCAGCAAGACCAGCCCGACGGCTCCGAGCAGCAAAAAAAGAGGCGTCTCAACGGGGCCAACAATCGCTTCCTGCATCGGAACGAGGCGCACGCCCCAGCCCTTGTCTACATCCGGGTACTGGTGGTTCAAAGTATGAGAGATGGCATCCAAGTCCGCCTGTGCTTGTGCCATCGTTACGCCCGGCTTGAGCAATCCAATTGGCCACAGCATACCGGAGGCGCGCAAATGCATGCCAGGATTGAGCATAGGTGTTGGAAACCAAATATCGGTGTTCGGAGGGTAATCAAATTTTGGCGGCATCACGCCAACAATGGTCGAACTGTTACCGTCGGAGATAACCGTACGCCCCACGACGCTTGGGTCGGCTCCGAATTTTTGTCTCCAGAGCCGATAGCTAAGAATGATTGTATTGGGCAGGTTGGTTTGTTCGTCCGCGGGTGAAAACGTGCGGCCTAGAAATGGCTTCGCACCGAGTGTTTCAAAGAAATCGGAAGTGATCATGGTTCCCTGAACTTGCTCCGCATGGCCACCAACGCTGAAGTTTTCCGGCTCGGGAGCGAGCACGAAAAATGCTCCGAGATGCTCGAAGGAGTGGTTCTGGGCGCGATAGCCGGCAAAGTTGGGTGGGGACATTGGCGTTTGATCCGAAAATGAGAATTTTCCCCAGGCCCAAACGATGCGATCGGAATGAGCGAACGGAAGAGGATGGAGGAGCACTCCGTCGACGACGCTGAAGATGGCGGTGTTAGCGCCGATGCCGAGAGCGAGCGTCAATACGGCAATGGCCGTGAATGCGGGATTCTTGACGAACATTCGAATCGCATAGCGCAGGTCATTCCATAGAGTGTTCATTCTGACCCCTATTCGTAGCGCAAAGCCTGTAACGGATCGACGCGAGTCGCGCGACGTGCGGGAATGTAGCTGGCGAGAAGCGCGACGACAGCCAAGACAATCGTGACGACGAGCAGCGTCAGTGGATCAGTGACGCGAATATCATAAAGCTGGCTGGAAAGAAAACGCGTGAGCGCGAAGTCGGCGGCGAGGCCAGCGGCCCAGCCAATCACGGTGAGAAGCATGGCCTGGCGGACGATCATTTTCAGAACGTCGACGGTTTGCGCGCCCAGAGCCATGCGGATGCCGATTTCGTGTGTTCGCTGTGCGACGGAATAGGAAACGACGCCGTAAAGGCCGAGCGCAGTCAGCGCCAGAGCAAGACCGGCAAAAATGGCGAGCAGCAAGGTGCTGAAACGCGGTTGGGATACGGAAGCGCCGAGATACTGGTCCATTGTTTCCACGTTGTAAATTGGCAGATTCGAATCCATGGAATGAATGGCGTCGCGAGCGGCGCCCAGGACGGATTCGAGAGCTGCCTGCGTCCGCAAGACCAGAGTTAGATTGCTGAGCAGCGCCTGCTGATAGGGAAGAAAATATTCGGGCTTGTCGACGCGGCTCAAACTGCGAGTCTTCACGTCGCCAACAACGCCGACGATTTCGCGCACCGGCTCCGGCGCATTCGGAACGTCGGAATCGGAAAAGCCGGGCTTCATTCGCTTTCCGACAGGGTCTTCATTGGGGAAGTACTTTTTGGCAAACGCTTGATTGATGATGACAACATCAGGCGAAGTTGCCGTGTCCGTCAGAGCGAACTCGCGGCCTTCCAGCAACGGGATGCCCATAGTGCGAAAGTAGCCGGGGCTGGCGATGCTGGCCTCTTCGTCCCGCTCGTTCCCTTTCGCTACGGGGCGGCCCTCAATTGTGAAGCTGATCGTCATATTGTTGCCGCTCAACGGTAAAGGCAAAGTGGCTGCGGCGGAGGCGACTCCCGGAATTTGATTCACTCGATCCAGAGCCTGGCGATAAAAAATCTTTTGCTGGTCCGTATTGTAGCGGGAGTCGGGCAAGTCGAATGTGAGCGTCAAAAGATTGCGCGGATTGAAGCCGGGATTCACGTTTTCGATGCGCGCGAAGCTTTGAATCATCAAGCTCGCGCCCATCAGCAAAACCAGCGCCAGCGCGACTTCAGCAACGACAAGCGCGCCGCGGAGACGGCTATGCTGCAGGCCGCCGGAAAGTCCGCGAGCGCTTTCCTTGAGCGAATCGACAAGATTGGTTTTGGAAGTTTGCAGCGCCGGCGCGAGACCAAAGAGAATTCCGGTGATGACGGCAGCGATGAGCGTGAAGGCGAAAACGCGGCTATCCACTTGAATTTGCGACATTCGCGGCACATCGTGCGGGACCAGGCGCACGAGGGCGCTAGTCCCCCATAAGGCAAAGAGCAATCCCAGAGCGGTTCCAATGAGCGCGAGCAGGATGCTCTCTGTAAGCAACTGGCGAATGACCCGAAACCGTCCGGCGCCGAGCGCGGAGCGAATGGCCAATTCCTTCTGGCGGGTCATCGAACGCGCGAGCAGCAGATTGGCGACATTGGCGCAGGCAATCAGGAGGACGCAGCCTACCGCGCCAAAGAGAACGAACAGAGCCGGCTCGACATCGCCGACGAGGTGTCGCAATTCCGGTTCGACAAATGCGCCGGCGGAATGAAGATTCGAGTCCGGATATTGTTTCGCGAGATTGGCGTAGATATGCGCGATATCGGCTTGCGCCTGTGGAATCGTCATGCCGGGCTTCAGGCGCGCGATCACTCGAAGCAATTCGGCGCCGCGGTCGGTGAGCATGTCGGTGTCGTCCGCGCAGGTGGTCCAAATCTGGACGGGCGGAGTCGTGATGGGAAAATTGAACGCGCGAGGTGCAACGCCAACAACTGTGTAGTTTTCGTTGTTGAGCGAAATGCTGCGGTCGACGATTGCGGGGTCAGCATGGAACATCGCCCGCCATAAACGGTCGCTTAGAATTGCGGCGTGACTGCCTTTTTTCTCTTCCGCTGGCAGGAAATCGCGGCCAAGCTGGGGAGAAACTTCGAGAGTGGAAAAGAAGCCGGATGTGACGATCGCGCCGCTCAGATGAGCCGGCTGGTCGACGCCGGTAAGAGTGTAAGTGCTGTCGTGAAACGAGGCCATGTGGCTGAAGGCCTGGTTCTGGCTGCGGAGGTCGAAAAAATCAGGGTATGAAGAGGATCCGTGGGGGGTCTTGTTGATGGTGTCAAACGATTCGACAGAGACGAGCTGGCTCGATTGCGGGAAAGGCAGCGGACGGAGCAGCACGGCGTTCACAACGGAGAAAATGGCGGTGTTGGCGCCGATGCCGAGAGCGAGGGTTAATACGGCGACGGCAGTGAAGCCTGGGGCTTTTACGAGCATCCGGAACGCGTAACGAAGATCGTTCAATAACGAGTTCATAGTGACTCTCCGCAGCGCCGGGTTCCCTTTTTCTACTGCCGCTAACGATTGCTAGGGCTTTTGCGGCGGCTCGAATTTCGAGTCGTCGACCGGCGCATTATCCTTTACATGTTTGATTACATACGACGACGTTTGCCCGTTCGTGTACCAAGTTATCTTGTACGGAATGTCAACTCCGTCAGTGGGCCGGAAATCGGAATAATCGGCCTCCACCGGCAGGGCGCCGAAAATCGTGCGGTCACGGATCGTGCGGCGCACAAGCAAACCAGATTGCTGGTCGAAGAAAAGAAATTCCACAACGCCGTCCGGGGCGGTCGCTTGCACGACGTAGGTCATCGCGTCGCCGATTTTCGCCTGGCCGCGCAGACGCTTGGCTTTGTAATCCTGCAGCGCGGCGATCAGATTCATTTGAGCTTCTCGACTCAGAACAATCGCATCGAACCCACTGGCTTTAATGGTTCCCCGGTCCGTTGTGATCCAAGCGTTGCTGCCATCGAAAAGTGCGGTCGCCGTTCCCTGCGGCGTGGTGATGACGGAATACATCTCTCCGGGAGCCTTCTGATAAGCTTCGATTGTCGATGTATGGCCGTCCCGAGTTTCCTCGACCTGCAGAACGCGAGTTGAGATTTTGTTCAGTGCGTCCTCTCCACCTTTGGCCTGCGCGAATTTTGCCAGCACGGCATCTACGGTTGGCGCGCCTTGGGGTAGCGGAGAGAACTGTGGCTCGACGGCTTCCGCGGGAAGCGCCGGTGCGCCCATAGGTTCGTGATGCCCCTGATGGCACGTGAAGCAACTTACTTCAGGGCGGCCGCCGAAATTGTTGTCGTTAATGGCGAAGAGCATGGTCATCATGCGGCGTGCGGTTTGCTTGGATTGCTTGTCGTCCGCGGGAAAGTTTTGGTCCACGTGACAATAACTGCACTCAACACCGAGAGCCGTAGTGATGTAGCGCATGCCGGGCAACAGTTGCGACGCGGGAATATCTTTGAGGACCTGAATGTTCTTGAAGGCTTGAGCCGCAGTTTTTTCGGCTGGCGCCGACTGCGACTGCTGCGTCTGCGCGCCAAGACCAATCGCCAGCGCCAATGTCGCTGCCGCTGCCAGTAGCGTCGGATGGATCAAAATTCGCGCTTTCGCGCCGAATCGTTTCACGCCAAATCTTCGCAACAGCTCCTCCATCATGCCCTCCCGGAATCAGAATCGTGAACCTGGGCCGCCCATGCGCTAGAAGCGGCGCAGCCCTTTCAGGTTTCTGATTTTACGCGCGTTCCGATTTTCCGCACACAGATTCTCTGCGCTGGCGAATATCATTCGTAGCGAAGGGCCTCCGTTGGGTCGAGGCGCATGGCACGGCGCGCGGGAATGTAGGATGCGAGCAGCGCAACAGAGAAAAGAAGGGCGGCTACGACAACAAATGTGAGCGGGTCGGTGGCTTTCACGTCAAAAAGCAGATTGGACATCAATTGTGTGGCCGCCAACGAGACAGCAATGCCGACCACAAGCCCGATGGCCGCCAGCCATGCTCCTTCGCCGAGGATCAGACGAAGAACGTTGCCGGGCTGCGCGCCCAGAGCCATGCGAATGCCGATTTCCTGAGTTCGGCGCGTGACGGACTGAGCGACGAGGCCGTAAATGCCGACGGCGGCAAGCAGCAGAGCCGCTCCAGCAAAAACTCCCGCGAGAAGGAATAGGAGACGCTGCGGCGCTGTCCAGGCGCCAAGGGCTTCCGCAAACGTGGAGAATTCCACGGGAATATTCGGGTCGAGCTGATGAAAAATCTCGCGCGCGGCAGGAACAACGAACTGTGGCGGCAACGTTGTGCGCAAAACGATCGCCGGCGAACTGTTTCCTCCGAGCCCGCGCTGACGATAGTCCACGAAAATAACCGACGTGGGCGGCTGGTTGAGGCCTTCGGCGCGAATGTCGCCGACAACGCCGACAATCGTGAGCGGCTTCATAATGCCGTCCATGTTGCCGAAGAAAATTTCTTGGCCGATTGGGTCTTGATGCGGCCACTTGTCGCGCGCGAGCGTTTGGGTAATCAGCGCGACATGCGGAGTGTTTGGGCCGTCTTGCGCGTTGAAGAGTCTTCCGCGAATCAGAGGAATTCCGGCAGCACGGAAAAAGTCTCCGCTGGCGACGGCATAGTCCGCTGTCCCAGTCTGTTTAGGATTGAGCGAGAAGCGGTTCCATTCCGCGTCTGTCGTGGGTACCGGCTGGCCGTTGAGAATCAGAAAGAGTCCATCGGGAAATCCATCCGCATCTGCGATGGGGAGCGCTCCAGTCACGCCTGCGAATTCCACTCCAGCGATTCCGCGAATCCGCGCTACGGCGTCGTTGAGAAACTGGGACTGCCGCGTGATATCCTCCGTTCTCTGCTCAACTGTTCTTTCACCTTCTGGCTGCGGCAGTGAGAACTTCAGAACGAGCAAGTTCTCTCCGCTGAAGCCGGGATTCACGGAAATCAAGCGCAAAAAGCTGCGGCCCAAGAGCCCAGCACCGACGAGCAACATCATCGTGGCAGCGATTTCAGCGATCACCAATGCGCTGCGCGCCTTGTGACTTCCACTGCTGTAACTACGCGAGCCTGCGCTGAGGGCCTCGTTCAAATCCACGCTACCTGCGCGCCACGCAGCGAACAATCCGAGGCCAACCGCGACGGCCAATGTTGCGACGAGCGTGAATAGAAGAACGAGTCCGTTGATGGCAATGCCTTGCTGCATCGGCAGATTTGTTGGAAGGACGGTGGGAAGAAAATTCGTTGTCCAGAGCGCAAGCAGAATTCCCAGCACGCCACCAGCAATCGCCAGAACCAGCGATTCAGCGAGCAGTTGCTGCACGAGCCGGCCGCGACCAGCTCCAAGAGCCGCCCGCACGGCCAATTCCTTGCGTCGCACGGAAGTGCGGGCCACCAACAATCCGGCAATGTTCGCGCAAGCGACAAGAAACAGGAGCATGACGGCGCCAAAGAGCGTGAGCAAAGCCTGGCGAACGTTTGCAACCATTTCATCCGCGAGAGGACTCACCAAGGCGTCTTGCAGGAAATAATCAGGATTTTCTGTCTTGCCATACTCGGCATGAATCCGGCGAGCGATGGTGTCCAAGTCCGCATGCGCTTGGTCGAGACTCACTCCATCTCGCAGGCGCCCGATGACTTCTCCATCATGGGCGGTGCGGCTTGTTCCCCAGCCGTAGCGCTCCCATGCGGCCCAGGCTGCCACGCCATGAGGAAAATCGAAACCCTGCGGCATCACGCCAACGACCGGATAGACTGTTCCGTTCATCGTCAAGCGGATGCGCGATAGAT
>JBAUEH010000037.1:0-23382 GCA_049678505.1 Candidatus Acidiferrales bacterium
GGCACGCGGATCAGCATCGTATCGATTTTCCTCATTTTCAGCGCTTCGTAGAACTGCTCGGCTTCGCTGATAGGCGTTCGATAGTCCTCCAGCCCGGTCATCAGCGCGGTGGGGGTTTGCACTTTGCCGACCGAATTGATGGGCGAGCGCTCCATGTACTCCTGCCACTTATCCCAGGGCGTCCCAGGCAGCCAGTGCAGGCTGGCGTTGTAGCCGGCGTCGGCGGTGAGCACCCAACTGTACCAGTTGATGACCGGATACATCGACATCGCCGCTCGGTAACGTGTGGTGTTGTCCACTACCCAGCAGGTGAGCACGCCGCCGCCCGAGCCGCCGGTGACGTACAGATGGGTGGGATCGACGAAACCCATCTTGATGACCGCATCCACGCCGGAATCGAGATCCTCGAAATCATGATCGGGATAGTCGTTGTGAATCAGGTTGGCGAACTCCTCGCCGTAGCTGGTGGATCCGCGCGGATTCACGTACACCACCACGTAGCCCTGGGCGGCGTACAACTGCTTCTCGGTGTCGAACCGGTCGCCGTAATTCAGGTACGGCCCGCCATGGATTTCGAGAATCAGCGGGTACTTATGTCCCGGCTGGAAATCGGGCGGCTTGATCACCCAGCCTTGCATCGGCCGCTGGTCGTAGCGGGAGCGGTAATCGAATTCCTGCGTCTGACCGAGCTTCTTGTGGGCGATGAAATCCTCGTTGGGATTGGCGATCACGTTCACGCTGCCGGGCTGACTGGCGTTGCCCACGGCAATCGATCCTGGGAGATCGGGGAGTGTATAGGTGACGGCGAAATTGCCGTTGGCGGCGGAAAAGGCCTGGCCGATATCGTAGGTAGTGTCGTTGCTGCCCAAGTGGCTGGCCAGGATGCGCCGCTGGCCGCCAGTGGTGACGAAAGCGAGTTTGGTGTCGCCGCGATCCTCGTACATGAAATAAACGCCACTCGCGTCGGCCGCCCAGCGCGGCTCCAGGATGTCGCGATCGAAATCGGCCATCACCATGTGGGGATTCGAGCCGTCGCGGTTCATGAAGTACAAGTGGCTAGTCTGATGGCCCTGATAATGTTCGTCGTAGCCGGTATAAGCGATGGTGCTGCCATCGGGGGAGAGTGCCGGCGAAGCGTCGGGGCCGAAGCGGTGGGTGAGCGCCTGGTAAGAGCCGTCGGCCAGCGAGAGCTGGTAGACGTCGCTATCGGGTTTGTAGATCCCATCAGGATGCAGATCAGCGGAGAAAATCAGGTAGCGGCTATCCTTGGTCCAATTGAAGCCGCCGGCACCATCGAAGCCGGCGGTGAAATTGTAATCCCCGTGAGAGACCTGGTGCGGCGCACCGCCTTCCGAGCCAATTACGAAAATCTGCGTGTACCCGTTGGGTACCAGCCCCGAGCCGTTCGAGCGCCAGTGCAGCTTATCGACCAGGATCGGCGGTTCCGCCCATTGAGCGCCGGCGGGCGGATGAGGAACGCGGCCGAGTTCGGTGGGTGGGCCGGGCACGAGATTCGTGAAGGCGATTTCCTTGCCGTCGGGAGACCAGGAAAGCCCTCCCGGCGGATGGGCGAGATCGGTGAGCTTGGTGGTCTGGCCTGTGTCCATCCAGCGCACGTAAATCTGCGGCTTGCCATCACGGGTGGAGACGTAGGCGAGGCGATTGCCATCGGGCGACCAGCGCGGGTCGGAGTCGTTGTAATCGCCGGTGGTAAGCGGGCGATTCTTGCGCCCATCGAAATTGACGATCCAGAGGTTCGAATGCCACTGGTCGCCGATGATGTCGGCGAAATGGCGTTCGTAAACAATTTGCGAGCCGTCAGGCGAAATTTGCGGATTCATGTCCCACTGGACGTTGAACATGTCCATGGGTTCCAGTTCGTCGGACGGGGCGGAAGCCGGTTCCTGCGCCCGGACTGCAGTGAGCGTCAGCGCCAAGGCCAGGGCCGCCGCCGCGGCGCCGACGGATCTGTTGAGGGTCAGCAAAAGGACCTCCTTATTTTCAAAGCAAGTATACATTCGGACGGCGTCGTGTCTAGCTGCTTCGCGGCAGACTTCTTCCACGGGGGTGTATCGCTTTTCCCCGCTCTGTAACCATACCCCGTTGGCGTTTGACTCCCATGCGGGCCGAAGCTATACTCCGGCGCTCTTTTGGAGCGCAGGAGCCGCGCATGGGGTTTGAGCGAGCAGCAAGGCAAGACGAGATTGCGCCAGGGCAGATACGCGAGTTTCAAGTAGCCGGCAAAGCCGTTGCGATCGCCAATGTCAACGGTAAGCTATTTGCTATCAATAGCATATGTCTACATCATGGCGGCCCACTGGGTGAAGGCGATCTGGAAGGCTCCGTCGTGAGCTGCCCCTGGCACGGCTGGCAATATGACGTCACCACTGGAAAACTCACCCAGCAGCCCGACACTGGGGTGGATTGCTACGCCATCGAGCTGCGTGGCGGCGATGTTTTCATCGACTTGGGCTAGATCCCGTTCCTCTAGCTTTTATTTTCGCCAAATGCATTTTCGCTGTTTCTTTTTGTGCCGGTCGATGTATAGTTCGCCAGTTACAGCCAGGCTATGACGCCCCCCGTAACCAGACCACATCACTGGCTGCTCGCGGTTGACCCCCGCATCTATCACTGGGACACCCTTTTCGTCAAAGGCAAGGAAATGTGGCGTCATGCTGGCAGCAAGTCCGACGCTCTGCGCCAGATGAAACAAATGCGCCGCGGCGACCGTGCGCTCTGTTACCACGGAAAACCAGAATACGCTCTCTACGCCATCGCTGCCGTCACGCGCGACCCTTATCCCGATCCGCACGATCCCACGCCCAAGCATCTCGTCATCGACCTGCGTGCACTCGAACGCCTGCCCAGGCAGATAACGCTATCCGAATTGCGCGAGCAGCGGCCTTTGCGCAAAGTAAAGTTTATGAAAAATCCCCGCATGACCATTTCTCCGTTAACCGACGACGAATATTCGGAAATTCTGCGCCTCGCCGGAATCGTTGCCTCTCCGGGCATCCCTCTTCCCTAATCCCTGCCTGAAAGCATTTCCCAAAACCACAAACAGCACTAAGATAGCGGGCTGTAACTTACGCATCGCGACATCCTTCGGAGGCACTCGGTGAAAAGACTCTTTGCGACAGGCATTATCTTATTGGGGGCGCTCGGTGCGGCTGTTCTTGCTGGAGCGCAGACAAAATCAAGCGCCGGCGATTGCAGATTGCTCGCGGGAATTCCGTCCGGTCACACCCGTGTGGTCGATATGACCTACGTCATCAACGACCATTCGCCCTCATGGCCCGGTGATGACCATCCCTTCAGCGTCGTGGTGACCACGACGCTCGCCAAAGAGGGATACCTTACCCGCAAATTCACGATGCTTGAGCACTATGAAACCCACATGGACGCACCCGCTCATTTTCCGCCGGGCAAAGAAACACTCGACCAAATTCCCATTCAGCATTTTTTCGGCCCCGGCATGGTCATCGATGTTCGCGATAAAGTGGCGAAAGACGTGGACTACCGGCTGAGCGTAGCGGACATTCAAGCCTGGGAAACCCATCACGGGAGAATTCCCTCGGGCGCCATCGTAATGCTTCGTACAGGATGGGCCTCGCGCTGGCCAGACCAGAAGCGCTACCGAAACATGGACGCAAAAGGCGTCATGCACTTCCCGGGCTATTCTGTCGCCGCAGCCAAATTGCTGATCTCGCGCCATGTCAGCGGCCTCTGCATCGACACTCTGAGCATCGATTACGGACCGTCCCCGAACTTTGAAGTGCATCGCACCACGCTGCCCGCGGGTCTTTTTCACGTGGAAAATATCGCCAACCTCGATAAGCTGCCGCCGACCGGCGCTTTCATCATTGCCGCGCCGATAAAACTGGAGGGCGGCTCTGGCGGTCCGGTGCGCGTTTTTGCAATTCTGCCGGATTGAAGCGGTAGAAGATTTCCGGGGCGAAATTTGGCGTGAGAAATTCATCGCGCCGCTTCGGCCTCACGCGCAACTTCTCTCCAGGGTAGGACTTTGCCGGAGCTTCCCGAAGTTGAAACCGTAGTTCGCGGCCTGCAAATGCTCTTGCCGGGCCGTCGCATCGTCGGAATCCGCCTGGGCAAGACCGATTTCATCGACGATTTCGCCAAGCTCGAAGAAATTCTGCCGGACTCTCGAATTTCGGATGTCCGCCGTCACGGAAAATTCATCGTATTGCTTCTCGAAAAACCCACACCGGCGCAAATCGCTCCCAAATCACCGGCCACGCGATTTCATTTCATCGTTCACCTCGGCATGACCGGCCAGCTCACTGTGTTTCCGGCCTCCAGGCCATCTCCGCTGCACACCCACGTTTGGATCTCGCTCGACAACGATACGGAGCTGCGTTTTGCCGATCCTCGCCGCTTCGGTCGCATGCTGGTATTGTTGGAAGAGCAAAGCGAATCAGTTCTGGGGGCCCTGGGAATCGATCCTCTCGAGGTCAGCGCACTACAGTTTCAAGATCGGCTCGCCGCCAAGCGTGCGCGCATCAAGGCAGTTCTTCTCGACCAGCGCGTGTTTCGCGGCATGGGCAATATTTATACCGACGAAAGCCTCTGGCGCGCGCGCATTCATCCCGCGCGCTTGGCTTCTGCCTTAAAACGCGAAGAAGTCGCGCGCCTTTATCGCGCCATGCAACAAATCCTGCGCGAAGCGATTCGCCTGGGCGGCTCTTCGATTTCCGATTACGTGAACGCCGAAGGCCAGCCCGGCGAATTTCAGATTCGCCATCGCGTCTATCAGCGCGAAGGGAAAAAATGCAGCCGCTGCGGCGCGTTGATTCGCCGCATCATTGTCGCCGGTCGCAGCAGCTATTTTTGCCCCAAGTGCCAGCACGCCCCGCGTCAGCGCCAGAAGTAAATCAGCGCCGCTCCCGCCAGCATGAAAACCGCGCTATAGATAAATCCAGCAGCCGGCGAAACCGCGCTCCACAGCGCGCCCACGATAATGCTCGACGCAAAATCTCCCACGCCGTTCACCGCTGCCAGCACGCCAAATCCTGTGCCGCGAATCTCCGATCCCAGCAACTCCGCGGAAATGGATTTCTCCAGCGCCTGCTGCAACGTGGTGTGCACGCCCGCAAGCGCGAAAAGCACTCCTAGCCACGTCAACTTCGCGGGCGCGAAAATGAAGCCCACGCACATCATCGCTCCGGCCGTGTATCCTGCGGCAATCAATCCGCGCTTGCCGATCTTGTCCGCAAGAGCCCCCGCTGGATACGAAATCGCCGCGAACACGATGTTATGAAACGTGTAGAGTGCAATGGCCAGCGCCGAGGCGCGCGCGACGCCGTAATGCGGCGCGAGCATTTGGTTCGCGCGTAAAATCAGCAACGTCGGAGCGAAATCCCCGATGCCGTGCGCGAAGACCCCGGCAAGAAATCGGCGAAAGGATTGAGGAAGTTGTCGTAGGCTGCTAAGAAAACCGAACGCGCGATGCGCAGCGGCTGATTTTCCCGCAGGTACAAGCCACATAAAACAGAACGCTGCCGCCAAGCCCGGCGCAATCGTCCAACGCATGGCCTCACGCACGCCCGAGAATGAAACCAGCACAACAGCCGTCAGCGGCCCGGCAACGGCCCCGATGGTGTCCATAGCCCGCTCGAAACCGAAAGCGCGTCCTAGCCGCGAGGGCACGACCGCATCCGCAAGCAGCGCATCGCGCGACGGTCCTTTCGCGCCGCGCCCCGCCCATCCTACGGCGCGCAAAATCAAAATCACCGGCCACGATTCCGCGAACGCATACGCGAACGTCGTGAGCCCTACGATGACGTATCCGCCGCCTGCTACTGGCTTGCGCCATGCTGGCCGATCGGCAATCCATCCGCCCGCCAATTTCGAGAAACTGGAAAGCCCGTCCGCAACGCCTTCGATAATCCCCAGCGCAACTGCGGGCGCGCCCACCAGCGCCAGAAGCGCCGGCAATAGCGACGTGGCCGCTTCGTGACCCCAATCGGAAAAAAGATTCGCCAGCCCTATGCCCAGAATCCCGCGCGTGAGCCAGCGTTCCTTTTTCCTCTCAATGCCACCATTCGGAATTTTCACGGGAAAGTTTTCAGTGCGTGGATTTTTGTGCACTGCGCGCGGACTCAGCAGAGAGGCTTGCGTGAAAATTCGTTCGGCCCATCGTTGCCGCTCAGACCCATCGAGCCAAATCACGCACTCGTGAATATCTGCAAACAAACGATTCGCAAGCAGCTCTTTCAATCGCGATCGTGGTTTTGCCTACGCCGTGCGTGCCGATCAGCGCAAGTCTCACCGAGCTTCCGTCGCACTCTCTTGTTTTTAGCAGACTTCCACCGTCAAACAAAGTGCCGCAGGTCCTCGCCGAGAGTCGCTTCCAGCCAAATCAAACGGCCTGTACAATAATCCCGTTTCATTCTGAGAGCAGAGCGCCGTTGGAGAGTCCCGTCGTATGAGAGCTGTCGTCCAGCGCGTCACCAGCGCGCGCATAATCGTTGATGGCAACGTGGCCGGCCAGATCGGCCCCGGCCTCATGGTCTTGCTTGCCGTCGGCCGCGAAGACACTGCCGCCGCGGCCAGTTCGCTCGCGGAGAGAATCGTCAATTTGCGGATTTTCGGCGATGCCGAAGGCAAAATGAACCGCTCGCTCCTCGATACCGGCGGCGCTCTTCTCGCCGCATCCCAATTCACCTTGTACGGCGATGCGCGTGGCGGCCGGCGCCCCAGCTTCATTCAAGCTGCCCCACTGGAGCTCGCAAAAGCATTGTATGAGGAATTCCTTCGCGCCGTGGCGGAGCGCGGTGTTCACGTGGAGACCGGCGTCTTCCAAACCCACATGTCTGTCGAGATCGTAAACGATGGCCCGGTGACGATCCAGCTCGATTCAGAAAAGCTTTTCTAGCTCGTCCGGAGAGACACATGACTCACGCCGCAAATGCAGAAGCACTCACGATTCGCCCTGCGGTGCTTGCCGACGCGCCGCTGCTCGCTCCTCTCGCTGGCCAGCTCGGATATGCCTCAACCCCCGAGCAAGTGGCCACGCGATTGCTCGAAATTCTTCAGGATGCCCACCACATCATTTTGGTCGCCGAGCGCAAAGGATCCCGAATCGCCGGCTATATCGAAGTCTTTCCGTTTCGGACAATCGGAGCCAATCCTCGCATCGAAATCGCCAGCCTGGTCGTGGACGAATCTTGCCGTTCGCAAGGCGTTGGCCGCTTGCTCATGGATCGCGCCGAGGACTGGGCTCGCGCCAACGGTTACGGCGAAGCCGGATTGCGCTCCAACGTCATTCGCGAGCGTGCGCACCAGTTCTATGAGAATCTCGGCTATCGCGTCAACAAGACCCAAAAATCCTTTCGTAAGACGCTGTGACGCAATGCTCTTCCCGCACCATCGGCCATCGTCGCCGCTTCCTGGATTCTGCCGCGATTCGAGAAGTCCCGCCTCAGCGTTTAGCTCTTGAGCACACCTGTGCCAGATTTTCACGTGGGACCTGCACTTTACATCGCTTTACGATATAATTTACTGAGGCCTTGAAGACTTTCGCGAAAAAGAGCTTCGATTACCGTGCGCTCGCGGAATTCCGTTACGAGGTGCGGCGCTTTCAGAATCTGAGCGAGCAAGCCGCCCGCGCCGCCGGAATTGAGCCGCAGCAGTATCAGGCGCTTCTTGCCGTCAAGGGATTGCCCGCTTCATGCAACGCTTCCGTCGGCGTGCTTGCCGAGCGCCTTCAAATCCAACATCACAGCGCCGTGGAGCTCGTGGATCGCCTCGAGACACACGGCCTGTTGAAAAGAACGCGCAGCCGGAAAGACCGGCGGCAGGTTTTGTTGCGGCTCACCAGTCGCGGAGAGGAAATCCTTCGCCAAGTCGCGCTTCCCCATCGCGCCGACCTCCGCTCCTCGGGTCTCACCATTTTGCACGCGTTGCAAACGGTAATGGCCCATGCCGTGCGCGCCGGTGCGCGCCATGGCCGGCGCCAGCGGCAAGAGAGCGTTTGAAAGGAAGGACTATGGCGCGTAATTCTCACGTTCCGTTCGAGGTGAACTTCGTTGGCTAAGCAAACTCTGTCCGCCATGGCCGAAATGGGCGATGCCGGCATGTTCCGAATCGGCTACATGTCCCTTCTCGCTGCTCTGATCGGCGTCGTTGCTGGCATCATTGCGTATCTTCTGTACGACCTGATTGGCCTGTTCACGAACCTCTCCTATTACCACACTTGGTCATTTCATTTCCGCAGTCCCGAGGGGAACCACCTCGGCTACTGGGTGATTCTGATTCCTGTCATCGGCGGCTTGATCGTCGGCGTGATGGCCAAGTACGGTTCCGAGAAAATCAAAGGTCACGGCATTCCCGAAGCGATGGAGGCTGTGCTCACCAGTCGCAGCCGCATCGAAGCAAAAGTTGCCATCCTCAAGCCCATTTCCGCGGCCATCGCCATCGGCACCGGCGGCCCGTTCGGTGCGGAAGGCCCCATCATTCAGACCGGCGGCGCGGTCGGCTCCCTTGTCGGCCAGTTCATCGCTACCACTGCCTCCGAACGCAAAGTCCTGCTTGCCTGCGGAGCCGGCGCTGGCATGGCGGCAACATTCAACACTCCCATCGCCGGAGTGATTCTCGCCATTGAGCTACTTCTCTTCGAATTTCGCGCTCGCTCCTTTATTCCTCTCGTCATCGCCACCACTCTCGCCACCTTCGTGCGCTCTGTCCTCCTCGGACAGCACTCCATGTTCTCCATGGACCCGAACGTCAATTTCGACGCCCTTCATGGCTTGCCCTGGTACCTTCTTCTTGGCGTCATCTGCGGTTTCGCCGCGATTGGCTTCACCAAATTCCTCTACTGGGTCGAAGACTTGTTCGACCATCTCCCGATTGATGACCTGTGGCATCCCGCGATTGGCGCGTTTTTTCTCGGCGTCATCGGCTTTTTCATTCCGCGCGTGCTTGGCGTCGGTTACGACACGATTTCCGACATTCTTCACAACAACCTGGTACTAAAGGTTCTCATTCTTTTGATCATCTTCAAGTCCTTGGCGTTGGTGATTTCCCTCGGCTCCGGCACCTCCGGCGGTTTGCTTGCGCCCATGTTCATGTCCAGTGCCGCCTTGGGTGGCGTGTTTGCGATGCTCATCAATCATTTCATTCCGGGAGCGCATTTGTCGCCCGGTGCGTATGCCCTCGTGGCCATGGGCGCCGTTTTCGGAGCGGCGGCGCGCGCCACATTCGCGCTGATCGTTTTCGCTTTTGAGATTACCCGCGACTATAACTCTGTCTTGCCTTTGATGATCACCTGCGTCATCGCCGACATGATCGCCATTCGCTATCTGAAGAGTTCCATCATGACCGAAAAGCTCACGCGTCGCGGCCTCACCGTGCCCACCGACTTTGAAGTCGGCGTCCTCCAAGTCGTGCGCGTCCGCGAAGTCATGCGCAAGGACGTTCCTACCATTCCTCCGGAAATGACCGTGGCCGAGCTTGCCGAGCGCATCGGCCGGGGCGATGCGGAGTTCAATATCACTCAGGGGCTGCCGATTTGCGAAGCCGATGGCAAGCTCGTCGGCATCGTCACCCAGGGCGACTTGCTGCGCGCGTTGAAGCTCGATCCCGCCGGAAAGTTGAAAGTAAGCGAGGCCGGCGGCGGCAAGCCCATCGTCGCCTATCCCGAAGAGCGCGCCTTCGATGCCCTTTATCGCATGCTGCAATACAATATTGGCCGCCTGCCCGTTGTCGAGCGTGGCGGATCCAACAAATTCGTGGGTTTCCTGAACCGCTCCAGCATCCTGAGCGCCTGGACACACCAAATTGAAGAGGAGAGCCTCCGCGAGCACGGTTGGATTGACGCCCTCCTGCGCACCGGATCCTATGAGAAATCGGTGCAACGAAAAATACTTGTCGGCCAAGTCGCGCAACTGAAGGAAACATTAATCGACCTCGACGTCACTGCCGACGGTGAGGTGAAGCGCTTTGAATTCAAATTGGCCGCGCCGGTGCGAGGCATTGCTGTGGGAGACGTCGTCAAGATCAGCTTCACCGAAGGCCCTGAGGGCCGCATCGTTGAGCGCGTCGAAGAATTGCGCGCCCGCTAAGCGCATATGCCACCTGCCGTAGGGACTGTTTATCCTGCCCGCTTCTGCGGTCGAATCACAATCTAAAATCCGCCAACTCCTCCGCCGCCGAACCCCCCTCCTGAAAACCCTCCGCCTCCAAAACCCGATCCGCCTGCGCCGCCTGCGCTGCGCGGCGAAGAAGCCAGCGCGCTTCCCGTTTGCATCGACATCAAATTCAAATCGTTCACCAATAGGAACGTCTGAAAGCCTCCGCCATACGGCCCGGAATACCACTGCGGCGGCTGGCGGTAGATGTCTTGAAACGTGCTGGCCCATTTCTTTTCCACGTGCAAGGCCATCGCGTAGGGCAAATACTTTTCGAACATCTCCGGCGTTTTTTCCAGGCGCTCAATCTGATCTTTCTCCACACGCCCGAGAAAATCTTCGAACCCCAGAACTTTTTCCAGCTCTCGCTCGCCGTCCACCGTGCGCGCGGACATGAAATGTCCGAATCCCGCCACGACCACGCCCGTAAAAATACCCGAAAGAAGTATCGTGACAAATGACATTCCCAGCGCCGTGGAGATCGGCGTCGCCAGCCAAAACGACGCAAACGCAATCACAATTCCCGCCACAAAGTACCCTTGGTGCATTTTGTCCGGCCGGCGCGAATAAAACTTGCTTGCCATCAAACCGTCGAAGATGCGGTTGCGAATCGCCGGCAAATGCACGTAGAAGCGATTCTGCAAATCCGTAAGCGACACTACGTCGCTCGTTCCGTCGTCGAAGAGCGCTCCGAGCAGCTCCTGCTCGTGCGGCTTCAAGCTCGTCCACTCCGACGCCGCCTTGGTGCGATGGAAAATAAAATTCTTGTGATGGACCAACCCCATTGCCTGGTTCGTGTCTTGCTGCTCGATTTTCAAGAATCCGCGCACCGCCAAATCAACAATTGTCGCCGTAATGTCCCGCATCGCCACTTCATTATCGACCAGCGTTCCTGCTTCCCCCGGCGTCAGCTTGTCCGGCGGCTCGTACTGCACGCTGATTGGATTGCGTCGCGGGTCGCGCCCGTTCGAATACCAGAACCACGCCATGAATAGAAACGCGAGAATCGGAACGACGAACGGCCAATTGCTCCGCAGGAAAAGGACTATCTTGGCCAGCGCGCTCGGCGGGTGAACAAATCCTTTGTCCCAGCCCACCACTGCGGTCAGCCCTTCATGGTAGAAGAGCGGCCGCTGCATTTGAATCTCCACCACGTTCCCGCTGACCTTCACATCCGCTTCCTGCCCGCGCTGCCCGTATCCGCCGGTGAACGCCTCCGCGTGCAAGCCTGTCACGCCGGCAGGCAATTCGATTCGCGCCGAAGAGTTTTCCACCGGCGCGTCCGTTTCATTCCCCGTGACGTTCCAATACAGCTCGTCATGATCCGGGAAGAATCTCAGCGCATCCAGCGCCTTGTATCGAATAACGATCGTCCGCGTCGTATCCTCGGTTCCGGGCAAGTAAATTTTCAATTGCTTGTACTGCCCGTGTTTCGAAACTTCATATTTGAGCGGGTTCCCGTCTTCGTCGGTCACGCTTTCCGGCTCGATGAATAGCGTGTAGTTCAACCCCAGCGACCCGCGGTACTCCACCGGAATCGAGCGGTAAATTCCATTCCATGCGCCCTCGAACTTCACGCTAAGAGTCTCTGTGACCTCGATCGTGGAATCCGGCTGGACAACTACCTGAACATCGAAGCTCTGAATGGTGAGCTGGCGCGCGCGCGCTGGAGAGGCCGCCGCGAATGCGGCTGCGAGCGCAAGGAACAGAAGAATGGTGGCGCGGCGAAGACTGCGCATCAGAGGTTGGCCCTACTGCGGCGCGCCTGCTTGAAAGCTCACTTTAGGCGTTTCGCGCTCCGCTGGCGCGCTCGTTTCGAAGAATTCGCGCGGCTTGAAGTTGAACATTCCGGCGATGATGTTCGAAGGAAACACCGCGATCTTCGTGTTCAAGTCGCGCACCACGGCGTTGTAATACCGCCGCGCGTTCTGGATGCTGTCTTCCAGTTGATTCAGCGTGTTTTGCAATTGCGTGAAGCTCTCCACCGCGCGCAATTGCGGATACGCTTCCGCCAGCGCAAACACCTGCCGCAGCGCCGATGTCAGCATGTTCTCGGCTCCGGCTTTCGCCGCTGGTCCCTGCGCACTCATCGCCGCGTTGCGCGCCTGCACCACGCCTTCCAGCGTGCCCTTCTCGTGCGCCGCGTATCCCTTCACCGTTTCCACCAGGTTTGGAATCAGGTCGTACCGCCGTTTCAGCTGCACGTCGATGTCCGACCACGCGTTGTCGCACTGCACCTTCAGCTTGACCAGCCCGTTGTACATCCCGATCACAATGAAGACCAGGATGACGATAATCCCTAGCACTACCCAGCCGATCATCGCATCGCCTCCGTAGGGGCGGCCCTTAGGTCACCCGCCGCAATTCCCCGAGTCGCGCTCGCTAAAATCTCGTTTTCAATTACCTGTAGTAATATACGCGCCACCCCGCGCCCTTGTTTCGCGGTTCCAAGCCCTGACTGCCGCGTGCCCCATCCTTCACGTTTTCCATAAACGGGGATGCCTTAGTCTTTTTCAGTCTCCGGCTTCTTGTTTCCGGCCCGAACTCCTAAATCGCCGCAAGCATACGTGTGGCCTCCGCAATTGTAAAGCGCGCGAGATGATCGGATGGTGTTTCGGATGGTGCTCAGGAAGACTTCATTTCGAGGAGCCGCTTGAAAGCCCTACCTTCGGGTCGATTTTCCGCGCAGTGTCCAGCTCAATCTCTGCCGCTTTCCCGTCTCCGATACGCGCTAGCGCCTGGCTCAAGTTATAGTGCGCGATTGCCAGCTTGGGATTGAGGGCCACGGCCGCGCGATAACTATCTACCGCCAGCGCGTATTGGCCCTTATTAAACAACGAATTCCCCAGTTCGAACGGTCCGCGCGTGTCTTTCGGCTGCAGCTTCACGTACTTCTGAAACGATACGATCGCGCCATCCAGATCGCCTTTCCTCTCCTGAGCGATGCCCAGATTGTAAAGCGCCCCGGACAAATCCGGCTGCAGCGCAAGGGCTTTCTTATAGCAGCCAATTGCCTGATCGTATTGCCCGCCGCCTTGATACGAATTGCCCAGCTCAGCCAGAATCACGGGGTCATCGGCCTTCAGGTCGATTGCCTTCTTATAGCTCTCAATGGCGTTGTCGAATTCCTGCTTTGCTTCATAGGCAGTGCCCAAATTGGCAAACGTTTCTGCCTGATTTGGATTTAACTCCACGCTCTTCTCAAAGCTGTTAATCGCATCATCTAACTGATTTCCCCCGGCGTAAAGACGCCCCAGCTCGAACCACGCATTGCCGTTACGCGGGCTAATGCCCACACACTTTAGGTATGCCTGGATTGCGTCGTCAGCGTTGCCGGAATCGGCATAAGCGCGTCCGAGGTTCTGCCACGTGTCCGATGCGTTCGGCGTGATAGTTAGGGACTGCTGATAGGCGGCGATTGCCGCGCCGTATTGTTTCTCTTGATCCAGCGCCACGCCATAATTGTTCAGCGTGTCGGCATGATGCGGATCGATCTCCAGCGCCTTTTTATAAGCATCAATGGCATCCGCCGTTTTTCCCATCGAATAAAGTGATGCCCCTAACCCATTCCATGCCGCAGCAACGCGCGGATTCCTTGTCAGCGCACCGCGATACGCCTCGATGGCTTCGTCGAATTTTCCTTCGTGATAGAGCGCGAGCCCAAGATTCGCTTGCGTTATAGCATCTGGCTGAATGCTAAGCGCTTTCCGTATCTCCGCGATGGCTTCGTCCTCTTTCCCCTCCTTATCAAGGGCAAGACCCAGATTACTGAGCGCTTCGGGAAGATCAGGCTTGATCGCCAGGGCTTGACGATAAAGCACGATCGCAGCATCAATCTTTCCCGCGGCAAAAAGGGCGAGCTCTTGATTATTCAGTGTCGCCGCCCTATTGTGTTCAGCCGCCTTGATCTGAGCAAAGGTGGCCCGGTTTGCCGTCAAGCTCCCCAGACAGAAAATCACCGCAACAATCAACCGGCGAACATTCATTTTGGGCCCTCATCTCTCGAAATTCGCGCTCAGTATGCCATGAAATCGAACTTGCTGTTATCCTTTGCGGGTATTAGCCGCTCTAGATATATCCTCCACACGACTTTTATTCTTAAGTTTTGACCCTGTCAGATAGTTTATATGGCGTGAACGTAAGTTTTACGTTATCTTGCACGCGCATCCCAAACGGGGAAAAGTTCCCTCTCGCATGCTCTTCAAAACTCATAGCGCGGCAGTCTACGGCATTGAGGCTTATCTCGTGGAAGTCGAGGTCGACGTCGGACCCGGACAGCCGGGAAATTTCAATGTCGTCGGCCTTCCGGACATCGCCGTGAAGGAAAGCCGCGAGCGTGTAAAAGCCGCCCTCAAAAATTGCGGCTTCGATTATCCCGGCCATCAGGCCGTCACCGTGAATCTCGCTCCTGCTGACATGCGCAAGGAAGGCTCCGCATTCGATCTGCCCATGGCTCTCGGCCTCCTCGGCTGCCAGGGCACATTTTTTGGCAAAGCGCTCGCCGACTATGTTTTTCTCGGCGAACTTTCCCTCGACGGCAGCGTGCGCTCGGTGCGCGGCGCTCTCTCCGCCGCGATTGCGGCGCGCGAACAAGGAATCAAAAACGTTATCGTGCCGGAAGCAAATGCCAAAGAAGCCGCTGTCGTCGAAGGCATCCGCGTCTTCGCGGTGAAGTCCCTTCCGCAAGCCACCGACTTGATCAATTCTCCGGAGTCCTTCGTCGCAACTGCCGTGGACACCACGCAGATGCTTGGCGAGGCCAGTTCCTATTCCGTGGATTTGCGCGATGTGCGCGGACAGCAATCGGCCAAGCGCGCGCTCGAAGTTGCCTGCGCCGGCGGCCACAACATTTTGTTCATCGGCCCGCCGGGCGCCGGCAAAACCATGCTGGCAAAGCGCATCCCGACCATCCTGCCGCCGATGTCCCTCGATGAAGCGATTGAAACCACGCGCATTCACAGCGTCGCAGGCGTGCTCGATGATTCCCGCGGCCTTGTCGGCACGCGGCCATACCGTTCTCCGCACCACACCATTAGCGACGCTGGCTTGATTGGCGGCGGTGCTGTGCCGCGCCCCGGAGAGGTTTCGCTCGGCCACAACGGCGTGCTCTTTCTGGATGAGCTTCCCGAATTCCAGCGCAACGTCCTCGAAGTATTGCGCCAACCTCTCGAAGACGGAGTGGTATCCATCGCCCGTGCGGCCATTTCGCTTAGCTTTCCTGCGCGGTTCATGCTGGCGGCGGCGATGAATCCCTGTCCATGCGGGTTTTTTGGCGACGCCACGCGCGACTGCCACTGCTCGCCAATGCAGATTCAGCGTTACGTTTCAAAGATTTCCGGGCCCCTGCTCGACCGCATCGACATTCATATTGAAGTGCCCGCGGTGCGATACAAAGAACTTCGCGACGGCGGCGCCGTCGAAGCGTCCGCGGCGGTAAGAGAGCGCGTGATCTCCGCGCGAACCATCCAGCTCGAGCGCTTCAAGGACGAAAAGAAGATTTACGCCAACGCGCAGATGCCGCCGAAATTGCTCAGAAAGCACTGTGAAATTTCCGCGGACGGCGAAAAACTGCTCGAGACAGCAATACAAAAACTTGGACTTTCCGCGCGCGCTCACGACCGCATCTTGAAAGTCGCGCGCACCATCGCCGATCTGGACAAAATCCGCACCATCCAGCCGCGGCATTTGAGCGAAGCCATCCAATACCGAACGCTGGACCGTACGTACTGGGCGTAGTGTACCGCAGGGCTATGGCGCAACGGGGCAAAGCCAAGCTACGATGGATTGCAGCGAGCCTCCAGTTGACTTGCGGTGAGGGCCGTGCAAGCATGGCGCGCTTCACTTTCGGCACACGGTACGGATGGCCAAGAACGCCCAGCGAATTGAAGTCACCTTGGAGACGCTCCTCGACAGCGTCGACCTCGCCGAAGAGATTGTCCTGCGTGTGGCCGGCGAGTCCGGCTTCGACGAAGACAATTGCCATAAAATCGGCATGTCCGTGCGCGAGGCGGTCATCAATGCCTACAGTTACGGCAACCGGCAGGAGCGCGGCCGGAAAATCGTGATGACTATCGAGCTCGAAGCGCGCAAGCTGGTGGTTCACATCCTCGACGAAGGCAAGAGTTTCAGTTTGGCCGATGTCCCGGATCCCCTCGCGGAAGAAAATCTGTTGCGCACCTCCGGACGCGGCATTTTTCTGATGCGCGCTTTCATGGATGAATTCGACATTCAGCGCGGCCCCGGCGGCGGCACCGAGCTGATTATGAGCAAATGGTTTCAGACCTCACCCAACAGCGCCGCCAGCAAACCGCAGGAAAGCCAGTAGCAACAAACCCCTGCGATTTGTTCTCTCGCTGAAGCCGAACTCCCTGACGGCAGGTGCGCGTGCAAAAGCTGCGTCCGGCAGACGCGGCCTCTGGACAGGGATTGGTTTTTGTGGTTAGAATTCCGGCGCTAGCCTACCTGCCGAGCGCTCACATCTGCGCGTCAAGTACGGTGCGGTTTGTCCGCAAACGGCGGGGAGCTGGCATTTCAACCCACGAAGAGGTGAAGAGTTGGACCGAGAACAGGGTGTCGTGAAGTGGTTTAACGCGGCCAAAGGGTACGGGTTCATTCAGCGGCAATCGGGCGAAGACGTATTTGTCCACTTTTCGGCCATTCAAGCGGAAGGCTACAAATCTCTGAATGAAGGCCAGTTGGTGGAATTCGAAGTCAAGCAGGGCCCGAAGGGTTTGCAGGCCGAGAACGTAACCCCGGCCTAGACCTTTTTGCTCTTGGCGCAGTCGAGGCGGAATCCTCGTCGAAATCTCTCTCCGCGTCATAAGGGCTGGGTGTGTTTTGTGTTAGCATGGAGCTTCCAACTTTTCCTGGAGAAGTGAAACGTGGCGAAGCACATCTCTCGTCAGGAGTTGAAAACAGACCAAGTGCAAGAGGCGCTTTCGCACGGCGCTGAGGCGGTTCTCTCCCATCGCACCACTCTCATTTACGCGGTCATTGTCGCGGTGATTGTCGCTGCGGGAATTTTTGGCTGGCGGTTTTATTCGCAACGGCAATCGGTGAAAGCCGAAGCAGGATTCAACGAGGCGCTGCAGGTTTATGAGGCCCTCGTGGTGAGCCCGGGACAGCCTTCGCAACCGAACGAGATTACCTATTCGGATCCCTCGAAGAAATTCCAAGACGCGCTGAAGAAATTTGGGGAAGTCGTGCAGCGATATCCCCGCACGCGACTGGGCCAGCTTGCGAAATATTATTCCGCGCTGTGCGAAGAGCATTTGGGCCAGAATGCCCAGGCCATCCGCGCCCTGTCGGAGATTGAGAATAGTTCGGATCATGACTTTGCGGCCATGGCGCGCTTTGAGCTGGCGCAGATTTACGATCAAATGGGACAATCCGATCAAGCGGTTCAGATTTACAACCAGCTTCTAACGAACCCCTCCGTACTCGTCCCCAAGCCCATCGTTATGTTGGCGCTGGCGGGACATTACCGCCAATCGAATCCAGCGCAGGCCGTAAAACTCTACCGTCAAATCAAAACGGAATATCCCGACAGCGGCGCGGCCGATGAGGCAGATCAGCAGCTCGCGTTGCTTCCAGCGGGCAAATCCTAGATTCTTGCCCTCTCTCGGCGATGCGCGGTAGGTTCGCGCCCTACTTGGCCTGTTTCTTTTCGGCACGATATTCGGCCGCGACTTCCACGATCGTCTTCGGGCGATAAGCCAGAGCTTCCTTGCCCAGTTTCACTGCAGCGTCAAACGAGACGAACCGCGTGGAAACGAAGTTTTCGTCGGAGCCTTGGACATAGATATAAGTGTAGTGTTGCGTGGATCTGTTCACAACAGGCAGGGTGAACACCATGGCGCCCGAGCCCTCCAATCCTCCACCGCCGCCCCCGCCGGCGAAGGTCAATTGGCTCGGTGCCGCGCCGCCGCCGGCGATGTGTGTCTGGGCGTGAACCGGCAGTGCCAAGAAGAAAAGCGAAGCCGCAACGAAGGTCATCTTCATAAGCTGAACCTCACTTCTGAGATGGAAACTCGCCGCCATGATACAAGCAGGCGCTTCGATGAAACGTGACCGCTACTCCCCAGGCGTCGCCGCCCAAGGGTTCGACGCGCACAACACGCGCGCAGTCGGCTTCCGCCGCGGCGTGAGAATGTCCCGCGGGGCAACCCACATACAAATTCATATCCGCGTGATAGGCCGGGCGGCGCGAGATGAAGTAAAATCCATCGCGCGATAGATTCGTGGCCATGAGCAATTCCTCGGAAAGGCCCGGGCTCTGATAATAGGGACGAATACGCGCAGGAACGGCGACCTTCAAGCGGCGAGTGCGTCGGCGGTCGCGCGCGGGCACCCACGAGGCTGCCGCAGCCTGTGGAGATCCAAATTCCTGGTCCACTCGTTTTTCTCCAAACTCTTGGCGGCGGAGGGATTGAAAGGGCAGTTAAGGGGAACGATAGTCCGCCGCCTCTGAGTGGAAAGCAATTCTCGGGCCAGTAGATGTCACAGAAAATACATAGGTTACCGAACCGAGTCAGAGAGAGTGTGGCTCAGCGGGTTCCCTGAAACTGCAAAATTTTGGTAATCTCCGGCGGCACTCGATGATTCAAGGAGCAAGCAAATGGGCGACGATGTGACCGTGCGCAACTTGGTGGCGGCGGACCATGATGCATGGCTTCCGCTTTGGCGCGGATACCAGCAATTCTACAAAGAAGAAATTCCCGCAGAAACAACGCGCGTAACGTGGGCGAGGATCCTCGATCCGAGCGAACCGGTGTTCGGCGCGATAGCGCTTGCGGGAGATCGCGCGGTAGGCATGGTGCACTGGCTGTTCCATCGCTCCTGCTGGACGGTGGGCAGTTACTGTTATTTGCAGGATTTGTTCGTGGTGCCGGATCATCGCGGCAGCGGCATAGGGCGCAAATTGATCGAGCATGTTTTCGCCGCGGCGCGCGATGCTGGATGCGCAAAGGTCTACTGGCTGACGCAGGAGACGAATGCAAACGCCATGCTGCTCTATGACCGCATCGCCCGCCGCTCCGGCTTCGTCCAATACGAAAAACTTCTCACTTAACTCGCCCAGGCTTGCCTGTCGCTTGCCCGCCGTGGCGGGCAGGCAGGCTTCCAGCCTGTATGCTTTTGCGGTGCGGTGCGGTGCGATTCGTTCTCGTAGCAGGATTTTCGCTCGCGCCTGCGTTGCTGTAACTCACGTCGAGTCGCCTCCGCTCACGCCGCCCCACTCCTCCTTGTCATTCCGAGCGAGGGTGCGACCAGCATTCGACGGGAATCTGCAGTTGTCTTTCGTTGCGTCTCAACGCGGGCGTTCCTGCCTCTAGCTTCCCGCTTTCAGGTCTAAGCTCCGGTGGCGCGCTGGCCCTCCAGCTTTGCGCTCATGGTGATTTCCGCCTTCAGCAGCTTGGACACCGGGCAGCCCGCTTTTGCTGCTTCGGCGGCTTGGTCGAATTTGGCTTTGTCGGCGTTGGGGATGCGCGCTGTGACGTCGAGATGAATTTTCGTGATCGCGAAACCGTCGCCCTCTTTTTCCAGCGTGACTGCGGCTGTGGTTTCCAGGCTTTCCGGCGTGATGCCGGCATTGCCGAGCTGAGCGGAAAGCGCCATGGTGAAGCACCCCGCGTGTGCCGCGGCGATCAGTTCTTCGGGGTTGGTGCCGCGCTCATTTTCAAAACGCGTTTTGAATGAATAAGGCGCCTTCGACAGAACGCCGCTTTCCGTGGAGATGTTTCCTTTACCTTCCTTCAGTGAACCGTTCCAAACTGCTGTGGCTTTACGTGCCATGCTGACCTCCCTGTAAGTGAATTCGATTCAGTGGGCAGAAACAGTGTACGGCGGCACAGCCGCGAGCGCCAGAAAACTCGATAAAAGACTATAGAGTAAGGATGCGCGTGGGCAGCGCCACTTCACCGCTAAGGCACCATCCAGGCCAGCCAGTGCGCTTGCGCCAACGCGAGCAAGGCGATGAGCGCGGCGAGGAAGACACTGTGCCAGAAAGTCGAGCGCAGAACTTTTCCCTCTTCGCCGATCAGCCCAACCGTCGTCACCCCGACCGCGATGTTTTGCGGCGAAATCATTTTGCCGGTGATCGCGCCGGAAGAGTTCGTCGCCGCGAGAAGCAAGGGATTCAAATGCAATTGATGCGCGGCGGCAACTTGCAAATTGCCAAACAGAAGATTGCTGGCCGTGTCGCTGCCGCTCAGAAAGCACGCGACCCATCCCAGATAACTGCTGAGCACGGGGAAAAATGCGCCGGCGCTCGCGGCCGCGTCTCCCAGCGTGTAGGCCATGCCGGAATAGTTGTAAAGATACGCCAGCGCGACGATCAGCAACACCGTGAGGCCCGGCAGGCGAAGCTGGCGCAGCGTCTTGACGCCTGATTCGGCGAATATTTTCGGTCTTACGCGGAGACAAAGCGCCGTCAGAACCGTAGCGAAGACGGCGGCGGTTCCTGTGGCCAGCGGCTGAAAAGAATACTTCGCCGCATAGGGCTTGTTGTAAAGCGTGATGAGAATCGCATTGTGCAGATGCGGAATCGCAAAGGTGATTTGTCCTTTTTGAAAAAGTTTGGCGTAAGACCAAAAAACCATCACCGCGGACAAAAGAATCCACGGCAGCCACGCAGCAAACGATTGTGAGGTGGAGAGTCGCGCAGGAATTGACTCGTCCAGCGGTGTCGCGACGAAATCTGTTGCCCCTCGCGGCTTCCAGAAGTGCAGGAAAACGACCAGCGCCGCGATGGATGCCAGAGCCGCGATGATGTCCGCGGCCCACGGTCCCCAAAAATTGGAAACAAAGAATTGCGCCAGCGCGAAGCTCACGCCGGCGACCAGCGCTGCGGGCCAGGAGCGTCTCAGGCCTTTGCCCCGCGCGACAATCCAAACAAGATAAGCCGGCAGGATGGCCGAGAGGAAGGGAAGCTGGCGTCCTTCCATTTCGGAAAGCTTCATCAGGTCGAGCCCCGTGACGCCGGCGAGCGCAACGATGGGAATGCCGAGCGCGCCGAAGGCGACCGGAGCCGTGTCCGCGATTAGCGAAAGCAGAATGGCGCGCCGCGGTTTGAATCCCATGCCGACCAAAAGAAAAGCGGTGATGGCGACGGGCGTTCCGAATCCGGCGGTACCTTCGAGCAGCGCGCCGAGACAGAACGCGACGAGAATCGCCTGAATGCACGCGTCTCCGGAAGCGTGCTGCTCCATCCAGCGGCGCAACAGATCGAAATTGCCGGTGGCAACCGTGAGGTTGTAAAGCCAAAGGGCCGCAAAGACAATCCACATGATCGACCACAACGCATAGATGCAGCCGTAGGCAGTGCTCCAAAGCGCAAGCGAAACCGGCATGCGCCACACAAAAATCGCCAGCACGCCGGCAGAAGCCAGGCCGCAAGCGGAGGAAAAAAGCCCGCTCTTGCGCAGGCCGCCCATTAGCGCAAGAACGACAATTAGAGGGATCCCGGCTACAAGGGCGGAGAGCGCGAGCGAATGTGCTGGCCGAAGAGGTTGCGGCCAAACCAAAACAGCGGCGGAGAGCATTCGTCAAATCCTCGAGCGGTACGAGTCGGGCCCGGATTCTAGCATTGCCAGGCGCGAAAATGGCGGAATGGATCGAGCGTGGCATTGGTGATGCGAAGCGCGCCGGGGTTTCGCTACAATGCCAGCAATGGAAAATGGGATGAGAATAGCGTCGTATGCGATGCCCTACGCGATGGATGTGGCGCGCACGCGCGGGCGGCGGCGTCCTGAACCGCAGCATCCTTACCGCAATGATTATGCGCGCGACCGCGACCGTGTGGTGCATTCGCGCGCGTTTCGCCGGCTGGAAGCGAAGACGCAAGTTTTCACCATGCGTTTCTCCGATCACTTTCGCAACAGGCTAACGCACACGTTGGAAGTGTCGCAGATCGGGCGAACTGTGGCGGGAGCACTCGGCCTGAACAGCGATTTGGTGGAGGCGCTCGCGCTGGTTCACGACATCGGCCATCCGCCATTTGGGCATGCGGGTGAACGCCAGCTCGACCTGCGCATGCGCGAGCACGGCGATACTTTCAACCACAATTTGCATGCGCTGCACATCGTTGAGAAATTCGAGCAACGGTATATGGATTTTCCCGGCTTGAATCTGACGTTCGAAGTGCGCGAGGGAATCGTCAAACATTCGCGCGATTACTCGGCCGCGGATTTTCCGGAGCTTGCGGAATACTTGCTCGGTGAACGGCCGCCGCTCGAGGCGCAACTCATCGACTTGGTAGATGAGATCGCCTACAACACCGCGGATTTGGACGACGGGTTCGAAGCGCGGCTTCTGAATCTCGAAGAGCTAACAGCGGAGGTTTCTGTTTTTGGGCAGGCTTACGCGGATGTGGAGCGCGGATATCCGCGCGGCCCGCGGAAGCTGAAGTTCAATGAGGCGCTGAAAAAAGTTCTTGATGAGTTTGCGACCGACTTGATCGAGAACACGCGGCGGGAAGTGCAGCGGGCCGGGATTGAAACCGTCGAAGACGTCCGGCATCATGCGAAGCGGCTGGCACATTTTTCTGAAACGGTGACGGCGGAAAATTCGCGGCTCAAACAATTCTTGATGTCGCGATTGTACGAGAATCCGGCAATCGCCGAGGACCGAGACCGCTCCGTCGTTGCGCTCGATGAACTTTTCCTTTTTTACATAGCGCACCTGGAAAAAATGCCGCGAGGCTACACGGAACGGGCGCGCACCGAGCCGGTGCATCGCGTGGTGTGCGACTACATCGCTGGGATGACAGATCACTACTTGCTGCAACAGCACAGCGAGCAGCTCGGCGGGTAAAAATGGGGCGGGTACTCTAGAACAGGCCATTCCGGACAAATTGGCTCTTTTCCACCCTTTGATGAGAGAACGGCTAGAGTTTGCCGCTTCGTTCTGGCGGAAGGGAAAGTGGCGTGTAGCCGCGGCAGGAAAGGACCGGAAGGCGCGGATATTTGGGGAAGCTGGGATCGGTTTCGGAGAGGTTACAAAGGAAAAAGACGGAGCCGCGGTCGGATTGGATTTTGCGCGAGTGCTGACAGTTGGCGCAGAGGCCAATGGCGGCGGGACTCGACTCAGTCGCGGGACACATGGGTGCAGCATACGTGAAAGAGAGCTGCGCGTGGCGGCGAAAAGCGAAACTCGAAAAGCGTGAAGACTTCGCGGGGATGAGGCGCGCGATAGGAAGAACTCCCGGCTAAGCATTTGGCGCGGCGAGTGCAAATCG
>JBAUEH010000038.1:0-37609 GCA_049678505.1 Candidatus Acidiferrales bacterium
GCGCTTTGTTTTGGTGCCGCTTGCGGAAATCGCGCCAGCCTTGCGTCACCCGGTCGAAAATAAGAGCATCGAGGAGCTTCTCGCGGAAACCGAAGATCGCAGTGTCGTGCATCGTTGCAAAGCGGGCACCATTGGAGCCAGCGGAAGGTAACGGTTTTCCGCGCTCTACGATTACAGTACCTCGCGTTTTTTTTCCTCTTCCTGCCGTTTCTTTTGGTCCTCCTCTTCTTGCTTTTCAAAGTCGGCGATTTCTTCCTCGCTCATCATGTAGTCTTCGCGCGACGCGAACATCTGCCCGCGCCGCCGGTCCTGCCCCGCTCGCCTGTCCTTCTGCCGCCGGTCTTTTGTCGCCGCAGGCAAGCGCGTGCCTTGTATCGGCTGCTGGATTGCCTTGGCTTCAATCAAAAGGTCGCTGACTTTTTCCAGAAAATCGTGGAGATGGAATGGTTTCATGACGTAAGGCAAGCCTTCGCGGTCCAGCACTGGCTGAGCCCAGCGCGCCGCTAATCTGGGCACCAGGAAGAGCACTCTGAGCAGTTTCTGATCTTTGCTTGAATCCGCTTCTGTCTGCGCCAGCGTCTTCAGCGTCGTAAACAGCGGACCGGTCAGGTCCGCGAGCGCAACATTGACGACCACCAGCGCCCATCTGCCGCGCGCTAGCTCCCGCAACGCCTCGCTCGGGATAGGCACCACGGTCACGTGCCAGCCCTCCGAGTCGAAGACATGTTGCAGGGCATGCTGACTCGCCGAATCGTCGTCGATGACGAGGATATGGACGTCACTCACGATAGGACTCATTGGGTAGTATGCCAGCCATCGAAGTGCCAGACCACCTGTCCGTTCGATCAGCCCTTTGCGGTGAACACAAATCGAGGCGAATAATTGGCGAAAACATTTTGCTTGACAAAGCGAACAAAAAGCGAAATACTCGGCGCACTCCATTCGGCGAGGTGATCGCGTTACTGATGGCTACTTCTCCCACGATCCGAACCGCATCGGCACCCGCAAGGCGCCCTATGCACCGTTTGGTCGAAACCAGCCTCACTCTTTTTCCCGCCGCCGCTCCCAACGGTTCGAGTGAGCCCTGCAGCGCTTCTCCGCCCCCTCCGGCTGATGGCCGGAGTTTGAAGCCTGCGGACGAACTGGTAGGTATCGCGCGCCTCGCCGCATCTTCCCATTTGACGGACGCAAAACGCGGCACGGAATATTTTGTGCTCCCGGTGCGTTCGATTCTGAACCGCTGCAATTCTCCGAGAGTGCCCTTTGGTTGGACCGTAAATCCCTACCGTGGGTGTGAATTCGGTTGCAAATATTGTTACGCGCGCTATACCCACGAATATATGGAGCTCGATGGCGGCGATTTTGAGCGAAAGATTTACGTGAAGAGCAACGCCGGTGCGTTCGTGGAACGCGATTTGCGCAGCGAGAAAATCTGGGGCGAGCACATCGCCATCGGCACCGCCACAGACCCGTATCAGCCCGCCGAGCAGGAATATCAAGTCACGCAGTCGATTCTGAAACAGATGGCTGCCCGCGACGGCCTGAGCATTTCCATAACCACGAAATCGAATCGCGTCGTCCGCGACATCGAACTGTTGAAACAAATTTCAGCGCGCTCGTCGCTGAGCGTCAATCTGTCGGTGACCACGCTGAACGCTCGTCTGGCGCGTCTGCTGGAACCGCGTGCCCCTCGGCCGGATCTCCGGCTCGCTGCCGTGCAGCGCCTGCGCGAGGCTGGAATTGACGCCGGCGTTCTGGCCATGCCGATCGTTCCGGGAATCACCGACGGCGAAGAGGCTCTCGACTCGCTGGCGCATGCCGCTCGTGATGCCGGAGCGTTGTGGTTCGCAGGACGCGTGCTCTTCCTGATGCCTTCTGCTCAGAAGCAATTTATTCCCTTTGTCGAAGCGAAATTTCCCAAACTCGCTGGCCAATATCGGGACTGGTACGTGAAGCACGGCAATGCTCCAGAAACCTACCGCCGCGAGATCGCCGAGCGGGTCGAGCGCCTGCGAAAGAAGTATGGCTTCGATGTGCGGCCCGACCGCAGCGGCTCAGCCGATCGCGCCTGGCGCTCGCCGCAAATGAATCTCGGGCTGGGCACTCAACTGCAAGGATGCACCACAGCCCCGCTTGCCGCGCGTAGGGAAGGCGCTCAAGGCAGGATGATTCGAGGAGCCTCGCGCTCTGCTGCGGCCGGTGCCGCCGGAAACTGAGCGTACAGAAAATCGAGAAATACGCGCGCCTTTGGCCGGTCGCTCGTCTCTCGCGTGCCCACCCTCAGAACGAAAACCAGCAGCCTGAAGATTTCCGAATCTTTTAACGTTGTGAATCCGCTTTGTTGCGACTCCTGCTTCTTCAAATCCTGCAACGCCTTCCCAAGATGCGCGTACAGCGCGCGCGGCATTGGCGCATCAGGCGGACGCTCAAAGTAAATTCCGGATTCGAGCGTGCGATACGCTTCCGCCAGCGCCCGCAGCGCGCCCAAAATCTCCGGGTCGCGGACGGCGCCGTTCTGTTGCGCGAATCCGAGAATCGCGAGCCCGATTGCCGAAAGTGCTTCTGGATGGCGGCGCAGAATTTCCGGCGAAAACTCTACGTCCGGAAACGGAATCGCCTCGGGTGCCGGCGGTTTGCGATGCTCCAACTCGTAGCGCCGAGCCGAAATCAAGTGCACACAATCCGGCAGGCAATCGATGGTCACTTCGCGATGCGTCCCGCAGCAGATGGCGCAGATTCGTTCGCCCTTCGCCGGGCAGAATCGTTTCGGCGGGCGTTTTTCGCAGATCGGACAGCTCACTACGCCTCCTGCTGACGGGAGAATAATCATTCAGGGTACGGGATTCATTATGCGCAGGCAAGTGAAGGGAATTTGTGGTAGTGGTGTCATTTGCTCTTGTTCGCGGTGTAAGCCTTCTCAGTCTCAGGACTTGGCCCACGCAAAAAACCGAAATAGATTCCGGGTACTTCCCGATCACACTTGTGGGCGTTTCCCTAAAGGAGGGTGCCCGGGCATGGTAGTCTCCGAGCTTCGGAGGAAGAATGCTTCTAGCGCGGTTCCTGCAGTTATATCGGCGATATCATTGCTTCTCTGCTTGCCTGGGTCATCATGGCCACAGAGTCAGTTACGTGGACAACCTCGCCTACCATTTACGGACGAAGGGGCCTGTCCGTTCGAAGGTTGCCATTACGCGGCGTGGACGGCTAAGACACCCACTGTCGCACGAAAAGACGCAAATACCAGTTCACCGGTTGTATTCACAATCAAATCAGGGGAAAAAATAACAGCGCTCAATGGGAAAGTCATCACGCTACAATTCGGCATCATCAAAATGCTTAAACCCGTAGTCTTTGATGAGGTCGAAACCCGTACAGTGCCCTACACAAGCCACAAGGTCGACATACCAGCGGGCGCGGTGCTCTACTTACTGCACAATGAAGGCGAGGGTTACTGCCTCTATTGGTATAACAGTGCGGCCCACCACCAAGATTTATACGCGGAGAGCGTAGGTAAAGGAAATGCTGACTTTCCTTGGGACGTCATCTCCGAGCCAAAAACGGAGTGGTGGGTCAAGGTTAAAAATCACGATGGGCAAACTGGATGGATTCTAAATCCATTCGATTTCCCGGGGATCGATGCGTATGGGGGCGATAATTAGTTATCTAGAGAACGAATCTGGACTTACCAACTCCCGATAATTCGCTAGCCTTGATCGCTAAACTTCGAATGACAACACTACCGAATTTGCGTCGGACTCGCGAACTTTAAATTCTTAGGGCGTCGCGCTGGCAGCCTTCTTTTCGAAAATGTCAATCGCGCCGAAGATCGTTTCAATCACCTTTTCGTCGCCGGCTGCCGCGTTGATCATCAAATGATAAAGCTCGCGCGTCGGCCAATCGCCTCCGAAGTAGCGCTTGATGAATGCCGCCCGCTCATGGTCGATGGTGCGAAGAAGCTCGCAAGCTTCCTTTTCGCTTTTGCCGATGGCCAGAAGCCGGCGGAGTTTTTCGGCTTCGGATGCGTATACAAATACGTGGAAAGCGTCGCTGCGATTGCGGAGGATATAGGGTGATCCGCGTCCGACAATGACGCAATCTCCCTTCGAGGCCACGTCTTCAATCACGCTGTGCAGCAGCGCCACCATGCGGTCGGTATCGAAGCCCGGTGCGTCCGCCATGGGCAAGCTGCGTTCGTAGCTGCCGCGCGCAAATACTTTGAAAAGCCGGTGCAGCAGGGGGTCGCAGCGTTCGTCGCAAAGTTCGGCAGCGTGCGGGTCAACGTTCGCGCGCCGCGCGATCTCGCCACTCAGATTTGTGTCCCAGAGCTTCCAGCCACGCCTCGCCGCCAGAAGTTCCGCAATCTTCGCTCCGCCGCTGCCAAATTCCCTCTCGACGGTAATGATTCGGATGGCCATCGCTGCTCGCTAAGAATGATGAACGATAATGCCCCTGCGTTGCGAATTACTCCAGCGATTTCGGGTCCGAATGGTTTTTCGGCGAATGCTTTTGCAGCGTATCGATCATCAATTGCGCTGCCTGTGGGACGCTCACCGCGCCTTTGAGAACGATGTCCTTGGCGTCAATCTTCCGGCCATACACCGCTTCATTCCCGCCATTGTCCGGGCGCAGCGTTGAGCCTTCCAGAGATACGCCCGCAAACAATCCGCGCGATCGCGAGTAAGTCAAAATTTCGGCGCGCATGGTCGCATCGGTCGCTGCTGCTGCGTCGCGCCCCATGGGCCCGGCGGCCGCCGCCGCATCCGCACCCAGCTTCACTTTGCTGGTCAAAATGCCGTTGGCTCCGCGCCCGTTCATCACCAACAGGACAAAATCGGTCGCTTGCCCGCCCAGTTGGAATCCAACGCCGCCGCCCTCCAGCGCCATCATCGTCGGCGCTCCCCATGGCCCCTGAAAATGCGGTCCGCTGCGGCAGGTCATCGCCCCGCGGCCATAACTGCCGCTGAATCCGAATGCCACCTTGAGCACCGAAGGAATCACGATCACGCAATCCGCTTTGTCCAGCAAATCCTGCGGAATGTCGTCAGGAATGTTGAGAATCTCCTTCATCACTTCCCCGGCGTTTTGCAGCCGCTGCTCTTCTTTGCTTGGCTTATCGGCCGCACGCGCGCTTGGCGCGGCAAGTAATAATGACGGCAGACCAGCTAGCGCGATTCCCAGAAGCAACGTGAGCATTTTCCGCATGATAGAAAGCCTCCTCGGCTGGTGCACATCTTAGTAAATCCGCTTATTCTTCACAAGGACGCTGCAGTTGCCCATCGTATCCGTTTCCGTGAATATCAAATGCCTCCGCGGAAGCGCCGCCGGCAAATAGCATATAATCGTGGGCTGGATTCGAGCCTCATTATTTTCTTGAACGGAGATTCCGTGTACCGGAAGATTATTCGCATCGGCATTCTTGCAGTGTCGATTTCTTCTTTTGTGCCTCTTTCACTTTTCGCCCAGAAATCCAAGAAAAAATCGATGTCCAGTGTGACGCCAAATACAGCCCAATTCCGCCGCGACGTTGAAACCGCGCTGGCAGACCCCAACGCGCAAAAAGCGTTTCTGGGCGTGCTCATCGTTGATGTGCAAACAAAACAGCCTCTCTACGAATTGAACGCGGATCGCTACTTCACTCCGGCATCGAATACAAAATTGTTCACCACCGCGCTTGCCATGGCGACCCTTGGCCCGGACTACCGCTTCCGCACCACGATTGAAACTCGCGGCACGCTTGATTCTTCCGGCCAGTTGCGTGGCGACCTTATTCTTGTCGGCCGCGGCGATCCCGACTTTTCAAACCGCCGCATTCCGTACGATGCCGTGAATCCCATCGACGGGCCTTCAGACAAGCCGCTCGCCGAGCTCGTCGATGCCCTGGTCGCAAAAGGCGTGAAAGAAATTGACGGCGACGTTGTCGGCGACGATTCTTACTTTCCCTACGAGCCTTATCCCGAAGGCTGGGCCGTTGGCGATTTGCCCGAGGACTACGGCGCCGCCGTCAGCGCCATCTGTTTTGACGACAACGGCCTTGATGTGAAGGTCACGCCCGGCAATCAGGTTGGCGCAGCGGCTTGGGTTACCGTCGAGCCTTGGCCCGGCTATGACGTTTACGATTACGGAATTACTACGGGCGCATCTGATTCGCTCCCGGACTTCCACATGGTCGCCGAGCCTGGTCCGAAGGAATTTCTTCTCCGCGGCTCGATTCCTCTAGGTCACGCAACCATGGATCTGCCCGCCGCCATGCCCAATCCCGCCGACTATACGGCTCATGTGTTGAAGCAGATGCTCTCGGTGCGAGGCATCCGCGTCACCGGAGACGCCCGAGCGCAGCATGCGCCGCCTCCTCCAGGAAATCCGCCTGCCGAATCGCCATCGCTGGCGCCATCATCGCCAGCGCCCGCGCCTTTAATCCTTGCCGAGCACGATTCGCCCCCATTGATTGAAATCGTCCGCGTGTTGAACAAAGTCAGCGAGAACCTGCACGCCGAGATTCTCTTGCGCACTGTCGCGAAGGAAAAAACCGGCATGGGCTCCTTGGCGGAAGGTTTGGCCATCGAGCAGAAGTTCCTCACTTCGATTGGCGTCCCGCTCGGCGATGTCTTGGTGGACGACGGCTCAGGATTGTCTCGTGAGAATTTGGTCACGCCCCGCGCTGTCGTGGCCTTGCTCGAATACGTGCGGCAGCAGCCTTGGGGCGACGCCTTCGTGACCACTCTGCCCGTTGCCGGCGTCGATGGCACGCTTGAGCACCGCCTGAACGGCACGCCCGCCGAAGGTCGCATTCAGGCGAAAACTGGATCGGTCGAGCGCACCCAAGCCGTTTCCGGCTTCGCTACCACGCTCCGCGGCGAGCATCTCATTTTTTCCATCTTCGACAACCATAATGGCGGGCCCAACCGCGAAGCGGTCAAAGTTCTCGATGCGATTGCAGTCGCCATGGTTCAAGATCTCGGCGTGCCCGCAAAAAAGCCCGTCCAAAAACACAAATGAAAAATGCCCGCCCGTCCGCCAAAACCATCACTGTTTTCGGCAGTTCGCGCCCGCGCGAAGGCGATTCGCACTACGCCCTCGCGCAGCAACTTGGCGCACAGCTTGCCGCCCGCGGATTCACGGTTTGCAACGGCGGCTATGGCGGTGTGATGGAAGCGGTCTCGCGCGGTGCGAAAGACGCCGGCGGTCGCACCCTCGGCATCACCGCGGAATTTTTCAACGCGCGCGCGAACGCCTGGGTCGACGAAATTATTTCCGTGAAAACTTGGCAAGAGCGCCTGTTCGCCCTCATCGAGCGCGGCTCTGGTTATGTCGCGTGTCCAGGCGGCACCGGCACGCTCGTCGAGCTCGCCGTCGTCTGGGAAATGCTGAATAAGCGCGTCATGCCAGCGAAGCCCTTCGTGACCATCGGGCATTTCTGGCAGCCCATCATTGAGCGCGTGCGCGAAGTCGAAATCGGCCACGCATCTTCATGGGGCGAAGCCGCCGAGCGCCTCATTTATTTCGCGCCCGATCCCGCGCACGCCGCCGACTACCTCGCTTCAAAACTCTCGCCCAACGCCCACGCCCGTTCGTGACTTTTACAAACGTTCCAGCCGCAGCCGCAGCTTCCGGCTGCGCGCCTTCATCGCCGGCGTGCCGCTTCGCGCCCCGCATGCGCTCGTTTTTCAGTTTCGAGCTTCGGCGCCATTCGCGAGGTTTCCGCGGCTTGACACCACGCTCTTGTTCCCGCATTTTGAATCCGTGAGCCGCACCGCCGAAGAACTTCTCGAGTTTGGACGCTTGCGCGAGATCGTGGCGCGCAACTGCACGTGCGCGCCCGGCCGCCGCGCCGTGGAAAAACTCACGTTGCGCACAGACGCGGAAAGTTTGCGGCTTGAATTTGCGCTCATCCGCGAAGCCATCGCCTATCTTCGCTCCGGTGCCGAACTCGGCTTCAGCTCTCTCGCCGACCCGGCTGACTGGCTCGCGCGCCTCGTGATGCCTGCTTCGACGCTCACCGCCGCCGAAGTGCTCGATGCCGCCTCACTGATGGACACCGCCACGGGCCTCAAACAAACGCTTCGCAGCGACGCTCCGAAATATCCGCGCCTCGCTGAACGCGCCGCTTCTCTCGCCGATTTTCGCCATCTTGCATCGCAAATCCATCGTGCCATTCTGCCCAATGGTGAACTCAGCGACGACGCTTCTCCCTCGCTCAAACGAATTCGCGCCAGCATGGGGCAGGCGCGCGACAAAATCCAGCAATCGCTCGAACGGATTCTGCGCTCGCGGGAAGAGGACTCGCGTGAGGATTACGTCACGCTGCGCAATGACCGCTTCGTGATTCCCATTCGCGCTGCGGATCGCCGCGCCATTCCCGGCGTGGTTCATGGCGCCAGCGCCACCGGCCAAACGCTTTTCGTCGAGCCGCTCGAGACCATCGAATTGAATAATCGCCTCGTGCAGCTTTTCGAAGACGAGGCCGCCGAAATCGCCCGCATCCTCTTGGAATTTACCGAACTCTTGCGCGCCGACCGCGGCCCGCTCGAATTTGCCGCCGCCACCATCGCCGATCTCGATTCCGTTTTCGCCCGCGCGCGTTACGCACGCGAATTCGATGCCGCAATTCCGGAATTCTCTGCCGGCAATCATCTGCGCCTGACCGCTGTGCGCAATCCCGTGCTCGAAAACAATCTCCGCCACAGAGAGCGCCAGATCGTGCCCATGTCCATCGAGCTTGGCGGCGACGAAACCATCATGGTCATCAGCGGCCCAAACACCGGAGGAAAAACCGTCGCGCTCAAAACCACGGGGCTCGCGGCGCTGGCCGGCCAATCCGGCATTCCTGTTGCCGCCGAGGGCGTCGAACTCCCGCTTTTCGATTGCGTCCTCGCGGACATCGGCGATGAACAATCCATCGGCGCCGACCTTTCGACTTTCTCCGCCCACATCCTAAATCTGAAATCGATGCTCGACCGCGCCACGGATCGCACCCTCATCCTCGTCGACGAAATGGGAACGGGCACCGCGCCCGAAGAGGGCGCCGCGCTCGCCGTTGCGTTGCTCGAAGAGTTTCGTGCCCGCCGCTGCCTGACCCTTGCCACCACGCATCACGATCGCTTGAAATCCTACGCGTCCACTACCCCAGGAATCGTGAACGCCGCCGTCGAATTCGACGAAGAGAAACTCCAGCCCACCTATCGCTTGCTCACCGGCGTTCCCGGAGTTTCCAGCGGCATCGAAATCGCCCGCCGCCTGGGCTTGCCCTCTCGCACCATAGATCACGCCCGCGCCGGCCTCTCTCCTGAGACTCGCGAATCGCGCGCGCTGATCGCTTATCTCCATCGCAGCCGCGACGAAATCAATCAGCTCCAAAGCCACGCGAAGCACGAATTGCGCCAGCTCGAAGCCGAGCGCCGCGCTTTGCAAACCGAATGGGTTGAGCGCCAGCGCGCGCGCATCTCCGAATTGGAGAAACAGTTCGCCGCGGCGACCAAGCGTCTTGAAAACGAAGTCGCGCGCCTCACCGCCGAAATCAAAGACCGCAAATCGCGCGCCCAGGCGGAAAAGCTCGGCGCTCGCCGCATGGCCCGCATCGAATCTGACGCGCGCAGCGACGCGGACTCCGCCGTGCTCGAAACGCTGTCGTCTTCACAAAATGACCTCGGCGCGCTCATCGAAGTTCCCAAGCCTGTCGAGCCCGAACAACTCGCCGAAGGCATGCGCATCCGCGTCCGTGGCATGAAGGAGCCCGTCGTGCTTCGCCGTCGTGACGCCGCCACTGCCGAAATTCAAGCCGGCCCCATGCGCATGAAGGTCCCGCTAGTCGATATCCTCGGCATCGAAGCCGCTACCGCCGCGCATCCCGCCGCCACCGCTGCGCAGCGCGGCGTCACCGTCACCTCTACGCCCGCCGATGAGCCTTCCACAAACGAAATCAACGTCATCGGCAGCACCGTCGAAGAGGCGTCGCGCCGCATCGACAAATTCCTCGACGCTGCCGTTCTCGAAGGCCTTCCCCAAGTGCGCATCATTCATGGACACGGCACCGGCGCGCTTCGCCGCGGTCTCGCGGAATTTCTTTCCGCGCATCCGCTCGTCGATAAAATCGCCGCCGAAACCGAAGACCGCGGCGGCACAGCCATCACCGTCGTCGACTTGAAGGATTAGCATTTCGCCGCTTCTTTTTTGGAGTGCGGCGGCTGGACGCCGCTTTGCTTCTTTGCGTTCGCACTCGCTGATGTTTGCCCGGGCTATACGCGCCCGGCGGTCTTGCGGCCGTAGGGGCGCTGCTTGCTGCGCCCGTCGCGCCTTTCACACGCAACGTTCCTTGTGCCCGCAACGCATCTCATAAATGGTTTTCGTTAGGGCACGGCTTCAGCCGTGCCAAAAAGGTTCGAGAAATCAGGGGTTTTAACCCCTGAGGTCCGCAAAACATGCAATCGCCCTACTTTGTCATTCCGAGAGAGGATGCGACGAGCATCCAACGAGGAATCTGCTGTTTCTTTTCTGCCTCCGCGGCATCGTGGCGAAAATCAACAACGCTATTTCCAACAAGCTGTTAAAGTGCCGTCGAATGGATCATCACCTCGAAACCGAACGCCTCTGGCTCGCTCCCTGGTCTCTTGCCGACCTCGCATCCGCCCGCTCCATCTTCACTGATCCCGACGTCATGCGTTACATCAACGGCGGGCTTCCGCGATCCGACGATCAGATCCGCGAATCGATCTTGCGTCAGCAAAATCATTTCCGCTCGCGCGGCTTTTGCCTTTGGAAACTGATTCTCAAATCCGACGGCCGCCTCATCGGCGACTGCGGCCTTCAGCCTCTGGAACTTGACGGAGTTTCGGAAGTCGAGATCGGCTGGCGTCTCGCGAAAGACCAATGGGGCCGCGGTTTCGCTACCGAAGCCGCACGCGTTGCTTTGCGCCACGCCGTCGAACACGCGCATCTCTCGCGCGTCATCGCCATCGCCATGCCCGAAAATCGTCCCTCCCTGTACCTCATGGAGAAGCTCGGCATGACCTACGAACGCCCCTCGCAAAAAGACGGTTTTGCCATCGTCGTTTACTCCCGTCACTTCGACGCCGACACCTCCGAAAAAACTAGCGCTGCGCCCCCATCGCCATCGTCGATTTGAACTCTCCGTCCTGCCGCGCTACATTGAGAGACCGAAATTCCAATCGTCGAGTTTCGATTTTCGATCTTCACCATGGCTGAAGCCGGTTCATTCGCGGAACGCGTCAAACAGCAGGCGGACATCGTCCGCGTCATCGGCGAATACGTCCGCCTGAAAAAGGCCGGCCAGAATTTCACCGGTCTGTGTCCCTTCCATCAGGAAAAAACACCGTCGTTCTCCGTCCATGCCACCAAGCAGTTCTATCACTGCTTCGGCTGCGGCAAGAGCGGCGACGTTTTCAAATTCGTGATGGAAATGGACAAGTCCACTTTCCCGGAAGCGGTCCGCACCGTCGCCGCAAAATGCGGCATCGCTGTACCGAAGCCCCGCGAACGCTCGCCCGAAGAGCGCCGCGAAAATCAGCAGCGCAGCGCGCTGGTGGAAATCCAACGAGAAGCTGCGGCGTTTTTCACGCGCTCGCTCAGCAACGCGCTAGAGGGCAAAGCCGCGCATGCATATCTCGAAGACCGCGGCCTCGACGCCGAAACCATCGCTCGTTTCGGCCTCGGCTATGCGCCATCTTCCGGCGACGCTCTTCTTCGCCATCTCAAGCCCAAGTACGCCGAAAAACTTCTCGAATCCTCGGGCCTGTTTTCCCGCGACCAGAGCGGCCGCCTTTATGACCGCTTCCGCCGCCGCATTATTTTCCCCATCGCCAACGAATCCGGCAAAGTCATCGCCTTTGGCGGGCGCGCGCTTGGCGACGAGAATCCGAAATATCTGAATTCGCCCGAGACGCCCATCTACACCAAGAGCAATGTCCTCTACCATCTCGATCGCGCCAAGGAAGCCATTCGCAGGAACGATTTCGCCGTGCTCGTCGAAGGCTACATGGACACCATTGCTGTCGCGCGCGCGGGAGTTGCAAACGTCGTCGCAAGCTGCGGCACCAGCCTCGCCGAAGGCCAAATCAAACTTCTCAGTCGCTTCTCGCGTCACGTGGTTGTGAATTACGATCCAGATGCCGCGGGTCAAATTGCCACCGAACGCTCGCTCACGCTGTTGCTCGAAAAAGAATTTGACGTGCGCGTCCTCGCCCTTCCCGCTGGAGCCGACCCCGACAAATTCATCAAGGAGCAAGGTGCCGAGAACTATGCCAAACGTTTGCGTGAAGTTCCTTCTTATTTCGATTATCTGATCGCCCGCGCCCGCGCCATGCCACGCACCTCCCCAGAAGAAAAACTAGCCGCCTTGAATTTCCTGATGCCCTACGCGCAGAGAATCCCCAGCAGCCTCATGCGCTCCGAAATCGCCTCCAAAATCGCATCCGAACTTCGCGTCGAAGAACCGGTTTTGCGCGAAGCTCTTCGCCGCGCCGTCTCCGAACGCCGCAGCGAAGTGAAAACCAAACCGGAACTGGTGCGTGCCGCTGTGCGCCCGGTCGAGCGCCGCCTGATGCAAATGCTGGTCGAGGCCGAAGGCTTTCGCGAGCAGCTCGCATTGCGCATCAGAGAAACGCAATGCCACAAGGGCCTCGAGACCGAGCGAATTTTTGAAACGCTCATCGAATCCGCGCAAACCGGCGCGCGCCCGGACCCCGCTTCCCTGGCCGAGTCTCTTCCCGAACGCGACCGCGCGCTGCTTTTCGAAATTCTCTTCGAGGCGGCGCAGGAACCCAGGTGGGAAGAAGCCGAGTCGTGCCTGATCGAGCTGGAATGCGGCAGGATGGAAGAAAAACTGACTGAGCTAGGCCGCCGCATTGCGGCCCTTGCCCCCGGTGAAAAAGGCTTGGATCTTCAGGGCCAATTCATGCATCTAAAGAAGGAACTAGCGCGGCTGAAGGGTCATCAACCAATCATAGATGGGGCGAATCGCTCTTGACCCACGCCAAGGCTCGCTGGCCGGTATCCTGAAGGCGACTCCTCGCAACTTCCTGGGAAATAGCCATTTTATGCAATCGGGCAGAGCGGCCAATAACGCAATTGACGTTTCCTTGCCTTCAACGCTATGCTAGCAAGGTTTGGGGCGAAACGGACTGCCCGCTTCTTGCATCTCATAGTGTGAGTGCTAGTTGCGCGGTGCGATTTGAACCATTTGGGCGCGGGAGCGGAAACACTAGTACGTCTTCGTCGGGCGAAGCCATCGATTCTATCCGTCATCATTGCTAGATATCTCGTCGCTCGGAATGTCATTTCCGCTTGAGCGTGCGATTTTGAATTGAGCTTTCGTGCGGCCCTGTGCCGCCTTTGAGGAGTCGAACGTGCCGTTGGCGATTGAGGAAAAATACGATCAGGTTCGTCAGCTCATCAATATGGGCAAGGAACGCGGTTACCTTCTCTATGATGAGGTGAACGATATTCTTCCGGCGGAAGTCCATTCCTCCGAGGAAATCGACGACCTTCTTTCCACGTTCGAGCGCTACGGCATCGACGTGTACGAAGATTTGTCGAGCGCTAAGGCCGCTCTGGCGGCTGGCGAAGCGGGAGAAACCGCCGAGCCCGCCAAGGAAGAACCATCCTCCGCGGCCACTGAGGAAGTCGATCTCGATCTGACTCCCGGCGCGCTCGAAAAAACCAACGATCCCGTTCGCATGTACTTGCGGGAAATGGGCACTGTGCCCCTGCTGACTCGCGAAGGCGAAGTCACCATCGCCAAGCGCATTGAGCGCGGCCAGATGCTCGTGCTGAAGACCATCACTCGCTCCCCGGTCGTCCTCAAGGAGATCTTGGCCATTGGAGACGATCTCCGCACCGGCGCTCGTTCCATCAAGGAAATCGTCCAATTCGACGATGAAGAACTGACGGAAGAAAAAGTCGCCAACAAAACGAAGCAGACTCTCAAGCAAATTGACCGCGTCGCCAAGCTCTACCTCGCGGCTCTCAAGCAGGCACAAAAGCTCGAGCGCACTCCGAAATCCAAGCGGCGTCCGTATTTGCGCGCGCGCTACACACTTTCACGCACGCGTATCGAGATGTCCAATCGCGTCCGCGAAATCGAATTCAATCCGTTTGAGCGCAAGCGCCTGATTGACAAAATCCGCCAGACCGTCGAGCGCGTGCACACCCTGGAACGCGAAACCACCAAGCTTGAGCGCCGCGTCGATGCGTCCAAGGGCGATGTTCTCGCCGAAGCCCGCCGCGACCTGAAGGATCGCCGCACCGAGCTCCGCGAAATCGAAATTTCCAGCGAGGTCAGTCCGCAGGAGCTCAAGCGTACTCTGCAGATTATTGTTCGCGGAGAAATCGAAGCGGAGCAGGCCAAGAAAGAACTGATCGAAGCCAATCTTCGCCTGGTCGTTTCCATCGCCAAAAAATACACCAACCGCGGCTTGCAATTCCTCGATCTGATTCAGGAAGGGAACATCGGCCTGATGAAGGCCGTCGACAAATTCGAATGGCGCCGCGGTTATAAGTTTTCTACCTACGCGACTTGGTGGATTCGCCAGGCCATCACGCGCGCCATTGCCGATCAGGCGCGCACCATTCGCATCCCTGTGCACATGATCGAAACCATCAACAAGCTTGTGCGCACCAGCCGTCATCTGGTGCAGGAGCTCGGCCGCGAGCCCACCTCGGAAGAAATCGCCAAGCGCATGGACATTCCTGTGTCCAAGGTGCGCAAAATCCTGAAAATTGCGCAGGAACCCATTTCTCTGGAAACGCCCATCGGCGAAGAGGAAGATTCGCATCTGGGTGACTTCATCGAAGACAAGGCTGTTGTTTCTCCGTCCGACGCAGTCATCAATTTGAGTCTGAAGGAACAAACTTCTTCCGTGCTGAAGACGCTGACCCCGCGCGAAGAGAAAGTCATCAAGATGCGTTTTGGTTTGGATGATGGCAGTGAGCACACCCTCGAAGAAGTCGGCCAGTCGTTCGCGGTCACGCGCGAGCGCATCCGCCAGATTGAAGCGAAAGCTCTGCGCAAGCTGCGCCATCCTTCGCGTTCGCGCAAGCTGCGCGCCTTCCTCGAAGGCAGCGCCAACGAATTCTGATCCCGCCCGGCAGTTTATTCGCCGCTCGGATCCACAACTTCTAGAAACGATGCGCAGGCGGCGACGTTCCGCTTGGCGTTCTGCGCGTCGTAAAAGACAGGGATGGTCATTCCGGTGGAGAGCGTCCGCGTCAGATCGTTCGCCGAAGCGGACACAGTTTTTCCTGTGCCGTCCTGGAATTCATAAGTGATCGCTGAAGCATTCCTGAACTCCCGCTGCTCGGTCACGTGGGCCATCGCCAGCGCGCCGTTTTGCATCAGTTTCAGATCGCGCACCATTCCACGTCGCGTGAAAAATGGCAGGCTTGCAATCAGCGCCATGAATGCAACGAGAAAAATTTCCGGCGCGCGCGATTGCGGCATCAATTGATCGCGATACCATACGCCGTGAAGCGTCCACGCCAGGAATGCTTCCATGCCAAACACGAACAGCAGAAGCAAATTCACCACGCGTTTTCCGCGGCGGTTCAGCCGCACGGGTCGCGGCAAAGGCAGAGAGACAAGAAAATCGTACTGTTCTGATTTTTCCCGGTCGCTGCTGGTTTCGGCAACCGTCGCAAGAGATGGCGCATCATTGCCGCTTGCTGCCGTTCCTGTTGATGCGCGCAATTTCGTTAGCCCCTGCCTTGCTCCTGCGTACACGAAACCCAGCAGAAGCGTCGGCAGCGTGGCAAAAAGAACGGTGCCGGGCCAGTTGTGCCGCTCCATTCCCAGCGCAATGATTCCCATCACATCGAAAATCACGATCAGCGCCGGCACGAGCCACTGCACGCGGACCAGCCGCCGCTCGGCGGCGTCGTGGTTCCAGCCGCAGCGCTGGCAGTAGAATCGTCCCATCGCCGGGAGCGTGGCCGCGCCGCACTTCGGACATTTCATTTGCGTGGTTTGCGCCATAGGAAAATTGTATCGGATATTTTGGGGCGGCGCGTGTCGAGCCGCAAGGCCAGCTCTTTCCCAAACAAGTCAGGTTCGCTCGATGTATAGAGCTCTCACAGAACCGGCCACGCATACCATCGTGGCTCACGGGCAAACAAGAGCGGTCAGGGTAAGGCCGAGAGGGCCGCCACTCCCCGGGAGTTGGAAAGGATTCGAGTAGCCATTTGAGTAAGCCACCAACCAATCGCCTCCAAAAAAGAAAATCCCAAGCAAGATGGAGCACGCAGCGAGAAGTCCCATTCCGTCGGAGTTTTTTCTTTCTTTGCGTGCCAGACAACGAGGGCAATCGCAGCAAAGGCGATAAAGATCCCTATCACCGTCGAACGCGGAAGCACTGTGCGGAAATACAGGTCAGCGGCGAAGATCACCGCGGAATACTGCAGAGCCAAAATGAGAACGGCTATTGCGTCTGCCATGGCGTTCGGCCGCTAGCGCTTAACTTGGAAAGGCCCATTGTTGCCTTGCCTCTCTTGCAGGATACGGAATTGTACAACTGATATTCCCTGCGCGCTCGTGGCTGCGAGTCTAAAATGCTTGCATGGCCACTCTTCTCGAACTCGAGAGTTTCACGGTGGAGCTACCGACGCCCGAAGGCTGGGTGCGGCCGGTGAATGAAGTGTCGTTTGAGATCGAGGAAGGCGAGGTGCTGGGGCTCGTCGGCGAATCGGGCTGCGGCAAGACCATGCTTTCTCTGGGACTGATGGGCCTGGAGCCGCACGGCGCGCGTCGTAACGGGCGGGCTTGGCTGGGGATCTCGCGCGATGGGCTCGCGGCGCGAGTCAATCTGGCGGCGATGGCAGGGGATGGAATGCGCAAGCTGCGCGGCCGCGAAATCGCCATGATTTTCCAGGAACCGATGACCGCGCTCGATCCCGTGATGCGCATCGACGCGCAAATCGAAGAAGCCATCCGCGTGCACGAGCCGCGCCTGCCGCGCGCCGAGACTCGCCGCCGCGTCATCGAATCGCTTGAACTTGCCGCTGTGCCACAGCCTGGCGTCCGCGCGCGCCAATTTCCCCATCAGCTTTCGGGAGGCTTGCGCCAGCGCGCCATGATTGCTATGGCGCTTTCCATGCGGCCGCGCCTGCTCATCGCCGATGAACCGACCACCGCGCTCGACGTCACCGTGCAAAAGCAAATCATCGAGTTGCTCATCCGGCTCTGCCAGGAGCTGCATCTCGCGCTGCTCTTCATCACGCATGATCTGGGCGTCGTGGCGCAGATCGCCCGCCGGGTCGCGGTGATGTACGCCGGGCGGATCGTCGAGATGGGGCCGACCCTTGAAGTTCTTGCGCACCCGAGCCATCCCTACACCGCCGGACTGCTTCGCGCGGCGCCGCGCCTCGAAGGAAAGAAGTTCGTTCCAATTCCTGGAGTTGTTCCGCAGCTCGGCGATTTGCCGCCCGGCTGCTCTTTCGCTCCGCGTTGCGAATACCACCGCCAAGAATGCGACGCCGCCGTGCCGGATTTGCGCGAGGCTTCACACGACCATCTCGCCCGTTGTATCCTCGTCCCATGACCTCATCATCCGAGTCGATCAGCCAGCACGAGCAAATGGCGCTCGTTCGCGACCGCTTCACGCGCACCGCGGGCGTCTTCGCCGATTATGTCTTGAACCAGCGTGTCTTCGAGGCCGAGCGTTTGCTGCGGCTGGTCGCGCCCGGCGGTTCGGAACGCGCGCTCGATGTCGCTTGCGGTCCCGGCACCCTGGCGCGCATTTTCGCGCCGCATGTCCGCTGGATCGGAGGTTTGGACCTGACCCCGGCGATGCTGGAGCGCGCTCGCCGCGAAGCTGCTGAGCGGAAACTTGCGAATTTTTGCGCCATCCGCGGCAATGTCCTGCAGACGCCCTTTTACGATCAGTCCTTCGACCTTGTCGTAACCAGCTATAGCATTCACCATCTCCCAGACGCCGCGGCAGGCCTTGGCGAAGTTGCACGCATTCTCAAGCGCGGCGGAAGGTTTGGCATGCTGGATATGATTGTCTCCGAGAATCCGGCGATAGCTCGAGCATGCAACGACATCGAAATCGCGCGCGACGCCTCGCACACGCGTACCCTGCCTCTGAGCGAATTCGAGCGATTGCTCGCCTCTTTCGGCCTGGGCATTCGCGCTCGCGAAATCATCGAGCACCCGCGCACATTTGACCAATGGATGCGCACGGCGGGCTCGAAGCGCGGCGACGCGGAATACGAGGCCACGCGAAATCTTCTCGAAGCCTCTATGCCCAACGATACTGCCGGCCTGCGCGCGAGATTTCTTGACGAGCCGCCGCAAGATGCGGCTGACGCTCGCCCGGACATTGAACTGATCCATACTGCGCTGTATCTCACGGCCGAAAAGCAGTGAACGGCTCTGAACCTCTCCTCGAAGCCCGCAATTTGCGCAAAGCCTTCGTCGTTTCCGGAGCAGCCTGGGAAAGCTCCAAGAGCCGCGCCCAAGCCGTCGATGGCGTCAGTCTGGAAGTCCAGCGGGGCGAAATCTTCGGCATTGTTGGTGAATCTGGCTGCGGGAAAACGACTCTCGCGCGCATGCTCCTGCGCCTGATCGAGCCTGACTCCGGCGAAATCCGCTTCGCCGGTGAAGATTGGCTCGCCGCGAACGACGCGCAGACGCGCAAGATTCGCCGCCGCATGCAAATGGTTTTCCAGGATCCGATGGCCTCGCTCGATCCGCGCATGCGCGTGGAAGACATCGTTGGCGAGCCGCTCGAAATTCACGAACCCACACTTGGGCGAACGGAACTTCGCGCCCGGGTTGCCGAGGCGCTCGAAGCGGTTGGCCTGGGCGCGGAAATTCTGCAGCGTTATCCTCACGAATTCTCCGGTGGTCAGCGCCAGCGCATCGGCGTCGCCCGCGCCCTGATTCTGCGGCCTGAGTTCATCATTGCCGACGAGCCTGTTTCTTCTCTGGACGTTTCTATCGGCGCGCAGATCCTCGAATTGCTGGAGCGGCTGCAGCGCGCATTTTCTCTGACGCTGCTGCTGATTTCGCACAATTTGCCTATCGTTGCTCAGCTCGCATCGCGGGTTGCGGTTATGCAGGCTGGCCGCTTTGTCGAAAGCGGTCCCGCCGGCCGTGTTCTCTCCACGCCCGCCCATCCGTATACGCAAAGCCTCGTCGCCGCTGTTCCCAAGCTCCCGGTGTGAGAGCGCTATTCCAACGCTTGGATTTGCGCTAGACTCCGCGGAGAAACTTTTCGCCTTCTCACGCGTAGTGGATGGGTGCGAGCGAATACGAATCGTTCGCGGGAGGAACGACTATGGCTGCCACGACTGCCGCGGTTCCCGAAGTCCCGCAATCGATGGGAGCGTTTGCGAGAGTGATCGGCGCGATTATCAGTCCTCGCGCGACCTTCCAGGACATCGCCCGCAAACCGGGCTGGCTGCTGCCCATTTTGATCTTCGTCGTTCTCAATGTGTCGGTGACCACGGCCTTTGGCCACCACGTCGGCTGGCGGGCGTTCATGGAGAAACAAAACGAGCAGAACCGCTCGACGGCGCAGCGCATGGCGCAGATGAAGCCCGAGCAACGCGAACACATGATCGAAATACAGGTCAAAGCTGCGCCCATCGTCGGCTACGCATTCGGGGTGGTTGTTTTTCCTCTCATTGTGCTGGTGATTGCGGCGATATTCATGGGCATATTCAACGCGACATCGAGCGCGGCAATCGATTTGAAAACGTCGTTTGGCATTGTGAGCCATGCTTGGCTGCCGTTCGTCATTGCGGCTCTTTTAGGCATCCTCGTCATGTTCCTCAAGGCCCCGGACACGGTAAACCTTCAGAACCTGGTGGCATCCAACGTAGGCGCGCTGCTCAGCAATAAGGCGCCCTTGTGGCTGCAAACCCTATGCACGTCGCTCGATGTGTTCACTTTTTGGGTGATTGGCCTACTGGCTTTTGGCTATTCCGTGGCACGGCCGAAGAAGCTCAGCATGGGCACGGCGCTTGCCTGGATTGTGGGAGTTTGGCTGGTCTTCATTCTGATTAGGACTGGCTTGGTCGCGATGGTCTCCTGATACACTCGGCGGATGGCGTTTCATTTTGAAGTTCTGCACACCGACCCAAGCGGTGCGCGCCTTGGCCGTCTCGAAACGCCCCACGGCATAATCGAAACGCCGGCGTTCATGCCGGTGGGGACGCTCGGCAGCGTCAAGGGACTCACCCAGGAATCTCTCGAGGCCATCGGCGCGCAAATCATTCTCGCCAACACCTATCATCTATTCCTGCGTCCCGGCTCGGAACTGATCCGCGAGATGGGCGGCCTGCACAAATTCATGTCCTGGCCGCATCCCATTCTCACCGATTCCGGCGGGTATCAAGTTTTTAGCTTGGCTGATTTGCGCAAGGTCACCGACGATGGCGTCGCGTTTCGCTCGCACGTCGATGGCTCGTCGCATTTCTTATCGCCGGAGAAAGCGCTGGAAGTACAGATTGCGTTGGGCTCGGACATTGTTATGGTGCTCGACGAATGCATCGAGTCTTCGACGGACCAATCGCGCGCCAGCGCCGCCGCTGCGCGCACTCTCGCGTGGGCCAAGCGCTCGATTGCTTACTTCAACGAGCACGGTGATGCGCAGCGCCAGATGATGTGCGGCATTGTGCAAGGCGGCGCGCACCGCGAACTTCGGCGCAAGTGTGCCGACGAGATGGTCGCGCTGGATTTTCCCGGATACGCCATCGGCGGCCTTGCCGTTGGCGAGCCTCACGAAGTCACTTGCGAAATCACCGCCGAAGTTGCTTCTCGTTTGCCGGCGAATAAACCTCACTACCTGATGGGCGTCGGCCGTCCCGAGCAGATCCCTGATTACGTTGCGCGCGGCGTGGACATGATGGATTGCGTCTTGCCGACGCGCAGCGCGCGCCACGGCTGCCTTTTTACATGGCAAGGGCGCCTGCTCATCAAGAACGCGCGTTATGCGAACGATCCACGCCCGATTGCTCCCGATTGCGCATGCCCCACATGCCGCCGCTATTCGCGCGCGTATTTGCGGCATCTGTTTGCGTCGCACGAAATTCTGGGAGCAACCCTGAACACCCTGCATAACGTTTACTTTTACCTTGACATGATGGCGGAAATCCGCAAGTCTATCCGTTTTGGGAACCTCCTGGGATTCAGTTCAGAGCTTCAGGCTCGTCTTGAAACGAATGTCTCCGACTAGCGCGGCATCGTCCCATCGAGCCAGTGATTGTCGGACAGGCGTGAACGGCCTTCTCGGGAGCAGCGTTTCTGTCTCATCGTTTTTCTAATCTCTGCGGGATATTCGCGGTCGCCGAGGAGTAAATTGAATTGATGTCCCACGGCCCTTTGTTTGACGTTTCTTTGGTGGCGCAGCAATCCGCGAGCGGCCTGGTCGCTATCCTCCCGTTCGTTCTGATTCTGATCATCTTGTACGTCCTGATGATTCTTCCCGCGCAGCGCCGCCAAAAGAAGCTCGCGGCCATGATCTCTGCGTTGAAGAACGGCGACAAGGTCATCACCAATGGTGGGATTTACGGCACAGTGATCGGGCTCGATAATGAGTCCGTCCAGCTTCGCATCGCCGAGCAAGTGAAGATTCGCGTCGCGCGCAGCGCCATTGCGGGGTTGCAGCCCGAAGCGAAGGAGAGTTAGCCGCCCTCAATGGATTCCAATCTCAAGTGGAAAGCGCTTTTCATCCTGATCGTGGTGTTGATTTGTCTCTACGCCCTGTTCGGCGTTCCGTCGTTTCCTACCTCCTGGGGCCAGGTAGCGAGTAATTTCTCGAATCGCATGCAGCTCGGCCTCGACCTGCGCGGTGGCAGCCATCTTGTTTTGCAAGTGCAGGTGCAAGAAGCGGTCGCCACTCACACCGACCAGATCTTCGACGCGCTCCAGGATCAGCTTCACAAGCAGAATATCACCACCGGTGAAGTTCGCGAACTGAACAGCACGCAAATCCTGATCCGCAACGTCGCGCCTGCATCCACCGGAGCTTTGCAAGCCTTGGTGCAGAATCAATTTCCCGACTTTACGATTTCTGAGGCTGCCGGCGAGCAGAATGGCTTTCTGCTTACCATGAAAAGTACGGTAATTTCCGACATCAATCAGCAAACCATGGACCAGTCGCTCGAGACCATCCGTCGCCGCATCACTGGCTTGGGCCTGAAAGAGCCCAACGTTGCGCCCACCGGTCGTGGACAAGATGAAATCCTGGTCGAGCTTCCCGGTGAAGGCGATCCCACGCGCGCTAAACAAATCATTCAGGCGGGCGGCCAGTTGAAGCTGCAGCTCGTCCTTGACGACAATCCGTATCCCTCCGAGGCGGCTGCTCTGGCTGCGCATGGCGGCGTGTTGCCGCTGGGCAGCCAGCTCGTTCCGGGGAAAGTGGATACTGCGACCGGTCAGTCGGGCGCTGTGGGTTGGTATCTGCTGAATCGTTCTCCGATTGTGACGGGAGCGGATCTGAGGCACTCGACGCCGGGGCCGGACGGCAACCAGCCCGGCTTTTACCAGGTCAATTTTTCGCTCTCCAATGAGGCAGCCAAGCGCTTCGGCCCATTCACGGCGTCCGACATCGGCCGCCATATGGCCATTGTTCTCGACAACCAAGTCCAGAGCGATCCCGTGATTAATGGGCGCATTGACGATCAGGGCGAAATCGAAGGGAATTTCACGCAACAGAGCGCCGAGGATCTGTCAGAGATCCTGAACGCTGGCGCGCTGCCCGCGTCCATCAAGTATCTCGAAGAACGCACCATTGGCCCTTCGCTTGGCGCTGATTCCATTCGTGAAGGTGTTCAGGCATCCATCGCCAGCCTTATCGCCGTTTGGATTTTCTTGGTCGTTTATTACCGGCTGAGCGGCATCAACGCCGTCGTGGCATTATTGCTGAACTTGATCATCCTGATCGCGTTTATGGCGGTCTCGGGCGCGACGCTGACATTGCCGGGCATCGCTGGCGTTGTATTGACCATAGGCATGGGCGTCGATTCCAACGTGCTCGTGTTTGAGCGTATTCGAGAGGAACTGCGCGGCGGCAAGGCCAATGCCTCGGCTGTGGATATCGGCTTCGACAAGGCGTTCTTGACCATCATCGATACGCACATCACCACGCTCGTTTCCGCGGCTTTTCTTTTCCTTTTTGGAACCGGTCCGGTGAAGGGTTTCGCGATCACGTTGACCATCGGCCTTCTGGCGAACCTGTTCACCTCCGTGTGGGTGTCACGCGTGATCTTTGATTGGCATCTATCACGTATGGGGCGAGAGGCCGAGCTTAGCATATAGCCTTAAAAGTCAATGATATACGGTGTTTGGGAGCAATCCGATAACCAGGGTGCCGTTTTGGGAACTTTTTTTTGACCCTGGTGTCTAACTCAGCAAGGATAAGAGTCGACTATGGAATTTTTTCACGAACCTAAGATCGACTGGATGGGCAAGGCGAAGTATTTCGCCGCTCTCTCCCTATGCCTTCTAGTAATGGGCGCCGTCGCGGCGATTTACCATGGCGGCCTTCACTACGGCATCGATTTCAAGGGCGGCACCATGGTCATGGTGCGCTTTTCCTCCGCCCCTCCGATTGGACGGATTCGCAGTGCGCTCGATGCCGCTGGGCTGAAGAACAACGAGGTCACCAGCAGCAGCGACATCTCCAATCCGAACTCCCGCAACGACGTGATGATTCGTGTCGGGCAGAATGGCGAAGGCGAAGACTCTCTGAACGCGGCGAAGCTGACTATCCTGACGGCTCTTCAGAAGAATTTCGGCACGCCAAGCAGCTCTAAGCCCGATTTCAACGCTGTCGCCGTTCCGGACCTTGCTAACTATCTGACGCCGCTTGACCCGTTGGTACTGCAGACGTCGGCGGGCGACCGTTACACGCAGTTGGCGCAAGCTTTGGTTAACGCGCGTGACCACGGCCATGGTGGCATCGTCACGAACTTCGACGAATTGAGCGGTGTGGGTGGCGCGAATGCGGCGGTCATCTCGGATTTGAAGAATGGATATTCGCTCAACACCTTCAGCGTCGGCGATGCGGAGGTGGTTGGCCCCACGGTTGGCGCGCAGTTGCGCCGCCAGGCGATCTTCGCCACCCTTTATGCTCTGGCAGGCATGTTGATTTATGTCGCCTTTCGCTTTGAATGGATCTATGGAACTGCGGCAGTTATCGCCGTGTTTCACGATGTGCTAATCACTCTCGGCTTCTTCTGTTTGTTCTACAATAAATTCGAGATTTCTCTTACGGTCATTGCCGCCCTTTTGACCTTGGTCGGCTATTCCATGAACGACACCATCGTCATTTTCGATCGCGTGCGCGAGAATCTGCGCTTGATGCGCCGCGAACCGCTCACGGTGATCATCAACCGCTCCATCAATCAGACCCTTTCCCGGACGATCCTTACGAGCGGCCTCACTTTTCTCACCGTCTTTCTCCTTTTTGTTTTTGGCGGCCAGGTTCTGCGCAGTTTCTCCTTTGCCATGGTTATAGGAGTTGTGATAGGTACCTACTCCAGTTTTGGTATTGCGGCTCCGATTGTAGTGATTTGGAATAAATGGCGTGGCCACGGTGCCACATTGGCGGCGCCTTCTTCGACGGAAAAGCGGGCGGAGAAGCGTCTGGCAACAGCTCGGAGGTAAACTATGTTCGACGATCTTGTCGAGTCAACGAGCAAGAAAAAGACCAACAAAGTCTGGAGCGTGTGGCTGTCGGCTCTGGTTCAGGCGCTCATCCTGGGCGTGCTGATTTTGATTCCGCTGATCTATACCAGCGCGTTGCCGAAAGCTTTGATGACAACCTTTTTGGTTGCCCCGCCGCCTCCGCCCCCTCCTCCGCCTCCGCCCACTGTTGTTCACGTGAAAGTTACGCCAAAGCTCTTTACGAACAAATTTGTCGCTCCCACGGTTATTCCTAAGAAGATCGAGATTATTAAGGAGCAGCCTCAGCCGGATGTGGGTATGACCGGCGGCGTGCCGGGCGGCGTGCCCGGCGGCTCAGCGGACGGTGTTTTGGGAGGCATCATCGGTGGCGCGCCGGGAGGTTTGCCGCCACCGCCGAAGCCCACGGCCCCAATGCGAATTGGCGGTAACGTCATGGCCGCGAAGCTCATCAATGGGCCGAAGCCGTCCTATCCGCAAATCGCGAAAATGGCGCATGTTTCAGGAACAGTGACGCTGCACGCCATCATTGCCGAGGACGGCACCATCCAGCAACTGACCTTCATTTCGGGGCCCGCGCTTCTCAGGCAGGCCGCTTTGGATGCGGTCAGGCAGTGGCGTTACGCACCTACGACGCTCAACGGCCAGCCGACGAAGGTTGATACCACGATCTCCGTTGTCTTCGACCTCGACGGCGGTTAATTCCGGGGATTTCCTGGCGGGTTCTTCCCCGTCAGAATTGCCCAGTTTGCTTTGGGGGAACAAAAGGCGGCTTACGCTTGCTGCCAAAGCGTTTTTCGATAATTCGGAGGAGGAAAGAACATCATGGTTGCAAATCTTCTGTGGGCCACGGTCCTGTTTTTCCAGGAGGGTGGCGGTGGCGGCGGGGCGGTCAGTTGGGACTTGCGGAGCATGTGGCACACGATGGACATCCCCGCAAGGATTGTCGTTATTATTCTCTTCATTATGTCCGCTTGGTCGGTCGGCATTATGATTGACCGTTGGCTCATGTACAGTGCCGCGCGCAAACAGTCTCGCGTTTTCGTGCAGCAGGTGGCCGGCGCTCTCAAAGACAACAAGCTCGACGAAGCCATTTCCATCGCCGAGCGTAACAAGAAGAGCCATATCGCCAAGGTTGTCGCTACCGGGCTCTCCGAGTTCCAGGCTGCGTCCGCCCAGGTTGCCGACGAGGAAGTCATCGAAGCTGCCAAGCGCGGCCTCGAGCGCTCGGTCGCCATCGTTCATGCGGAAATGAAGCGGGGGCTTTCCGGCTTGGCTACCATCGGCGCCACGGCGCCTTTCGTCGGCCTCTTCGGAACGGTCATGGGCATCATTGGCGCGTTCAAAGGCATCGCCGCGCAACATGCGAGCGGTCTTTCCGCGGTTGCCGGCGGTATCGCTGAAGCCTTGGTGACCACCGCTCTCGGCTTGCTCGTCGCCGTGCCTGCTGTGTGGACCTACAACTACTTCACCAACAAAGTCGAGGCCTTCGACGTCGAGATGGACAACTCTTCGATGGAGCTGGTCAACTACTTCATCACGCGCCGAGGCGGAAGGAAGTAAGTTATGGCGTACAAACCCAAAGTAGGCGCGGTGATGGCGGCTCCGAACGTTATTCCCATGGCCGACATCATGCTCGTCCTGCTGATCATTATGATGGTCATCACCCCCATGCTGAATAACCATCAGTTGGTGGATATGGCCAAAGCCAAAAACTGGGAGAATATGCCCGCTGCGGAACGAGACGATGCAGTCGTCTTAGCCGTCACTCGCGATGGCAATTATTACCTCGGCAACAATCAGATCGCCCTCAATCAGATCACCTCAACCGTTGAGGATAAGATCTCCAATAAGCTGAACAAGACCGTCTATGTTCGCAGCGACGAAAATGCGAAGTATGGAGACGTTAAAAAAGTTATCGACGCCGTTCGCGATGCTGGCGTCGATAACGTGGGCTTACTGACGCTTAAGGATGAAACGGGCGCTCCGCAACCCCCGGCTGTTCCGGGTACCCCTTAGGAGGGCTAGCAATGGGAATTTCAGTTGGACATCACGGCACTTCGATGTCGGAGCCGAACATCGTTCCTTTGATCGACGTTCTGTTGGTGCTGATCATTATTTTTATGGCCATCACGCCCACCACGCCGACAGGATTGAGCGCGCTTGTGCCGCAGCCTCCGCCAAAGAATCAGAAGCAGCCGCCGCCTGACAACACGACCATCGTTGTGCAGGTCAGTTCGGACGGCAAGATCATGATCAATCAAACGCCCGTCTCGTGGAATGAGCTCGGTCCACAGCTGACCGACGTTTTCAAGACCCGCGCCGATAAGACGGCGTTCGTCAAGGGTGAGGACGACACGTCTTTCGGCTATGTGGCTCGCGCGATCGACGTTATGCGGGGTTCTGGAATTACGAATGTTGGGTTGATCACGGCCAAAATGGAGGCGGGACAATAACTTTTGCGTCCGGGCAATAGGTACGTCCGGGCGCTTCTCCAACCGGCCCTCTGCTTTTTGGGGTGTGCGTTCGTAACTTAGCGCTCCTTCGCTTGGCAAGCAGCGGGGTCGGTCGGTTTACAAATACAACGAGGAGAGAGGGATGGAGCGTAAATCCCACGCTGTTCCGGTTTTCGTGGCGCTGGCGGTTGTGTTTGGCCTCAGCGCCGCTGGCTGCGCCAAACTGAAAGCTCGAGACGATCTCAATAAGGGCGTCGAAGCCTATAAGAACGCGCAGTTCGACTCGGCGGTCGAATACTTTAAAGACGCGAAGGACCTCGATCCGAAACTTACGAACGCGCGACTGTATCTGGCGCAAGCCTACGCGCAGCAATACATTCCGGGGGCTCCTTCCGAGGAAAACAAGCGCAACGGCGAGCAAGCCATCACCGAATGGAAGGGAGTCTTGGAAAGCGATCCCAACAATCTGATCGCCATCGGCGGCATCGGTTCGATGCTCTACAACATGGCCGGAACGCCCTTTGATCGCAGCATGATGGAACAGGCCAAGAGCTACCAGGAAAAGGCCATCACGATAAATCCCAGTGACGCGCAAGCCTATTACTGGGTTGGCGCCATCGATTTCCTGATTGCGTACCGCACGAATTCGCAACTGCGCGCGGATTACAATCTGAAAGCGAAGAAGCCCATCAAGCCTCTCGATCCTCTGCCGCCTGCTATCCGAGACACCTTCATCCAGCAAGAAGGTCAGACTGTGGCCGAAGGCATCAGCAATCTTCAGCATGCGCTCCAAATCAAGTCCGACTACGCGAACGCCATGGCCTATTTGAACCTGCTGCTTCGCCAAAAGGCGGATATGGAAACAAGTTCTGATGCTCGCGACGCGGATGAAAAGCAGGCCGACGACCTTCTCGAGAAGGTCAAGGAAATCAATCAGAAGCAGATGACCGCGCCTGCCTCCGGCACGCAGTAGCGGCTCGTGTTCTTTATACGCCTGGGCCCGGCTGGCTCCCGCAAGCCAGAAGCCAGTTGGGCGCTTACCTCTTAGCGCACTTTCCAACTGCTGTCCTTGCTCCGCGGTGAAACGCCCGTCCTTTCGGCGTACAATGAGGAAATTGTGAGCCCTGAACAGAAGCCCATTGCCGATCCCACCGCGCAACGCGTTCTCGATCTGCGTTTCGTGGAGCTCATGGACAAGGTTCGGCGCAACCGCCCCGGCGACGACCTGGAGCTGCTCCGCCGCGCTTACGACTTCGCATCGGAGCAGCATCGCTTGCAGCGCCGCGAATCCGGCGACCTGTATTTGTCTCATCCGCTTGCAGTTGCGGGCGTTTTGGCGGACATGAAACTGGATGTCACCACGCTTTGCGCCGCTTTGCTTCACGACATCGTCGAAGACACTCGAATCCCCATTGAAAAGATAACCGAGATGTTTGGCGACGACGTAGCACGCGTCGTCGGCGGAGCCACCAAAATCAGCCGCATCGATTTGCTTGCTCCGGAGGCCCGTCAGGCGGAGAACGTCCGCAAAATGCTCCTCGCCATGGTCAACGACGTCCGCGTCATTCTGGTCAAGTTGGCCGATCGCCTGCACAATATGCGTACCCTGGAGTACCTGGCCCCCGATCGCCAGGAGCGCATTGCCCGCGAAACCCTCGAAATTTATGCTCCCGTCGCCAATCGTCTGGGAATGGGCCTGATACGCGGTGAGCTTGAGGATCTGGCCTTTCGTTATCTCGAACCTTCCGCTTTCTTCGAGCTGCAGAAAAAAGTAATTTCAAAGCACAAAATCCAGGAGAAATTCCTTCACGAAGTTCAGGATGCCATTCGCAAGAAGATGGTCGAAAACGGCATTCCCGCGGAAGTCGAAGGCCGCACCAAAGGACTCTTCTCGCTGCACCAGAAAATGCATCGCCAGCAGCGCTCCGTCGACCAGGTCTACGATCTCATGGCTGTGCGCGTCATCACCGACACGGTAAAGAACTGCTACGCGGCCCTGGGCGTGGTCCATCAGATCTGGCGCCCGGTGCCCGGCCGCTTCAAAGACTATATCGCCATGCCGCGGCCCAATCTTTATCAGTCCCTGCACACCACCGTCATTCACTCCGGTCAGCCATTCGAAATTCAGATTCGCACGCAGGAAATGCACCGCATCGCCGAGCAAGGCGTGGCGGCGCATTGGAAGTACAAAGACGGCCACGGCCTCTCGGGCCGGCCGGGCGCGGATATTGACGAGCAGCGTGATGATCAGCGCGTGCTCTGGATGCGTCAGCTCATTGAGTGGGTGCAGGAAATGGAGGAGCCCAGCGAGTTTCTCTCCACGCTCAAAGTCGATCTCTATCCGGAGGAGGTTTACACCTTCTCTCCGAAGGGCCGCGTCGTCGTATTGACTCGCGGCTCGACTCCCGTCGATTTCGCCTATTCCATCCATACCGAAGTGGGCCACCAGTGCGCTGGCGCGAAGGTGAACGGGCAAATCGTTCCCTTGCGCCACGTGCTTACCAACGGCGATGTGGTCGAGATCATCACGCAAAAAGGCCATGAACCCAGCCGCGACTGGTTGAAGTTCGTCCAGACTTCCCGCAGCCGTAGCAAAATTCGCCACTGGATTAACCTTCACGAACGCGAAGAAGCAACCGCCGTCGGCCGCCGCCTTCTGGAACGGGAAGCCCGGAATTGTGGCCTCAGCCTGAAGAAAATTTCTGACGAGGATTGGCAGCGCGTCGCTTCCGAATATGGCTGCGGTCGCATCGAAGACCTTCACGCGGATCTAGGCTACGGCAAATGGTCGGCGCGCCAGGTTCTCGCCAAGGCGTCGGGTCAGACTCTCGCCGAATCCACGGAAGAAAAGCCTGCGAAGATTGTTTCTACCGTCAAGCGCATGCTCGGCATGCAGCAAGCCACAATTCAAGTTCGCGGCCACGATGATTTGATGGTCTATCGCGCCAAATGCTGTAATCCGATTCCTGGCGACGACATTGTCGGTTACGTCACGCGCGGCCGTGGCGTCGCCGTCCACTCCACCGCCTGCCCGAACGTTCAGAATCTCCTTTATGAAACGGAGCGCCGCATTGCCGCGGAATGGGCCGGCTCGGCGAATTCGATCTTTCCTGTGCGCCTCCGCATCCTCACCGAAGACCGTCCCGGCATGCTCGCGGAAATCACCGCCGCCATTAGCGTCGCCGAGGCCAACATCCGCACTCTGGAAAGCGTTGGCGAGCATTTGCACGCGCGGATCGAAATTGCCTTGGATGTGCGCGACCGCAAGCAGCTCGAAAAGATCCTTTTGCAGATTAAGAAAATCCCCGGCATCTTCGATATCGAACGCGTTTACAACGTCTAGCCGCCCGCCCCCGTCCGTCGTTCCTGTCTTGCATTGTCATTTCCGACATCGCCACACCGCAATGGCCGTCCACGCAGCTACAATTCAATAGATATGTTTCGCCTCCCCCTTCCCGGCCCCTGGCAGCGTCGCACTGCGCCGCATCGGATATCTCTGCTCGCCCTTTGGGTGGCTCCCTGTTTCATTTTCGGATGTCATCATGTCGCTCCGCTCGACACAACTGCTCTCGACAGCTCCGGCATGAATTTCACCGCCATACAAACCCTCAAGGGCATGGACGTCTCCAACGCCGAAGCAGCCCAGATCATCGCGGCAAAGCAAGCCGGTTTCTCCGATGATGATTGCGTTACCGTGGTTCGTCTAGCGCGCAGCCGCAAGGAACCATTCCAAACCGGCGACGATATCGCGGCGTTGCTCCGCGCTGGCGTTTCCGAGCCCACTGTAATGCAACTTGCGCAGCTCAACCAGATTGGCCTTTGGTCCGGTGAAGCCCAGGCCATGCGGCTTGCTGGCCTCTCTGATCAAATCATTCTCGAGGAAGCGCACCGCCGCTCCGAGGGTCTGTCCGTCCTTTCTGGCGCTTCGCTCGCGAACTTCAAGAATGCCGGTATGCGCGAAGCCACTCTGCTACAGCTCGTTCGCCGTGGCATCCCGGACGACGAGGCTCCGACGATCATCGCTCTTCGCCGCCGCGGTTGGAGCGACGCCCAAATTCTGAGCCGCTACCCCGGCGGCCGCTAGCGCGGCGCCTCTCGTTCACCCTCTGCCGCTTTTTAACCTCAAGTTTCCAAACGTGGGTAGTGGTCAGTTCGAATTTTCTTGATCGTGACTCAAGGAGTCAAAATTCAAGCTGGTCCATTACCCAAACGAGTATGCTAGACCCGCGCCCGTTGGCCCGGTAGAATTCTTCTGCCTTGACTCGCTCTGCTTTTTGTCGCGCTCGCGCCTCTGCCGCAATCGCCGGTTTTTGCGCAATTTTGATGAGCGGCTGCGGCGTGCCGCTCGCCCCAGGCTACCAAATTCAAAAAGAGGCCCTGACCGTTCATTTTGTTGCGGGCAGCCCGCCGCATCTCGCCGTCCGCGCCGAATACCGTCTCGCGAACGTAGGCAATGCTCCTCTTCATTTCATCGGCGTCGAGCTGCCCGGCGAGAAAACCTTCGGACGCGCCAATCTTCACGCCGAAATCGACGGCAAGGAAATTGCTCTGCAACATGAACCCGCCGAAGCCGCCGACGATTGGCGAATTCCGATGTCCGTCCCGTGGCGGCAGAAAGAAAAGCTAAATCTGGTTTTCTCATACGATCTAGCGGCCCAGCCGGCAACAGATCCGCGAATTTTCTTCGCTGCGAATGCCTTCTATTTGAACGACTCCGGCTGGCTTCCGGCGCTGATGAGATTCAAGGCTTTCCTGTCGCCAAGCATCGTCCGCCCCAATCCAACCGATCTCGCTGTCACCGTTCCCGCTGATTTTCGCGTCACCGCCAGCGGCCAGCTTCGCGGTACAAAAAAGCAAAACGATGAAGTCAAATATCGCTTCCGCATCCGCAAAACCGATTTCGATCCCTACATCGTCGCTGGCCAATACAGCGAGCAGCGCGCTCCATCCGCAAATGTGGTTTTCTGGTCCGCACAACCGCTTCCAGCCGATTGGCAGCAATCCGCATCCGCTCTGGGCCAAACTTTGCAATTCTACGCGCAGCTTTTTGGCCCGCTTCCGCGCGACAACAGCGCCATTTATGCGATCGACGCGTCCGCACGCGGCCCTTCATCGCCCGATTCGAAGTTTCCCGCCGAAACTCCGCCTACTGCAATTTTCATCAGCCAGCCCTCCGGTAATCGGCCTCTGGCTGCAAATGTTCCCTCTCTTCCCGACGACCAGAGCCTCGCAGCCACTTGGTTTTCACATCTGCTTGCGCCTCGTCCCGAAGCCTGGCTTCTCGCAAATGGCCTCAGCATCTATGCAGCTTTGGCGGAGCAACAGCGTTCCAACGTTGCGTCTCGCAGCGCTCAAATCTTCGGCGCCCTGCACGAGTTTGACGAAGTGCGCAAACAAGCCGTCGAGCGTCCGATCACAAATCTTTTGCCAAACGATTCGCCGGCTCAGCTCCGCATCGCGCAGGACAAAATCGTTCTTTTTCTCTTCGCCCTCGAAGATAAATGCGGCCGGCAAAATGTCACACATGCCATCTCCGATATGGTTTATGCTTTGCGCGGGCAGGAATACGGCTATTCTGACTTTCGCGCCGCGCTGGAAGACCGATGCCATCAGAATTTGGCGGGCTTTTTCCACACTTGGCTCGCGCAGCCCGGAATTCCGCCCGATTTTCGCGCTCGCTACGAAAACGCGGGCGCCGGTAAGCAGTAGAAATTCGGGGGTCAGTTTGAATTTTCTTGATTGTGGCACAGAAAGTCAAAATTCAAACTGACCCAGTGCCGAAATCCGCATCACTCATAGGAGGAATCGTGAAGGAAGTCATCTCAACGGCGCACGGCCCCAAGGCCATCGGCCCCTATTCGCAAGCCATCCGCGCCAACGGTTTCGTTTTCATTTCTGGCCAAGTCGCGTTCGATCCGGCCACCAGCCAGCTCGTCCAGGGCGACATCGCCGCGCAGACCGATCGCGTCATGCAAAATCTCAAAGCCATCGTCGAGGCTGCGGGCTCCACCCTCGACAAAGCCGTGAAGACCACCGTCTTCCTCAAAGACATGAACGAGTTCACCGCGATGAACGAGGTCTACGGCCGCTATTTCCCGTCGAACCCGCCGGCGCGTGCGACGGTTGAAGTAGCACGTCTTCCGCGCGACGTTCGCGTGGAAATCGAACTCATCGCTCTCGCCTAGCGCGAGGAGTTTTCTGAATGCAGATTCGCCACGATTGGGCGCGCAGCGAAATTCGCGATATTTTTAACGCGCCTCTGCCTGAACTTATTTTCCAGGCCCAGCTCGTTCATCGCGAATTTCATCAGCCCGAAGAAGTCCAGCTTTGCCGCCTGCTTTCCATCAAGACCGGCGCCTGTCCCGAAGACTGCGCCTACTGTTCGCAGAGCGCTCACTATAAAACCGGCGTCACGCGTCAAAAACTCATGGACCCCGCCGTTGTTCTCGAATCTGCCAAACGCGCCAAGGCCGATGGTGCCACGCGTTTCTGCATGGGCGCCGCTTGGCGCGACGTTCCCGAGGGCCGTGAATTCGACTCCGTGCTCGAAATGGTTCGCGGCGTTGCCGCTCTTGATCTCGAAGTCTGCTGCACGCTTGGCATGCTCACCGAATCGCAGGCCGTTCGCCTAAAAGAAGCCGGCCTCACCGCCTACAATCACAATCTAGATACTTCGCCCGAATTTTACGGCCACATCATCACCACGCGCGTTTACGAAGACCGCTTGCAAACCATCGCTCGCGTTCGCAATGCGGGCATCACCGTTTGCTGCGGCGGCATTCTTGGCATCGGCGAGTCCGAAGAGGATCGCATCGGCCTGCTTCATCAGCTTTCGAATCTCAATCCGCACCCGGAAAGCGTTCCCATCAATGTGCTCGCGCGTGTTGAAGGCACTCCGCTTGCCGGCGCGCCGGAGCTTGATCCCCTGGTGATGGTTCGCGCCATCGCTACCGCGCGAATCCTCATGCCCGCTTCGCGCGTCCGTCTCTCCGGCGGCCGTCACAAGCTCTCGCGCGAAGCCATCGCGCTCTGCTTTCTCGCCGGCGCAAATTCCATTTTCACCGGAGAAACACTTCTCACCACGCCGAATCCCTCCATCGATCAGGACAAAGCGCTTCTCGGCGATCTCGGCATGAAGGCGATGGCGCGTGTCTGACTCAACCGCGAAGCCGCTTAGGTGGCGGGTCAGTTTGAATTTTCTTGATCGTGACACAAGGAGTCAAAATTCAAACTGACCCATTACCGCCGCTTGCCGCATCGCCTGAAAACAACCTGCGCGCTCGCATCGACGCCGAATTGCGCGCGCTTCGCGATCATTCTCAATTCCGTTCGCTCGATATTCCTCGTGGCATCAATCTCTGCTCCAACGATTATCTCGGACTCGCTGCGGATCCGCATCTGAAGCAAGCCGTCCTCGATGCTCTCGCATCTGCCACGCGCATCGCCTCCACTGGCTCGCGCCTGCTTTCCGGAAACTCGCGCGAGTGGGAATCCATCGAATCCGAATTCGCGAATTTCGTTGGTGCGGAATCCGCACTCTACTTCAGCTCCGGCTACGCTGCCAACGTGGGCTTGCTCAGCTCTCTCCTGCACGATACCGATATCGTCTTCTCCGACGCGTTCAATCACGCCAGTCTCATCGACGGCATTCGTCTTTCGCGCGCTCGCAAAATCATTTATCCCCACGGCGATTTGCGCTTCCTCGAACGCGCGCTTCAGGAAAACGCAAGCGCGCCCGGCGCGAAACTTATCGTCACCGAAAGCATTTTCAGCATGGAGGGAGATGTCGCGCCGATCGACTCGCTTTTGCAGCTCGCAAACGCTCATCGCGCCGAATTGATGGTTGATGAGGCTCACGCCATCGGCGTCTGTGGCATCGAGGGGCGCGGCATCGTTGCCGGTCTGCCGGATCGCGGCCGCATTCTTGCCGCTGTGTATCCTTGCGGAAAGGCCCTCGCTTCCTGCGGCGCTTTCGTGTGTTGCAACTCCGCCGTCAAAGAATATCTCGTCAATCACGCCCGCAGTTTCATTTTCAGCACCGCGACGCCTCCCTACGTCGCGCATCAAATCCGCACCGCGCTTACCATTGCACGCGCGGCGGATGCCCGTCGCGCCCATCTCCATCAAATCTCTGTGGCCCTTCGCGCCGCGCTTACCGCCGCGGGCCTGAGTTGCGGCTCCGGAGACACTCCCATCGTTCCCGTAATTCTTGGTTCCAACGAATCCGCTTTGCGTGTCGCATCGGAATTGCGATCCTCGGGCTTCGCCGTGAAAGCCATCCGCCCTCCCACGGTTCCTCCCGGCACCGCGCGCATTCGTTTGTCCCTGACCAGCGAAATTTCTTTGGAAGATGTTCACCGTCTCGCCCAGGTTTTCGTAACCTCCGCGTCATCTATTAGCGGCTCTCGTGACGCTGCCTCCGCATCGCTCGCGCATGCCTAGCCGTTTTTTCATCACCGGCACGGATACTGGCGTGGGCAAAACCACCGTCGCCGCGCTTCTTTGCGCCGCTCTCAACGCGATTTACTGGAAGCCCATTCAAACCGGCACGCGCGAAGGCACCGATCGTGCGACGGTAATTCGGCTCGCCGCATTGCCCAGTCGCCGCACGCTTCCTGAGGTGTACCGTTTTTCTCCTCCCGTTTCGCCACATCTGGCCGCGCGTCGCGCCGGTGTGCGCATCGAACTGCGCAAAATCAAACTTCCAGAAATTGCCGCCCATGAGAACTTCATCGCCGAAGGTGCCGGCGGCGCGCTCGTGCCCATCAATTCCACGCAGCTCATGACTGACTTGATGTCTCGCCTCGCGCTTCCCGTGCTTCTCGTCTCGCGCACGGCGCTCGGCACCATCAATCACACTTTGCTTTCCATCGCCGCGTTGCGCGCTTCGCGGTTGGACCTTTGTGGCGTCATCATGGTGGGGAAACCGAATCGCGAAAATCGCCGCGCGATTGAGCGCTATGGCGGAATCGAGGTTGTAGGTGCAGTCCCGCAGCTCGCCAGAATAAATCGCGCTACACTGTTGCAAGCGTTCCGCAGAAATTTCGACCGGAAGGTCTTCCCGTCATGAGCGCTCCATTGCACGTCTGGCATCCGTTCACTCAGGAAGCCCTCGATCCGCCGCCGCTCCGCATCACCAAGGCCCAGGGCGTCTATCTCTACACCGCTGATGACCGGCGCATCATCGACGCGATTTCATCTTGGTGGGTCACTCTGCATGGCCACTGCCATCCGGCCATCATGGCCGCGATAGCCGAACAAACCGCGCAATTCGATCACGTCTTGCTCGCCGGTTTCACTCATGATCGTATCGAAGAGCTTGCCGCCTGCCTCCGCACGGTTCTGCCACAAGAACTCGGAAGCATTTTCTTCTCCGACGATGGCTCGACCGCCGTGGAGGTCGCGCTCAAAATCGCCGTGCAGTACTGGCAAAACGTCGGCCGCCCTCAAAAGACTTCCATTGTCGCCCTCGAGCATGCCTATCATGGAGACACCGTCGGAGCCATGTCCGTCGGCGCGCGCTCGGCCTTTTCCGATCCGTTCCGCAGTTTTCTTTTTCCCGTGCATCGCGTTCACAGCGCGTATTGCTACCGCTGTCCTGTAGGCAAAACGCGCGCCACCTGTGACATTGATTGCGTAGGCCAGCTCGCTCACCTGCTCGAGGAAAAGCACGCCGAAATCGCCGCCGTCATCGTCGAGCCGCTGCTGCAAGGAGCCGGTGGCATGATCGTCCATCCGCAGGAATTCTTGCAGCGCGTCCGTCAGCTTTGCAGTGAATACGGCGTCTTGCTCATCGCCGACGAAGTGCTCACTGGCTTTGGCCGCTGCGGCAAAATGTTCGCCTGCGAACTCGCCGCCGTGGTTCCCGACCTCATGTGCCTTTCGAAAGGAATCACCGGAGGCGTTCTTCCGCTCGCCGCCACCGTGTGCACTGCGGAAATTCATCACGCCTTCGTCAGCGACGACCGTGGCCGCACCTTTTATCACGGTCATTCCTACACCGGGAATCCCATTGCCGCCGCTGCGGCCGTCGCCAGTTTCAAAATCTTCGAAAATGAGCCGGTCTTCGAGCGCATCAGCGCAATTTCAGCGATTCACCAGCAGCGCCTCGCCTCGATCCAGGATCATCCCGCCGTCGGCGACGTACGTTCCATCGGCACCGTCGCCGCCATTGAATTGCGCGCCGACGATCCCGGTTATTTTTCGCGCCTTCGCCCCAAACTCTACGATTTTTTCCTGAATGCAGGCGTTTTGCTTCGTCCCCTCGGCAACGTGATTTACGTTCTGCCGCCTTATTGCATCACCGCCGCAGAATTGCACTACGTCCACGACCGCATCGCCGAATCCCTCGCCCACGTTGAGGCATGGTCCGCGCCTCCACGTACCCAAAGCGCGCCCTGATATGCCTTTCTGCTGCGGCCTTTGCGCCTCATTCCTGTGCAGCTCTCATTCGGTCATGCTAAAATTATCCGCTCCTGAATGGGCCTGTAGCTCAGGTGGCTAGAGCGCGCCC
>JBAUEH010000039.1:0-22388 GCA_049678505.1 Candidatus Acidiferrales bacterium
TCGGGGCGTAGCGCAGCCTGGTAGCGCGCCTGCCTTGGGCGCACGATCAACGACTCCAACAGCTCTCTCCGTTCTTACTAACTACGAGCGTTCCCAATAAATCGGGGAATCTGCTTTCCGTTCAGAAGTAACCCCAATGGGCTGAAAACGATCCATTCGTGCACAGTTGGTGCACAGACAACGCGCCTGCTTTTAGGCGCATTGCCCAATATAATTCTCATTTCGTAAGCAACTCTGCGGAGCGCGACGGGAGTCTCAAATATCCAACTCGAAATACGCTGCCTACAAGCCCGCCGATCCTTACTTCAATTTGATTCGGCGAGCGCTGGGCGACCTCGTCGATGGCGAGCACTTCTTTGACATCGTCACTGACGATACCGTCTACGAGGTTCTCTATGATCTCGGCTGGCCTCGCGTGATTCGAGGGAAAACCGATCTAATGGCCGCGTTCAGGGGCTATGTCGACAACATCGCGCTTCAATCTGCCAACAACCTAGTTGTCCATACAACAGACGACGGTCGTGTCGTCGTCCTCGAATACGAGGTCCACGGGACCGTCCTCGCGACGAAAGTGAAATACAACAATCGGTTCTGCTCGATCATCAAGATCGAGAACCGAAAAATCGCGCACTGGAGAGACTACATGGACTCTCTGGCGGCCTGGAAAGCGTTGAGTGCGCAGGCTCACTAGAGAGGCGACTTGGCGAAGCGTGGGAACGATTCGCCACCTCGCGCAGGCGCGAAACGATGACTTTGGAGTCGTGGTCACGAAGTGCGGCCTCGAAGGGAGGCTGTTCAGGCTACGGCATCCTTACCTAAGCAGAGGTCATGGTTTATGAACGAGAATTTCTCCGCAATCATCCTGGGTGGTACCGGGCAAGTCGGTGGTGCAACTGTCGCCGAGCTGCTAGCAATTCCGGAATGCCGCGAAGTCGTGATGGTCACCAGAAAGTCCATTGCGGCGCGATCACGGGTACGCAACGTCGTTCTTGATACCGCCGCCGCTGACTTTGCCGAACGCACTGCCGCCCTTGCCCGCGAGGTTTTAAGCCAAGGTCCGGTCAGCGCCGTGAGCTGTGTGGGTGTCGGTTCTGGATCGATGCGCTGGAGCGAAGAAGAATTGCAACGACTTGAACTCGGCGTTGTCGGTGCCTTTGCGCGTGGCTGCCATGACGCCGGAATCGCCCAGTTTTGCCTACTCTCTGCGGTTGGAAGCTCAGCCCGCAGCCGATTTCGCTACGTCCGTGTAATGGGCATGAAGGAAGACACCGTGCGCAACATCGGTTTTACCCGCCTCGCCATTTTTCGCCCCGGCATCATTGTCGGCAACGCTCATACGCCGGCCTGGACCGTTTGGTTGGGAAGCCTCGTGCCTGGGCCGTTTGGCAATATTGATCAGCGAATTCTCGGTCGCTCAATCGCCGTAGAGATAGCTTTGCACGGTCGAGAGGCTGGTGAAGTTATTCGCGAAAATGCAGCAATGAAAAAACTCGCTGTTCAGGGACTTCGGCCGAACGATACCCGGGACTGTGCATCATGAAACTGTCTCCCTCCAGGCGCTCACTCCAAAAATGGCTGCTTTCGCCACGCCTATCCATGAAGCGGCCGCGTTGCTCTAACGCGCATGAAGTTCTGTTTGCGGAGAAGGGGCATGTCTGATATCTGGTTCACGGCAGACTTTCATCTCGGTCACAAGAATATCATCCGGTACTGCAATCGCCCGTTCGATACCGTCGAGGAAATGGACCGCAGCATTCTCGAACGGCTCAACAGCTTGGTGAAAGCGAACGACACGTTGTACTTTCTCGGAGATTTCTGCATTGGCCCGAAAGCAAGAGCCGCGGAGCTCCGCCGCGAGATTCGGTGCAAGAAGGTATTTGCCGTACCGGGAAACCACGATAAGGACACGCGCAAACTGACCGAGGAGTTTTCTTGGCTCGGCGATCTGGCGGAGGTCTCCCTCAGCAGCCAACGTATCGTGCTCTGTCACTATGCGCTGCGCGTTTGGAATCACTCCTCACATGGAGCTTGGCACCTCTACGGGCATTCCCACGGACGCTTGGCAAGTCCGGATGGTTCACTTTCGATGGACGTTGGCGTAGACACCCACGACTTTCGCCCGTGGCACTTCGACGAAGTACGAGATCGAATGAACGCGAAAGCGCTGTCCACCCTTTGTTAGGACGAGAGTATTCCTCGGCGCCCCAGCAACGCGATTATGCGGACACACGGAACGGCGATCAGACGGACGATCTAGAATTTGCCAGCGCGCCAACCTTGTCAGAAATTTCGACCCTTGTGGCAAATCATTCAGGAGATCTTATCAGCATGGTTTTTGCGAATCCATGCTTCCACTTCTTTCCGAACCTGCACCGCCATCTTTCCACAGAGGTCCGCCTCACCTTGCGATATTAATCCGTAATCGTCATAGGACCCGACGTTCCGCTTTTTGCGCAGCTTGTCGAGCACCGGTACAATCTTCTTCTGCGGATCAATCGAAAATTCCAGAGCTTCAATCGTTCGGTAATGCTCACCACCGCCGCCTCTCACAACTCGGTAGCCTGCAGCGCGCAATGCTGCCGTTGCGCATGCGCGAATCGCATCGTAAGCCAAGCCCAATTGCACGTCGGGAGACAGTTTTGCGGTAGCGGCCTTCTCATAGTCCGAGAGACGCCCGTCCGCAAGCGTCAGCAAACGGCCAATTTCTTCCCGATCCGCGGCGCGTTTTTCGAGCCAGCTATTCTTGGCCCAATTCTCTAACGTCATCCTCATCTCCGATGATGAAAAGCTTCTTGTCGGCCAGCACGGTCTTGAGGAAATTGCCACGCACTTTCTTCCCGAACTCCCTCATAGAATACACGGTTGGATTGATCTCCCGATTCAATGTTTTCTGTGCTGCGCCCAGGCTTTCGACGACCTCGTCGAAAGCGACTTTTCCGACAATCATTAGATCAACATCGCTGTGCTCTGTATCGCGTGACCTAGCCACAGAGCCGTAGACAAAGGCGAGATTGATCCGTTTTCGCAACGGATTCAGAGCGTCAACCAAAACGTCGTGCATTCCGACAGTCTTGTTAACGAGGCTCTTGATTTCCTTGAAGACCGGACTATCTTGGTTGGCGCTGTACAGCGTGCGCCCTCCGAGGATTTTTCGGGTGGCCAATCCAGCGTCCACGAGTTGACGTACCTCACGCTGTACCGGTCCCAGAGCTTTATCCGTGAGGCGGGCAAGCTGACGCAGATAGAAGGACTCACCCACATGCCCATACAACACCGAGAGGACCGCGCCCCTAGTGCGCCCAAATAACGTGTTTGATAGAATATCCGTCGTACCCATTCTGAGGTCAAGTGTACCCTTTAAGGGTACAGGAATCAACATTGGGAAGCATGGCGCTGCTTTTGCGTCCGACAGCTCCGCTTGCACCGAGCATAGCCGCTCTGCGGGGATTGGAACGGGAATTCTGGAATGAGTAAGCACGACTATACACCCGAGGCAGCTTTGGAATTGCTCTTCCGAAAGTTGGCAGAGCGCGATACCCCATTGGCCGCGCAAATCCACACAGCTGTCGATCAAGGGAAAGACATTCAGGAGAGAGAATCGACTAACGGAAATCGCAGAAGGAAATTCAGAGTCTATCGAAAAACTGTGCCCTATCCTTATGATGAGGCACTCCAGGTTGCTCTAAACGCATTGGCGGCCTGTTTCGTTGAACAACCGATGTTCGTTGATTCCTGTCTGCGGAACATGGCTCCTTCTCCACTAGGTTATCCCACGAGGCCCGAAAAAACCGCTATCGCCAACCTAGTTCCGGATAGCGAAGGGCGGGATAAGGATGTGCAGATAGAGCTACGTACGGAGACGCAGCTCCCGGCCGTAATTGATCCGTCGCTTTCAATTCATGAACTGCAGCCTTTGCGCCCCATCCCGCAGCAGCAAATTTCGGAGCAGCTTAGGAATCTTGCTCGGCTCAAAGAGCTTTTCGACTTTCGGGAGGAATAGTCCTGGCAACTTTGTCTGAGCTTGAGGCTGCGATAGACGCGCTACTCGATCACCCTCTCGGGGTTGGTCAGTATCAATTGGTGCGCAGTGTCGAAGAAAAGGCATACGAGGCCTACGTTTTTGGGCTCTGTCTTCGTGCAGTTCGTGAACTGGGTGCAGTGCCCGTGCTTCGGGGAATCACCGGGCCACCGGCGCCTTTCGTTTTTCGTGGTGCGCCCGGCCAGATCCACTCCCGATCTCGGAATTATGGCTACGCTGAATTTATGTTAAACAATGAGACTTTTGAAATTCACGTCGGAGTGGAATTCCGAGGATCGAGTGGAATGACGCACGAGGTGGACGTCTCAATCATACGCGGTGATGCTGCGGACCGCTGCCGACAGCGGCCAGACGACCCACCCTCCGCCAGCCTCGTGGCAGGGTGGGAGTGCAAGTTCTACGCGGGAAATCTTGAGAAGGGGCTTGGCCGATCTTTCGTTGGTCTGATCGACGATAGGGGTACCAATCTGCGTCTGAGCGGATTCTGTTCAAATTCAAGCCACATTCAACTCAAAGACTATTTTCAACCGCAAAACCGTCCGTATCCCCACTTCAACATGACTCCCTTGCAGCCCTCCAACGAAGATATATTCGTCAATCAGATCAAGGGCGCAATTAAAAAGATGACTGGAGTATGAATTAAATGATAAGTGTTACGTTTTAAAAATCCCTCGGCCAGTGAATCTAGTAAAAGGTGGTCTCTTCCCAATGCCCAGATGGACGAGAGCCCGAATCGCCAAGTTTGGCCGCGACATCCACAATCGGCTACAGGATCATTTGAATGAACTCGGTTTCGTCGAAGATGGAGGTGGCAAACTGCGCCCACCAGATTCAACGAAGGATGCTTTGAGGCAAGTCCATCGCCTCCATCGTGCCGAGCGCCTAGCAGAGGAAGCCGCATTCATCAAAAGAGCGACTCCTAATCTTCTTCAGTACTTTGCCGAAGGGAAAGACATCGTCCCCGCTCAGATCGTACCTAGAATTCAGCCGGTCGAATCCGGAACAATGGAATCCGACCTATTCCGTTTTGCAAGCCTCACGTGGAGTGTTCCTGTATCGCAGGGATACGGTCGCCGAATGAGATTTCTGGTTTGGGACGGGAGCAATGGAAAGCTCATGGGACTTATTGCACTTGGCGATCCGGTCTTTAATTTGCGAGTACGCGACGAAAGAATCGGATGGACGGTGCCTGACCGTGAGGAGCGTCTGGTAAACGTAATGGATGCTTACGTCCTCGGTGCCCTACCCCCATACAATCAGTTACTCGCGGGCAAACTCGTCGCTTGCCTGATTCGTAGCCGCGAAGTTAGAAACCACTTTGCCAAGAAATATGGACATCGAAAGAGCATCATCTCTAAAAAGAAAAAGCACCCGGGCCTCGGAGTGGTAACGACTTCCTCTTCGCTCGGGCGATCCTCCGTTTACAATCGCCTAAAATTGGCGGGAGTCCCCTACTTCCAGTCAATCGGATACACAACGGGATGGGGACATTTTCATATTCCGGCGCAATTATTTCTGGAAATGCGCAAGTACCTTCGGCTGAAGAGGCATCCCTACGCGAAAGGAAATCGTTTTGGAGACGGCCCAAATTGGAAACTCAGACTAGTTAGAGCCGTGCTCGATGATCTCGGATACGAGTCTGACCTACTACGGCACGGCATTATGAGAGAAGTTTTTGCCTGTAACGTGGCAACGAATGCAGCTCGGGTACTGCGGGGAGAAGTCCGCCATTTTCACTACCGGGGCTTACTGACGGTCCAGGAAATAGGCGCGCTTGCGAAGAACCGCTGGATAGTGCCGCGATCCTTGCGTCGTCCGGAATTTCGATTTTGGACTCGCGAACAGCTTTTGGGCCTCTTAGATCATCGGTCGCCATCGAGCACAACTGGTCAAATCCGTCTTTCAGCGACTGCATGAGCTTCAAACTCGACTTCCTATGGAAACCTCGCTCAACTCCTGGCAAGGGCGTCTCGAAAGGCACTTTTCTCGGCTCGCCGCAGCAAGGAACGCCGCCAGCCTCCCTCTCTTCGCGCTTGAGCACGGCTTAAGCGAGGACGAACTTCAAGAGATCGCTTCACTTCTGCACGAACGTCTAGCTCTGGGACTATGGTTAGACCAACATTGGCTCTTGTGGGTTATCTACGCCACTGAGATTGGTTACGACTACGATGGCGATGAATACTGGCATTCCTTCGAAGAACGCACGCCGCGCTGGAGGGACCGCGGCAGCCGGAATCATCTCCGTGACTGGTTCAACAAATTCCGCGCGACGTATCACGGCGTAAAGCCCACGGGCTCGTGGGCGGAGTGGTTCAGGATCATCGCCTGGCCCATCACGCACGCCATCCTGCCCAAGTATCTGCAACTCCAATTTGCAAGAGCACTTTACAATCTCCGCTACCGCCTGGCGCAACTCCGCGATCCGAACCCCGCGACGGTCGGTCAACTCCTCGCGGCGCACGCCTGGGATGCATCCTCGCGATTCCAGGAATTCCTCCAGCAGGAAGAACTGGCCGGCAGGATCGCGCTGGCGCTCGTCGGCAATACGAATGTAGCCGGTCACGATTCCATCCAGCCGGCGACGCTGCAACGCATTGTCTCTGACCTGGAGCGCGTTCAGAGCGCACGCGAATGGCTCAAGGAAACGCAGCGCTACGTGGCCGACCGCATCGCTGGTGCCGGGCGTCTGCAGGACGGTCCGATATCTATAGCCGAGCCTGCGTACGGCGCGACGGATGCTGACGCGCGCGACTCGCCGCGCATTCGGCCAAACCTGATGCTGCGGCCGTCCAACTCATCAGGATGGTCTCTTGTCGCTGAGATTCCGTCTTTCACCGCAATCGCGCGCTTGCATCCGGAACTGCATGCTTTCCTTCTTAAAACCAGATGCAAGATTGCCGGGTCCGGCGACACATGGCTACCCAATGCATGGCTCCTGTCAGGAACACAAAGACGCGTGCTCAAGTCTTGGCCCGGGAGCGGTACGCCGCTTGTCAGCTTCGAGAAGCGCAATGCACAAATCGAACAATTAATGTCCGAAGAGGCGCGACTGTCCGACGGACCCGTCTGGCTGTTTCGAGTCGGGGCCGACGGATTGGCGAGTGAAATCGTCGGCAAAACCATACGCCCGGGCAGACGCTATGTTCTGCTCAGCGACGGCGACATCCCTTCGGATCACCGGCTCATCAAGCATTGCGACATCGACTGCGCGGGCGTCCGTGGAGTTCTTATCTCCACGCCCCAAACACTCTCCCCGAATGACATCTCGTTCTTGGAAGGAATGGGACTTCATATCGCGAGAACCGTCCGTATCTGGCCTGCGGGCCTGCCTGCACGCGCGTGGGACGGTGAGGGCAACAGCGAATGGCTTACGACGGACCGACCCTGCTTCGGAATCGCGCAGGACCACGCCGTCGATTCCTACACCTTGCGACTTGATAACGGTGCAGAGGTCGCCGTCAAAGCGCCTCCACTCGGAACCGCCGCATTCGTTTCACTGCCATCACTCGCCGCGGGCCAGCACACACTATCCGTCAAAACGCGCCGCATTTTTTCGTCGGCGGCGACGCCCTCCGCTGTGGCGGAGGGCATCGTGACGCTTTCCGTCCGCGAGCCCGAACCCTGGGTGCCCGGCACCACGTCCCACGCGGGCCTGTTCGTATCGGTGGAGCCGTCCGATCCGCCGCTGGATCTCTTTTGGGAAGGGGATGTCTCCATCGGCATCATGGGACCACCGGGGCACCGCGTCACATGCACGATGACGCTCCTCACACCCAAGAGAGAGCAACTTCTGTCCGATGTGATCGGCACTTTTGACCTGCCGGTGACGAACGACGAATGGCAGCGTAAATTCTCCCAGTTTGTCGGTGTTGAGAACCGGGAATGGGCCTATCTCGAGGCTGGATCTGGCAGCCTCTCTATCAAAGAGGACGAACTCGGCGATTTTACGCTCCGCCTCGACCGTGACGTGAAACCCATTCGCTGGGTTTGCCGCAGCGCCAACCGGATGACCACTGCGAGGCTCATTGACGATATGGGTCTGGAGGAACCTGCGACTTGCCGCTTCTTCAGCCTTCGCCGTCCGGCAGAGTCCGTTTCGGTCGAGATCGATGAAGCTCTATCCGGAATAACAATTCCTGCTCCCGGGGGGCTCTACGAAGCGCTCCACGCAAATTGCGAGGATGCCATCGTTGTCAGCATGCCGCAGGTGGAAGGAGGATTTCAGGGCCTTGTTATCGAGCCCAACCTGAGCCCTCTCGATGGCGACGGCGCGAGCATCACTTTGACCCTCGAGATTCTTCATCTGTGGATGCGTGCGCGCCTGTTCGGACCACTGGTTTCACTACGACGCGGCCGTATCGTGGAACGCTTGCGCAACCGCCTTTACGGGCGGCTCTGTGGCCGCCGCTGGGCCGAAGCCGAAGCCGGCTTCCTCGCGCAGCCGCAGTCAGATGTTGCGCTCAGGCAACTGGAGCATGCCATCGGCGGCACGCCTGGTTTCGGGGTTCTACTGCGCCGCGATCATGCCAAGCTTGACGCCACTTCCACCGCCGGCGTTCAGTGGTTTGCGGAGGTTGCCGACCGTTACAACGTTTGTCCGGATAAAGGACTCTCTGAGTTTGCCCTGCGTTTGGGCAGCGAACCGCATACACTGGTATCCCTTCCGAAGCCGGTCCTCGACAGATTACTTACGGAAATCAAGGACAAGACCATACTGCTCCGGGGAGCAAGGTTTCTCGCTCTGCTGTCCGCTACGACTCAGTCACGCGCTGCGAGCGCGGCCCTTCCGAGGTTGAAAGCATGATCACGCAGGTTTCAGTCAAAGAAGTGCTGACAGCAAGCCGCGATCAACTCGGCATACCGCCCTCGCCTGCCATCGACGACACACTGATAGCCGCAATGCTTCGGCGCGCGGCGGGTATTCATTGCCCTTGTTCGCTATCGACGCTCACGGCGGCTGTCACGGAGAGTCTCGCTTACCTGACCGATGCTAGCGGTGAACTGGAAGAGCAAGTCAATGCCGTGGCTGAAGGACTGATCGTCGTCGGAGATCTGCTTGAACTGAACCAAGTGACGGTTGACGACCCCAATGCCAAGGGCACATGGGTTTTCTCCGCACCGCCTGGATTCATCGCGCGGCCCAGCGGTAGCATTTTCCTCGTCGGTATCGCCCCCGACGAAGCGACGCCTTTACCCGCATCACTGAGCAGCCGCGTGGAATATGACACGGTGGCGCGAGTTCTTATGCCGGTGCAAGGAGAGGACCTTCCATTTGTTCTGCGAGAGTTGGGCTTGAGGGAAATCCCCGCAGCGGCGTGGCTTATGGCTCCCAAGGCAGAAACGGCCGTCCAACTTCGCCAGAACATGGTCCGCCGCCTTTCCGAACAACCGCCAAGCGGAGCGATAGCCGACCTTTCAATCCTGCTTCCCGACAGCCCCGTGAATTATTACTCGCGGCGTTGGGTCCCGCCAGGACATCACACCGGCGAATTCGTGGCCCGCCGCCCCCAGGCCTACGGCAGCGCACTGTGGGGTTTTGCCAATCTTGAAAATGGAAACGTCATCCGCTTTCTCGACTTCCCGCTTAAGGGGACACGGTGGCGCGGTTGCGACGTTGCATGGCACCTGCAGATGGCGATTGACCAAAGCCGCGGAACACCGCAGAAATATCGCAGGCGACCGGGCACGGGCGGAACGTATCTGGATTTCTTTTCTCCGATCCCGCTTTGGGCGCAGCGGCGCCTGTGCGTTGTAGGCCGTTTGGCTCCGACCGAGCATTGCCTGCTTTCATATTGGGTGCCTGAGCGCGAACTCGCCGCGGAAGAAGACTATGTTCAGAGACATCTCTGGCTGACGGCTACCGGCAGTTAGGAGCAAAGGGGAGGGATGACGCAGACAATTAAAGAGACCATCCGCCAACTGCAAGGCTCGCTGCGCGATTACATTGAAGCGACCTATCACATCAGTGCGCCCGCCCTTATCGAGCAGAGAAAGGAACTGCTCAATCGCGCAGGTGTGATTCACCAGATTCCTTACATCGAATCGACGCCGCGCTATCAAAGCGGGGAGAGATTTGCGGCAATTCAAGGCATTCCCAAGGCCGCACTGGCCGCCTATTCGGCCCTCTCAAAACCTGAAGGCGAGCTTCCCGCACTGCTTTACGATCCACCCTATAAGCACCAGTCGGACTCCATTAGACACAACCTAGTCGATGGAAAAAATCTGCTGGTGATGACCGGCACGGGCTCGGGCAAAACCGAATCCTTCCTACTTCCCATTCTGGGCAAGCTCGCCCGCGAAGCCCAGGCCAATCCCTCCGCGTTCAGGGACCAGATGGCCGTGCGTGCGCTAATCCTTTATCCCATGAACGCGCTCGTGAACGACCAGTTGGGCCGACTCCGTTCGCTCTTTGGCGATCCCCGCACGGTGCGTCTCTTCAAAGAGTGGGCGCAGCGTCCAGCCAGGTTTGCGCGCTACACAAGCCGGACGCCGTATGCGGGCATCCGCACACGAGACAAAGATTCACGAAAGCTGCGGGCGTTCGACGATTTCTATGTCGAGATCGAGCGTCAAGCCGACGATAGTTCAGCCGAACAGCATGCGCAGGCTCGCGAATTGTTGGCTCAGCTGAAGTCGCGCGGCAAATGGCCTGCAAAGCCCAGCCTCGTGGCGTGGTTTGGAACAAAGGGCGGTGACTGGCAGGACAGGAAAACGGGAGAATTCCGGCGCGCCGTCACTCTTGGCGATGACGTGGAACTCATTACCCGCCACGAAGCTCAGGAAATGCCGCCCGATCTGCTCGTCACCAACTACTCGATGCTCGAATACATGCTGATGCGGCCCATTGAAAGGCCCATTTTCGATAAGACCCGCGAGTGGCTTGCCACAAATCATCAGGAAAAATTCCTCGTGGTACTGGACGAAGCACATCTCTATCGCGGCGCGGCAGGTGCGGAAGTCGGCCTTTTGCTGCGTCGGCTCAGGGATCGCCTGAATATTCCGCCAGCACGTCTGCAGGTCATTTGTGCAACGGCAAGCTTCAAGGACGCGGCATATGCGCCTCAATTCGGCGCACAGCTTGCCGGGGTCCCGCCGGAAACGTTTGTGGCGGTACAAGGCGACTATGCCTGGAGGCCCCATGCGGCGACCGGCACACGACACGATGCCCAGATGCTCGCCTCCATAGACCTCGATGGCTTTTACAAGGCGGAGACTGACGCAGATCGTCTGCCTCTTGTCCGTCCCTTGCTTGAGCACGTGCACGCTTCCCCGGAGCTTCCCCTTGAGGCAAGTCTCTTCAACGCTCTCGCCGAATTTCCGCCGCTCGGACTTCTCATCAACAACACGATGAAGCAAGCAAGGCCCGTAGAGGAAATCGGGCGGGAGTTGTTCCCGGACGCACAGGAACTCGCGGACCGCGCAGCCACCGTGCTGATGGCCCTTGGCAGTATCGCCCGGGCGGACGCAAAAAGCCCCGGACTGCTGCCTTGCCGTGTTCATAATTTCTTCCGCGGACTACCCGGCCTCTGGGTATGCATGGATGCGGCTTGCAGCGAACTCGCGGATGAAGAACGCAGTGGATTCTGCGGGAAGATGTACAGCCAGCCGCGCGACCGATGTAAGTGCGGCGCTCGCGTCCACGAACTCTACACGTGCCGGTTCTGCGGGACGGCCTACGCGCGCGCCTATACGGACGACGTCGATAATCCCACCATGATATGGAGCGAGCCGGGCCAGCGCCTACGCATGGAGGATGGCGAGACCAGCCCGCTGCTCCCCCTCGACATGCTCCTTGAGCAGCCCAACCCTGCGCGTCCGGCCGAGCCGGCCGATTACGACCTCGAAACGGGCCGTCTCAATCCCAACGCTCACGGGACACGAATGCGAACAGTGTACGTGCGCCAGGATCGCGTCATACCACCGCCGGACGAAGACGGTGAGATGGACCAGCGACTCGAAGCCCGCGGGCAGTTCATTCCGTGCGCATGCTGCGGAAAAGTGGCCCGCTTCGGCCGCAGCACCGTACAGGACCATCAGACAAAGGGCGACCAGCCGTTTCAGGCGCTCGTCGCGAAGCAGTTGCAGATTCAACCTGCGAACGCAGTGAAGGCAAGTCACTTTGCTCCCCTTCGCGGCCGCAAGGTGCTTGTGTTTTCAGACTCGCGCCAAGTTGCGGCCCGCCTTGCGCCGAACCTCCAGATGTATTCAACGCGAGATTCCCTTCGATCATTGATTGCCTGGGGATATAGCCGACTCCAGAAGGCCTCCCAGCTCAAGCAACTTTTAAGTCTCGACGACCTCTACATGGCCATTCTTCTTGCCTCTTCGAAGCTCAGCGTCCGCCTGCGTCCGGAACTCAAGCCGGCCGAGAATTTTGCCGCCGCCGAGACCCTGCAGCTTGCCATTGACGACGGCAGCGCCGATACCGACATGGGATTGCTTTTCCTGGTTATGAAGATGCGCTCCGAAACGCCGCCACAGGCCCTCCTCGAAGACCTCATCACCACCGTCTCCGACCCGTTCCTCGGATTCGAGGCGCTTGCCGTCGCGTCACTGTGTGAGCGCAGCGAACTCACAGCCAAGCTGGAGAAACTGCCGGCGATCCCCGGCCTCATCGAGACTGCCGAGGCTAAAATTGCGCTCGCTCGCGCATGGCTCAGATGCTGGAGAAACTACGGTTTCTGGCTCAGCCGCATGCCGACCTCCTGGTGGAAGCGGCCGAAGATCGAGGGCGTCAGCGTCAAGGGAAAGAAGGGCAAGGGAAAATTCGATGCGATGGATGTAATCATCCCGGACAAAGCCGCGCGCAAGCTTTTCAACGAGCGCTGGACTCCCGAGCTTCTGGCACTATTCACTACCGACATGGGTGGTGAGTTTCAGTTGAAAGGCAGCGAACTCTCGCTGTTGCTGGACGGAGCGTGGGTCAGGTGTGACACCTGCAAATCCGTTCATCGGCCTGTTCCTGGCCTTTCGCATTGCCTCGATTGCGGCAGCGACGCGGTGCATGCGCTCGACCCGGACAACGATCCTGTTTTTGTCGCGAGGAAAGGGTACTACCGCCAGCCCGTCATTGCGGCACTTGCCAATCCTCCCGCAGAGCCGATGGCGCTCATCGCTGCGGAGCACACTGCCCAACTCAACGCACCGCAGAATGAAGATGTCTTTTCCAAAGCCGAAGAGCATGAGCTTCTCTTTCAGGACGTGGCCCCCGCACTTGGAAAGAAGGCCGCACGCGCGGCGGCCATCGACGTTCTCTCCAGTACAACGACAATGGAAGTCGGTATCGACATAGGCCAACTCTCAGGAGTGGCCCTGCGCAACATGCCCCCAGGCCGCGCAAATTACCAGCAGCGGTCGGGCCGTGCGGGACGCCGCGGCAACGCGGTTGCAACGGTCGTCGCTTTCGGCAGCGCGGACAGCCACGATGAGCACTACTTCAGCGAACCGGACGGCATGATACGCGGCGAGGTAACGGACCCGAGACTGACGCTCGACAACCGCGAGATCGTCCGCCGCCACATACGTGCGTTCCTGCTGCAGAACTACCACCAGGACCGAATCCCTGAGATCGACCCGGCGCAGCCCCACGATTTGTTTTCGGTCCTCGGCACGGTTTCTGGCTTTCGCGGCGGATTGGCGGTGCTCAACATCGGAGACTTCAAGGATTGGCTCGCGGAAAATGAGGAAGCACTTAAGAAACGCGTCGCCTCCTGGATTCCCGGCGAGCTTTCGCCGGAAGACCGCGCGTCGCTTCTTGGACAAATGAAGGACGATTGCATCGAGGCCATTGAATCGGCGATTCGGAGTGATCCGAAAATGTCCGTCCAGCCTAAAACCGAGGAGGAAGATGAAGCCGCGGAAGAGTCGCCCGAAGAAGGGGAGGATAGACCGGTCCAGTCTCCGGACACTGGTCAACTGCTGGATCGCCTTCTTTACCGCGGGGTCTTGCCGCGCTATGCCTTCCCGACTGATGTGGCGACGTTCCACGTTTTCGATCTCGCGCGGTCCACGCGCTTCCGCCCCATCATGCGCTTCGCGCCTTCTCAAGGATTGCCGATTGCGCTCTCGCAATACGCGCCAGGCAAGCAGGTTTGGATTGCCGGAAAATGCTACTCCTCCGGCGCCATTTACTCCGTGATGGGATCGGAGCGCTTTGGAGCCTGGGAGTCGAAGCGCCTTTACTGCGAATGCCGTGCTTGCGGTTTTGCCAAGACCTATGCCATCGGTGAAATTGAGCGGGGCGAAAAAAGAGACTGTCCTGCCTGCGGCTCCAAAAACACATTCGGCGAAGCGCGCTACTGGCTGCGGCCTCCGGGTTTTGCTCATCCAGTCGATATCGAGGAAATGACTTCACCGGACGAGATTCCTGAAACGAGCTACGCCACGCGCGCCAAGCTCACGATGGAAACTCCGGCCGATGATGCGAAGTGGACCACCATTAACGAGCGCGTGCGGGTGTTGCGGGAACGAAAACACCTTCTCGTATCAAACACAGGGCCGAAGCGCGACGGGTATTCGTATTGCGTGAAGTGCGGGCGCATCGAGGCATCGAGTGATCCAACGCCGCTCTTAGCCGCACCGCACCGCAAACCCTATCCGGACGAGAAGGAAGGAACCTGCGAAGGAGCGGGGACGACGCGCCACATCGTGCTCGGCACAGACTTTATCACCGACATCGCGTTGTTCTCGATGGAAGTCGCCCCACCGATGAGTCTCAAGCCCGGGCAATATCCCACCGATGTCGCGCTGCGCACCGTCAGTGAGGCACTTGCCAAGGCCGCCAGCCAGTTACTCGAAATTGAGCCGGGAGAATTGATGGCGGAGTATCGGCCGTCTCTAACTCCAGAGGGACGAGACGGTCTCAAGGCAGAAGTCTTTCTCTATGACACGCTGCCAGGCGGCGCGGGTTTTGCAAGCCAGCTAGTCGATCGCGGCACGGAACTATTCCAGCGTGCCCTGAAGCTGGTCAAAACGTGCCCGGAGAACTGCGACGCCTCCTGCTACCGATGCCTGCGGAGTTTCAAGAACAAGTTTGAACATCGACTTCTGGATCGCCACGTCGCCGCAGAATTGCTGGAATTTCTCATCACCAGCGCTCTCCCCGATTTCGACGGGGACCGCCTGAAAGAGTCCACATCGCTTCTTTACAACGACCTGCTCCGGCAAGGCTATGATGGATTCGACTTCAAGTTGGATGCCTCTGTCGCCACCAAGGGCGACCGGAAACTCTCTGTACCAATCCTGGCAACGGCAAAGGACGGCAGACAGACCGTTATCGCGCTATCCGCTCCGCTAGCCATCAATCACCCTGACGCCGAGAGCGTGAGAGAATTGCAGGACATCTCGGATGACATACAAGTTATTGTTGTCAACGAACTCCTGGTACGGGGCAATCTCCCGGCCGCTACGCGCGAAGCACGGCAATCCCTGCGTTCCTAGGAATAGCGGTGGGACAGAAATGCGCCGCGGTTCACGAGAACGACGGCGGCCGTAAGAACTACTGGCTTGCGCGCTTGAGATATGTCGACGAAGGCGAAAGCCAAATTGGTGACGCTGCAACAAGAATTCACAACTGAGTGGCGTGCCTCTGGAGACTGTGCCACAAATGATTGGTTTTGTTAAAAGAGTGTAGATGAGCACAAACTACAAAGCCCAGGGAGCGACCGCACGACCACGTCCAGTACACGAACTACAGCTGAACGGCTTTAACCTTTCGCTATCCGGGCAAACGCTTTCGGCGCGTCGCATGGCGCTCCCGGACAACAAGGGCCTCAAAGATCTGCGCGCTCAACATCCCGATTGGTTTACTTACTGGCGCGATGGATTCCTGTACGCCGTACCGAAGACGGCCAGTCCCCGGACCATCATCGGTGAGCCAGTCACCCTAAATTGCAGCGAGCACCTCCAATTCATCGCGGCACTAATTGATGGACTTCTCCCGAAGAAGTTTCCCGGCTACGAAGCCTTCCGGCGCCATCCCTTCGCCTTTGCCGGCAAAAAAGACGAACTCGTCGGCGCCGCCGCAGCAAAGCTGCGCACGAAACCGCCGTTGGTCAAAGACTTCGCTATCCGTCCGACATTTATCCTGGAAGCCAAAATCGTAGAAACGGTTCCCGACCAAACAGCCGTCGGCCTGTTTCTCACGATCAACACCAGATGGGAGACTTCAGCCGACCTTTGCGCGTTGCAGGCCGCGGGAGTCAACCTAACCGGACTTTATGTTGTCCGGCGCAAGCCGCAGCCCGGCGAGAGGCGCCTTGTCGGCCAAGTTGGCAGCCTCGCCGGCAAAACCGTGAACCTAACCGCGGCATACGACAACCGGACGACCATCAGCGCGGACGAGGTGTACTTGGAAGGCTCAAAGACCAGCTTCGCCCGCTGTCTTAAGGCCTTGCTGGGAAACGAATATGATTTCTTCGAACAGACGCGCCAACGCGAGGAGGCAAAACTTCTCAGCGGTCCCGCGGTCAACGAGATGGTCGGGCAGTTCCATCAGTTTTTCCGCAAAGACCCGAGCCTGCCGGTGACCGAAGATTTGACGGCGACCATCGGCGAGCAACTGAAACTCACCAATTCGCCCGCGTACCAGAGCGTCCACCAGGCACCTCCGGTACAGTATTACTTCGATCCGGCGCGCACCAAGGCAAGCCCTTATCCCTGGGTGGGGATCAAGCAATACGGCCCATTCAGCAAGGACACCTTTCCCAAGCGGACGCCAACGATTCTGGTTGTCCTTCCCGATACCGCACAGGGAGCGACCGAAAAATTCCTCAACAGCTTCCGGAACGGCGTCGTGACATCGAATCCGCAGTACGAAGGCGGTTTCGCCAAGCTGTTCGGCCTGCTCAATCCGACGTTCACGCTCTGCAAAGTGCCCTTGGTGAGCGAGACCAATCCGGCCGGCGCATACCAGCGCGCCATCGAGGAGTCGCTTGCCGCCAATGCGAACATCGACGCGGCAATCGTTGTACTCACGGATCAGCACGCGGGGTTGCCGGACAACAGCAGCCCCTACCTCACCGCCAAGGCCACCTTAATGCTTGCCGGGATTCCGGCGCAAGAAATCAAGGTTTCGCGCTTTGCAAAACAGCCCTACGAGCTGCAATACCTTCTGGCCAACTTCGCTGTCGCGCTGTACGCCAAAATGAATGGCACGCCCTGGACGGTCAATCAGGACACCACGATCAGCGACGAGCTGATAATCGGCATTGGCACAAGCGAGGTCCGGACGAATCGATTCAGTGATCGCGCCCGCTACGTCGGAATTACGACCGTCTTTCGCGGCGACGGAAATTACTTGCTAAGCCATGTCGGCAAGGAGTGCGCTTACGAGGAATATCCCAAAGTCCTGCAGGAGAGCACGGAGCGCCTCTTGCAGGAAATCAAGCAGCGCAACGGCTGGAATCCCGGCGATAACGTGAGGCTGATCTTTCACACCTACAAGCCTCTCAAGAATATCGAAATTGCCGAAATCGCAAAACGCGCCGCTCTGGCGGTCGGAAACGAGCAAACCATTGAGTTCGCTTTTCTCACGGTCACAATCGACCACCCGTTTCTGCTGATCGATCCCCAGCAGCCGGGAATCAAGAACCGATACGACAATAAGGCACCCGCGAAGGGAGTTCTCGTCCCGGAACGCGGCACAATCACTCAGCTCGGGCGGTACACGCGGCTCGTCAGCACGAACGGCCCGTTTCTCATCAAACACGACAACGCTCCGCTGCCTTCACCTCTGCTCGTGCACATACACAAGGGCTCGACGTTCAACGATCTCGCGTACTTGAGCGAGCAGGTTCTCAAATTCACAGGCCTCAGCTGGCGGTCCACGCTGCCGGCAAAAAAGCCGGTAAGCATCTATTATTCCGAGCTTATTGCGGACCTTCTCGGGCGCCTGCGCGGCGTTCCCGGATGGAGTCCGGCTGTCCTCAACACGCGCCTGCGCGCGAGCAGATGGTTCCTATGACGGGGCTCGCCACCGCCTACGCTCTCCTGCGCGACAGCCTCCAAACGGCCGTGAAAGGGGCGGTGTGGCCGAGTCCCGAAGCCGGATTTCTGGATTATCTCCACGCGACGACGACCGGCCAGTTCCACAATCGTTCCCTAGTGGTCGAGCGTCTCGATGAAACACCTATACTCGCCGCGGCGGGCTACCAGTACGTGAATCCCCGTTTCACGCGGGATACAAGGTACGAAGCGGAATGGGCAAGCAAGTTCAAGCGTCTCTCCCAAAAACAAGCGTTTCCCATTGACCGTGAGTCCTACTTTTATCGACCCCTTGACCTGCTCGGTATCTGTATCGGAGCCCAATCGTGTCCCGCCATTGCGGACAGCGATAGGCAATGGCTGAAGACGATACTGGAAACCGGTGCCACCAAGCTTGCTGAGCATTCCCGCGCATACTACCTCGGTGCCGCAGCCGCAAATCACCTCGGCGTGACATGGACAGCGCGCAGCACGCCCCGCTTGCGCGACCTCTCGTTGGCCGATCTTGGCCTGTTGTACTGGATCACAAACCAAAAAGATCTGGCTGCGGCCATCGGTCTAAATCTCGATCAGCCCGAGCTTGCCTCCGCCATCCTTCAGACGGCTTTGCTGCATAACAATCACTGCGATGATCTCGCGGACGCGGGACTCATCCTTTACGCTATCGAAAATGTCGTCGAGCGCACCATTAAAGCGAGCATCGAGGAGAAATGGCAAGCACCGCGCAACACCCAGGCCGCGGCAGCCCTGATCCGCGTCATTTGCGAGAGATTCACCATTATGGCCAACTCACTCACTAAGCGTCACGATAATCGGGACACCATCACGATGACCGACGAGTATGACGTCCAGGATTTGATGGGAGCGCTGCTCAAACTGCATTTCACAGATGTTCGACCCGAAGAGTGGACGCCGTCTTATGCCGGCAATGCGAGCAGAATGGACTTCCTCCTGAAGCCCGAGCAGGTGGTGGTGGAAGCGAAGATGACACGGAAAAGTCTGGGGCAAAAGGAAATCGTCGAAGAGCTGGCCATCGACATTCTGCGTTATCAATCGCATCAGGATTGCAGAATGCTCATGTGCTTTGTCTACGATCCCGCCGGGAAATGCACCAATCCCACGGCGCTGGAAAATGACCTCACAAAGAAACACGGCGCCCTCCAGGTGATTGTCATCGTTCAGCCCAAATCCCACTAAATGGCCTCCGCGCGTCACACCGGCGAAATCCTGTTAACAATTGTCGATGTCCCTTGGCGCAATCTTCCGTACGTGACAGTCCAGCTTGATCGGCTTCAGTGTTCTCCGCCACGAAAGGCCGCGCTGTTGCCCTGGCTTGCTCTCTAGCTGCCGCTCCGAAACCGCCGCGGCCCCGGCTCGAATTCTTTGACGCCTCCGGTCTGCACTAGCACTTCTCGCGCCACCGAAAGGCCGCGTCACTCGTGCGTGCGGCCCGTTCCGACCTAGCCGCGCCGATCCCTCCGCGACTGTCTCTGTTTCGCGCTCTTGCTCCCTATTGCCGGTGAAGGGAGCAAGAAGCTCCCGAAACAGGAGAACAGATATGAATTCAGCAGAGAGCAAGACAAGCAGCGAGTCCTACCGCAACAGAATTCTTCGAGGCGATTGCATTGACGTCATGCGGCAATTCCGCTCCGCCAGCATCGACTTCGTGCTCACCGATCCGCCGTATCTCGTGAACTACGCATCGAAGGACGGCCGCACGGTTCCGAACGACGACAACGACGCCTGGATCAAACCCGCGTTTGCGGAGATCTATCGCGTCCTCGGTTGGAATCGTTTCTGCATCAGCTTCTACGCTTGGAATCGCACCGACAAGTTCTTCGCAGCCTGGCGCAAAGCGGGCTTCCGTATCGCCGGCCACCTATCGTTCGTCAAGAAATATGTCTCGCGCAGACGATATCTGGCCTACGCTCACGAGAACGCCTACTTGCTCGCGAAGGGCAGCCCATCTCTTCCAGCGCAGCCGATCGCCGACGTTATCGAGTGGCACTATTCCGGCAACAAGCTGCATCCGACGCAGAAACCTGTCTCCGCGCTGCGGCCCCTCATTCAATCCTTCTCTCAGCCCGGCGAACTCGTGCTTGATCCTTTCTGCGGGTCGGGCTCGACCCTGCTAGCAGCGAAGGTCGAGGGACGCGCCTTCGCTGGAATCGAGCTCGATCCGAGCTACTTCGAAATCGCGCAGCACCGCCTCCGCCCCTAGGCGGCCTGATGTTACAAGACGGTCTCGTGATCCGCTGCCCGCTGATACCTTTGCGTCCAGTGACAAACCATAAGACGAAGCGCAGTCTCGCTGCTCAGATAATAGGTCACCGCCCCAGGAACGCGTTTTTAGGTTTTTGAATTCTTGTAATTGAGCCTGCTCTACTTCTAAGCGTGATGTTCCTAGCGTGGCGAAGAGGTGCTGCCGATAAATTAAACTTTCGAGAGAGTACCGCGAGGTATGTCGTGCTGGCTGATGGCTCCGCACCTCTGGCAAATGAAAGACCGCTCCCACTTGGAGTACTGCTTCTGGTATGTAACCAAATTGTGCCGCAAGAAAACGTAACCGAGCAACACAAAAACAGGCGTTGCGACTACGAAATAAATCTCGATGGGCAAAGAGGACACGGGTGGAGGGGACGCATTGACATGGTTCACGAAAGCAACTATAGCTACCATCGACAAAGTAAATGCCCAAAGCACAAGCTTCCCGTAAGACCACCTTGCTGGAGGACTCAGCGATTTCGAGGCTTGAGTCTGGTGCACCCCTCTTGTTCTGGCTGTACCGACAAATAAGTCCGATCCGTCGTCGCCGATCAGCCATCCCATCAGGCGGGTGCGAGTATTCTCTCGAAATAGTCCTTCCTCGTAGGCAAGAGACGCTCTCTTAAGGTCACTACTGTCGCAATATGGGCAGCGCAGATCCATCGTGTCACCTCCTTCTAGAGGGAATCGTGTTTCCTCCCGATGGAATCAGCGATGGAATCATATAGAAAGCAGATGACCGGCGAGAGCCTTGGCGATGGCTCCTGTGCGGGAGTTCACATCGAGCTTCGCTAAAATATTGTGAACGTGAATCTTGACTGTCCCCCGCGTTATCGAAAGAGCCGCGCTAATTTGGCTGTTCGTCATCCCCGTCGCGATGAGGCCAAGAACTTCAAGTTCTCGGCCTGTGAGCCAAACCGCGCGCCGACGAATTCGAGATCCGGAACGTGTCGTAGGTATTCCTTTGCGACGCATCCCAACCCACCCTCCTGGTACTTTACCCACCGCTGAAAACCGGTATCACATAATGTCGTGAATCCGGCGCTTCGCCCCTGTGCTTCCGTGTCCAAAATCAAGATCGATCAGCGTGAGGGCTTCGCCAAATTGCTGATGGTCGGAGTGGCGCTCGTATATGACGCGCGCGTCTTTCCATCGCCGGGCAGACGACCAGCTCACCATCACGGCGCGGCCGGTGGCGCCTACAAGATCGAGGGACCATTCGGCGTGTTGTTCTTCACGCTTGTCGCTGAAGAGCGGAGTGTATCGAAGGCGGACGGAGAGCCCGCCGATTTCGGCCATGACATGGAGCGGCACCAGGAAGTTGAAAATGATGGGCACTACGCGGGCCTTGCCGACGAGCAGAGCGGGATTACTGTCACTTAACACCTCGACATTCTCGTCATAAAAGCGGTCGAAAAGCGCGAGGTACTCTTCGTAGCCGTTGCTGATGTCTGCGTTCACGAGCGCGTTGTTTAAATCGAGTTCGGCCTCGGCTACCTTGGAGGATTGTTCTTTATTCATAGTTTGTCCCATACCTTCCCGGATGGTCCACATCTCAGAGTTGAGACCACCCTCCGTCTACCGGAAGTTCGGCGCCGGTCGTGAAGGTCGCGTCGAACGCAAGGAAGAGGACGGCCTTGGCGATTTCCTCCGACGTCCCCCAGCGCTTCATGGGAACCATGCCGGTCATCTTCTCCCTAAGCTGGGCGGCCGCGTCCTTATCGGGGAACATCTTGCCCAAGATCGGCGTGTCGATGGGGCCGGGCGTCACCGCGTTGACTCGAATCTCGCGAGGAAGCAGCTCGGCGGCGAGCACCCGGGCGAATGATCGCAGCGCAGCCTTGGCGGCTCCGTATGCGGTGTTGCCGGGCATCCCCTTGACGTTGGCGATCGAGGTCGTGAGGACGACGGCGCCTCCCCGGTTCATCAGCGGCGCGAGCTTCTGCACCGCGAAAAGCGGTCCCTTGGCGTTCAAGTTGAACATCTCATCGTAGACAGCCTCGGTGATGCTCTCAAGAGGCGCTCGGGTGCTGAACCCGGCGTTGACGAAGAGCAGGTCGAAGGTGTCGAATTCGGTCTTAACCCGAGAGGCGAGGGCGTC
>JBAUEH010000040.1:0-10565 GCA_049678505.1 Candidatus Acidiferrales bacterium
GCATCGGAGCCACCGTGCCGGACACGATTCAGCAAATGAAAGCCGCGGGAAAAACGTACGAGCCGGTAACTTATGAAGGCGCGGGGCACGGGTTCATGCGCGCGGGCGAAGCGCCGGACGCGTCACCGGCGAACAGCAAGGCGCACGACGAGGCGTGGGCAAGATGGAAGAAACTTATGGTCGAATCGAAATAGTGCCTTTAATGATCTCCTGACCGAGTTGGTACGCGAAGATGCGGTTGTACTCGGCTCTGCTGATGTAGTGAAATTGCTGGTCCAAATGCCAAATCCGCGTAGGTGGCTGGCTGGTTCGCACAACGTCAATGTACGCTTCGCCGTGCCCTGGGTCGCCCTCGCCGCTATTCATGACGAATGTTAAGTCTCGTCCCGCAATTTCTATGGTAAGCGTGAAATCCTTTTCGAGCGAAATGGTTCGGTGGTTTACAGTTTTGTAAATAAAGTTGCCTGTAACAAATCGCATAGACCAGCCCTCGACGTGATCGTAGGGCCCAACCGGAGGCCCTTTGGGGAGACTGATCATGTACTCGTGCAATTTTTCGGCTTCCGCGGGTCCGGCTGGATCTACATGGCTGCCAGACCACTTCATCAATCTTCCGTCGGTGTATCCGAGATACAGCACGCCGTGGAACGGCGTGGGCCGGCTGGGCGAGAAGTTATCTAGGAAGTAGCGCTGCACCGAATCGGGGGTTACGTGCAACACCAGCGTAGAAGAATGTGTTTCATCCGTAGCAGTCACGCCGAACGGAAACATCGCCTTCAAGACTTGACCGGCGAATCCCAGACAGCTTGGCCGCCAGCCGTAGTCGGTCAATCCGATGAACGCGTATGCATCTTCCGAATCCCAAAATAGCTCACCGCCGGATAAGGTTTGGACAAAATGGATTCTAAAGAATGCCGAAAGAGCAAGAACGATTGCGAACCCAATCAGAACTTTATGCTTTGTTTTCTTTGGGCTTAGGGTCATTTCGATTCACAGTGAATCGAGGAAAATGAAGTAGGAGGATGACCACAGCGACGTGGGAATCGACCCGTGCGGCTGGCTGGTGATAACGATCTTGAAGCTTTCATGCAGCGGAACGAGCGATTCGAGGAAGGCCGCTCCCGAGTGGTCGATGTCCGGCTGAATGTAGGCGAGCTCGCGCAGCACGTCGTAGATGATGTCGCCCGCGGCGGTCATCGGCGTGGTCATGCGCGGCATGGAGAATTGCATCACGGCGCGCGCTTCGAAGAAATGCCAGGCGATGCATGCGGCAAGCGAAACGGCGTGCTCGAAATTCTCGCTCTGCTTTTCGGCTTGCGCGTGCGAATCAGCGGGAGGAAGCGAAGGGTCGAGCGCGAGAATCAGGCGGCGTTCGTCTTCGCGGGCGAATTCGCGGATTTTCAGCGCGCCTGATTTCGCTGAGGCTTTCCAGTCGACGAAACGAACGTTGTCGGTTGGCACGTAGTCGCGAATGGAGTGCAGCTCGTATCCGCGGCCGCGATGCAGGCTTTCGATTTCGCCGGAGAGCAGCGGAAGAATTTCGTAAAACTCGCTGGTAGGCTCGACGCGCGGATAGACCACCAGCTCCATTTCGGAATCGACGCGGCGCGTTTTTTCCAGAAAGCCGAACGGGAATTTCGTGCGAATGCCAAAGGCATTTTGGCGATAAACGCCGCGGCGCGGGAAAAGCAGCTCGACGTTTTGGCGGCCGGAACTTTCGTGGGGAATGTAGGGGAAATAAACAGGGCGCGTAAGGATCTGAGAGTCGCCGTTTTCGCCGGCGCCCACGACGCGCAACGAAAACGACGGCATCATGTTTTTTTCGTTGCGGACTTCGACGGCGGCAAGGATGGGCTGTTCGGCAAAAACGTGCTCGGGAAGGTCGATCTGCAATTCCAGGCCGGTGAGCACCACGCGCGACAGCACTCCGGAAATGAGAATTCCCGCCAGCAGGCAGGCAAGAATCATGAACAAAAGATTGTTCCCTGTATTTATGGAGGCCAGCGCGACGACAAACACGGCGGCGAGGTAAATGATGCCTTCGCGCGTCAGGCGGTAGTCAACTTGATAGAGAAGCCAGCGAAGGCTAGTGCGGCGAGCCATCTTCGGGACGATCGCAATGGCAACCCACGCGGCGAGCGCCAGAGCCAGAAGCGCGGAGAGCGCGGCGAAAATCGTACGGCCGCTTTCGGCCATGGCCGCGGAATAGAGCGCGAGCACCAGCGCTAAAGTGAGCGTGGCGATAGCCGCAGCGAAATGGCGCCAGCCGGGGCGGTCGCGATCGCGCCACAAATTCGCGATTTTCGTGAAAGCCGCCATGGCAATTACAGCGGGACGTGAGTCGAGTCGATGATATCGGAGAGAATCGCTTCGGCCTGTTCGGATTTTTTGCGCGTGGAAGTGTAACGAGAACTGACCACGATGCGATGAGCAAAGACGGGCAGCATGAGGCGCTTGAAATCGTCGGGCAGGCAATAGTCGCGGCCTTCGAGGAAGGCGCGGGCCTGCGCGCCGCGCTGCAGCATGACGGTTCCGCGAGGGCTAACGCCAAGGCTTAATTGTTCCGATTGGCGCGTGCGCTCGACGATCTCCAGCACGTAATCGAGAAGGGTGTCATCGACGCGAACCCGCGTGACGGATTCCTGCATGGCGGCGACCTCGGCGGCGTCCATCACCGGCGGAACTTCCTCGAGCGCCGCGGAACCATTGTTGCGCAGAATCTGTTTTTCGCTTTCGCGCGCGGGGTAGCCCATGCGAATGCGCATCAGGAAGCGGTCGAGCTGCGATTCGGGCAAAGGATAAGTGCCGTGATGTTCAATGGGATTCTGCGTCGCGATGACCAGAAAGGGCTGCGGCAGCGGATGCGTATGGTTGTCCACGGTGACTTGCGATTCGTTCATGGCTTCGAGCAGCGCGGATTGCGTCTTGGGCGTGGTGCGATTGATTTCGTCAGCGAGAACAATATTGGCGAAGAGCGGGCCGGGCTTGAACTCGAATTCCTCGCGCGAGGGATTGAATACGCTGATGCCGATCACGTCGCTGGGCAGCATGTCCGACGTGAACTGCACGCGCTGGAACGAGCAACGGAACGCGCGAGCCAGGGTTTGCGCCAAAGTCGTCTTGCCGACGCCGGGAACGTCTTCGATCAGCAGGTGGCCTCTCGCGAGCAAGGTGATCAAGGCAAGCTGGATGGTTTCTTCCTTGCCCTTGATGACGCGCCCAATGGTCTGCTGCAGCAGGGCGATTTGGGAATTGGTCGCGGTAACCATGGTTTGGAATTCTTCCATCCTTCTATGCGATAATGCCGCTGCGGGCGATTAGCTCAGTTGGTTAGAGCGTTCCCCTCACACGGGAGAGGTCCAAGGTTCAAGTCCTTGATCGCCCACCATCTCGGCCCCAAAGATTCCGAAAGTGAAATTCGCCTAGTGATGGCAATGCACGAAGCCGAAAGATCATTTTACCGGAAATCTATATGATCGCAGTGTGGCGTTTTCTGAAAGTGTTCACGTTAGGCACGTGGGTGGGGAGCATGATTTTCTTCGGTGTGCCCATCGCGCATGGATTTGCAGGCTCAAGTCATTTTTTCTTGTAGTAGACAGCACCGCAGGCTTCGCCGACCTCTGTTGGATCAAGTAAGTTAAATTGCATAACAATTTGTGCAGCTAAATATTCGTTAACTGCTATCACAATCTTCCGGACTGGTCGGCTTGTTCCTTCTTTGTGCGTAAGAATATGCCCGTAGAGGAAATTGTTAAGCGTCGTTTCGGGAAAGAAGGCTGCGGTACCGTCTGTAGAGACGTTCCATGTTTCAGATTGGATCTTGCCGTCATCTAAGCGATATTGAACATCAATTCCTCCGGTACGATGGTCCAATACGGTGCCGACGTCGAGGTCTCCATGCATGAATCTTCCAGACAGACGTAAGTGTTTGCCGGGTATGCATTGCACAACGAGTGCCGGCGGGCGAGAAACCGGACTTCGTGGGGAAGTGAGGAATTTTCCTCTCAGTACGAATTCGGAAAACTTAGTCCCGCTGAGAGCATCAGTCGTTTCCGTTCGCTTCCATTCTTGTGCCTTGCCAGTCGTCGCCGTGAAGCACATGAGAGCTAACGAAATAACCGCGGCGAGAAGACGCCAGTCCGCATTGCGCAAATTCGCCATCCTCAATTCGTGCAAAGCTAACCGATTTTAGGGTACATGACAAGGCAAGCGCAGCCATCGTCTGCCCCAACGGCTGGTTCTTTACAGAAAATTATGTTCTGCTCATGATAGACGGACGCTAACGAAAGGAGAATACAATGGAAAGTTCATTGACCGAAATTGAAAGCAACGATGGATGGATTTGCGGAGGTACTGCGATGACATATGTCTGGGCCAATACATATCAGTTCACGAGGCGAGAGTCTGCGGCCCGCTTCCGTGACGAGCTGCGACGCATGGGGCTATGGAGCAGCCTGAGTGTTCCTAGCGGCGGCTCTTATTCGTATGGCGTCACGATTTTGGATGAAACTTCTTTTGTGCCTTCGTCGCTCGGGCGTAAGATGTGCTGAGAGGTCATTTTGCCGGAAATCCGATGACAACCGTGTGGCGTTTTCTGAAAGTGTTCACGCTAGGCACGTGGGTGGGGAGCATGATTTTCTTCGGCTTTGTGGCCGGAGTGCTGTTCACGACTTTGAAGAGTCCCGATGAAGCGGGAAATATTGTCGGGCTGCTGATTTGGCGCCTGCACCTCATCGGCATTATTGCTGCCGTGATTTATATATTGGTTGCGCTTATCGCGGCGCGCTCGTGGCGAGGCTTTGTGCAACCCGCATCGATTCTTGTCGAATTGATGCTCTTGGCTACGCTGTTCTCTCAGCTGTGGATCATGCCGACGATGCAAAATCTGCGAACACAAATGGGTTCTTACATGAATACCGCCGCGAGCAGCCCGCTGCGGCAGCAGTTTGACCATCTCCATGTCATTTCCGTACGGCTGGAAGGATGCGTACTGATTGCGGGCATCGTAGCTCTGTTTCTCACGGTGTGGCAGAGAGTGCAAAGGCCCTATGCGCCTGCCCCTGCCGCGTCCGTCGCGGCTCCGCAGACTCCAACTCACAGAATTGTCTAGGCCCGCATCGAAAGTTGCGCGATTTTCAAAACGCTCCGCTGATATGCCTCCGGGGCGCAGCATGCGTAGTTTGCGAGAACACGGTACAATTGATTGCGATGATATTTGTGAACAACATTTCGATGCGCTTCGGTGAAAGAATTCTTTTCGACGAAGTCAGTTGCACATTCAGCCCAGGGCGGCGGTACGCAGTGACGGGCCCGAATGGCGCGGGGAAGTCAACGTTCATGAAGATTCTGACCGGCGAAATTGAACCGACCGAAGGCTCGGTGTCGCGGCCAAAGAAACTCGGCGTGCTGCAGCAGGATCAGTTTGCGTTCGACGAATTTCGCGCGATCGACGCGGTGATTATGGGCAACGCGGCGTTGTGGAAGGCCCTGGAAGAACGCGACACGCTGTACGCGAAGCCGCACGAGGAAATGACGCACGATGACGGCATGCGCTTAGGCGAGCTGGAGGGAATCATCGGCGAAGAAGGCGGCTACACGGCGGAGGCCGACGCCGCGATCCTGCTGGACGGCCTCGACGTGGACGCGGCCCTGCATGAACGCAGGATGGGCGAGTTGCAAGGCGGGCAGAAAGTCCGCGTGCTGTTGGCACAGGCGCTCTTTGGCAATCCGCGCGCCCTGTTGCTCGACGAGCCGACCAACCACTTGGACCTCGATTCGGTGCATTGGCTGCAGGATTATCTGTGCAACTATGACGGCGTGGTGATCGTGATCTCGCACGACCGGCACTTTCTGAACAGCGTGTGCACGCACACCGCTGACATCGACTACGAAACGATCATCATGTACACCGGCGCGTACGACGACATGGTGCTGGCGAAGACGCAGATTCGATCGCGCATCGAGGCGGAGAATGCGCAACGTGAAAAGAAAATCGCACAGTTGAATGAATTCATCGCGCGATTTTCGGCAGGCACGCGATCTTCCCAAGTGATGTCGCGGAAAAAAGAGGTCGAGCGCATCCAGGCGTCGGAGCTGGCGAAATCGAACATTCAGCGGCCCTATATTCGTTTCGACATGAAAAAGCCATCGGGCCGGCATCCGCTCGAATTCAAGGCCATCCGAAAAGCGTATGGTGAGCGAAAGGTGGTCCAGAATTTCGGCGCGAGCGTCACGCGCGGCGAGCGGATCGCGCTGATCGGCCGCAACGGTGCGGGCAAAACTACGCTGTTGAAGGCGCTGCTTCGCAACGCGCCCGGGTTTATCGAGGATGCGGAGCGGCATTTCGAGATCGATTACGGCGACGTGACCTGGGGCCACGAAGTAACGGCCGGATACTTCGCGCAGGACCACAGCGACTCGATTGTCAAAGGCATGAGCGTCATTGAGTGGCTGCACCAGTTCAATCCGGCGGCCACGCAGACGGAACTGCGCGGATTGCTTGGCCAGATGCTTTTCAGCGGCGACGACGCGCTGAAGATGACGCAAACGCTTTCCGGTGGCGAATCGGCGCGGCTGATATTCTGCCGGCTGATGCTGCAGAAACCGAATTTCCTGGTACTTGACGAACCCACAAACCATCTGGACCTGGAATCCATCAACGCGCTGAATATCGCGCTGCAGCGTTACGACGGCACGGTGCTGATGGTGACGCACGACTACGATGTGATCGACGAAGCGGCCACACGCATTTGGCATTTCGAAGGTAGCGGACACATCGAGGACTTCAAAGGGCCGTACGCGGATTATCTCGCGTACGCAGAGCAAAAAATGTCGCAGGTCCGCGGCTAAGAGGCGGCCTTTCGCGGATTCTTCGCAGGCGTTTTCTTGATTTTGCGCGCGTCTTTTCCGGCCAACTGCACAGCTCTCCACATATACCAGGAAGCCACAGTCCGATAGGGCCGCCAACGCTCGCCAAATTGCGCAAGCTCACGCGGCTTGGGAATTTGCTTTTTCGCGTAGGTGAGCGCAAACCCTTTTTGCACGCCATAGTCGTGAATGGGAAGAACGTCGGGACGGCCAAGCCGGAAGATCAGGAACATTTCTACAGTCCATGCTCCAATACCACGGACGGAAATGAGACGGTCGACGAGCTCTTGGTCGGACATTTTTTCCGCTTCCGCGAGAGTGGGAACGATTCCTTCAATTGTTTTTTGCGCCAGGTCTTTCACGGCGGCGATTTTGGCAAAGGAAAGGCCTGCTTTGCGAAGAACGGATTTGCGTGTGCGAAGAATTTCCTGTGGCGTGGGGCAGCGGCCGTTTGCTCCCAGGGCTTTGATGCGCGCGAAAATCGTCGCCGCAGCTTTGCCGGAGATGCTTTGGTATGCAATGGCTTCGAGCAGGGCTTCGTAAGGGCTTTGCGTAGCTTCGATGTCGAGGCGGAACTCGGCGGATTTCTCGATAAGCCGTGCGAGGCGGCGATCGGCTTTGGAGAGATGCGCGATGGCTTGGTGATGGTCGAATGGCCACGCCGAAATTTCGTTCATAGAGACGAAAGACAGAATATGCCAACGGAGAACCGCAGACAACTTGCTGCTTCGAAGGTTCTCGATACTTCCGTTCAGCGCCGCGAGTTGCGGCGCGTGCGCAGGCTAGTCGCGCTTTGGCTCAAGTCCAGTCCACACCTGCTCGACGATCAGCCATTTCCCGTGAATATCGCGTTTGAAGATCATCAAGTACTGTCCTTGTAGCTGCTGTTTCGCTCCGGTTGAAATGGAAGTGAGCGTTTCCTGAAAACCACCGTCGTCGTAGGCGATATCACAAGATACTTTCGTAGTCACGCCGTGAATTGAGATGTTGGGTGTAAACGTGGACCATATCTTCTGAGTGAGCGCGCGAATGGAGGGCGCTCCGCTGACGCGCTCGCCGGATGGTTGTAGGAAAACTGCATTCGGCGCATAGAGCGCCATGATCGGCCCGAGTTGCTTCGCGTTCAGAAGCCGCGCCCACTGGTCACGCACCCTGGCGACTTCCATAGCCGCGGGAGAAAGCCGGGCGGTTTGCGCAGCAGGGGAATTGGGGCTGGCGTTGTGCCGCCTCTCCGGAATCGTCGAAGTTGCGGCAGGGCAGATCAGAAATAACGCTCCAAGGATCGCCAACAGCCGGGCAAGTGGCATCTTCAGCCTCCTCAAGTGCCGCAATCCTATAATGCAGAAGCGTGCCGGTCAATTTTTTGCCTTCGATTCATCCCGCCCTCTCGCCTGTGAAACGAGCTGCACAGTAGAAAAAACGGCTGATCAGAAAAAGCCGCATTTCAGTCCCGATTAGAAAATCTTATGTGCTGCGTTTTCAGCAAGTTGACTCTTTGCGACTTGCGTTTTGTGTACCGATTAACCTTTTGTTCGCCATGGGTTGTGTAAGCCATTATTTTCATTCGTGTTAGTGGCGGATCGTCTGTAAAAGCTACCATGTCGTTTTTGACCCATTTTTATTAGGGCGCACCAGTTTTCCGTCGGTGAGGACAGCCTGGCCAGCAACAAGGCCGGCGCATTCCTTCTTTAAGTTCCGTGCGTACCCGCTCAACGTGCTGCCTTCTGGTTTCCGGTCTCTTGACGGAGATGACCCAGCAGATCCACTCATTGCGCGCGAGCGGCGTGATGTCCTCCCATTTTGCCCGCGCGGCCGGGTCGGAAAGGAGAACTTTTCGTAAATCCACTGGTACGCTGTGTACCGCGCCAGCGGAGATCGCTTTCTTGGTCATTTTCCCGGTCATTGATCTCATTTTACATCGTCAGGCGATTTTGCAAATCAACGAACCGTCTCCCTAAACGAAAAAAGCCGCCTGAGGCGGCCTTGCACTTCTCTTGCGCGAATTGTCTGGCTGGCTGTCCAGCCGATGAGATATGTGTACCAGAGAGTTAACGAGAAGTCGAGGAAAATCGCCCGTGGCTTATACGGGCGCGAAAGAGGGACCGCCGCTGCCGGGGGCTTGCGCCAAGATTGTTCGAGAGCTAAAAGACTATTCGCTAGCTTTGTTCAAAGTGCATTTCAAATGCTGAAGGGGAGAACAATGAAAAACATACTGCGAGTCTTGGTCGCAGCGTTCTTGATAGCTGCCGGGTTTGTCGCAGGCAAAGAGAAATCAACAATAACCGTACATGCGGATTCTCCGGAGACAGGCCGTTATTCCCTGTTCCGCACAGATGCAGACACAAACTTCTACGACCGTGGAGTATTCTTCCTCGATAGTTCAACGGGTGCCGTTTATCGCTACGACTGGGACCGGAAGGAGCTAATCGAGGTTCCGAAAATCGGCGCCGACACGAAATGATGGGTTTTGTTGGGACGTGGAACGGCGCGCAATCACTGTTCTGTCTGAGTGGCAGAGGACGGGGGCCCCGGTGAAACTGCGGCTGGCGCTAGATTGAGCGTGTGCCCGTCCTCGACCTTCCATCGGTGTATCAGGCGTCCATAATGCAGGTTGCCAAATTTCAGGTTTTCGACCAGTGCAAAGCTGCCTTGTGGCGGCCAGCCTAGTTTGTATGTTTTGGGAACGGACGGCGGCCAAAGGGATATCAAAAAGTTCTCCCATTTTATGGGGTCGGCCGCGAGATTTACCTTAGTGACGTCGGAGTGCGCATGAAGGGATAGTACTTGAAGGATGAGATGGCCTACGCAGACCGTGAAAATGTGTCCCCGCACTATACCCTTTGCCGTTTCAGAATCGAGGGTGAATTCGCTGCCTATCGCGCTTAGCGTCCGTCCCGTAAACCGGCCAGCCCACACGCCAGTTCCGGCGGGAATCTCCCTGTTGTTTACCTTGAACGCGTGACACTCGTCATCGCTGAAGAATCGGGTGCGGCCTCCGCATGCATCGTTAATCATTGCGGTTTTCAGGGCCCATTCTGCAATGAACTTCCTTTGTTCTTCGTCTAGTTTGAGTGCCAGATCTTCGAGCAAAGAGCCAATGATGGGTTTGCATTTCACCTCGAGTCGGCTCATCCATCCGTTGTTGCACGTTTGGCATACGCATGGAATACGGACCTCTTGGTCCTCCGTGATCTCCGGCGGTGCTTCGCCGATCCGTCGCGAGAGCGGTTCGCGCGTTTTGACGCTTCTGTGTATCCAGCGGGGAAACATATCTTCTTTCGAGTCGGCCGGCTTCGGGCAGAAGATACAAGTGTCCATATTAAAGTGTAATTTATCTTGTACTACATCAATTTGGCAAATCCGGTGCGGGAGGGGCGTGAGACGAGACAAAGCAATAGCAGGTTCTCCGGGTACGGGATGCACTGGAGTCCAAATGACGGACCTTATACCGTTTGCCAAACAGCGTGCGATCGGGTTCGGGGTGACAAGGGAGATGAGGGCGCGGGCGCAGCAAGCAACGCCCCTACCAAAGTGCGGGGCGGCCCTTCGTTCCTCAGGGAAAACAAGCCCTGCCCCTATACCCGTCAAAGGCGTACCGAGCCCGCAAAAGCAACGCGGCGTCGAGTCCCGGCTTTGCCGGAATCCGCGAAGCGGACCGCCGCACTCCAAAAATGCAACAGCAGATTCCTCGCACGGCC
>JBAUEH010000041.1:0-96484 GCA_049678505.1 Candidatus Acidiferrales bacterium
TTAGTGGTCGGGGCGTCCGGATTTGAACCGGAGACCTCCTGCGCCCAAGGCAGGCGCGCTACCAGGCTGCGCTACGCCCCGACTGAACTGCTCTTTGATTCTAGAGCACTTTACAACGTGCTGTCACTCCCATCCCTTGTCTTAGGTCCCGCAGCGTGCAAGTACCGTGCACGAAAACGTTTCAAGGGCTATCTCTGTGCCATCGCGCACGCGACTGCGGTGTTGCTGCGCTGGCTCCCAAGTTACAAGTTCCTAAAATCTTCTCAAATAGGAACTACAACGACAGGGAGTCCCATTTCGGTCGGAGTGTACGGTACCGCGCATCCTCCATCCGTCTTGTTTTCACTGAGAACTCTTAATTAGCATCAATTGGAGACCAAAGCGCTCAAGGATATTGATCGCTCAGTTTTCCATTGATATGAGGCTGCCGAAATGAGTCCGTTACAGAAGCTGCACGTCAATTCCGCAAACGTTGCAGCCGTTGCATCTGTGCACGAAAAATCTGCGTCTATTGCCGAGCCGGAAACACCGGACGCAGCACCTGTGCAACCTATTGTGAGTACACTACCGGGCAGCGTCAAAGCGGAAGATATCGTAAGAATCGCGCACGATTTCAATAATCTTCTCGCCTTGGTTCTTGGCTATGGCGAAACGATTCTTATCAGCCTGCCCGACAATCATCCAGTGCGCCAATACGCCACCCACATTTGCAATGCTGCGCGCGAGGGTGCTCGGTTGTCCGCCAGCCTCTCGGCGCTCGTCCAGCGCAAATCGCCGCAACCCTAGTTCCTCGTACTTCGCCGCAGGAAATGCGGGGACGGACAATGGGGCCTTTGGTCGCTTCTCCATCGCGTAAGCGTTTCCCTTATGGGAAACGTATCAGCAGGCGACTTGTGAGGGAGGCGTTTGACTTTCTACTATCGACAGTAGCAGTTCTCAGCGCGACACCACACGCCCGCAGACGGACATCTCAGATGCGCTTGTAGTGAATCAACTGTTTCATGGCTCGGTATCGCTGTCTCATACTTTTTGCTGGCTAAGGTGTGTACCTACTTGACACAACGTTGCGCCGGTGTTAGCTTTCAGCCTGAAGCTATGAAACATTCGTTTCATTATGAGAGTATTTGAGTTGCTTTTGATCGGCACCAGCTAAGGCTTGGCCTAGACTCTCTGTTGCGTCGAATGGATTGTTCTGGAGTTCAGAGTACCTTCTTTGTCTGCCTGAACGCCACAGCTCCAGGGTTAAGGGTCACCGGTCGGATGGGCATTTCGGCAGTAGGTAGCATTTTATTTCAAGCGGAGAACCAATGAGGCCTAAGCTTACAGTCGTCTTGATACTCATCATCGCGACCGTAAGTCTTGCAACTCCGTTGCCTGACAATCTGAAAAATCAAAGTCAGCCTTATCTGAACGGGGCTTTGTCCGCGGCGCGCTGGATCGAGAGTACATCAGTAACGACGAGCAGCGGAGTTGTCTGGCCGGACGACCCAACCGATCCCAAATCTGTTAACACCTCCCTCTATGCAGGCACGCCGGGGCCTATCCTTTTTTTTCTGGAACTTTATCGCTATACCGGGGAAGCGGAATTTCTTCAGCAAGCGAAGTCCGGTGCTGATGCTCTCGCCGCTTCGCTTGCCGCAGGTCAGCCAACGGGCCTATACGAAGGCCTCGCCGGCGATGGCTTCCAGAAATACAGGGCCGCCGCGCTTCAGTGCGCGGAATGGCTGAAACAGAGTGCGAAAAAAGCTGGAAATGGCATCGAATGGAACGACACGACCGACGTGATCGCGGGTGGCAGCGGCACGGGACTTTTCCTGCTGTGGGCCGCCGATAAACTGCAAGCACCCGGCGCGCGCCAGGTTGCCATCGAGGCAGGGAAGCATCTGATTGAACTGGGAAAGCCCACCGGTGACGACGGGACCCGCTGGCTCATGGACCCCACTTTTCCGCGCGAAATGCCCAATTTCTCTCACGGCACCGCGGGCGTCGCCTATTTTCTTGCCACCCTCTATCAGGCAACGAAGCAAAAGGAATTTCTGGATGCAGCGCTCAAAGGCGCGCACTACCTGATTTCGATCGCCGATAAGCAGGGCGACATCTGCCTCATCTATCATGACGATACCCCCAACGGAAAATCGCTTTACTACCTTGGCTGGTGCCACGGTCCGGCGGGAACAGCGCGGCTGTTTTATCGGCTGTACCAGGACACGCATGACCGCCAGTGGCTCGATTGGACCGAGCGCTCGGCACGGGCCCTCGTTGCCGAAGGTGCACCCGAGAAAGTCGTTTCGCCCGGCGTGTGGCACAACATAAGTGCGTGTTGTGGCGTGACTGCTGAAGCGGAATTTTTCATGGATATGTATCAACTGACTAAGAAATCCGAATACTTGAGTCTTGCTAAGCAGGCCTCCGATCGCCTGCTGACGCTTGCCACCGACGATGAGCAGGGTACGCGCTGGGTGCAAGTAGAAACGCGCGTTCGGCCCGATGTGGCTATCGCTCAGACTGGGTACATGCAAGGCGCTTCAGGCGTAGGATTGTGGCTCCTGCACATGAGCGCACTTTCGGAAGGAAAATCTGAACCGACCATGGCCTTTCCGGATAATCCATTTGCGTACTAACTACCATCGAACCTTCTTTAACGTGCCGTTCGCCGAACATGGCCCATCGCCTTTTTGGAAGAGCGTGCGACAGGATTCGTGCGCATGACCGGCGTGCCCGTTTCCAGAGAGTCGTTGCGTAAAGCTTTAGAGGCTTTTCCGCGCTGCCGGCTATCGCACCTTCCGACTCCGCTGGAACCGCTCGAACGACTTTCCGCCCGCTGTGGCGTCAATCTCTTCATCAAGCGTGACGATCAGACCGGGCTGGCTTTTGGCGGGAACAAATCCCGCAAGCTCGATTTCCTTATGGCCGATGTTCTGGCGCAACGCGCCGATTCGGTTATCACTTGGGCCGGCGTGCAGTCGAATTGGTGCCGGCAACTTGCCGCCGCTTCCTGCAAGCTTGGCATCCATCCGATATTGTTGCTCTTCACGCGACCTCGCCTCCCTCGCGCGCTCGATGGAAATTTTCTTCTCGATTTGATTTGTGGCGCTGAGATACACCTTCTTGAACTTGAATCTTCACGAAAATTGATGACCCTCGACGGGGTCCAAGACTTGGTTGGATCCCTTGTTGAAAAGGAATCCCACGCAGGCAGGACGGCCTACGTCGCTCCGATAGGCGCCTCTCTAATCGAAGGCTCGATGCGCAGACCTCTGGGCGCTGTGGCCTACGTCAATGGCTTTCTGGAACTCTTGGAACAGATGGAAGTGCGAAAGAGCCGGATTGATGCCGTCGTTTTCGCGACCGGCTCGGGCAGCACTCATGCCGGATTGTTTGTAGGCGCCCAGCTCCTTTCTCCCCACACTAAAATTGTAGGAATCAGCGTGTCGGATAGTCGGGACGACATGCTTCATTGCGTCCGGCCGATCGTTCAAGAAACATGGCGTGTGTTCGCCGGGACGGAGCGCGCGGGAGACTGTCACGAAGACGATCTGGTTGTTTTCGATCAATACCTTCACGAAGGTTACGGAATTCCGAACCAGTCCACCATCGAGACGATTCGCCTGGTTGCGGGGGAAGAGGGCATCCTCCTCGATCCCGTCTATACCGGGAGAGCTCTCAACGGTTTGCTGGATTTAGTGAAGAAGGGCTATTTCAAGCCGGGACAGAACGTTGTTTTTCTGCACACCGGCGGCATGCCCGCAATCTTCGCGTATCGCGAAGAGTTTCAAAAATATCTTTCGCAGGACGGACCACTGAACGATCCCACTCGTACTCTCGTGTGAAATCTGCAAGACAAACCAGCTGGTGCGGCCGGCGCGTGAGAGCTAAACCGTCTTATCCTTCGAATAGCACAGCCGTTCCAAATTGCATTCGATGCAGCGCGGCTTGCGCGCCTGGCAAACTCGCCGTCCGTGCCAGATGATCTGGTGGGAGAAAAGAATCCAGCGCTCCTGCGGAATCACGTTCATCAAATCCTTCTCGATCTTCTTGGGGTCCGTGTTCTTCGTCAAATCCAACCGCTTCGTCACCCGCTGTACGTGCGTATCCACCACCACGCCCGACGCAATCTGGTAGCCCGTTCCCAGCACCACGTTCGCCGTCTTGCGCGCGACGCCGGGCAGCGTCAGCAGCTCGTCCATCGTCTGCGGCACCTTGCTGCCGAATTCTTCCACAAGCTTCTTGCTGGCGCCGATCAGCGACTTCGTCTTGTTCCGAAAAAATCCCGTGGTTCGAATCTCCTGCTCCAATTCCGCCGGATTCGCATACGCCAGATGTTTCGCCGTCGGATATTTTCGGAAGAGCGCCGGCGTCACCATGTTCACGCGCGTGTCGGTGCACTGCGCGGAAAGGATCGTCGCCACCAGCAGTTGAAACGGATCTTCGTGCTTCAGAGCGCAGGTTGCAGCGGGATAAGCCTCGTCCAGTTTCAAGAGAATCGCTCGAACACGCTTCGGATCTGTGGCGCGTCCCTTCGCGCTCCGCGCACCCGCGGCCGGCGCGCTCTTTTTCCGTCTTTTCATTTTCGCAGGCATAGCCGGAGGGGAAAATATAGCACACACACTCGATCAAACGTCCCTCAGTGGCCGCCGATAGAATCGCGCACCACGCCGTGCTGGTCGCCCCACGTATCCGTCATTTGGTTGCGAATCTCCCACAACTCCGGAAAAAATCGCACGCGCAACCCCTCGTTCAGCAACTCCACAGCACGGCCCTTCAGCGATTTCGCGCCTAGCCCAATCGTCCGCATGATCAATTGCATGTGCACCGCGCGGAATCGCTGAAAGAGCTCGTCGAATTCCGCCAGCGCCTCCGCCACAACATACGCGTCCGAATGCGTATATTCCGAATTGTAGATTTTTTCGATCGTCAGCCCATTTTTGTCTAGGTAGTGCGTCTTGAACGACTGCCAAAGTGGCGTGTGCATGCGCAATAGCGTCCGGAAACCCGGCGATTCCTGCCCGCTGCCGTTTCCCAGGCGCAGCCGGATTTCCTGATACTCCTTGGGCGACATGGTTTCGAGTAGCGCCAATTCGTCGATCATCATCCGCTGCGCTGTGTGCACTCGCCGGAACAGCGTAAGAACGCGATTCGTATCCTCTTTTTGCATGTAATCATCGATGTCCAGCAGCGTGTAGCCGATCAGCTTCATCCACATCTCTTCGGCTTGATGCACGATTTGGAATTGCAGCTCGTCGCGGTTGCAAAATTCCTTGAAATCTTTTTGGCACGAAAGCAGCGCCTTCGTGTTTAGGTAAATTTCGTAGTCGAGCGTGCCTTCACCGTTCATGATCGAGTAAAAGAACTCCCGATCCATCGTCATTCCTCCGATTGCGGAAATTCCCAGATCTTTCTGCGCTCATCTTATCGCAAAAACTCGCCATGCCACGCCGAAGATTTGCCGTGCCCGTCTGCGCATCGGGTACAGAACCAGCCGCCTCGTCGCATACGCTTCCAAACTCGCAGTTGAGTCGCACCATGAGCTGCTGTAAACTTCCTAGAACAAACTGTATTCCCAACGCGCCCGTAGCTCAGTTGGATAGAGCGTCTGCCTACGAAGCAGAAGGTCGGGAGTTCGAGCCTCTCCGGGCGCGCCACTTACTTACCTGTTGGAACGCCAGTAGGAGTCATCCAGGGAAGAGCTGAGGGGAGTCGTATAATGCAACGAAGATCGTGTGTGCAGGCTCTGGTTCTCGCGGCGCTGCGACATTCATACTTCGCTGGTCCACGAATTATCGATTTCTGACGACTGGCATGCTGACGGCGATGGATCCGGCGGCGCCCTTAGTGAAGAAGGGCAGCCGTTGAGGCAAAGCGAGGTGCAATTTGAGAAAAGTTTGGACGACGTTTGTTTTGCTGCTTATTGCGGCGGTTTTGGTTCCTGCCGGTCCACGCGCCCAGTGGCGGACACCATGGAGCTACAACAACGGAGCAGACGGACCCGCACATTGGGGTGATCTGGATCCAGAATACGCTGCCTGCAACGGCAAGGAACAGTCTCCCATCGACATTCGAAATGCGAAGAAAGCCGACCTCCCACTGCTAAGATTCGTAGACAAAAGCGGGCCACTCACGATTATTAACAATGGCTACACGGCGCTCCGAGTGAACTACTCCCCTGGAAACGGAAACTTTCTCATCGTCGGAGGCCATCGCTACGAACTGACGCAATTCCACTTTCACCATCCCAGCGAAGAGCAGATTTACGGCAAGCCATCCGATATGGTGCTCCATTTGATGTACAAATCGAGCGACGGGAAGGTTGCCGGAGTCGCTGTTCTTCTGAAGGCGGGCAGCGCGAACGACGTCGTTCAGCAGCTTTGGGAATATATGCCGAAGACCGCGGACAAAGAGCACCTGATTCCCGGAGTCGAAGTAAATCCCGTCGGCCTGCTGCCTCACGACACCGCCTATTACACATACATGGGCTCAGTGACGGCTCCGCCGTGCACCGAAGGCGTCAAGTGGTTTGTGCTCAAGGCCCAGATGGAAGTCTCGCCAGCGCAGATCAGCAAATTCGCCGAGCTTTATCCGCACGATGTCCGGCCGGTTCAACCTCTCAACGGACGCGTCGTGGAGGAGAGTCAGTAACGCGAAAATCCTCGGTATCCGCGAGCCCACATGGGCTATGCTGCATCCAGCGCGAGGGCGGCGGCGCTGAGCCTGAGCGGCAAAGTCGTAGATCGTTATACAGACTTCTTCTGAGGAGCTTGCTCATGCGCACATGCATCCTGGTAATTCTCGCTGCTTTTTCCGCAGGCGCCGCCTGCGCCCAATCCGTTCCCCGCGCCATCTTCACCGACCCGCCCGCCGACGCCGCACATCCCGCGAAGATGACCGTCCTGCACATCCCAACTCACGGCGTGAAAATTAATGGCATCGTCTACCAGGCCGCCGGAGCAGGCCCGCATCCGACTCTCGTCATCTGCAACGGCTTGCCAGGAAACGAAAAAAATCTCGACCTTGCGCAGGCCGTCCGTCGCGCCGGCTGGAACGCTGTCACTTTCAACTATCGCGGCTCATGGGGCAGCCCTGGAGTCTTCCGCTTTTCCCAGAACTTCGAGGATGCCGACGCGGTCCTTGCCTATCTGCGCGATCCGGCGAACGTTAAGCGGCTCGGCATTGACACCCATCGCATCGCCATCGCCGGCCACAGCATGGGCGGCTGGGTTGTCGTGAACGTCGCATCACACGACCACGGTTTGATCGGCGCGATCCTTATCTCCGCGGCGGACATGAGCAAACAGGCTGATGCCCCACGCGATCGTCTTGTCGCTGAGATGGCAGACAACATGGAGACACTGGCCGGCGTTACGCCAGAGAGTATGGCCGATGAGCTGCGCTCTCTTCCCAAGACGTTGCGATTCGAAAACGCGGCGGCGGCCCTCACGCAAACTCCGCTTCTCGTACTTACGGCTAACGATGGCCTCGCGCCAAGCGCCGATGCGCTCGTTCGCGACATCCAAGCGTACGGTGGCCACGAAGTTACAGAGATGCACTTCGCCACCGATCATGGCTGGTCAGACCACCGCATCGCTCTCGAGAGCGCAGTGATCACTTGGCTAGCCGGACTACACTAACGCAGTAAGCCCGCAAACTTGAATTCCTTTGGGTCGAGTGTTTTCCACTATAGTGCATTGCTTGCACTGCGCGATCGGGCTCGCTACTTTCGCCTTCGTTATTTACTCTTAGCCTAAACTCGGCGATGATGCGGGCGGCCGTTTGCTCTTTCCAGACCGGGCGTTCAAGGAGCTTGCAATGCAAAAGAAATTTGTGCTCGCAATGATTGCCGCATTCGCATTGCTGTTTGGAGTGGCGAAGGCCAGAGCGCAACGGCAGGATCCGAGTCCGTCAGCTTCGCCGGCTCGCCAAACAGAAACGGACGAATACACGCGATACGAGTTGCTCGCACCCGACACCGCCAGCTTCAAAATCTATTACGAGGTCACGGCCACTACCGCGGGCGCGAAAGTTTTTTACAATCCGATTCGCAAGGGCAGCACCGCGAGCGGCGAAGCGGTTTACGACGCAATGACCGGCGCGCCAGTTCATTTTGAGGTGGTGAGCGGCGCTGACGCGCAGAAAGATCCGTTGATGGCGGACGCGGATGCGTCGACGGATTACATCAAAGTGGATCTCGCACGTCCCGTCCCGCCGAATGGCCAGGGCCGTGTCATCATCGTCAAGACTTACAAAGACGCGAAGAGCTACTACCGCGAAGGCGACGCGATTGTTTTCAATCGGCCTCTCGGGATTCGCCGCAACAAAGTTGTCTTGCCCTCAGGATATGAACTCGTCGCCTGCAATGTTCCGTCGCAAATCCTTTCCGAGCCGGATGGACGAATCTCCGTCAGCTTCATGAACGGCAGCGCGGGCGAAGCCCCGCTGATCGTCAAAGCAAAACTAGGTGCGCAAACGGGAGAGTCTGCCAAACCAAAGCCGCTGACCTCCGCGCGGAGTTGGGAAGCGCCGTTTCCGGGCGGGATCGAGCGCGAACGCCTCTCCGAACGCGCGCATCAAGATCGCGACATCGTTTATTTTCTCAATCAGCCGGAGACGCATTCGTTCAGCCTGTATCACGACTACACGGAATCGCGTTCGGGCGCGGATAAATATTTGAACGTGGTGCGCGAAGGCAGCACGGTTTCCAGTCCCTCCGCTTACATTCTCGATACCGGCGAAGTTTTGCAGAGCCGCATCATGACCGGCGCGGAGCTTGCCGCCGCGAAAATTGACACAGAGGGAGAAACAGTCACTCCCACGACGCAAGTTGTGGTGATCCCTTTCACGCCGGTGAAACAAGGCCAGTCGGTGCGGCTGCGCATTTCGGAAACGTACGCGGCTCCGGTCAGCTATCATCTCGACGGCGACGAATTGATTTTCGACCGCAGCCTGGGCCGCGCGCGTAATGCCGTGGTGCTTCCGGCAGGTTGGTATTTGACGTCAAGCGCAATTCCCGCGACCGTGACGCAACTTCCCGACGGAAGAATTCGTTTGGATTTCTGGAATGGCCGGCCAGACGATGTGGATGTGCTGCTCAAAGCCAAGCGCCTGGTCAAACCTGAGTAACGATTTTATTGGAGCAAGGGGGCTAAGCAAATGAAAAAAGCTTCTACGATTTTGCCGTTCTTCAAGAGACTCTCCCGAATTTCACAAGTGTCGGTGATCACCGGAGCGCTGGGCATTTCTGCACTGATATTTGCGATGACATTTACTGTTGCGGTGGCCGCGCAGAGGCAACAAACGGCGAGTTACGTAACCGCGAAAGGCCCGGCGACGGGCAATGCGGCAGTCACGAAGCAATCGAGTGCGGCGACGAAGCAGCCAGCGGCGAAGCAAGCAGCGAGCCACGCGGCGATGAATCGTAAGACTCCGAACCTAAAAACAACGCCGACGCTGTATCTAGTGGGCTACGCTCACTTGGACACGCAGTGGCGCTGGGAATATCCGCAAGTGATTTCCGAATATCTTCCCGACACGATGCACGAGAACTTTGCGCTGTTCCGGAAATATCCGCACTACATTTTCAACTGGACCGGCGCGAATCGCTACATGATGATGAAGGAATATTTCCCCGCCGATTTCGCGAAGCTGAAACACTACGTGGCCACGGGCCAGTGGTTTCCGGCCGGTTCGTCGATGGAAGAAAACGACGTGAATTCGCCTTCGCCGGAATCGATCATTCGCCAGGTATTGTACGGCAACGAGTACTATCGCCACGAATTCGGAAAAGCCAGTGAAGAATATATGTTGCCGGATTGCTTTGGATTTCCGGCGGATTTGCCGAGCATTCTGGCGGCGGCGGGCGTGAAAGGGTTTTCGACGCAGAAATTGACGTGGGGTTCGTCGGCTCCGGTTGGCGGCCCGGATTCTCCCGAGGACACTCCTGTCGGCACGCCGTTCAATGTTGGCGTGTGGATTGGGCCTGATGGCCACAGCGTGATCGCCGCACTGAATCCAGGGAGCTACTCCGCAGGAATCAGCTATGACCTGACCAAGAGCGAGCGGCCGCCGGACATTCGCGATTTTGTGGATTGGCCGAAGCGCGTGAATCAGGACGGCAAGGTCAGCGGCGTTTTCGCCGACTATCATTATTATGGCACGGGCGACATCGGCGGCTCACCGGACGAAAATTCAGTGCGGCTGGTGGAAGAAATGGTGACGAAGAGGATGGGCGCTCTGCCTCCGCACAGCAACGACGAAGACAGCGACGACGAAAATGCTTCCGGATCTCCCTCCGGCCCGCAAGTGCGCATGGGCACAGGGCCGCTGCGCGTGATTTCTTCGGATGCGGATCAAATGTTCAAAGACATTTTGAGCGAGCATCTGACGAGTGGATTGCCGACATACAAGGGCGATATGGAATTGACGAATCACTCCGCCGGCTCGCTCACTTCAGAAGCAATGCACAAGCACTGGAATCGCGAAAATGAAAATCTGGCGCGTGCCGCGGAAGCGACTTCCTTTGCGGCTGCATGGCTCGGCGGCCGAGAATATCCGCTGGCGCGGCTGAATTACGCATGGCGGCTCGTGCTTGGCGGACAGTTCCACGACATCATGGCTGGCACCGCTACGCCGCAGGCTTACCAGTATTCGTGGAATGACGATGTGATTGCGATGAATCAGTTCGCGCAAGTTTTGCAGAGCGCAACTTCGGCGGTGGCGTCCCAACTGGACACGCAAGGAAAAGGCGCACCGATTGTGGTGTTCAATCCGCTCTCGATCGCTCGACAGGATGTGATGGAAGCAAATGTGACCATCGACGAAGGAACGCATCGAGGAATGCGCCTGGTCGGGCCCGATGCGAAAGAAGTACCGATGCAAGCGGAGTTTGTTCAGCGAACGGGTCGCATAGTTAGTGCGGAAATATTATTTGTCGCGAAAGTGCCTTCAATGGGATTTGCGGTTTATCACGTTGAGCCGACCGACGAGCAAACGTCGGATATGGCTTCGGAGCTGAAAGTGACGCAATCGTCGCTGGAAAATGCGCGGTACAAGATTGAGGTGAATTCCGACGGCGACGTGACGAGCATTTACGACAAGAAATTGCAACGCGAACTTTTGTCGGCGCCGATGCGACTGGCGTTTCAGACAGAGAAGCCGTCACAATGGCCCGCATGGAACATGGACTGGAGCGACCAGAGCAAGCCTCCGCGAGGGTATGTTGATGGGCCGGCGAAAATTTCGATTATGGAGATCGGACCGGTGCGCGTGGCGTTGCGCATCGAGCGCGAAGCCGAAGGTTCGAAATTCGCGGAGACGATTCGACTGAGTGCGGGTGACGCGGGCAATCGCGTGGAATTTGCGAACGCGATCGATTGGAAAACACGCGAAGCCGCGCTGAAGGCGGCGTTTCCGCTGACCGCTTCGAATCAAAACGCCACGTACAATTGGGGCGCCGGTACGATCGAGCGGCCGACGGACAACGAAAAAACTTTTGAGATGGCTTCGCATCGCTGGTTTGATTTGACGGATCAGTCCGGCGGCTTCGGCGTGACGATTTTGTCCGGCGCGAAGACCGGTTCCGACAAGCCCAGCGACAACATGCTGCGGCTGACTTTGCTTTATACGCCCGGCGTGAGCGAGGCTGGCGAGGACTATCGCGATCAGGGCACGCAAGATTGGGGTCACCACGAATTTGTGTACGGATTAACGAGCCATGCGGGCGATTGGAAGCAATCGGATGCGCCGTGGCAAGCGTACAGGCTAGATGATCCGCTGATTGCGTTCCAGAGTGACACGCATGCTGGATCGTTGGGGAAAAGTTTGTCGTTGCTGAAGGTGAGCGACGGCGACGTGCGCGTGATGGCGTTCAAAAAAGCGGAAGAGAGCGGCGCAGCAGTTGTTCGCGTTGTGGAGATGATCGGCAAGTCGGCGCAAAATGTGCGGCTGACTTTTGCGGCGCCGGTTGCGCGCGCGCGCGAAATAAATGGGCAGGAATTGCCAGTGGGGCCCGCGTCAGTCGCGAATGGCGAGCTGGTCGTCAATCTGAAACCGTATGAAATCAAGACATACACCGTTCAACTCGCTGCGCCGCGCGCACGCGTTGCGCCGGTGGCGTCGCGCCCCGTGTTGCTGCATTATGATCTGGCGGTGGCAACGAATGATGGCGCGAAGCCGGCGGCTGCGGGCGGCGGATTCGACGGCTCCGGAAATTCTCTCGCGGCGGAAATGCTGCCGACGAGAATTTCTTACAGTGGGATCGATTTTCAATTGGCACACGCGGCGACTGGCGTGCGCGACGCAGTGGTTGCGCGCGGGCAGACGATTCAACTTCCCGTCGGCGATTACGATCGCGTTTATATTTTGGCGGCCGCGGATGGCGATCAGCACGGAACGTTCAAGGCGGGCGAGCGCGCGGAAGATTTGACAGTGCAAGATTGGAAGGGCTTCGTCGGCCAGTGGTACGATCGCTCGTTCAAGATGGAGCCGGTGCCCATTCCGCCGGAGCCTGATGCTTCCGACACGAGCGAGCATGCCCAACGAATTCGCCGTTACCGCGCCTACTTGCTGAAGAATCCGGAAACGCAACCGCATTTTGCGAGCATCACTCCGGGCTTCATCAAACGCGCGCCCATCGCGTGGTTCGCTTCGCACTACCATGATGCAAACGGCGCAAACGTGCCGTACGCCTATTCCTATTTATTTGCGTACTCTCTGGATTTGCCGGTAGGCGCGCACACGCTGGCTTTGCCGGACAACGACAAGATTTGCGTGCTCGCCGTAACGGTCGCGCGGGAGGGCGCGCGCGTGCAGCCTGCGCAACCGCTCTACGACACAACGGCGGACATTACCGCGCAGTCGTGAAACGAACGGACCGCGTTGGTAGTCTGCGGCGTCGCGTTGTGGGCCGGGGTCCAAAGCACGCGACTTTCTGCCAACTCTTGCTATAATTTAACCGAGCTGTCATCTGGTATTTACAGTTCTGGCTCAGCCTAGTAGAGTTTGTCGTTTCCATGTCCACTCCCAGCGTCACAGTCGAAGCAGCCGCAAAACCTGAAGAGAAGCGGCCCAAGGCCGCGCCACGGCCGTATTCCGGCGCGCTGGTGGTCGTCGAAGGCATCGACGGCTCCGGAAAAAGCACGCAGCTTCATCTGCTGAAGCGCTGGCTGGAAGTCGCCGGGTATCGCACGTATTTTACCGAGTGGAATTCTTCGCCGCTGGTCAAATCGGCGACGCGCCGCGGCAAAAAGCGGCGCTTGCTGACGCCGGTCACTTTTTCTCTGATCCACGCCGCCGATTTCGCCGATCGCTACGAGCGCCAGATTTTGCCGCTGTTGCGCAGCGGGCATCTGGTGCTTGCGGATCGCTACATCTACACCGCATTTGCGCGCGACGGCGCTCGCGGCTGTCCGATCGACTGGCTGCGCAATCTTTATCAGTATGCGGTGGTGCCGGACGTGGCTTTTTATTTTCGCGCGCCGCTTGAAGTCGCCATCAGCCGCATTCTGAGCGGCCGCCCACGCCTGAAATATTATGAAGCGGGAATGGACCTGGGCCTATCCCTCGACCCCATCGAGAGCTTTACCAAATTTCAAGGACTGACCCTGGCGCGTTACGACGAGATGGTGCAGACCGATAATTTCGTGCTTATGGACGGCACTCTGCCTGTGCATCAGTTGCAACAAAAAATGCGCGAAGTCGTCGCCGGGCACATTGAACTGAAGCGGTTCAAAAACGCATGACGGTTAAGAAAAGATGACCGAGCCAACCAAACCCGAGCCGGCCCGCGGCAATAGTCAGGAAGTTTTCGAGTCGGTTCCTGAGTCGGAGACCGGGCAGCCGTGGTACACGGAGTCGATTGTCACGCGAGCCTCCGTTGGCTTGCCGACGCGCGATCGCTCCGCGCTCAGCGGCCATCTGATTGTTCTGGAAGGGACCGACGGCTCAGGCCGTTCCACGCAAATCGCGCTCTTGACCGAGTGGCTCGAATCGCAGGGCTTCGCGGTGCAGACCATGGGATTGCGCCGGTCTTTTCTGATCGCGAAGGATATTGACAGCCTTCTCGCCAAGAATTCCGTCACCCGCTACACGCTGGCCCTGATGTACGCTACCGATTTTTTCGATCAGCTCGAGAATCGCATACTGCCCGCACTTCGCTCCGGCATGATTGTTCTGGCCGACCGCTATTATTACACGCTGATTGTTCGCGCCGCGGTTCGCGGCCTCGATCACGACTATCTGCACCGCATTTATGACCTCGCGCTTCCGCCCGACCTCACTTTTTTTCTGAATGTTCGGCCGCAAATTTCCTTCGAGCGCGAATTTCAGAAATCTCCGGCCATCAGTTTTTGGGAAGCGGGCCGCGATCTGCATTTGTCCGACGACCTTTACGATTCTTTCATTGGCTACCAGACCATGATTCGTAAGGAATTCGTCGCGCTCGCGAAGCATCATGGATTTGCCACGTTGAACGGGGAGAATTCCATTCGCATGGTGAACGCCGACCTCAGAAAGCGCGTCGCGTCTTATCTGGGCATCCGGAATATTCGTTACCGTCCCTCGCATGCTCTGGTTCATCTCTGGCAATAACCTTGGCTCCTCCCGTCCGCATCGCCGCCATTGACGCCGGGTCGAACGGCATCCGGCTGGTGATTGCGCAGGCCTCTTCGTCTTCGGAAATCGAGATTCTGGATTCCATGCGCGCGTCGGTTCGGCTTGGTCATCGTGCTTTCACGGCGCGCCGCTTAAGCCGCCTTACCATCGCTGAAGCAATTCAGGCTTTTCGCCGCTTTCGAGCCATGCTGGACCGCTACGGCGTTCAGCGATACCGCGCCGTTGCCACCAGCGCCGCTCGCGAGGCGCGGAATCGCGATGTGCTGCTTCGCGGAATTCGCCGCACGTCGGGGATCGAGCTGGAAGTGATCGATTCTTCCGAAGAAGCGCGCTTGGTGCACTCCGCGATTCTCGGCGCCGTCGGCGAAAAACTCATTCCGCGATTGATCGTCGACCTCGGCGGCGGCAGCCTGGAAATCAGCCTGCTCCGCAAGCGTGCGCCGGAGAAAATCATGGCGCTTCCGCTCGGAAGCGTGCGGTTGATGGAAACACTTCGGATTTACGGCGCGCTCAGCGAGGACCAATGCGAGCGCGTGCAGCACCGCGTCCTTTCTCTTCTGCAAAGTTTTTGGCCGAATTCGCCCGATCTTTCGAGCGCGCTGGCCGTCGCTTCAGGTGGCAATGCCGAGGCTTTCGCGCGCATTACTCCAGGCCCGAAACTGAACGGCATTCCCTCGATTAACCTGCGCCTGTTGCGCGAACGCCTCTGGGGCATCTTGGCTTTGAACATTGAAGAGCGCATGGAGCGGTTCCATGTGCGCCGTGATCGCGCCGAGGTTCTCGGCGTTGCCGCAATCGTTTTCAGCGCGCTTGCCCGCTTTCTCCGTTTGCGGACAATGCTTGTCCCAGGCGTGGGCGTGAAGGAGGGAATTCTGTGGGATTTGGTCTCCGCCCATTTCTCCGCGCTATCGCCCAGCGCATACGCCGCGCGCTTTCAGCCCTTGCTCCGCGAAGCTCGCCGCGTCGCGTCGCGCTTTCACTGTGAAGCTTCGCATGCCGAGAACGTGCGCAAACTGGCCGTGGAATTGTTTGACCAGTTGGCGCCGGTGCACGGCCTTCCGTATGAGCTGCGGCTATCGCTCGAGATGGCTTCGATTCTGCATGAAGTCGGCCGCGCCATCAGCGCGCGTTCACAGCACAAGCATGGCGAATACATTGTGCGTCACGCGGATATCCCCGGCCTGGCCGAAGCCGACCGCTTGGTTGTTGCTTGCTTGATTCGCTATCAGGGCAATTCCGACCCGGATGCGCAGCACAAACTGTATTCGTCTCTCGGCGCACGGCGCCGCCAGCAAGTCCGCGCCTTGGCTGCAATCTTTCGCATTGCCATTGCTCTGGACCGGGGAAGGCGGCGCGCCGTCCAAAGCGTACAGGTGCTGGCGCAGCGTAAGCAGGTTCGCTTCCGGCTTTATTCCGCCGACCGCGCTTCGTTGCCGTTTGCCGCATGCCGCCGCGCCGCAAAACTATTCGAAGAAGAGTTTGGACGTCGCGTCAGCTTCGGCCGCGCCAGGACAATGCGTGAATCGGAGAGAGCTGCGGCGCGCTCACACCGCGCTGCTTGAGTTTTAAGAAAGGCTTTCGCGGCTTTCCTTCGCTGCTCGCCGCGAAGAAAATGGTTCTGACATGAAACTGCACCTTTTTCGCCACGGAATCGCTATCGATCGCGAGGATCCGGCTTGTCCTTCCGAGCACGATCGCTTTCTTACGCCGAAGGGCATCGCGAAAACGCAAGCGGCGGCGCAAGGCTTGCGCGCGCTGAGTTTGAAGCCCAACATCATTTTGACCAGCCCGCTTCTCCGCGCCGTGCAAACGGCGGAGATTGCTTGTGAAGCTCTGGGTTATCCGGTGAAGAAATTGCGCCAGATTGACGCGCTGAAGTCCGATGCAAAGCCCGCCGATTTGTTCGACGAGCTCTCGCGGCTAAAGGTTGACGAAGTGATTTGTGTGGGGCACGCGCCGAATCTCGATCAAGTGATCGCCTTCGCGGTCGGAAGCCATGCTGCGGTTACTTCACTGAAGAAAGCGGGCCTCGGTTCGCTCGATATCGAATCGTTTTCGCCGCCGCGCGCCACAATCATCGGAATTTATTCCGCGAAGGCTTTGCGCTCCCTGGCGGAATAATCCTTCAACAACTAGGCTGCGTCGCTCTTGGCCTTTGGTTCTTTTGGTTCGACGGCGCGAAGCGGCGCTCCTGCCGTGCCGGGAGTGATGACAATCGGCCGGCGGCACGCGATTTCCAGCAGATGCTTTGCGGTAGCTAGCTTGGACAGTAACGGCTCCTCGCCATCGAATCCGTAAGCGCGAATCATCAGCCCTTCCAGCGTCACGTCCACATGCAGTTTGCGGATGATGTTCGGCGCTTGTTCAAGCGCATTCGACAGACGCAAAATTCCCGCAAGCAACAGTGTCGCTTGCTGAAATGTCGATGCCAGCCCACTGAATTCCTTGTGCTTCGCTTGCGGCAGCGCCTTGCGATGATACCGCGCGACCACCGCCACCAATTGCAATTCCGCGGGCTTCCATCCGATCGGCAGTGGCAGTTTTCGGATCAGCCGGTAGGAATTCTTGTGATGGCGTTTGCCTCCTTCCACTCGCCCGGTGTCCTCGAGCAGGGCGGCAGCCTGCACGATGTAGCGTGCGCGCTCCGTCGGCAAGCCCACCGTAAATCCCCGCGCTTCCAACGCCTCGAATAATTCTGCGGCCAGTGCAGCCACGCGTTGCTGGTGAACGAATTCCGGAGTGCGAAAGCGCGACCACGCCGCAAGTTCCGCTACCGCGCTTTTCTCCAATTCCTCGCCGCCCGGCAACGTCGCCCTCCACGCGCGCCACATCGAATCCTTTCCCGATGTCTTGGACCCGTACTGTTTCAGGCGTTTCTTTCTTTCGCCATGGATCGCTGCCTTCCACGCCAATTTTCTTTCTTGGTCGGCTGCGGGTTTCAGGGCGGCCAGTTTGCTCCATAGCACGTCCAGGTCGTGTACGTCGCCCAGCAGATTTTGCAGTTGCTTTGGCTCGTTGTTCCACTGCGCCTTCAGCGATGGAAGGGAATTTTCAACCGTGTAGCGGAGCTTTTTCAAGGCGACGCGAGTGCGGTGATAACCGATTTTCGAGCGGCTGCGCATCGCGAAGCGATGGCGTTGGTGCGCTTCCTGCCATCGCTCGAGCGCCACATAGCGCAATTCCGGGCTGTCCGGCAAAAACGAATTCGCGCGCGACGTCAGCGCCGCGGCCCACGATTTCCATTTCTGCTGGTCGAAATTCTTGAGTGCGTCGGCCGCTTGCTGTTTGAAATTTTCGCGTTCGGCCTCGATCGACTTGCGCAACTCGGCGCCCGTTTTGTCTTTGGCTATTTCCAGTTTTCCGAGCCAATCGAGCAGCACGTCCGAGTCGCGCAGCCCGCCCAAATTCTTGAGTAGCTTCTTCGCCGCGCGCTTCATTTTCTTCCAGTCCGGGTGCGGATCGAACTCCGAAAGGGCATCCTCGATGGAGAGGCAGCGGCGCAGCGCGGTGCGCAAATCGTGGACATTCTCCGGCGTCAGCTCTTTGCTCGCCTTTTTTCGCTGCTTCAGTACGCGAAGAACCCAGTGCGCCAAGCCAACGTCTGGATTTGCGGGAGGTGCCTTTTCGCCAGCCGAATTGGCTCGCCTGCGCATTGCATATTCTTCCAGTATTCTCGAATGGGCCACGGTTGGACTACAATCTAGCCTTTTATTTTCAATAACTTATGATGCTTTCTGATTCCGGAAAGTGTCGCTTAGCAATTCGTGCTGAGGGCCGAATTTCGCGGACTATCCAATATCCCCCGAGTGCCGAGGACCATTCGACCGCTGCCATCCTGCCTGTGCAGCCAAAGGCCAGGCGCATACCCTAGCACATAGTTTCTTCCAAGGGTAGAGGGGGGCCGTGCGGGCCCGGCCAAAACGGCTTTTACTTCCGGCACGGGCGGTTCATAATTCATCTTCATTAGTTTTCCTAACGTTGAACTGCGAGGGAGCACAGGTTGATGGCCGACCGAGAAAAACGAGCGAAGACTGACCGGAAAATTCTCGTGATCGATGTCGGAGGCACTCACGTCAAGATCCTCGCCACCGGACAGCGGTTGCAACGAAAAATCGTTTCCGGGCCTGCGATGACGCCAGGCAAGATGGTCGAGGATGTGAAGAACCTCACGAAAGATTGGAAGTACGACGTTGTCTCTATCGGGTATCCAGGCCCAGTGGTATTGGGACGCCCTTTGCACGAGCCGCACAATCTGGGGCACGGTTGGGTGGGATTCAATTTTGCTAAGGCCTTTGGTCGGCCTGTGAAGATCATCAACGACGCAGCAATGCAGGCGCTCGGCAGTTATCGCGGCGGCAGGATGCTTTTTCTCGGCCTTGGCACGGGACTGGGCTCGGCAATGGTGGTGGACGGCGTCGTTGAGCCGATGGAATTGGCTCACTTGCCGTATAAGAAAGGCAAAACATATGAAGACTACATCGGACTGCGCGGTCTGGTGCGCCTGGGCAAGAAGAAGTGGCGCCGCCACGTGTCGGACATTGTCGAAAGACTTCAAGCGGCGCTGGAGCCCGATTGCGTGGTTCTCGGCGGGGGCAACGTCAAAAAACTAAAGGAACTTCCTCGCGGTACCGAGCGCGGCGACAACAAAAACGCATTTCGCGGCGGTTTTCGTCTGTGGGGAGGCGGGCAGGCAAAAGTTCCGGCGCACGTGACAAAACCCCATGCGCCAAAGAACTCCTGAGCGATTGTTTTTCTTCCGGACAGTCAATCGCGGTGTGTTTTATTGTGCACATTGCGCGAGCAATGCTGTACAACTTCGCCGTACAATATCGAATCGAATCATTCGACCTCAGGTTCTCACGTTCATGATCCCTGGCTAGGGTGTCACGCAAGCGAAACGATGAAGCAAATCCGGATGAAAGGCTTTTTGAAATGCGGGGACTTTTTGGCTTTGTTCTGGCAATAACGATCGGAATTATCCCGTCATTTGCTTCGGTGGCGCAATCCTGCCCGGTTGGCAAACCCGTGACGTCGTTCAATCTGCTGGTGGAACCGTCCAAGGGCGGCGACGCGCTGCCGGTGAGCACCGTGAACCTCATTGAACCGGGCGAGAAACTGAGATACGAGCCTGTCGAAAACGCCGACAAGGCCAAGGGTCCGGCGAGAGTGGCGATTTTGCTGGCTTCGTCTTCGGGAAGCGACGCCGGGCACATCGAAGTGCTCGAAGTGAAGCCGGCGAGCGTGGCCGAAGAGTGGGTCGTGCCAGCGCGCGCCTCGGTGATTGGCTTAGTATACGGGCCGGAGGGGCTCAGCGAGCAGAAGATCAGCAGTTTCGTGAAGAAAGATCCGGATTTGGTGCTGAAGCTGACCGATTACGTCGAGCAGACTTCAAAAATGGAAGCGCTGGTGCAAACGCTGTCGAAGTACCAGCAATCCGCGCCGGGCACGAGCAATCTGCAAGCGTCGCTAACAGAATTCTCGTCGCAATATGGAGTGGCGATGCCGGCGGTGAGCGGTGAACCGTCCAGCCAGCAAAGCGAACAGCTCCTGCAAGCCGTGAATCCCGCATTTGCAAACGACCCACTGACGCAATCGTCGATGACCGTGCAGTCGACGAGCGTGGCCGCTTCCGTAGCCACTTTTTTCATGGGCCCGCAGTTTGGACTCGTGGCGGGTGGAACGGCGCTGCTCGGCGAACTGCACATCCTGCTTTTCCCGCGCGCGGAGTTCCGCGCGGCGTTCACGCAACCGCTCCCATCCGCGGGCATGGACCTGTGCACGGGCAAGCCACCGGCGGCGTCGAAGGTGCGCACGAAAGTCGCCTATCTGTGGGCCGTGCCCGTGCCGAACGCGGAGGCGCCGTCCATTCACCTATCGGCGACGATCCATATTCCCACGAACTGGAAATCTACGGTCAAGGTGACGTGCGCCACGGTATCGCAGTTGAAGCTGGTGCCGCGCGTTCGCGAGTGGCAACTGGTCTCGCCAACCATGGACGCCGCCATCCCGGTGAAGGTCAGCTTGGGCGCGCAGAACGATTCTTTAGCGCTGGACCTGACGCACACCAACCTTCCCGCCGGCGAATATCGTTTGGTTGGAGAATGGGACTGGAACTACGTGACGGTCGGAAATGTGGATTTGATGAACTTCGGCGATTACTCGACGGCGGCGCTTTCCGTGGCGTCGCGCGATCAACTTGTGGCCGGCGCGGGCGAAGTTACGTTGCAGCTCAGCGGGGCAGATTTCGAATTCGTAAATGGAGTAACGCTGCTGCGCACAAGCAAGACAAATCCACTCGCCGTGAAGCTGGCATTTTCGCTGCCGCAAGACGAAGCAGGCGGCCAGCAGAAAAGCATGACCGCGGATCTCGATACCGCCCATCTGCAGGCCGGGTCTTACCTGCTGCGGCTCAGCCAGCTCAACGGAAAAACACACGATATTCCGCTGACGATTCATCCCGCCAATCCGGTGTTGGACGGCTTGCCGGTGCGGGTGAACCTGGGCCAAGCGGAACAAACCATCGACCTGCACGGAACTTCGCTCGACCACATCGAAAAAATCACCAGCGAAGAGGCCGACTGGAAACTAGCGCCGGCTGCCGCGAACTCTACCGGGTCGGCCGACCGTGAAGCGACAATTCATCTCAGCTCCAAAGCGAAAGAGGGTTCGCTGATCAGTGCGAAAGTCTTTGTCGGCGGGATTCAAGAGCCGCTCGAAATTTCCGGCCTTTTGCGCGTGGCCGCGCCGCGGCCGAAAATCTTGAACGCGAGAAAATCGTTCGTCGCCGGCGAAGGCGTCGAGTTGTACGACAAGGAGATTCCCGCAAGCCCGGATGTGAGCTTCGCGATACAAGGCGAGCATTTCGATTCTCGCTCGCGCTTGCATTTGGAATGCGAATCGGCGGCCGACACGCTGCAGGATTTGACGCTGACTCCCGGCGAGCGAAATGGTCCAAACGAGCTCGACTTTGCCGGAGACGGCATGTTGTTTTTGTCGGTGAACGCCGGTGGCGTTGGTCAGTCCGGTTGCGTGTTGATGGCCACGCTCATCGATGCGGACACCGGCGCGTCGGACGCCTATTCGCTGGGCAGCGTGATTCGCTTGCCGCAAATCGATAAGTTCTCGCTAACGGACGAAAAGCTCGGAGATTCACTCTACGCCGGAATTCTGACCGGTGAGAACCTGCAAACCATCGCAAAGACAGGGTGGGACGCAAAGAAGCCTTTGCCGGTTCAGGGCATTCCCACTCCGGTTCCGGGCCAGCCGCAGGAACAGACGCTGAAGATCGCCATGCCGTGGCCGCCTCCCAGCCCGCACGCTCCGCTGTATATCTGGCTGAGCGGCGAAACGGGAGCACGTGCCACAAGCATCAAATATCAGTGAGAGCGAATGGCGACGCCCAGCCCGTGTTTCAGACCGCGTGTCACTGCAAATTCCTGAGCCACGAAAAGAGAGCGTAAATGGCGGACGACGCTGACAAAAATTCCGGCGCGAAGACGATCTTCAAATTCTCCTGGATTGTGATCCTGATCGTCGCGCTCGTCGTCGTGGGCGTTTTTTATTCGCGCTGGCAGGAAAATCGCGACATCGAAGAAAAAGCCGCGGAACAGCAGCGCGAGCATGCGCGGCAAGTGGCCGAGGCTCTCGGCGGAAGCAATTTTGAAATCTTGAATTTCTACGCATCGCCGGGCGCGATTCATCGCGGCGACTCGGCCGAGCTTTGCTACGGCGTCTCCAACGCGAAGGCGGTTGAGATTGTGCCCAAGCTGCCGGAGGAAACCTGGGTTTCGCTGAGCCGCTGCATTTCCATCGAGCCAAAGAAGACCACAACCTACACGCTCACCGCCGTCGACGCCAAAGGGCAAAAGAAATCCGCCACGCTGACCCTCGAAGTGCAATAAGGAAGCTAAATAAACTCGCGACAATGGTGAAGTTGCCGGTCGTTGCGCTTGACTCGTGGCGTGCGAGGTTGGAAAATGCGCCGCCGGGATCCATCATGCAGTTCGCGCAATCCTGAACGCAGACGATCCTCGTTGAGGCCAACCGATGCCCATATCCGCAACCGATCGCCGCACTTTTCTCACCGCATGTTCGAAGCTGGGCCTGGCCGGAACGCTTTTCCCCGGAGTCCTTTGGGCCATGGCTGAGGGCGAGCCGAAAAAAATCACCGTGGACATGATCAGCCAGGCCGCGGTGATCGCCGATGTGCCCATTCCCGAAGAAGACCGCGAGATGATGCTGCGCAACCTGCAGGACGCCGCGAAAGGCTACGACGACATTTACAACCTGCACATGGCCAACGGCGTGCAGCCAGCGATGGTTTTCGATCCGCTGGTTACGACGGATGCAAAATTCGAAAAAGTGAAGCGCCCGATGCAAATGTCGCCGGCGCTTCCAGGGCGCGGCGTCCCGACAAATGTAGAAGAGGTAGCGTTCGCCAGCGTACGCGAACTGGCCGAGCTGGTGCGTTCGCGCAAAGTTTCGTCCACGGCGCTGACCGAAATGTATCTGGAGCGGCTGAAGCGCTATGATCCATTGTTGCTTTTCGTGATCACGCTCACCGAAGATCGCGCTCTAGCGCAAGCCAAGGAAGCCGATCGCGCTATCGCCGCGGGAAAATATCACGGCCCATTGCACGGCATTCCGTGGGGTGCAAAGGACTTGCTCGCTGTGAAGGGTTATCGCACCACCTGGGGCGCGGCGCCGTACAAAGATCAGATGATCGATGAAGATGCAACCGTGGTGAAGCGGCTCGATGCGGCCGGCGCGATTCTGGTCGCGAAGCTGACCCTGGGCGCGCTCGCCAACGGCGACCATTGGTTCGGCGGCGTGACGCGCAATCCCTGGAATCCGGATCAGGGCTCAAGCGGCTCATCGGCAGGGCCGGCTTCAGCGACTGCGGCAGGTTGCGTTGGGTTTGCCGTCGGCACGGAAACGCTGGGCTCGATTTCGTCGCCGAGCACGCGCTGCGGCGTCACCGGTTTGCGCCCGACGTTCGGCCATGTCCCGCGCACTGGCGCGATGGCGCTTTCGTGGAGTCAGGATAAGCTTGGCCCGATTTGCCGCGCCGTTGAGGATTGCGCGCTTGTGCTCGACGCAATTTCTGGCCCGGATGGCGCAGACCGCTCCGTTCAACCGGCGGCATTCAACTGGAATTCCCATGAGGACTGGCGCAAATTCCGCGTCGGTTTTCTGGAATCGGAATTCAAATTCGATCGCGCAGCTCTTGAGGAGCGCGTGAAGAATTTCCGCGGCATTACCGACGAAGAAAAGCAGCAGTTCATCGCCTCTGCGGAATACGATCAGAAGTTCAACGACGCTGCGCTGCAAAAATTGCGCGAGATGGGCTTGCAGATGACGCCGGTCGAATTGCCCAAGTTTCCGTATCAGCCCATGGTCACCATTCTCGATGTGGAAGGGGCAGCCGCGTTTGACGAGCTGACGCGCACGGGTCGCGACAAGCTGATGACGGACCAGACGCCCAGCGCCTGGCCCAATACTTTCCGCGCGGCGCGCTTTGTTCCGGCGGTCGAATACGTGCAGGCGAATCGCGCCAAATTCATGGTCATGCAGGCGGTCGCGAAGGTTTTGGAAGGCTACGACGTGATCGTCGCGCCGACCAACGGCGAGCAGCTCACCGTCACGAATCTCACTGGCCATCCTGCGCTGATCTTGCCAAATGGCTTTCGCGCGGACGATGCTCCTCCTGCGAGAAAAGGTCAGGACGGCATGGTGGGGAACTACGGCGGCCCGAACACGCCAGTAAGCCTCACGTTTCTGGGCCAGCTTTACGGCGAAGCGAAGCTCCTCGCCTTGGCGCGTGCTTACCAGGATTCGACCAAGTTCCATCTACGCCATCCGGAGTTGAAAGCATAAACGCCAGCATGTTCGCACGCGTTCGAATTTCATCTGATGGAGATTTACACACCCGCTCGTGTAGGGAACTTTCCGGGTCGCGCCTAGGGGTTTTCCCGTATATGATTTGCGGCGCTTTCCCTATACAAGTTCCAAGATCGACTGCGTGTCCGTCCCCGCGGCATGTGGTTGAGCCAAGTCCTGCTTTGCCGAAACCCAACTCTTGGTGAGGGGATGGACCGAGCCCGCATTTTGATTGTTGACGACCACGAAATCTTCAGACGGGGACTCCGCTCACTCCTCGAATCGCGGGACGAGTTTGACATAACTGGCGAAGCCGCTAACGGATTGGAAGCAATAGAGAAAGCCAAGGAACTCCAGCCGGATATTATCGTAATGGATGTCAGTATGCCGCAAATGGACGGCCTGCAAGCCACCCGCCTGATCCGCAGCGAGCGCCCCGACTCCAAAATCCTAATCCTCAGCCAGCATGATTCTCCTCATATGCTCTCCGCAGCTCAGGATGCTGGTGCCAGCGCCTATGTCACCAAATCGCAAGTAGCGCGCTGCCTATTCGCTGCGCTGGAAGCCGTCGCTGAGGGCCGCCCATTCTCCTGGAACGGCACGGCAGCAAGCAGTGGATCCGGCCACCCGCCTCCTGAACCCGCTGCACCGACCGAACCGAAATAGCCGCTCAGGGGAGATGCGTATGACCAGAGCCGAAGCTAGCGCGACAGGCGCTCAAGCAAGTCAGGAAGTGAAGGCCAATCCGAAGGGCAACGGGCATGCCGAGATGGCGGAGGGCGATCTGACGTTGATTCTCGTCGGCCTGCAAACCATGCGCGACGGCGACTTCTCGGTTCGTCTGCCTGGTTCATGGACGGGACTGCCGGGGAAAGTCGCGGACACTTTCAACGAAATTGTCGCCGCCAATCAGCAGATGGCGCAGGAACTGAAGCGCGTTGGCCAAGCCGTGGGCAAAGAGGGCAAGACTCGCGAACATGCCAAGTTTCGCGGCTCGCACGGCGCTTGGGGAGAAATGGAGGTTTCCGTTAACGCGCTCGTGGAAGATCTGCTTCGTCCTACAAATGAAGTTACCCGCGCGATTGCCGCCGTCGCCCAAGGTAATTTGACGCAGACGGTGCGTCTGGACGTCGCCGGGCGCCCGCTCGAGGGCGAATTCCTCCGCTCCGCCACCATCGTCAACACCATGATTCAGCAGCTTGGCGTATTCACCGCCGAAGTCACCCGTGTGGCGCGCGAAGTCGGCACCGACGGCAAGCTCGGCGGCCAAGCCGACGTGCCCGGCGTTGCGGGCACGTGGAAGGACCTGACCGACTCGGTCAACTCTATGGCCAGCAACCTCACTGGCCAAGTCCGCAACATCGCTGAAGTGGCCACGGCCATCGCCACGGGCGACCTTTCCAAGAAAATCACCGTCGACGTGCGCGGCGAAATTCTCCAATTGAAGGAAGCCATCAACACGATGGTGGATCAGTTGCGCTCTTTCGCGTCGGAAGTCACGCGCGTGGCGCGCGAAGTCGGCACTGACGGCAAGCTCGGTGGCCAGGCTGTTGTGCCGGGCGTTGCGGGCACGTGGAAGGATCTCACCGACTCGGTCAACGCCATGGCCGGAAACCTCACCGCTCAAGTCCGCAACATCGCCGAAGTCACCACCGCGGTGGCTCGCGGCGACTTGTCGCGCAAAATCACCGTGGACGTGAAGGGCGAAATTCTCGAGCTGAAAGACACCATCAACACCATGGTCGACCAGCTCAACGCCTTTGCAGGAGAAGTGACCCGCGTGGCGCGCGAAGTCGGCACCGAAGGAAAGCTCGGCGGTCAGGCGCAAGTGTTTGGCGTCGGCGGTACGTGGAAGGACTTGACCGACAACGTGAACTTCATGGCCAGCAACCTCACTGGCCAAGTTCGCAACATCGCCGAAGTCGCCACTGCCATTGCCGGCGGCGACCTGTCTCGAAAAATTACCGTGGATGTGCGCGGCGAAATTCTGCAGCTTAAGGAAACGCTGAACACCATGGTGGATCAGCTCAACCGCTTCGCCGGAGAAGTGACCCGCGTGGCGCGCGAAGTCGGCACCGAAGGGCGTCTTGGCGGCCAAGCCAACGTGCCCGGCGTGGCCGGCACATGGAAAGACTTAACCGACTCGGTGAACTCCATGGCCGGAAACCTCACCGGCCAAGTGCGCAACATCGCCGAAGTCACCACCGCCGTGGCTCGCGGCGACCTCTCGCGCAAGATCACCGTGGACGTGAAGGGCGAAATTCTCGAACTCAAGAACACCATCAACACCATGGTCGACCAGCTCAACGCTTTCGCCGGAGAAGTCACGCGCGTGGCGCGCGAAGTCGGCACCGAAGGAAAACTCGGCGGCCAGGCGCAGGTTTCCGGCGTGGCCGGCACATGGAAGGACTTGACCGACAGCGTCAATTTCATGGCTAGCAACCTTACCGGCCAGGTCCGCAACATCGCCGAAGTTGCCACCGCCGTGGCCCGCGGCGACCTCTCGCGCAAGATCACCGTCGACGTGAAGGGCGAAATTCTCGAATTGAAAGACACGCTCAATACCATGGTCGATCAGTTGCGCGCTTTCGCTTCTGAAGTCACCCGTGTGGCGCGCGAAGTCGGCACCGACGGCAAACTCGGTGGTCAGGCTCTTGTGCCCGGAGTCGCTGGTACGTGGAAAGATTTGACCGACTCGGTCAACTCCATGGCCGGAAACCTCACCGGCCAGGTCCGCAACATCGCCGAAGTCGCCACCGCCATCGCCACCGGCGACCTCTCCAAGAAAATCACTGTCGACGTGCGTGGGGAAATCCTGCTGCTGAAAGACACCATCAACACCATGGTCGACCAGCTCAACGCCTTCGCCGGAGAAGTGACCCGCGTGGCGCGCGAAGTCGGCACCGAGGGGCGTCTCGGCGGACAAGCTGACGTCCCCGGCGTGGCTGGCACGTGGAAAGACTTGACCGACTCGGTGAACTCCATGGCCGGAAACCTTACCGGCCAAGTTCGCAACATCGCCGAAGTCACCACCGCGGTCGCCAGCGGCGACTTGTCGCGCAAAATCACCGTCGACGTGAAGGGCGAAATTCTCGAATTGAAGAACACCATCAACACCATGGTCGACCAGCTCAACGCCTTCGCCGGAGAAGTCACCCGCGTGGCGCGCGAAGTCGGCACCGAAGGAAAACTTGGTGGTCAGGCGCAAGTGCCTGGCGTGGCCGGTACATGGAAGGACTTGACCGACAACGTCAATTTCATGGCCAGCAACCTCACCGGCCAAGTGCGCAACATCGCCGAAGTCGCCACGGCCATCGCTACCGGCGACCTCTCCAAGAAAATCACCGTGGACGTGCGCGGCGAAATTCTGCAACTCAAGGAAACGCTGAACACCATGGTCGAGCAGTTGCGCTCCTTCGCCGCCGAAGTCACTCGCGTCGCCCGCGAAGTCGGTTCCGAAGGGCGCCTCGGCGGCCAAGCCAACGTCCCCGGCGTGGCCGGCACTTGGAAGGACCTCACCGATTCGGTGAACGCCATGGCCGGAAACCTGACCGGTCAGGTGCGCAACATCGCTGAAGTCACCACCGCCGTGGCTCGCGGCGACTTGTCGCGCAAGATTGCTGTTGACGTGAAGGGCGAGATTCTCGAATTGAAGAACACCATCAACACCATGGTCGACCAGCTCAACGCGTTCGCCGCTGAAGTCACTCGCGTCGCCCGCGAGGTCGGCACGGAAGGCAAGCTCGGCGGCCAGGCGCAAGTGCCTGGTGTGGCTGGCACTTGGAAGGACTTGACCGACAACGTCAACGTCATGGCCGCGAACCTCACCGAACAGGTCCGCGGCATCGTGAAAGTCGTCACCGCTGTAGCCAATGGCGACCTCACGCAGAAGCTCACTGTAAACGCGAAGGGCGAAGTGGCCGCGCTCGCGGAAACCATCAACAACATGACCGGAACGCTGGCCACGTTCGCCGATCAGGTGACCACCGTCGCCCGCGAAGTCGGCGTGGAAGGACGTCTCGGCGGTCAGGCCAACGTCCCCGGTGCCGCCGGCACGTGGAAAGACCTCACCGGCAACGTCAACCTGCTCGCAGACAACCTCACCAACCAGGTGCGCGCCATCGCCGAAGTGGCTACCGCCGTGACCAAGGGCGACCTGACGCGCTCGATTCAAGTCGAGGCCCGCGGCGAAGTCGCCGAGCTAAAAGACAACATCAACACCATGATCGACAACCTTCGCCTCACCACCGACCGCAACACCGAGCAGGACTGGCTCAAGACCAATCTCGCGCGGTTCACGGGAATGCTCCAAGGCCAGCGCGATCTGGCCACCGTCGGTCGCTTGCTCCTTTCCGAGCTCGCTCCGCTCGTCAACGCGCAGCAAGGCGTGATTTACCGCATGGACTCGGAAGAATCAAAGCAAATGATCTTGCTCTCCTCTTTTGCTGACAACGGCGAAGATGGCCATCGCCGCAAATTGCAACTTGGCGAAGGCCTCGTCGGCCAGTGCGCCTTTGAAAAGCGCCGCTTGCTCATCACCGAACTACCTCTTAACGCCACTCCCATTCGCTCCGGTTTGTTCGAAGCCGTGCCGCGCAATGTGATTGTCCTGCCGGTGCTCTTTGAAGACCGCGTGAAGGCCGTCATCGAGCTGGCCACGTTGAATATATTTACCGCGTCGCAGTTGGCCTTCCTCGAGCAATTGACCGCCAGCATCGGCATCGTGCTCAACAGCATCGAGGCCACTATGCAGACCGAAGGCCTGCTGCAACAATCGCAGCAGCTTGCCACCGAGCTGCAGACTCAGCAGAAAGAATTGCAGCAGACCAACGAGCAGCTTGGACTCAAAGCGCAGCAGCTCGCCGAACAGAACGTCGAAGTCGAGCGCAAGAACCAGGAAATCGAGCAGGCTCGCCGCGCTCTCGAGGAAAAAGCCAAGGAGCTCGCGCTCACCTCCAAATACAAATCCGAATTCCTGGCCAACATGTCCCACGAGCTGCGCACGCCGCTCAATAGCATCCTCGTGCTCGGCCAGCAATTGAGTGACAACGCCGACCGCAATCTCTCGCCCAAGCAAGTGGAGTTCGCCCGTACCATTCACGGCGCCGGCACCGACTTGCTCAACCTCATCAGCGACATTCTTGATCTCTCGAAAATCGAATCCGGCACCGTCTCCGTCGAGGCCGAAGACGTCTTCTTTGCCGGCTTGCTCGATATGGTTGCGCGTCCGTTCCGTCACGAGGCTGAAAACAAGCGGCTCACTTTTGAAGTATATTCGGACGCGCGCTTGCCTCGCAGCTTGGTTACCGACGCCAAGCGCTTGCAGCAAGTACTGAAGAATTTGCTCTCGAATGCTTTCAAGTTCACCGAGCAAGGCGCCGTGCGCCTCGCCGTTTCATCTGCTATCAACGGATGGAGCGAAGGCCACCCGGTGCTTGCGCGTGCGGCCTCCGTGATTGCCTTCGAGGTTTCCGATACCGGAATCGGCATTCCCGCCGAGAAGCAGCGCATCATCTTCGAAGCCTTTCAGCAAGCCGATGCAGGCACCAGCCGCAAGTACGGCGGCACGGGCCTCGGTTTGGCAATCAGCCGCGAATTGGCGGGCTTGCTCGGCGGTGAAATCCAGTTGCACAGCACCCCGGGCAAAGGGAGCATATTTACTCTGTACCTTCCGCAGACCTACGTCGGCCCGTCGGTCCCCGCCCTCGCCAGGGATGGCAAATCCGGCGTGCAAACCGTTCCTCTGCAATTGAGCGTGGGCTCCGCCGAAACGCAAATCGAAACGGTTCCCGACGACCGCGACGATCTGCTGCCCGAAGATTCGATTCTGCTCATCGTCGAGGACGACCCGCATTACGCCCGCGTTTTGCGCGATCTCGCTCGCGATACCGGATTCAAGACTCTAGTTGCTACGCGCGGTTCTCAGGCCCTGTCGCTCGCTCGCGAATATCATCCCACCGCTGTTTCATTGGACGTGTTCTTGCCCGACATGCTTGGCTGGACCGTGCTGAATCACCTGAAGCAGGATCCGTCCACCAGGCACATCCCTGTGCAGATGCTCACCCTCGACGAGGACCGCCAGCATGGGCTCACTCGCGGCGCGTTTGCATTCCACACCAAGCCGGTCACACCGGAAGGAGTACAGGCCGCGCTTGATCGCATCAAGACGTATTCTGCGCCTCGCCAAAAACGCTTATTAATCGTTGAAGACAATCCCGCCGAACAACTCAGCGTTCGGGAACTCCTCGGCTACGAGGATGTTGACGTCACTGTTGTCTCCACCGGCGCAGAAGCTCTCCACGCCGTCGCCGAACAATCTTTTGACTGTGCGGTTCTCGATCTCCGCCTTCCGGATATGTCCGGCTTCGACGTGCTCGAGTCTCTTCGCGACACTCCCGCGCTCTGCGAACTGCCCGTCATCGTCTTCACAGGTAAAGAACTCTCGCCGGAAGAAGACGCACGGCTGCACACTCTGGCGCGCAGCGTTGTCGTCAAGGGAGTCGAATCACCCGAGCGCTTGCTCGACGAAACCGCTCTGTTCCTCCATCGTGTCGTCACCGATTTGCCGGCCGAGAAACAGCGCATGCTCGATCGCCTGCATCGCTCCGATGAAGCGCTTGTCGGCAAAAAAGTCCTTGTTGTCGACGACGACGTCCGCAACATCTTCGCTCTTAGCAGCGTCCTGGAGCGCCGCGGCATGACCGTTCTTACCGCCGGCACCGGCCGCGAAGCCATTGCCACTCTCGAGACCACCCCCGACCTCGCCATCGTCCTCATGGACATCATGATGCCGGAGATGGACGGATATGAGACCATGCAGGTGATACGCTCGAACCCTTTGCTGCGCCGTCTTCCCATCATCGCTTTGACCGCCAAGGCCATGAAGGGCGATCGCGAGAAATGTCTGGAAGCGGGTGCCTCCGAGTATTTGGCGAAGCCCGTGAATACGGAGCAGTTGCTCTCCGCCCTCCGCATGTGGCTTCATAGGTAGGGCGCCGAGGACAAAATGGACCAACACGAGCCAGTCAACATCCTGATGGTCGATGATCAGCCGGCCAAGCTGCTCACCTACGAAGCCATTCTTGCCGAGCTTGGCGAGAATTTGATCAAAGCGAACTCCGGAAAAGAAGCGCTCGAGCAGTTGCTCAAGAACGACGTCGCCGTCGTCCTTCTGGATGTCAGCATGCCGGAGCTGGATGGCTTCGAGCTCGCAGACATGATCCGCCAGCACCCGCGCTTTCAGAAGACCGCCATCATTTTCATTTCCGCTGTGCACTTGACCGATCTCGACCGCGTGAGAGGATACGAACGCGGCGCCGTCGATTACATCTCCGTGCCGGTCAATCCGGAGTTGTTGCGCGCGAAAGTCAGCATCTTCGCCGAATTGCATCGCAACGCGCTTCAACTGGAAGCGTTGAACGCCGAGCTGCGCCGCCTTTCCGCCAGCATCATCGCCGCGCAGGATGAAGAGCGCCGCCGCATCGCCCGCGAGCTGCACGACAGTCTGGGCCAGGACCTCGCTGCTGCGAAAATGATCATCGAAGGCATCGATCCGCAGAGTATCTCGCCAAAATCCATTGGGCGCGTCGTCACGGAAGCTTGTGCCATCATCGATCACGCCATGCAGCAGGTGCGCAGCATGTCTCACCTGTTGCATCCTCCTATGCTCGACGAAGTGGGTTTGCTTTCCGCCTTGCAGTGGTACATCGACGGCTTCACCAAGCGCAGCGGCATCGAAAGCTCTCTCGAAATCCAGCCGAATCCGTTTCCTCGCTTGGCTCCCGACGTGGAAAAAGCGGTTTTCCGCATCGTCCAGGAAGCGCTCACCAATGTCTTCCGCCATTCCAAGGCGCATAAGGCCTGGGTCAGTGTCGTCAAGAAAGATGGCCAGATCATCAGCACGGTGCGTGACGATGGCGCCGGAATCTCCACCGCCATTGCCGAATTTCGCCCCGGCAGCATCGGCGTGGGCATCGCCGGAATGCGGCAGCGTGTAAAAGAGCTTGCCGGTGAATTGCGATTGACCAACGCCTCGCCCGGCACCATCGTTCACTTCGCATTGCCCGTGCGCTCGATTGCCCCAGAAGATTCCGTGATGTCCCTCCAGTCACGCCTCTAATATTCCCGCCTTTTTGTGCCCCACAAGTCCGCTAAAGCTAAACAAGAAGGACCACTCCGGCATGCCGCGGTTTCAGCCTCCGTTGTGGTCCCTTATGAATTTATGAAGATAGGTTTATGAAGAACTCACCGTTTGGATCAGGCCTGGCCCTTATTCCCATCCCGGCCGCGAGTGCCTGAACATGGATCGCAAGTCGAATCCAACCGTCAGCGTGACGGCATTCTGGTCAAACTCGATGCTGTGCACGTATCCAACTTCTGTGTAGAGAAATCGAGTCGGAAGAATCCGTACCCATGCTGAGTAGCCATGATCATTCGTTGCCTCCGCCAGCGCGTTGGCGGCCGTCGGGAAGAGCAGCGTGTTCGTCACTGTCTGCCCATTGATAAACGCCTTCTGTGTTCCCGAGGGCACTATCTCGTAGAACGATCCGCCTACTCCGAGTCCGCGGTAGAGCCTGAAATCCATTCCCGCTTCTCCGTCTGCTATAAAGCCCAGCGTGCGGAAGGTGTCGAACAAACGGTACGGCTGCGACAGCAACTGCGTGTTCAAGACTCCGTTCGCAATGCCCGCGTTCAAGAACGGCGTCACCCGGCCAATGGGCTTGTCGAAGTGATTGAACCAATCCACGCCGATGTTACCGCTCGAGAACGATCCGGTTTCATAGTACGGAACGGAAATCGTCACCGCCGTGTCATAGTCCAGAATGTGGTTGTTGAATGTGAGGCGCAGGTCCCAGTAAGGATCGCCCAGCTGTTGCTGCCATCCATAAGGTTGCCCTTCCAATGGCGGCGTCAAATGATTGAAGTACACCGGAATTCCAACGTCTGTCCCGATGTATCGGTTGAAGTCGTAGCCAATATCGCTGTCCAAAATCAGAAACTGCCCCTGGTTGCTGGCGCTTCCGCGGAATTCCTCGTAGATATCGAACCCTTTTTGCGGTTCGTACGCCGGTGACTCCGGCGATTGCGCCCAGAGCGCCGGTGCGCCCGTCAGCAGGATAAAAACCGCGACCCCACCCATCAGCAACCACCCGTACACCCGCCGTAGCATTTTCGCTTTCACAGTATTTTTCTCCCGTCTTGAGTTTGTGATGGAACTGGGCGGTGTTCGTTTGTCGTGAGCCATCGCATCTTCTTGTGTCGGAGCGTTAGAGAAGCGGGAGGCCCTTGCGAGCCCCCCGTTTCCTTCGTTCGTTTTGTACTTGAGTTCATTCCATGGCGCTCAATTACTGAGCTCCGTGGATACTCGCCCGCTCTTCAGCGGTTGTTTTCTGTTGCATGTGTTGATTTTTGTAGTCCTCATGGAATTTCATCTGCTCTTGCATGAAGCCTGACGGATTGTTCTCGGCTGCCTGGGCGAGTTCCGGGTTCTTATCCATCAGTTCCTTGAGGTCCTTGTGGTGGTCCAAGTAATTTGCGTCTTTCACGTTGTCCGGGTTCTTTTGCAAATCCTTGGACACGTTTTTGTGATTGCTCAAGTACACGTCCATTTCCCGGTCAGCTTCGAATCGCTTCTCGTGGTCCATGAACCCACTGGGGTTGTTTTGGAACTGGTCGCTTACTCCGGGGTTCTTGGCAAAGAAGCCTTTCAGGCCCTTGTGGTGGTCGAGGTAATCGGCATCCTTCACGCGATCTGGATTTTCCTGCAGGTCTTTCCCGACATTCTTGTGACTGTTCAAGAAGTCGTCCATCTGCGCGCAAGCGTCGAAAGTACTCTCCTGATGCATGAACGCCGACGGGTTGTGCGTGAATTCCTCTCGCACATCGGGGTGCTTCTTCAAGAACGCTTCCAGGTCCTTGTGGTGCGCCAGATAGTCGCTGTCGTTGACGCGCGCTGGATAGGCATTCAGATCTCGCGCCTCGTCCTTGTGCTTATCGAGGTACGTATCCATCGTGGCCACGTCCGCCGATCCGTTCCCTTGCCCCTGAATGCCGTCGTCCCGATAGGCGACCTTCAGGAAGTTCGATGGGTTCTGCACGAAAGAATCCCGCAGTTGCGGATTGTCGTTCAGAACATTCCGCAATTCCGGATGGTCATTCAAATACTTCGGGTTGTTGATGAGCGACGGGTTGGCTTCCAACTGCTTGGCCACTTCGGGATGCGCGTTCAGAAACTCATCCATCGAAACCACGCTCGGGCCTCCCTGAAAGCGGATCTCCGCGTTCAGGAAGGCAGTGGGACTCGCGTCGAACTGCGCCTGCACTTGCGGATGGCTGTTCAAGAAATCCTGCAGTTCGGGGTGCTGTTGCAGGAAGCTCTGACTGTTAATCAGGTCAGGACTGCTTTGCATCTGTTTCTCGATGTCCGGATGCGAATCGAAAAACTGCTTTGTGGCTGCTAGTTCTCTCTGTTCGGGATTCGGATTCCGGTCGTAACCGTCGCCGGGGTTTCCCGCAGGTCCGACGCCGGAGTGGTCGCTCAGACGCGCCTGAAAGCGCTCTTCCAGACTCATGAACAACGCCGGATTCCGGTCAAACGCATCCCGCACTGTGCGGTTGTTATTCAAGAAATCCAGCAGCTCTGGGTGGTTTCGCGTATAGCTTTCGTCGTCGAGTAGCTTAGGATTGGCTTCGAGCTGCTTCTCGATGTCGGGATGGGTGCTGAGGAACCGATCCATCGTCGCCAATTCTCGCCGGGTCCTGAACCAATCCGCGAATTGTCCCCGATTTCTGTCCATATCCTGCCGCAGCCCTGGATGCGCGTCGCAGAAATCCTTCAAGTCACTATGCTGGCCCAAGAAGTTCTGGTCGTAGATGAGATCGGGATTGGCCCGCAACGCGTCGGCGACGTCTGGGTGGGCGTCGAGAAATTGATCGAACGCTGTCCAGTCCGCTGCGTGGATGTCCTGCGCCTGAAACTGGCCTTGCGCCTGAGTCTGAACCTGGGCGGTGCTCTGGTCACCGTTTTGCTGTGCCCATGCGCCGCTGGGAGTCAGGCTCAAAGCCACTAATGTGCCGCCGACAAGCACAAAGCGGTGAAAGTACTTAGGATTGAATCGCATCTCTTACCTCCATGTTTTATGAATCGATTGTGCATGGCCTGCTGGACGCGGCTTAGGCTTGCTAGACTTCAGATTCTGCTGTCGCTGGCTGGTGGAAAGTGGGATGGCTCACTACGCTCCTTTCGCATGATGAATGCCCCCAAAAGTAATCGCAAGAGGCGTGCCAAAAAGCTAACTCACGATAATCCAAGAAGATACGTGGCGCTTATCGGGGCAATAGGCGACGCCTTGTCCGGGGAAAAAATTTCCCGCGCCGCGAACTCTCGCATCGGGTTTCAGTACTCCTGATTCCGTACAATCTTCGAAGTCTCGTGGGGGCGCATGCTTTTCAGCATCTTCACGTTTTTCCGTGGCTGTCATCTCAGGTCTCCGTTGACTGTCATTGCAACGCTTTGTTAACTTGGTCATCTAACACCTGCTCCATTTTCGGAGGTTGCATCCATGGCCACGGCAGTCGCACCCACAGCCTACAAGAACTACATTGGCGGAGAATGGGTGTCATCCGCAATCGGGAAGGGCATTGAAAATCGTAATCCGGCAAACACCGACGACCTTGTCGGTATATTTCCAGCATCGACTGAGGAGGACGTAAAGCTCGCCGTCGAAGCCGCGAAAACCGCATTCGACAAATGGCGCCTCACGCCCGCGCCCAAGCGCGCGGAAATTCTCTATCGCGCCGCGGAAATTCTCATCCAGCGCAAGGAAGACATTGCCCGCGACATGACTCGCGAAATGGGCAAAGTCCTCGCCGAGACGCGTGGCGACGTGCAGGAAGCCATCGACATGATCTATTTGATGGCTGGCGAAGGCCGCCGTCTCTTCGGCCAGACCACCCCCTCCGAGCTTCCCAATAAATTCGCCATGAGCGTGCGTTCGCCCATCGGCGTCTGCGGCCTCATCACGCCGTGGAATTTTCCCATCGCCATTCCTTCCTGGAAAATGGCGCCCGCGCTCGTTTGCGGCAACACCATCGTCATCAAGCCTGCAGAAGACACGCCGCTCTCCACTTATTATCTTGTGCAAATTCTCGAAGAGGCCGGCCTGCCCGGCGGCGTGGTCAACATCGTTTGCGGAATGGGTCCCGATGCCGGCGCGCCGCTCGTCAATCATCCCGGCGTGAAGCTCGTCAGCTTCACCGGCTCAACCGATACTGGCCGCATCGTCAATCAGGCCTGCGCGCCCGCGTTCAAGCACGTCCATCTCGAAATGGGCGGCAAAAACATCATCCTCGTCATGGAGGACGCGAACATCGACCTCGCCGTCGATGGCGCCATTTGGGGCGGCTTCGGCACCAGCGGCCAGCGCTGCACCGCCGCCAGCCGCATCGCCGTCCACAAAAAAGTTTACGCGGAGTTCACCGAGAAATTCGTGGCCTGCGCGAAGAAGCTTCGCGTCGGCGACGGCCTCGACGCGGACGTCGACATGGGCCCGGTCATCAACGAAACGCAGTTGCAAACGGTCATGAAGTACGTCGAAATCGGCGAGCAGGAAGGCGCGAAACTCGCCGCCGGCGGCCATCGCCTCGACACCGGCAAGTACGCCAAGGGCTGGTTCCACGAGCCGACCGTTTTCACCGACTGCAATCCGAAGATGCGCATCTGCCAGGAAGAAATCTTCGGCCCGGTCGTTTCCGTGATGCCCATCGGCAGCCTCGACGAAGCTATCGAAGTCGCCAACGGCGTGAAGTACGGCCTTTCCGCCTCGATCTACACACGGAACATCAATGACGCTTTTCGCGCCCAGCGCGACCTCGACACCGGCATCGTCTACGTCAACGCGCCCACCATCGGCGCGGAAACGCATCTGCCCTTCGGCGGCACCAAGCAGACCGGCAACGGCCATCGCGAATCCGGCCTCGCCGCCATCGATTTTTACTCCGAGTGGAAAACCGTCTACATGGACTACTCCGACCGCCTCCAGCGCGCCCAAATCGACAACTCCACCACGTAGCCTGTGCTCCTAGCCCGGGTGCCCCATCCTGAGCGTAGTTTGCGAAGGGTGGGTGTTTTCTGAGCCCTTAGGGATGACTTTACGCCGCCCGCATTTGCGTTTGGTATTACGGGGTTTCATTGTCATCCCGAACCCAGTCGCCTGCTTTTGGCGAATGGCGGTGAGGGACCTGCTGTTTTCCTTTTGGCCCTTGAATGGATACAATTTCAGGCAGGAGTTTCCTGAAAATTAAAGTCGTAGTTCACGAAGCGGAAGAGGGCGGCTACTGGGCGGAAGTTCCCGCCATTCATGGCTGTGCAACGCAGGGAGATACCTTCAAAGACTTACTAGGGAATGTGTGCGAAGCCATAGAAGGTTGCCTTGCGGATGCGCCTCATCCTGAACTCTGAAGCTCCCTAAATTCTTTCTCTGATGCGGACGCGATTGAATACCCGTGCCCGTCACCAAGAGCATGAGCTTTGAGCCAAAGCTCTCTTTCGCTATTCATTTTTCGGACGTATTCTTCCCAGTTACCGGCGAATTTTATCTCTCGGTCGTATCCAGTGTAATCGGAAACGTAGAACCGATATTCTCCGGGCGGCAGAATGTCAATTGCGTCTATACCCAGGATGGCGATTTGATTTTCCGTCGCTATCTCTATCGCGCTCAGCGCATCAGCATAGTGGAGAATCCATTCGTTCCCGGGAATAATGGCGCGCTTTTTGAAATCTTCGGGAAGAAGTTTCTCGAGATCACCTAACTCCATCTTGATCTTGTCACTAACGTCCAGATCATTTTCAAACCGCGTCCGTTGCGCTCGGTGGCGGCATCGGCGACGGCGGCGTTTGCGGCGTCACCACGGGATAATGCGCCGGCGCAGGCATGGCAACCTCCGCGGCGCGCGATAGGTATCGTTGATACCACAGCGTCTCGGCCGACCGTTGCCACAGCCGCGTCCCGAGCCACCACAGAATCATCAATTGCCCCAGAAAAAACGCCGTGATAATCGCCGTGGGCGGCAGCACGTACATCCACAGCCACAATCCAAATCCGAATCCGATGCACGCAATGATGCCTATGCCAAGAAAAAGCCCGAAGAGGCCGCCGAAATTTCCGAACGTGACCCGCCAAGCCATCCGCAGCGAACGCCGCACGCGCCGCTCGTTCTGCGCCACGCAGTGAATCTCCGCCATATCGAACCACAGCCGCAAAATCAGAATCAGCACCAGGATCACAATCATTGCCACGATGCGGCACCACACGCTGGTCATCGCGGAAATGGCGCGGTCTTCAATGTGATTGCCAATGGCGCGCAGGACCGCATCGAAAATCCCAATAGGAATCAGACACAGCAGCAGGAAAATTACCAGCCGCACAAATCGCCAGAAAAACGCGCCGCACGCTTCAAAAAAATCCGAAGTCGTCAGCCGGATATCTCGCCGGTAAACCTCCAGAATTCCGCCGGTGACGAACAGCATAAACACAAAAAAGACCAGGCTATACGCCATCGCTGCTGGCGAAACGTCCAAAGGCGACACGCCCGGCTGCACCGCCAATTCGCCGAGCGCGCCTAAGTCGAATCCATTCACCAGCCGCTGCGCCGCAAGGCTGTGATCGAGGACGCTGCCGATGCGCGGCGTCACGCCATGAATCGAGAAAAATGCCAGCGCGAAATTCACCGCGAAAATCCACCACACCAGCCGCTGCCTGCGCCACACCAGTCCCGCGCCTCCGAAAAATGCGCCTGAATTTCGCTGCGCCATCATTTACTCCTTACGCTTTTTTGGAGTGCGGTGGTCCGCCTCGCGGATTCCGGTTGCGTTAGCTGACGCAACCGGAACTCGACGCCGCTTTGCCTCTAACTCTGATTCCTAGGGGCGCTGTTTTTGCGCCCTCCGCGCACTCGTTATCTCGCTACCTTCCGCCTACACGATGTCATTCCGAACCCGTCCCGATGCATTGAATCGGGGCGGTGTGAGGAATCTGCTTTTCGCATTCGGTGTTTTCTAGCCACTAGTCATTCGCCACTGTCTTTAGTCTTTACGTCAGATACCCCAGCAACTGCGAAAACCATTCGCTCACGAACAGAAAAATATTTCCGAGCTTCCGGTTCGCTCGGCCATCCCCGTCTGCCGTCTGGCTATCATTATAGAAATCGCTATCGAGCCACATTTTGTGTTCCGGATCAATTTCAGCGGATTTGATCTGCGCTGCCTTCACGTACGAATACCGAATCCACCGGTCTTTCCCGTCCCAATGCTCGTGCGCAATCCCGCCATCGTCGAACTTCACTTCCAAATCCACCGGCGCGATGAAGTCTCCTTTGCGCTGCACCACGATGGAATCGCGATAAAGTGTCGTCGCTCCTTTTTTGTTGCGCGATTCTTTCTGCTCATACCAATTCGCCGGATCGGAACGCATGTCGCTCACTTCGTAATCCAAAACCTGCGTGCCCTTAAACGCCTGATCGAAATACCAGCTCAAATCCTGCCCCGCCTGCCCGCCTTGGCGGGCCACTTCCTGAATCGTGTTCATGAAATCCGTGCCCGTCGGATGCTTGAACCGATAGCGCATGAAATACTCGTGCATGGCCTGCTGCATTTTGTCCGAGCCGATAATGCGTTCCAGCGTTAGCAGCACCGTCGCCGTCTTTCCGTAACTGATAGCGCCGTATGCGCCATCGTTCATGTATTGCCAGCCAAAGCGCGTGAGTGGATCCGTGTCCGGCTCCGCCAGGTAGCCCAGCCGCTGTTCCGCAAAATCGCTCATCTGCGCGAACGGAAAATTGATGGCTGAAGTCTTGTCGCCATAGAGCGCGGCCATCACTTTGCATTCCGTGTAGCTGTTGATGCCTTCATCCATCCACGCTTCTTCGAATTCGTTTGTCGCCACCATCGCATACCAATATTGGTGCCCGAACTCATGCTCGACCACCACTTCAGGTTCCAGAATCCCCTTGGGAGTAACCAAGTCCGGGCCCGTGCCTGCTGTAATCAGCGTCGGATACTCCATGCCACCCGCATCCAGAGCGCCATGCGGCGGATCAACCACAGTCAAGCGATCGTAGGGGTACGGCCCGTACCACTTGTCGAAAAGCGTCATCGCGCCTTTTAGTACCTTGATGTACCGCGGCGCACTCGCCATGTGCCCCGGCGACATCAGCACGTGCAGCTTCACCGTGCCCGCGCTGCCCGTCCACTTATCTTCCACATCGATAAAATGCGGGCTGGCCGTCCACGAAAAATCGATCACGTCCTCCGAATGAAAGATGAGCGACTTCGTGCCATCCGCGTTGTTGTTGCTCGAAATCAAATCTCCGCCCGCGCCCACAACTTCATTCTTCGGCAGCGTGACGCGCACATCGTACGTCCCGAAGTCCGAGAAAAACTCCGTCGTGGCGTGAAACTGATGGCAGTTCCACGCGTTTTTCCACCACAAGCCAACCTTCGGGAACCACTGCCCCACCATGAAAAAATCGCGCTTGTAGCCGGTGCGTTCCACCACTTCCGGCATCTGGTCGTGAAACACCATGCGGAATTGCACCGAAGCGCCCGGCGCGATCGGTTTCGGCAGCGTCACCTGCATTACCGTGTGGTCGTCCGCGTTCTTGTCGTCGGGCTGGATGAATTGCATTTTGTCTGTCAGGTCGCCCATGCCTTCCACTTCGAATTTGCTGATGGTAATCGCCCCGTAGTGTTTTGGATCCCAGCCGCTGCCCGCGCTCGTGCCGCGCGTACCATATAGCCGCACTTCCGTCATAAACGTGGACTTGGGCTGGAAAGCATTCAGGTAAAGATGAAATGGAAAAATTTGTTGCGGCTGCCCGGTCAGATTCTTGTACGTCAGCCACTCCGTCGCGTCGATGCTTTTCTTCGCGGCGTCCAGGCGCGCATCGATCTGATAATTCACCACCCGCGTCGAAAGCGGCTGGCCTTCATTCGCCGGCGTGTACAGCGGCGGAGGCGTCGATTGCGCATGGCTGGCTGTGGCCAACAGAAATGCCAGCGCGGTGCCGGCAAGAACATGCAGTATGCGCAGATGTTTCATCGACGCCTCCCCAAAATGAAAAAAGCCCACTCGCAGGCGCGAACAGCATATTCCACCTCAACTTCGCGGGCAATGGATTGCTCAACCTCTGCGGCCGCATTGCGCGGAACGCCCCGTCTCGCATGGCCATGCTCATTTCGCGCCGCCAAGTTGACGCTCCCGCGCCCGCTGGTTAAACTGAAATTACAGGCAATCGGTAACTAGCCCGCCTGTCAGCAATTCGAGTCGAAGGCCCGAGGATCATGACCGCAGCTCCCGCCTTACAGCAGAAGCGTCACCGCCAAGTGCTCGCCGAAGTTGTGCGCGCTTACATCGAGACGGGCGAACCAGTTTCGTCGCGCACCATTGTGCGCATGCATGCCGAGCCGCTCAGTTCCGCCACCATGCGCAACATCATGGCCGATCTCGAAGAGGAGGGCTATCTTTACCAACCGCACACTTCCGCAGGCCGCGTCCCCACCGCGTCCGCATACCGTTTCTACGTCGAGCAGATCGCCGCGCAAGCCACGCCCCGCGTGGAAGATCGCGCGTGGATTCGCCGCGAACTCGAATCGGCCACCACGCCCGAAGGCGTGATGGAGCGCGCCAGCCACGTCCTGGCCGCTGTGTCGCGCGGACTCGGCATCATTGTGTCGCCTCCTCTCGCGCGCACCGTCGTCGAGCACATTCGCTTCTTGCTCTTGCCCGATACGCGCGTGCTCGTCGTCCTTGTAACCGGCGGAGGCATCACGCGCGACAAATGCATCAAGCCCGCGCGTGCCTTTCTTCAACCGGAACTCGATCGCATCGCCGATTATTTGAATCGCCATTATCCGCGCCACACGCTGGAATCGATTTGCGCCGATTTGAAAGCTCAGCTCCAGCTCGATCGCGAACGTTACGAAAAGCTCGCCAGCGGCGCGCTCATTCTCTGCGATCCGAAGCTTCTCGGCGAAGACGCCGAGCGCGTCGTCTACATCGGTGGCGCCGTGCAGTTTGCCGCCGCCGCGGCCGAATTCCAAGACCAGCAGCAGCTCGGCGAATTGCTCACCGCCATCGAAGAGCGCGACCGCCTGGTCGCGCTTCTGAACGGTTGCATCGAAGCGCCCGAGCCGGTGCACGTCGAGTTGGGCGTGGAAACAATGTCCAATGTGGGCAAGCATCTGGCGATCGTCAGCGCGCAATACAGCCGCGGAGAGCCCGCGCGCCCAGGCGAGCAGGGAACTCTGGGAATTCTTGGCCCCATGCGCATGCATTACGAGCGCGTGATTACCGTCGTGGCCCTCATGTCGCAGTTTTTCTCGGAGGAGATGAAAGGGGATAATCGCTCGTGAGCCGGAAAGAGGATTCGGAAAAAGATTCGCAAGCGAACGCTGACCGGAAAACGAATGGCGAAGTTGAGCGCCAACCGCAGAGCATTGCGGACGGCACGGCCGCGGAAAACGCCGTCACCGAGGAATTCGAGAAGCTGATTGCTGAAAAGGCGGAGCTGAAAAACACGCTGATTCGCTTGCAGGCGGATTTCGACAATTACCGCAAGCGCATCGACCGCGAGCGCCATCAGGAGCGCCATCGCGGCGCCGAGCTTCTCGTCGAAAATCTGCTGCCTGTGCTCGATGGTTTTGACCGCGCCATTTCCGCGCATCGCGACGCCGCTCACGACGAATATCGCAAGGGCTTCGAGCTAATTCGCAAACAAATGCTGGACGTGCTCTCGAAGCAAGGCCTGGAAAAAATCGAAACGGAAGGGAAGCGCTTCGACCCGCATTTTCATCACGCTATCGAGCGCGTGGAAACTTCCGGCCAGCCCGACGACACCGTGCTCGAGGAATTGCAAGCCGGCTACGTTTTTCACGGCAAAGTGCTGCGCCCGGCCATGGTCCGCGTCGCCGCGAATCCTTCAGGCCAGGATGCCGCATCCAATCCCACGTCTACTTCCAGGGGGAACTGAAACAGAATGCCTGCATCTTCCAAGAATGATTATTACGAAGTCCTCGGCGTCGGCCGCGACGCCACCGGCGACCAGATTAAGTCCGCCTACCGCAAAGCCGCGATGAAGTGGCACCCCGACCGCAATCCGGAGAATAAGGCCGATGCCGAGCACCGTTTTCGCGACGCCAGCGAAGCCTATAGCGTTCTCTCCGACCCGCAGAAGCGCGCCACCTATGATCGTTACGGCCACGCGGGCCTGGGCAGCCAGGTCTTTGACGCCAGCAATTTCGGCTCGATTTTCGAGGAATTTCAGGACGTCTTCGGCGAGATGTTCGGCTTCCAGGATATTTTTGGCGGAGGCGCCCGGCGGCGCGGCGGGCAGCCGCGTGCGCAGCGCGGCGCGGATTTGCGCTATGACCTAAAACTCTCATTTGAAGACGCCGCCGCGGGCGTGAAAACGAAGCTGAAAATCCCGCGCCTGGAAGATTGCGCGGCCTGCGGCGGCACCGGCGCAAAGCCCGGCGCGGGCATGGAAGCGTGCACGAACTGCAAAGGCCGCGGGCAATTGCATTATCAGCAGGGATTTTTTGCTATTTCGCGGACGTGCCCGGCGTGCCGTGGCGCTGGCAAAATCATCAAGGAAAGCTGCGCCGAGTGTCGCGGCCAGGGCCGCATCGAGCGCGCGCGCACCATCGAAGTCTCCATTCCCGCCGGTGTCGATAACGGCATGCGCCTGCGCGTCCCCGGTGAAGGCGAGCAGGGCTCGAACGGCGGCGTTCCGGGCGACCTGTACGTTTTCATCGAAGTGAAGGAGCATTCCTTCTTCGAGCGCCGTGGCGCGGACTTGTATTGCAACGTTCCCGTCACTGTTTCGCAGGCTGCTCTCGGCGCGGAAATTGAAATTCCCACCATGAATGGCGAGGAAAAGCTGGTCATTCCCGAAGGCACGCAACCCGGCACGCTTTTCCGCCGCAAAGGCAAAGGCTTGCCCGATCCCCATGGCGGCAAAGGCGATCTTTACGTCAACGTCCGCGTGGTGATTCCTTCCAAGCTCACCAAGGAGCAGAAAAATCTGTTCGAGCAGTTGCACCGCCTCGTCAAGTCCGAGAATCGCCCCATCGAGCGCTCCTCCTCCTTCTTCGACAAAGTCAAAGACATCTACAGCTGAGTCTGCAAAATCGTGCTGAAGATTTAGGCTTCTCGGAGTGGCGTTTCTAATCGCGGTAAATTTAAAAAAACGGCAGAAAAACTCGATTAGGAATGGGCTCGACCATTTGTTTTCAGTGAGTTGCATGAAGTTTTAATTCCTCATATTTACTCGATTAGAATTCAAAAAGCGCATAAAAAGCGAAAAGCCGCGTTTCCGCGGCTTCCTCCGTCTAAGTCCGGCGCAGGCTCGAATTTCAAGACTGCAGGGTATGTGTACCACAGAGTTAACTAAAAGGCAAGGAAAATCGGGGATGTAAAGGAGGGATACTAGCGTTGCGGTCAGCGAAAGGAGTACATCGCGCGCTTCACCCGCGCGAAGTATTGCCGCCCGAGTGCTCTTCCTCGTCAGGCGGCGAATCGGCCGGCTCGGCCGGCTCGATCCTCACCAACGAGCGATATCCATTCGGGCCGCCGTCGCCGCTGTCACTCTCGTCCGGTATCGTAAATTCGACCTTCGTTTCATTCATGATGCGCAAAGTATCCTCGATATCCTTCGGGTTTATGCCCCCGAAGGAAGACGCTCCTGCCAACATCACCAAAAAATCGCCCTCAGCCATTTGCGTTTTATCGACATATGTCCTCCGGCTCATCGCTGCATGAGCGGAAGGGGCTGCGGGCTGACGCAACTTAGCCCGCAACCGTTTATCGTTCGTTTATATAGGGAGGCCGCATGCGCAGCGGCCAGGCGGGGGGATTACCTTATCGGAGGAGGTCGAGGCGAAAACGCAGGTAGAGCTACAAGCTGTTGCCGGTGGCTTTGCTCTTCAATGCACGGCAGCACAGCAGTTACGGCAAGTGCTACAAAAAACCATAAGGGGAGGACGAGGATCGCGAACGCAAGCCCAGCCACACCGGGCACCAACGCCGCGAGCAGCAGCCCCGCCAGGCAGAGGGAAATAACCACCCGCCGAACTTGAGGTGACGCCTTCATTTCTTCGAATTATACGCCGAAAGGACCATCCCGCGTTTGTTTCATTCCGCGATGTTCAATCAGCGCTTTCAAGCGCACAATCGCCTGGGTACAGGTTTGACTGGGTCGTTCATCCCCAACCATATGAATCGGCACGGTTGGTCGGACAGGCCTGACAGGCAGTTCTTTCTCTTGAATTACCATACCATTAAGTGTAAGTAATCTGGTATCGTCCGAGGTGCTCGCAAGTCGGAGTTCAACGGAGAGGCAATGGCAGAGCAAGAGGTTCAGGAAGCCCAACCTATCGAGGACGTGCGGACAGATCAAGGCGAGTCCGAGGTAGCTCCGCTTGGATATGTCATCTCCAGCTATGGCGCTGATTATACAGTCGATGGATTGGTGAAACGCATGAGGGATGGTTCCGTCTATGTCCCAGAATTTCAACGGGGATTTGTCTGGGATGTCAAGGACGCTTCCCGTTTTGTTGAATCCCTTCTGCTCGGCCTACCTGTGCCAAGTATTTTTCTCTCGAAAGAAGCCGATACGGGAAAGCTGCTGGTCGTAGACGGTCAGCAAAGATTGCTATCCCTCAGGTACTTCTACGATGGCATCTGGGAACCGAACAAACGCGAATTCTCACTGAGGGGTGTAGACCCAACCTTTGAAGGAAGGACTTACAAAAAACTCCGAGAAGAAGACCGTCGACGCCTCGACGATGCGATTCTTCATGTAACAATTTTCAAGCAGGACGAACCGTCCGAAGACCTGAGCGGCATCTATCAGGTTTTTGAACGGCTTAACTCGGGAGGGAAAAAGCTAACCCCTCAGGAAATACGGAGTGCCGTTCATCATTCAGGCGGCATGAGGAAGCTACTTGAGGAGCTGAACGCGAATCGGGACTGGCGCGCTATTTATGGACAAGAGGACGGCCGCATGCGAGATCAGGAATTGGTCCTGCGCTTCTTGGCCTTTTACTATGAGAGTGATGGTTATAAAAGTCCTCTTGTTTCGTTTTTAAACAGCTTTATGGGCCGGCATAAGGATCTGGGCGTGCAAGAAGCGGCCGATATGCGGAAAGTGTTCTCGGATACAATTCATACCATTCATGAAGTGATAGGCACGGGTGCTTTTAGACCCATTCGTGCACTTAATGCGGCGGTCTTCGACTCAGTCATGGTCGGCTTAGCGAGGCGCCTACAGCGAGGGCCTCTTACAGACGACAAAGATTTTAAGGCGAAATATGAAGCATTGTTGAAAAACCAGGAGTTCCTAGATGCTTGTGGGCGAGGCACGGCAGGGGAGGAACGCGTTAAGACGCGCATCGGCTTGGCGTCCCAAGCATTTGCTGAGATTTCCTAGGCAATGTTAGAGATCCATCAACAAAGACAGCGCTTGGACAAGTTATTTGAGGCGGCCCGCGCTTTGTCGGACGCCGAGTTGCAATCGCATTGGTCTAGATATCTTTGTGTCTTAGTCAGCGGATTTCTCGAAAACTCAATCGAGCTTTGCCTCGGAGAATATAGCCGACGACGGAGTGAGCCACCTGTATCTAACTATGTCGCGACCAGGCTCCGAGGGTTCCAAAATCCAAAGATGGACAAGATCCTGGAGCTCTTGGAGTGTTTCAACCCGGAGTGGAAAACTCAAATCGACGCTGCTACCCAAGGGAAACTGTCTGATTCAGTGAACAGCATCGTTGGAAATAGACACAAGATTGCTCATGGGGAATCCGTGTCCCTCTCGATGAGCAGCCTGAAGGCCTATTACAGCGACGCCAAGGCTGTGGTTGACTTGCTTGAGAGAACCTGCGAACTCTAGCCTGTGAGGGTGGTACCACGCGCGGGCTTTTTCCTCTTGACTTTTTGGTTACTATATGGTACATAGAGACTTCGGTTGGAATTTCCAGCTGGGTGGGGAAAATTAGGGGAAGAGAAAGGCGGGCCGCGGAGACGCGGCTTTTTGCTTTTTATGCGCTTTTTGAATTCTAATCACGGAAATATGAGAAATTAGAACTGGATGCAACTCACACAAAACAAACGAGCGAGTTCATTTCTAATCGCGGAAATTTCTGCTCTTAGAGGAATTAACTGTCCGTTTTCGGACACACTATGAGAAGGCGATTCTTCGTGGACAAATTCGACTCTGGCCGTGCTGAGCTTCGCGGCGAAGGCGCGGAACACCTCGGACGCGTTCTTCGCGCCGAGCCCGGCCAGCTCTACGAGCTGAGCGATGGCGTGGAAGTCTGGCTCGCCCGCGTCGAAAAAATTGCCCGCGTTCGCGGCGGCGACACCATTGAATTTGTGCTCACGGAAAAAATCGCGGCGCAAGATTCCCTGCTGCGCGTGAGGCTCCTGCTCTCCATCGTCAAATTCGATCGCATGGAATGGTGTTTGGAAAAAGCCACCGAATTAGGCGTAAGCAAAGTCGTGCCGCTCGTGGCGGCGCGCAGCGAAAAGGCGCTGGTCTTGGCCGCGGCAAAACGCAGCGAGCGTTGGAGAAAAATATTGCTCGAATCCGCGCAGCAATCGCGAAGGCTGCGCCCGCCGGTTCTTGCCGCAACCGCAAAAGTCGAAGATGCTTTTGCGGCTGCGAATGAAAAACTGAAAATCATGCTTTCCGAGCGCGCCGATGCGCCGCCCTTGCGCGAAATTTTTCGCGGAGCGTCAGCGCAGGAAGTTTGTCTCGCGATTGGTCCCGAAGGTGGCTGGACAGACGCAGAAACTGCTGCCGCCGCAAAGAATGGATTCTACGAAGCATCTCTGGGGCGCGAGATTCTTCGCACCGAAACGGCCGTGATCGCCGCGCTGGCGGTCACGCGCTACGCGCTGGCGGAACCAGCGTGTTAGTTGCCGGTGTCCGAAATCAGCTTGATTTTGCTGACCGTGATGCGTTTGCCCTGATCGTCAAGTTCGCCGACAATTTCGACTTTGTAGCCGGCATATTGCTTGAGGTCTTTCTGCGGCGTCGACAATTTGTACGCGTTCTTTCCGTTCTGATCCAGGAACATATAAACGCTGTCGCCCTGCTCGACGCACAGAATCGTGCACTGCCGGTTGGTGATGTTCCCCTTGATTCCCGCCATCTCCGTATGGGAACGGGTCGCAGAATGGGCATTCGTTGCGCACTCGCTGTCCATGATTTGACCTCGGAACGTGCGCGGGTTGGCGGAGGCGGCCAATGCGACAAGGCAAACCGCGCCGAAAAGGGCTAGAGATTTCATGTGTCTGGCACTCCTCGTTGAATTGGGCCGAAAATCGCTGCTTTTAGGATGCCCTGCGGGGCGCAACGATGCGACATAAATTTCGGAGGAGTTTACTCGTAGACACTTCGCGGCTTTGAATCAAACGTTAAAGCATCTCACGGCGTGAGGCGGCCGTGAGTGTAGTGGAATTCGTGCTTGGCTTCGTCGTAGTCGTGCATTTTGGGCAAAACGGGGATGCGGCAATTCTGGCAGCCGCGATTGTAGTGCGCGATGAATTCGGATTCAAAGGTGCGCACGATGCTCGGAATAATCAGCGAATGTTCTGTGGGCAGAAAGCAGCGATTGCCGCGCGGCGCATTCAGCGAAGAATGGAGAATCGCTTCGAGATCGATTTCGTCGCCCGTGCCGTCGATTAATTTTTCCAAGCGTCGCGTGGCTTCGTACGTTCCTTCTTTGCAGGAGCGGCACTGGCCGCAGGATTCGATCCACAGGAACTTCGAAAAACAATACGCGACCTGCACCATGCAGTTGGAGTCGTCGTAGACCATAAAGCCAGCCGAGCCCAGGCCCGAGCCGGCATTGCGCATGGAGCCGAAATCGAGGGGCGTGTCGATGGCGTCGGGATAAAGCCCGGCGCTGGCCACACCGGAAAAAATTGCTTTGAGCTTGCGTCCGGGCTTCAGTCCGCCACCGGGTTTTTCGATGAGCTCGCGCATGGTGGTGCCCATCGGCAATTCGTAAAGGCCTTCGCGCTGCACGTCGCCGGAGAGCGTGAAGATGGTGTGGCCGGGCGTGTCCGCGGTGCCCATGGAGCGGAACCAGTCGGCGCCGTTGCGGATGATGTGCGTGATGCTGGACATGGTTTCGCAATTGTTTACGAGCGTGGGATTCGTGCGGCCGGGGATACACGCGGGATAGCCGGCGAAAAGTCCCAGAACATATGGCGGGAAATCCATTTCGCGAGGCATAGCTTCACGGCCTTCGATCACTTCGAGCATGGCCTTTTCTTCGCCGAGCAAATAATCTTCAGGGCCGTAGACGAATTCGATGGGAATTTCGCCGAGGGCGTTGCGCGCGGTCATTTCTTTATGGGCTTGCGCGGTGCGCTCGATCGCTTCGTCAAAGGTATGCTTCATGGCGATGAAAGCCTTCTGCGCTTTCATAACGTAAGCGGCGATCGCCACGCCTTCGAGGAGCTGATAAGGATTGTGCCGCATCAACATACGATCTTTGAACGTGCCGGGCTCGCCTTCGGTGGCGTTGCAGGCGACATATTTTGTGGGGCACGGATCGCCGGCGATACTGGCCCACTTGATGGCGACGGGAAAACCGGCACCGCCGCGGCCGCGCAATCCGGCCTTCTTGACTTCGGCGATTATCGCTTCGCGCGGCATGGATCGGGCTTTCTTAAGCGCTTCAAGGCCACCGATGGCGACGTAATCGTCGAGCGACTGAAGCGGTTTATCGGGCAGAAGGTAAGGTTTGCCGTTACGCGAGGCCTGGCTGGTTTCCATCCGCTCTCTTTCTCCTGTAGGATCCAAATAAATATACGCCAATTCGATACTGGCGCGCGCAGGCATCTGCCCCACGCAAAAAGCATGTTCGCAACTCCGAATCGTAGCACAGACGCGCGGAGGCGGGGAGCGGCAAAGAATAAAAAACGGGACTGGGTTGCAACGAGATAGCAGGAGAAAACGTCAGATATATATTAGAGCTAAAGAAGTGCCGGTCGATTGCCTAGGATGGATCGGTTTGAGGAGCCTCTACAGGCATTCTCGCAGTATTCCCGGCGAAATGAGCATCGCGCTAGTCGAAATAGGCGATCGTCGAGGTTACGGAATTATCGTGCGAAAGGGCGAAGACGGGCGGACTCTAAGCCCCATGGGAAAAATGAGCAGACTCTCCAAGCTGACAATGGTTGGTTTCTTGCTGGCGCTTTTGAGTGTAGCAGGGTGCACGGAGCACGCTGCGCCGCCGCCGGATATTCCGGTGGTTCCCGTGATGGTTGCCCAAGCGACGCAGAAGGCAATGCCCGTTGAACTGAACGCCATTGGAACAGGCCAGGCATATTCCACGGTATCGATTGAATCGCAAGTGGCGGGAATCGTGAGCGCGGTGCACTACACCCAAGGGCAGTTCGTGAAAAAGGGAGATTTGCTGGCCAGCTTGGACGACCGGCCGTTTCAGGCGGCGCTGCAGCTTGCGCAAGCAAATTTAGCGAAAGACAAGGCCAACCTGGCGCTGGCGGATGTGGAAGCGGAACGATATCAGAAACTTTATCAATCTGGCGTGGTGCCAAAAGAGCAGTTGGATGAGGAACTCGCGACGGCGGCGGCGGACAAAGCGACCGTGGATGCGGATCAAGCAGGAGTGGAAACAGCGCGGCTGAATGTTTCGTTCTGTTCGATTTACGCTCCGATCACCGGAAGAACGGGAGCGCAGCTCGTGTATCCGGGAACGGTCGTGAAGGCGGATGACGTTCCTGTGCTGGTGGTGATTAACCAGATTTCACCGCTGTACATCAACTTTTCCGTACCCCAGCAATATCTCGGCGAAATAAAGACCTATATGGCGCGAGGAAGGCTTGCGATTCAGGCGATTCCCTCGGACAACTCGAAGCCCGAAAACGGCTTTCTTACATTTGTGAACAATACCGTGGATGCGACGACAGGTACAATTCAACTGAATGGCACTTTTCAGAATTCGGATTCGCGGTTATGGCCGGGCGGATTCGTAACGGTGACTTTGCGCCTGTCGGAGCAGGCAAAGGCGACGGTGGTGCCGTCACAGGCGGTGATGACGGGACAAGATGGCGATTATTTGTTTGTGGTCAAGCCGGACATGACGGTTGATTTGCGGACGGTAAAGGTATCGCTGACAGAGCATGGGCTATCGGTGATTACGGATGGAGTCAAGCCCGGCGAGACGGTAGTGACGGACGGGCAAGTGCGGCTGATCGCGGGCACAAAGGTTAGAATCAGAACGAGTCTCTAGGGAAGTGCGGAAATAAGATGCAAATCGCGGAAAATTTCATCAAGCGGCCGGTGATGACGTGCCTGGTGATGGCGGCGGTGCTGATTTTTGGCATTGTCGCGTATCGCGATTTAGCGGTCAGCGATTTGCCGAACGTAGATTTCCCGTCGATTACGGTTTCGGCGACACTGGCTGGCGCGAGTCCGGAGACAATGGCGTCGTCGATTGCCACACCGCTCGAGAAGCAGTTCACAACGATACCCGGCCTGGATTCGATGAACTCGACCAGCACGCTGGGAACCACTTCGATTACGCTGCAATTCGACCTCAGCCGCAACATTGACGGCGCCGCGGAGGACGTGCAGGCGGCGATCACCGCGGCGGCGAACCAATTGCCGCCGAACATGCCCACGCCACCGACCTTCCGCAAAGTGAATCCCGCCGATTCACCGATTTTGGACTTGGCGGCAACTTCGGCGACGCTGCCGCTTTCCGAAGTGGACCAATATGCGGAGACGTTGCTCGGCGAGCAGATCTCAATGGTGAGCGGCGTGGCGCAAGTTTCGGTTTACGGTTCAACACCATACGCCGTGCGTATTCAGCTGGACCCGAAGGCGATGGCCAGCGAGCAGATCGGCATCGATGAAGCGGAACAGGCGGTTCAAAACGCGAACATCAATATGCCAACCGGAACGCTTTACGGGGCGCAAAAGGCGTTTACGGTGCAGGCCAACGGGCAAATGATGAGCGCGGCGCCGTACCGGCAGCTCATTGTGGCGTACCGAAACGGCGCGCCGGTGCGGCTGGACCAGATCGGCCACGTATACGACAGCATTCAGGACACGAAGCTGGCGAACTGGATCAACGGCGTTCGAGGCGTAATCCTGGCGATCCAAAAGCAGCCGGGAACGAACACGATTGAGATCGCCAACAGCATCAAGAAATTGCTACCAGGCTTCCGCGCGATCATGCCGCCGGCGATGCATCTGGCGATCGAGTACGACCGGTCGGTTTCGATCAATGATTCGGTAAACGACGTGAAGTTCAGCCTGATCCTGGCGATCGTTCTCGTCGTGCTGGTGATTTTCCTGTTCCTGCGAAACGCTTCCGCGACGGTGATTCCGAGCCTGGCGCTGCCAATGTCGATTATCGGGACGTTCGCAGTGATGTATGCGTTGGGCTACACGCTGGACAACTTATCGCTGCTGGCGCTGACGCTATCGGTGGGCTTCGTCGTCGACGACGCTATCGTCATGCTTGAAAACATCGTCCGGCACATGGAAAACGGCGAAGGCGTGCTGGAAGCGTCGCTGAATGGTTCACGCGAGATCGGTTTCACGATCATTTCCATGACGCTTTCTCTGGCGGCCGTATTTTTGCCGGTATTCTTCATGGCGGGCATTTTGGGCCGGCTACTGCATGAATTCGCTGTGGTGATCATTTCGGCGATTCTGGTTTCGGGCGTGGTGTCGCTGACGATGACGCCGATGCTTTGCAGCCGGTTCCTGAAGCCGCATGCGGGCGAGCAGGAGCACGGCTGGATGTACAACAAGCTGGAGCGGATGTTCGACAGCTCACTGCGGGCATACGAGAAGACACTGCGATTTTCGATGCGGCATCGTATGTCCGTGATGGTACTGGGGGGAATCCTTCTGTTTGCGACCGTGTGGCAGTTCTACGTGATTCCGAAAGGTTTTTTGCCGGAAGAGGATATAGACGAAGTCGTGGGATTTGACGAGGCGCTGCAAGGAATATCGTTTGATGCGATGGCTGCTCATCAGAAAGCGGTGAACCAGACTGTGCTGGACGATCCGAATACGCTGGAATTTTTCTCGGCGATACAGGACACAGGCAGCACATCGGGACTGAACATCGGGCGCTTTTACGATCATTTGAAGAGCCGTCCCGACCGGCCATGGACGAACAGCCCGACCTACGAGCACCTGAATGTCAAGTATGGAGACACGGCTGTTCTCGGCAGGCTAGTGCATGTGATCCGTCCACTTTTTGAACATCACATGACCATTTCGGACATCATTCACGAAATGGAGCCGAAGCTAAACACCATTCCCGGACTGCGCGTGTATCTGCAGAATCCGCCTTCGATTCGCATTGGCGGACAACTGACGAAGAGTTTGTATCAATACACGCTGGTGAGCCCGGATACGGATGAGCTCTACAAATACTCGCAACTGATGAACGACAAGATGAAGCAATTGCCCGGCCTGATCGACGTTACGACGGATTTGCAGATCAAAAGCCCGCAGGCAAATATCAATATCGATCGAGACAAGGCGCTGGAGCTGGGCGTAAGTCCACAGCAGATCGAGGATGCTCTGGACACGGCGTACAGCCAGCGATGGATTTCGACGATCTATGCACCCACGAATGAGTATTGGGTGATCATGGAGCTGGAGCCACAGTATCAGGAAGATCCGCAGATGCTGTCGTATCTGTATATTCGATCTTCCACCGGGCAATTGGTTCCACTGAGCGCGGTTTCGGGCTTGAGCTCGAGTCTAGGGCCTTTGACGGTAAATCACCTGGGGCAGTTGCCGTCGGTGACGATCTCGTTTGACTTGGCGCCGGGCGTTTCGCTAGGACAGGCGGTGAATGAGATCCAAAAACTGGCATCGGATGTTTTGCCGCTGACGGTGAACGCGAGTTTTCAAGGGACGGCGCAGGCATTCCAACAGTCGTTGAGCGGCCTGGGAATGTTGCTGGCGATGGCGATTCTGATTATTTATATCGTGCTGGGAATTTTGTATGAGAGCTTCATTCATCCGATTACAATTCTTTCCGGCTTGCCAGCGGCGGCATTCGGAGCGCTGGGGACGCTGATGCTGTTCCACATGCAACTGGACCTTTTCGGATTCGTTGGGATCATCATGCTCATCGGCATTGTGAAGAAAAACGCGATCATGATGGTGGACTTTGCCATTGAACTGGAACGCTCGGGCCATATCACGCCAGCGGAAGCGGCGGTGCAGGGCTGCCTGATTCGGTTCCGGCCGATCATGATGACCACGATGGCGGCGATCATGGGCACGGTGCCGATTGCGTTCGGAATGGGCGCAGGCGCGGATGCGCGGCGGCCGCTGGGAATGTCGGTGGTCGGCGGATTGATTTTTGCGCAGGTGGTCACGCTGTATCTGACGCCGGTGTTTTACACGTACATGGATACGTTCCAGAGCTGGTTGGGGCGGAAGGGGCACAAACGCGCTGCCGGAACACATGAGCATGTGCGCTTGGAGCAAGAGCCCTTGTTCGTGCCGAGCGCGAAGCGCGTCACTGAGAACTAGGATTCCCTTCAGGGCAGCATTCTGCGGTTCGTGTCTATTCCTTCATGCCTAGCTGTTAATTGTGCCGAAATGGGCTGGCCATCGCTGAGAGTTTCAGATTGAGTACCATTGACGCGGAGTGCGAGCAGGTACTAGTATTGAACAACGATTTTTGTCAGGCTGGCGAAGTAAGCCTATAAGCCTTTTGTTTGCAGCGTTGAATCGGTTTTTGGGGCATCACAATGACGAACAAAATGCAGAACTCTGCGGTTTCCCCCTTGGAAGGAAAAATGCGAGAAAAGCGGCGAGGGCCGCGGATGAATTCGCAGGTCCCTGTGGAGATTGAATGGCGGGACGGCCTAAAGGGGCGAGAATGCCAGGCGCAGGTGCGCACGCGGGTGGTGAATTTCTACGGTTGCCTGCTGATCGCGGCGAAACCGATGGCCATCGAGCAAAAGCTAGTCCTGACGAATCTGGCGAACCGGCGGAGCATCGGCGGTGTGGTGGTTTATCGGGGCAAGAGGGGCCTGGACGGCTGGGAAGTGGGCGTGGAGCTGGTGAATCCGGAAATGGACTTTTGGGGAGTGGAGTTGTAGCAGCAGTTCTAACCGCAACCGCAACCGCAACCGCAACCGCAACCGCAGGGAATGCCTTAGAGCCAAGTTTCCTGGCACGATCAGCGCCGATCCCGGTTTACACGAGAGCACAGGAATGAGCGCCGAGGACTTCCGGGCGGGCGCCACCTCTTCGCAAACAGCGCCGCATGAGGAGCGGAGGCGCAGCCAGCGCGTGACGCTGCGCGTGGGCGTAACGCTGCACGTCAGCATCGAAGGGAAGCCGAAGGTTGTGCCGGCGTTTACGGCAGACGTAAACGATCACGGCGCGCTGCTGATTTCTCCGGAGAATTTTCTGCTCAATGAGCGGTTTGTTTTGGAGCACAACCATTCGCGCCAGCGAATGGGATGCCGCGTGACCAGAATGTCGCAGGTTCGGCAAGGCGGATTTCAGGTCGCTGTGGAGTTCGATCAGAAGGCGCCGGGATTTTGGCACATCGCGTTTCCGCCCACCGATTGGAAAGCCAACGAAACGTAAGCGAGAGCCGCTCGCTCTCTATTTGCCGGCGCGGACAAAAGGAATCTGATCGAGGTCGAGATTCCCGCCGGAAAGAATGATTCCGATGCGTTTGCCGCGTGCGGAGATTTTGTTGTGAAGAACGATGCCAGCGGAAACTGCGCCGGAAGGTTCGACGATCAGCTTCAGGCGTTCCCAGAGCAGGCGCATGGTGGCGAGGATTTCTTCCTCGGTGATGAGAGCGATTTCGTCGACGTGCTGGCGAAGAATCGAAAAAGTGAGCGGGCAGAGCACCGCGCGGAGGCCGTCGGCGATGGTTTCGGTCTTCGCGGCGGGTTCGATTTTACCGTCGGCAAGGGAGCGAGAAGCATCGTCGGCGTTTTTCGGCTCCGCGCCAACGACGCGAATCGACGGGCGCAGAGATTTGGAAGCAATGGCGGTTCCGCTGAGAAGGCCTCCGCCGCTGACGGGCGTAATGACGATGTCGAGATTGGGCACGTCTTCGAGAAGCTCGATCGCCGCGGTGCCCTGGCCGGCAATCACGCGCGCATTGTTGTACGGATGAATGAGGATCGCGCCGGTTTTCTCTTGCACGGCTTTGCAAGCGGCGTCGCGCGAAGGAATGTCGTATTCGCATTCGGTGACGTGGCCGCCGTAGGATTCGACGGCCTGGCGTTTCGCGCGCGGCGCGGCGCCAGGCATGACGATCCAGGCGGGAATTCCGCGGCGGCGCGCGGCCAGCGCGATCGCAGCGCCGTGATTGCCGGAAGATACAGTGACGATGCCGCGTTTGGCCTCTGCGTCGGTGAGCGAAAAGACGGCGTTGGTGGCGCCACGAAATTTGAACGAGCCGGTCTTCTGCAGATTCTCACACTTGAAAAAGAGATGCGCGCCAGTCATTTCGTCGAGCGATTCGGAAGTGAATACCGGAGTGCGATGAATTTGCGGGCGGATGCGCTTGTGCGCGGCGCGAATTGTCTCGAGATCGGGCGCGGATGCTGCGGCGGTTTGTTCGGTTTGTGCTGGTGTCATGCACAAATTATTGCACGATTGCAGTGCAGGGATGAAGTGGGAGTGATGTGGTATCGCGACGAGTGTCAGGCCAAATTGGCTAACACGCCCCGTTAATCGGGGCTGTCGTGAGCCGATGTCCCGATGTTCAAATGAGTTTGTGACCCTTGTTTCTTGGCCTTTCTGAAAGTGTGGACTTATCGATCAAGAATTTACATAAGGCAAGGAATGGTTTCAGTCCGCGTTTTTTGGGATTGTAATCGGCCGCGCACCATCGCTGAACGACATGATATTTACCATGGGAAACGCCTTCCATTATCCACTCGTCGCCGTCATTTCCAATAATGCCGTCGTCTGTGGGCGACTGAAAAAAGCTCAGATTCTGGATTAGAACTTCAAGGGCTTTGGAATCGTCCGCATTCAGTTCAATATCCTTGGACTCGACCAATTTGCCGGGGTCATATCCTGCTAGGCCATCGAGTCGGCGTGCTGACAGGCTATACAATTCGCCGTGCTTTTGGACCCTCACGACAATGGAATTTCCCCAAGTTGGGAGGATCATCAAGCGGTAGACTTCGGCGTGCACGTCCTTGGCGACGTCGGGTAATCGGGGCTCGTTCATTCGCTCCAAGGATTTGCCATACCACTTGGCCTCGAAAGCCGTCACGCCCTCAACGCTGGCATTGGACTTGATTGGAAAGTACGAATCCTGGCTGAGCGACAAGGCGACGGCGCACCAAAGAGCCGAAACTAAAAGAATTGCTTTCATTGGATCCGCTCCCTAGCCGGAATTTACCATGTTTGTGGACGAGGGCCGATAGGGTGCGTAACCTGAAGCCGAGCCCACGCAGGGTTTTGGGTAATGGGTCAGTTTGAATTTTGACTCTTTGTGTCACGATCAAGAAAATTCAAACTGACCCACCACCGGGTTTGGGGCTTGGTTGGTTCCTGGAAGGTGAGGCGAGTAGAATGCGGGAATGCGCCGGGCGACGCACCTTTTGGTTTCCGGTCTGTTGCTGATGATGGTGAGCGCGGCGGTGATGAGCGCCCGCGGCCAGCATGCTCCCATCCCAAACGCTTTCTCAGAGCGCATGGCGGGACAGCAGAACACCGCCCCCGGCCAACAGGTTCCCGCGCAAAGTAACAAAACAGACCAGAATCCATCGCAGAGCGTCACTCCCGCGCAGGATGTTTCGTCGCAGTCGACTGCGACACAGCGAGACACTGATCCCGGCCTGCAAGGTTCCAAGCAAAACGCGGCGCAGAAAAGCGCCGCACAAGGCACTCCTCCTAAGCAGAACGCGACACAACAGAGCACAAGCGCGGGTCAGCAGGGCTCCGGGCAAAATACTTCGCCGAAGCAGAGCCCAACGCAGCAAAGCGCCAATTCAGGCGCAGCCACGAGCAAGATTCGCACGCAGGTCAATGAAATCACCACGCCGGTGACGGTGGTCGACAAGAAGGGCAATTTTATCTTGGATCTTCAGGAAAAGGATTTTCACGTGTTCGATAACGGCGCGGAACAACACATCAACCGCTGGGGATTAGACGATCATCCGCTGGCCCTGGCGCTGGTGGTCGAGAACAGCTCACACGTGGACATGATGGCGCGGGAGATTCGCAGCAACGGCATCGTGATTACGGAAACACTGATGGCGGAGGACGGCGTGGCCGCAGTGATTGGCGCGGGCGATACGGCGGAGGTGCGGCAGCCATTCACCAGCAACCACGATGCGGTGGAAAAAGCGGTTCAGGACATTCGATTTGCGGACGATGACATGCATTTATATGACGCGATGCTCGAGGGCGCGCTGTTGCTGGAGAAGCAGCCAGACACGAGCCATCGCGTGCTGCTGGTGATTGCGGAAGCTCAAGATGGTGGGAGCAAGCACAAGCTTGACGACATACTGGAGCAGGCGCAAAAGGCCAACATCAGCATCTACACGATTGGCCTGAGCAGCACAGCCGCGGACTTGCGCGATGATCCTGTAAAAGATGCGGAAGGTGAGGAGGGAGAGGCCGAAAATATTCCGGACGCTGCCGTAAATCCAACCGCGCCGCCGGGAGCCATAGAAGGAGTGGGCGGAGGAGCGTGTTTTTTGTGCCTCGCTGTTTTTTTAGTGCAGCGAGTGACTCACGTACGGAAGAGCCACGCGATGGGCGCCGCGGTAGCTTTCACCGGCGGTGCGTATTACCACCCCTTCAAGGACCGCAACATTCAGGCTGACTTGGCCCGTATCGCTGATGAGCTTCATTCGCAGTATGTGTTGAGCTACCAACTCCAAGGACCAACGCAACCGGGCGTTCACCAGATCGAGGTAAGGGTTTCGCGGCCGCACGTTATCGTTCGCGCACGGTTGGGGTATTACCTGGCCCCGCCTGGCGCGTGATTCAATCGGTCCTGAAACTAAGTATGACAGGCGTGCGGTCCTCAGGGGCTAAAGCCCACGCAGCCGGCGGCTGGAATGCCAGAGCTAAAGCTCCGGCCCCCTGAAAAACATTTGTGAGGGTGCCTCTAGCGAGCGCCGGAAACGGTGAAGGTGACTTTGCCGGTGGCGGTGTTTTCAAACTGGTCGAAGACGCGCACGGCGACGGTGTGTTCGCGGGCGGCAAATTGGCAAGCGCGACGTCGTAGATGCCAACGTCTTATTCGTGCTATTTTCAAGACAAGCTATGAGAACGTTCATTTTTGGCGCCGGGGCCTCTGTCCATGCAGGATACCCGCTCGCGACCGATCTGTGGCACGGCATGGCGAGTTGGTCGCGAACAACTTCCTCGGAAGATTCCATTTTTCGAGCAGCAGCCGATATGCTGACTGCGAAATTCGATGTATCTAAATCCTTTGAACTCGTACTTACGGATTTGGACAACCGAATCAAATCATTAACAGCAAGCCCAACAGGTTCAAAAGACAACTTTGAGAAACACCTGCTTATGCAACTTCGCGAAGCTGTGAAGGGAATGATCCCGCGCTACTTCAATTCATTGCGTTCCGAACCCGCCGAGATTTACAGGATTTTTGCTGCTGATGTGTTGGCGCCGGGAGATGCGGTGATCACGTTCAACTATGATTTGGCCGTCGATCGTGAACTCCAGCGTTCCGGTAAATGGAGTATCGGAGACGGATACGCCTTTGACATCGATACAGCCTCCTTTGGGGACTCTCCCTGCAAGCTTTTCAAACTGCACGGCAGTACCAACTGGCGCGGCGAACTCTTCCAAGGCATGCATGGCTTTGCTCAATGGAATTGGGAGGATTTGTCCTTAGGACGACGCCCGATCATTGACCCTTCGGAATTTGAATATCTGGGGTACACCAACAGATCAGACCCACTAAGTCATAACGGGCAAGCAAGGATTGAGGGTCTGATCATGCCGACTGCCAACAAAAAGTTCTTCAACGAGACATCTCTTGGCCGAGAATGGGAGGGTTTCTGGAACTCCCTTTGGTCCCGGGCTGGAAACGCGCTTGAAATTTCAGAAGAGGTTCATCTGATCGGGTACAGTATCCCCGAATATGACACTCGTGCCAGAGAGTTGCTCGCGACAAGCATCAACAAAAGTGCCGCGATAAAAGTCTGCTGCCACAGCGGCACAATGGGTGTTATTGAAGCCTTAAAGCATTTGGGAAGATCCAGGTACACGCCGCAAGTGCAACCACTTTCGAGGGCTGGGTTTTGGGTATGAAGCAAAAATGAGCCTCACAAAGAAGCACGGCGTTAACGACTGCCGGGAACGGTGAAGGTGACTTTGCCGGTGGCGGTGTTTTCGAACTGGTCGAAGACGCGGACGGTGACGGTGTGTTCGCCGGGCGCCAAATCACGAAGCGCGACGTCATAGTTTTCTGAAGGCGCGTCGGTGAGCTGGCCGGACGGAAACACGGTTTCCCAGTGGCCGGCGTCCAGGCTGTAGGAAGTGCGCGCGATGGCGCTGGCGGCGTCGCGTGCGGTGAAGCGCACATGCCATTCGCCGCCGGACTGCTCGGCGCGGATGTTGTCCACGGTGGGCGGCGTGTTATCGACCTGGAAGCGATCGCTTTCCATTTCCGACGTGAGAGCCTGATCGGCGGGATTTGAAGGCGCATCGGAAGCGACAAGTTTCAAGTAATAGTCGCCGTCGGGCATGGAAGTGGTGTCCCAGGAATAGAAGTCGTCGTGAATGTCGTCCTTCAGAATCTTCCATTGCTTTTCACCTTCGCCGCGATAGTAAAGCGAAAAAACCAGGTCGTCTTCATTGTCGTCGTGGGCGGTCCAAACCACGGTTTGATAGCCTTTGGCCACGAAGCCCTGCGGAGGAGCGCTGAATCGCGGCCCGCGTTGTTGCGATTCGGCGAATGCGGAGAAAGTTTCATCTTCTTCACCAGGGCTGCGCGGCTCGCGCAGCGGAACGACGGAAGGTCCTTGCGGCTGGCCGGGATTATTTGCGCCAAAGCTCTGAGCGCGGAGGCCGGGATCCTGAACGGCAATTCCGTCGATTACAGGCGCGACGTTGTTGCGCAGGTAAGCGAGCTTCACCCACGACAGGGTAGGTTGATCCTGCTGCTCGCCGGATGAGTGGAAAACGGCTTTCCATTGAACGAAGCGAGCCGGAGGACAATCGACGCTGGTTCCCGCGCTGCTGCTATACGGGCCGGCCCACGGACTCCAATAATCGTCGGGCTCCGAGGTGTTGCCGGAGCGAACGTAAAACTCGATTTTGCCATCGTCGCCATTTTCGCCCCACCAGGTAAGGCGTCCCCAGCGCGAATAGACCTTGGCGTCGAACGGATCGGATTCAAAGGTTCCTTCCGGAGCGTAAGAGGGGCCAAGGGCGAAGACTTTTCCAGGATTGGCAGTTGCAGCATAGACGGTGCGGCCCGGACCGGGGATCAGAGCGGTGACTTGCGAAGCGTCCGAGGTTGCCAGAGATGAAAAGAGGCGCTGGTCATCGAGCTGGACGACTTCGCCGTGATTTCCGGTGCCGAGCAGCAGATGATTCTCCGGAGAGAAGCCCAGGGCATAAACCACGTCCTGCAGGGAAGACCAAAGGGATTCAGGCGAGCCGTCCGCAGCGATGCGATAGACCTCGCTGCCTCCGGTTGGATTTTGAAACGTGGGAAAAACGATTGCGCCAGCTCCTGACGACGTGGCAACGACACTATTCGGAGTGGCCTGCTGCGTTCCGGAACGAGCCGCGGCGGCAAGCATAGCGGCCAATTGATTTGCGGCAGCACCTTGCGGCGCACCGGTGCGGGGGCCGCGCGGAGTTTTGCTTCCGACCGCGGCCGCGTAGATGTTGCCGGCATTGTCGGTAGCGAGCGCGGTGACTTCCTTCTTATCCGTTTCGTAAATGACGAATGCTTTGCCCGCTTCCGGAACGCCGGAGCGGCGCGAATTCACGGGAACGCGAATGATCAGGCCGCTGGGGTCGGTGCCGATCAATAAATTTCCATGCGAATCGAAGGCCAGCGAGCGCGCGTGAGTTTCGTCGCTCTTGTAGAAGAGCTGGCCGGCGCCGTCAGGAGGGACGGCGAAAACCTGGCCGGCATCGCCGGTGGCGACGAAGAGGGTTCCCGAGGAATCGAAGGCCAAGGCCCAAATGTATTTGGCCTTGGGATCGAAAAATACGGAGTGCTGGCCGTCGGGAGTAACTTTGTAAACTTTGCCGTCGGGCGAGGTCGCGACGTAGAGGTTATCTTGCTTGTCGATGGCCAGGGCCTGAGCTTCGAGTTCGCTGGACTCAAATACGGTGGTTGGTTTTTCCGTGGCGTCGAGACGAACGACTTTGGCGTCCGAGCCGCCCGCGGCGTAAAGGCGCCCTCGGGAATCGGCGGCGAGGGCCCAGACGTAGGCGAGAGCCGGATCGGCGAGCGGCTTGAATTCGGGCGCGGGCATGAGCGTTCCATCGCTGCGCAGAGCGACGCCCTTGTGGGTTCCCTTGTCGAACTCGTCAAAAGTGGATTGCTGCCAGAAACGAGTGTGCTCGGCGCGAGCTGCAACGGCGCAGAAGAGGGCCGCCGAAAGAATGCACAGAAGTGAGAATCGCCGCATGAATGGTCTCGCAATCTTTTTGAAGGTTGGGGTCACTTGACTGTGACAGCAAGATATTGCTGGCCCGTAATCACCTGATTCATCGCGATGGAATGCTCGCCAATTTCGGACTGATAGAGCAATTGCGCGCCGCCGGGCACGCGATGCTGATCCAAGACGTTAATTTCGGAAGCGGGAACATTGGGCAACTCTTTGTCTTCGACGAGCAGAGTGGGAGCGTTTTCCCATAATGTGACGTAAAGGCGATCGTTTTGGCGCTCGCGATTGATGACGCGAATCAGCTCGTCCAAACCCTGCAGTTTTCCTTCGTCCTGGCCGGGGAAAAGCTCGCGCATGCGGTTGAGGGAATCTGCGTCACTGACCAGAACCTGAAGGTTGCCGCGCGCCGCTTGCGCGGGAATGGTGATGGGGACTTCCTGAATGTAGGGAGCGCCGCGATAAGGGTGAAGCAGAACCTTGATGTTGACGGTTTGTCCGGGCTGGGCTTCGCTACTGTCCGCCCATGCGCCATCGATCGCGGACCAGCGGCTTTGCGGCATGCTGGTTACGTTTATGGTGACATTCTTGACGTTCGGCACTTCGTAAGGGTTCATGTAGATGCGTGAAAATGCCGACTCGATCGTTATAGCCAGAGGGTAGCCGTCGGGCAGGGGTGTGTCGGAAGGAACGAACATGCCACGCAAGTTCACAGAGGGATGGCCGACAATGTCGATTTGACCGTCGAGCTGGAGCGTAGTTCCTTCGGTGTAGGCGGTGTTGCCGACGATGCCGTTGTAGGCGGCGATGGCCACGAGCAGCGGCGTCAATTTGGGGTTTTCGATGACGTTGAAATGAAAATGACGCTGTTCAGTGCCGGGAGAAGTGGTGATGTTGACGCTCACGGGCAGCATAGCCGGGCCCGCACCAAGCTGGCCGACTACGCCCGTGAGCCGGTCCTGTTGGAACGTTCCAATGACCCCGCCGGTGTTCATGATTTTCGTGGATTCGAGCTCGGATGCCAGGGTGGTGACAACGTAGGCGCGCGTCATGGGCAAGGCCACAGAGCCGAAACCGTTAAACGGATGGCCGCAAACAAATACACGGCCGTGGATAATGGCGGTAACGCTGCATCCCGCATACATCGAAAGATCGCCGGAGACCATCTCCATGCCTACCATGTCACCGGGCTTCAGTTGCGCGTCTTCCGGGCTAGGCGGCACGGATCCACCAGCCATGGCGGACATACCGTAAGACTGGAAGTCGGAAGAAAACCGCGCGAGCGTTTGAGGCAGGACGCCGGAGACAACCAGCGGCGTTTCGATGGGGACAAGGAACTGATTTCCGCCGAGGGCGACCTTCTCCGGCCAATCGAAAGACTTCGCGCCTGCAGCCGTTTGCGACATGCCGGCGGCTGAAGTGTCGCCTCCCGGAGCAGGCGACATGGCTTCTTGAGTCGGCATGGCCTGTTGGATATCGAGCATATTTTGAATGGGGGTCACGCCAGCGATAGCATCCTTCGTGAAGGTACCGATTTTGAGGGAAATTGCGCCGGCAAGTTTGCCGTCGAAATAGACAGGACTGCCGCTCATGCCGGCGACTACGCCGTCCTTGGCGACATCAGCGCCAGACAGCTCGACCAGAATGATGTCTTGCTTTGGGCCCATCGCGTTATTCAACACGCCGATCACGGTGACGTCCATTTGCTGGATCTGGTCACCGCTGAAAATCGTGTAGGCCACGCCTTTCAAGCCCGGATGGACGTCGCTCAGTGGAAAAATGGCCGGATTGTTCGCGGCGGCGAGAGGCAAAGCGAAAAACAGAGCCAAAACAGCAATGAACAAAAGACTGGGTCGCAGATGCATAAGACTTTTCATATTAACCTGCGCGATTGCGCGACGCAATGCTGTTGCGCCGATTTGATTCCACGGCGACGACTGACGCTTGCGCGCAATCGTTCTCGGCGGAGGCGCACTCCATTGGACACCGAAGCGGGGCGCAAGGTTGTTTCCGGGGAGCGTGCTAAAATTTCGACATGGCGAAAAAACGTATTCGCCCGGCAAAGGCGTTCCGCGGCGTGTTGACGCTTCCGGGCGACAAGTCAATTTCGCATCGCAGCGCGATTTTGGCGGCGCTGGCCGAGGGGAAAAGCGAAATCTTCAATTTTTCGCCCGCGGCGGATTGCGAAAGCACGCTCCGGTGCTTGCGGGGGCTGGGCGTCAACATCGAAGAAAAAGGCAGCGGCGTCATCGTCGAAGGGAAGGGCCTGGCGGGCTGGGCCAAGCCGCGGAAGGCGCTCGACGCCGGAAACAGCGGCACGACCATGCGGTTGCTGGCAGGTGCGCTTGCAGGGCAGAAGTTCGCGTCCGAAGTGACGGGAGACAATTCGCTGCGCCGCAGGCCCATGCGGCGGGTAATGGAACCCCTGCGGCAGATGGGCGCGAAGATTGAAGCGCGCGAAGACGAGTTTGCCCCTCTGAAAATCGAAGGCGGCGCGCTGCGCGCCATCGAGTATGCGCCGAAGATGGCCAGCGCTCAGGTGAAGTCAGCCGTGCTGCTGGCGGGGCTGTTTGCGGAAGGCGAAACGATTGTGCACGAACCGGTGCACACGCGCGACCACACGGAGCTGGCTCTGCGCGAAATGGGCGCGGCGATCACACGGAAAGACGGCGCGATCAAGTTGCAGGGGCGGCCAAAGCTGAGCGCGCGGCAGGTCGCCGTGCCAGGCGATATTTCCGCTGCGGCGTTTTTTCTGGCCGCGACGCTCATCGTGCCGGATTCGGAGCTCATTATTCAGGGAGTGGGACTCAATCCAACGCGCACGGCGGTGCTCGATTTTCTGGTTTCCATGGGCGCGCCGGTATCCGTGGTTGCCCTGGCGATGCGCGATGGCGAACTGGCCGGCGATATCAACGTGCATCATGCGCCGATCAAAGGAGGGAAAATTTCAGGCGCGATGACGGCACGGCTGATCGACGAGCTGCCGATGCTTGCCGCGCTGGGGCCTTACACGGAGGAGGGAATCGAGATTCGCGATGCAAAAGAATTACGCGTGAAAGAGAGCGACCGCATCGCGGCAATGGCTGAGAACCTTCGTAAGATGGGCGCGGAAGTCGAAGAGTTTCCGGATGGGTTGCGCGTGGGCGGGCGCGCGGCGGGGCGACTTCACGGCGCCATAATCGATCCGCACGAGGATCACCGTATCGCCATGGCGTTCGCCGTTGCGGCGCTCGGGGCGGAAGGGGAAACGATCATACGCGACCCGCATTGCGTGGCCATTTCGTTCCCGAATTTCTTTGAGCTACTGGAAGGCCTTCTGAAGCTAGAGGCGGAAGGATGAGAAAAACGCCGATCTCCGTTTGGCGATGCAATCACTGGAACAATTCGTAGTGCGTCACAGTAGGTTCGAATTCCAGCAAGTATTTTTTATCTTCGGGGTAGTACTTTGCGATTTTGATATCCGCTCCGGCAAAAGCTACAATCGCATCGCGCGACTCCCAAAAACTAAGCGTGATGAAGTGCGCCGCATCGCCATCTATCCTGCGCAGAACCCACGCTCCCCGATTGCCGGCCGTCGCTCGGTAGGCGGGAATGCCAGATTTGAAAAGATATTCGAGATACGCGTCCGCATTGCTTGCCTTCGTTTTACCGTGCCAGATCCGGGCTATCATCTGCTCTCCATGCTTGGGCCATCGCCACCCACAGCAAGAGATGCATAGAGCGTTTCGTTGGACTCAGATATTTGGGCTGGCTCAGGAACGCCGTGCTGGCCGGCGAAAACTCCATGCTAACCGTACCAAAGTTACTGCGCTTTGTGGATGGAGATGGTGCCGTAGGTGGTGCTCAGCGTGATGCGCGGGCCTTGGTTGCCGTAACTGCCCTCGAGAATCGTGGTCTCGCCCGACGTTGAGGATTTTAGGCCGGACGCCTCGAAATCATTCTCGATGTCGCCATTGCGGGAAATCGCGGAGATCGTGAAATTGGAATGCGCCGGGATGGTGATGTCGATGTTACCGGATTCATCGGCGATGCGAACGTCATCGCGCGGCGCTTGGGCGAAATGCAAACTAATGTCACCGCGCCTATCGGTCAAATCGATGCGGCCATTGAGGTTGTCCAAAGTGACGTCCTTATTCTCGGTGGTGAGCGTGAAGCTGCCATTCACGTCGGAGACACTCAAATCGCCGGAGTCCATTTCCATTTCGCCGGAAAGCTGGCCAAGCGTCAAATTGCTGCGTGAAGAAGTGTAGCGAACGGTCTGGTGGATGTCGTGAGCACGAATCGGCCCGTAAAAGTCGCCTTGCATCGTTACTTCACCGGTGACATTGGAGACGTCGACTTCGCCGCCATTCCCATCGAGCCGGACATTGCCTTTCACCATATCAATGTGCGCGTCGCCATGAGTTAGGGTTGCTGCCACGTTGCCGGTGACGTCGTGCAAGTCCAAGTCGCCGCTCTGTGAAGTGATGGTGACCGGCCCATTGGTGCCGGCCAGCTTGATGTCGCCATGCGCGGTCCGCGCGGTGATGGCCGATTGGGCTGGTAAGCGAATGTCGAGATCGGTCTGAACATTCGAATCTTCGAAGTTCCGCGCATTTCCCGTTCGCGACTGAACCTGATAGCCGTCTCCCGCGGGCGTGATTCCTATCTGGACATTATCAGCGCTCTTTTTGGCTTCTTCCTCTGACGCGGCATTGGCGACCTTGTCGACCGTGACATGCAGCTTCGAATCGCTGGTTGGGTTAATGGTGATGTTGCCGCGGTCGGTGACGATCGAGACCGGCGCATTGAGTTTTGCCGGAACGGCAGGCAGGTCGCTCTTCCATGTGTAGGGATGGTTGAACATGTCGTCCATGTCGAAATTGAAGTCCGAATTGTGTCTATGGGCCCAATCGAGGCCGGCAAGGCTTGCCACGACAAGCAGCAGAACGACAATCAACGCGACTTCGCTTCCGGCAACCACCGGGGCGCGCGTTCCTCCTACGTGCGACGAGAAAAGGTAATCAATCAGCAGGGCAACGCCCCAGAGAATCAGCAGCAGCGGCCAATACCTCTCAAATACCGGACCAATGCCGATTTCCGGATGAAAATTGTGGAGAAGGAGAATGGCGCCAATCAGGAGGATAACCAATCCACCGAAGATCGAGCGCCGCCGATAGTAATAATAGGCCATTAACGTATGGGCGGCGGAGCCGATGGAGGAGGCGGCGGAGGCGCTTGCTGCGTTGGCGGCGTTTGCCATTGACTGCGGGGATCGACGTGTCCTTCGGTGGAGGCTGTGTCAGAGATCAGCTTCACCACGCCGATGACGATGAAGATGATCGGCCACGTGCGGTCGAACGAGTATTGCCAATTGTATTGTCCGATGAAGAAGAGCACACCAATGGTAATGAGGATCGCCGGACCCATCAGGCCGCGGGTTCGGCAATAGGCGCAGCCGCAATTTCTCCATCGTGACATTTCAGTCCTCCTAAGATGCAGTCCTGCGTTTGAGAAGCAAGCCCACGCCGATCGCGACAAGCACAAGGGGCCAAAAATTCCATACCCAACGAGAATTGAGCACGCCTGTAGTAGCGAGCAAGAACACGACGCCGAGAACGATTAAAATGATCGAGCCAGTGTAGTTATGGCGCACCGGCGCACTGCCCGGACCACCTGAAGCGGCCGCCGGAGCGGTTGTTTCTCCAAAGAATCCGGTTACAGGAAGTCCCAGGCGCTTGGCGCGTGCTGTGCGGTAAGCCTCGATGGGCATATAGCAGCAAAAGATCGCGAAGAACACGGCGATCATGGCAACAATTCCATCCGGCATGTTGTCGCCATTGCTCATCAATGCGATTAAACCGCCAAAAATGATGACGTGAATCAAGCCTTTTACATATTCCCCGTTGTAGACGGCGCCAAGGCCGGGAATGAATCCCAAAGCGCACGCCGTACCCGGATTCGGACCCTGCGGTTCGACAACAACGGGATACGTATAGGCCGGCGGCGCACCGGGAGCGGCGAATTGAGCTGCGGGTCCCTGCGGCGCCATCATGGTGGCGAGGCATTGTTCACAGTATAGAGCGCCGCGAACTTCGCGAGCGCATTGCGAGCAAAGCGGCTTGCCGCAATTACGGCAGAAACCGACGGCGTCAATATCCGGATGAACAGCGCATTTCATGGAGTGCTCCTTCCCGGCGCGTTCGCAAAAAATGCGGCAACGACGGAGAAACGGTCGCTGCTAAAGTTATGCTGCGATTCGCGCGGGGGTTTGGGTTGCTGTTGGGAAGGCGTTTCCGAAGGCGCCTGCTGGTTCGGCGCAGCGCCGCTCGCGGGCTGCAGGCGCGATTGAATTTCATAAACTACACGAAGGTCGTTCACGAACTTTACGCTGCGAGCAAACGCCAGGTGCGCGTGGCGATCCGCGGAGTGGAAAATGTTCACGGGATTTAAGTCGGCCGCAGTAAGGTTGGACGGTTTTACGCCAGTCGCATGAAAGATGATCAGCAGAGTTGCCAGTACGGTGACAATGCCGGTGGCAAAGCGAGGCTGCCACAGCAGAGGAATCCAGCTAAACCATTCGCGCTTGGTTTTGCGCGGGCCGAGAGTCTGGTCAAGAATCTTAGAGACGAGCACTGCGGGAACCGGTTCGGGTTCGAGCGTGCGAAGCTTTTCGGTGACGTGGCTGACCTGTGCCAGCAATGGAGCGCAGCGCGGACAGGCATCCACATGCTCGCGAAATTCGATGCGCTCGGCTTGCGTGAGCGCATTGTCGAGATAATCGCTCAACTGCTCTTCGACTTGGACGCAGCTCCAGCTCATTTGCCTGCCCCGTCTACAACGAGGTTTGCTACGAGGGCCTGACCCCCATGTCCTGCAATATACGCGCTAATTCGATGCGCCCGCGATTGATACGCGATTTTACCGTACCTTCGGGCACGGAAAGAACCTCGCGAATCTCGTTGTATTCCAAACCCTGCAAATCGCGCAAGATCACCGCTTCGCGCAGCTCCGGCGAAAGGCGCGAAAGCGCGGACTGTACTTGCACGCTCAGTTCTTGCGCCATCGCGGCCTTGTCCGGCGTGCGAACCGGCGAGTGCTTTTCCTCGACTACCGTCAGCACATCCTCGAGCGCATCGGTCATCCGATCGCGGCGCGAGCGGCGATAGTGGTCCACCAGAAGGTTGCGCGTGACACTGGTGAGCCATGTGGGAAAGCCGCCATAGGCCGTGCGGTAACTGGCCAGGGTCCGGTAGATTCGCAGAAACACGTCTTGGCTGAGGTCTTCGGCTTCGGACGAGTTGTTGGTAAAGCGATAGCATAAATTGTAGACGCGGCGCGTGTGCCGGCGGACAAGCTCTTCCCACGCCGGTCCGTCGCCCCGGAGGCATCGCTGGACCAGTTGGGCGTCCTCTTCCAATCGTCATTTTCCTCGCACAGAACATGGCGCTCGGCCTCACTCTATGAAACGAGAAAAGTGGCCGAAAAGTTCCGCACTGCGGCGGCATCTTAGCTGTCCCTTGGGTTTAAGACAAGGCCACACCTCCGCGCCGAGCGGCTCGGAAGTGGACTATGAAGCAGAATAGATAAGGTCAGATGAACAACTCTTCGTCCGGCTGGGTGGCGCCACTGCCGCGCGCAGCGTGCTCGCCGCGGATGAAGTCGATACCGGTGCGGATGCCTTTAAGTACCGCCGAGGCCTGCTGGAGGGGTCCAAACACGGTCCGGCGCAGACTTACTCCGGCATCCTCAACGGCTTCGAGCGTTCCGGTGATGATTGCATCGGTGCGAATGATTTGAGAGCGCGTGCGCTCCAACGCATCACTGACCACGCGGTCGATTTTCTGAGCCTGGCCGCGCGCCAACCGCGTCATCTCCGCGGCGTCGGACACAATACTGGAAATTTTCTCTTCTGAATTTTCCACGATTCGGCCGAAGCGGAAAAGGAGGGGATCCACCTTCTTCTGCATTTCGTGGACGGCCTGATGGATCTCCCGGCTCGTTTGCCGAAATTGGAGGAATATTCCGGCCAGCATCAGCATCTGCAACACAACCGAGATGGTGATGACGATGAAGATCGCGATCATCCAGCCGTTCACGGGCATAGTTCTTCTTCTCGATTCTCGCAGCGTTACTGCGCTTTGGCCCTCTCGCGCTGGTAGGTTTCCTTGCCCGCTTCCACCGCGGCGGCAATGGAGCCTTTTTCGCGGCCGATGATTTCCTTGCTGCGCTCAATCAGGTCTTCGGCGCGCTCGCGCAATTCGCGCGCTTTTTTTTGGGCGTACTCGCGTCCCTCGTCGGCCTTTTGCGACAAAAACTCGCGCGTTTCTTCGCCCGATTTCGGTGCGAACAATATGCCCACCAGAGTCCCTATCCCCAGGCCCACGATGAAATAACTGATTTTCGCTCCAACATTTTCTGCCATCTCGCACCTCCTCACAATTCTGGTCTAGGAACGTAGCATACCGCGTCGGGTGCAGGCAAGAAGGGTAAGCTGTATACCGGTCAAGGATTTCGCTGTATCCATACGCCGCCGCATGGAACCGAAAAGAACGGCGTGACTTCCCCGGTACATGTGAGTTTCTAGCCAGACCATGAGACTGCCTTGCTTGCCTGGGTGCTGCTGCCATGGAGAAACTCGTAGAGTCTCGCCGCTTTGGCTCGCGGGAGCGCCGAAGCCAGTTCATCGACGCTCATTTGCTTGAGCCGCGCCAGGCTGCCGAATTTTTTCAGCAACTTGCGGGCGGTGTGCTCGCCGATCCCCGGAACGCTGGTGAGCGAAGTAGCCAGGCGGCCCTTGGTCCGGCGCAGGCGGTGAAACGTGACCGCGAAGCGATGCGTTTCGTCGCGGATCTGCTGAATTACGTGGAGGATGGGCGAATGATGATCAAGGCGAATCGGATCGTCCTCGCGGCCGGGAACGTAGAGAATTTCTTCCTTCTTGGCAATGCTGGCGAGCGGCTGCTGCGATAAGCCTAGGGTTTTCAGCGCTTCGGCTGCTGCATGCAACTGGCCGATGCCGCCGTCGATCAGAACCAAAGCAGGGAGCGGCTGCTTTTCCTCGATCAATCGCCGGTAGCGCCGAGTCACCGCTTCGCGCATGCTCGCGAAATCGTCACGCAAGAGCGCCGCTTCGGGATCCTGGACTCGGGCCGGCGCTGCCGCATCCGCCGATGCCTCCGGCGCAGTGCCGCGAATGATGAATTTGCGGTAGTCGGATTTTTTCATTTTTCCGTTTTCCCACACCACCATGGATGCCACGGTATCCGATCCTTGAATGTGGGAAATGTCGAAGCTTTCGATTCGCTTGGGAGGCTCTGGCAGTCCGAGTGCCGCCGCCAGCGCCTCGGCAATGACTTTCGAGGCCGGCTTCATCACGCGAAAACGCTGGTTGAACGAATGCTTGGCATTTGTTTCCACCAGATCGACGAGCGCGCGCTTGGCTCCGCGCTGCGGCGCCACGATCTCCACGCGGTGGCCGATGTTGTCCGAGAATACTTCCTGCAGCAGATAGCACTCTTCGAAACCGGTGGGCACATGGATAAAGCGCGGAATGTAGTTTGAGTCCAGGTAAATCTGCTTTAGCAGGGAAGTGAGAAATTCGACCGGCTCGAATTCCTCCAGGTCCTCCCAGTAGAATTCCCGGCGGTCGACAACTCTGCCGCCGCGCACGTGAAACAGATTCGCGGCGACCTGCGGAGGTTCTGCGTACCACGCCAGCACGTCAATGTCCTCGCCCGCGGCTGCGGCGATTTTCTGCCGCTCGTCCATGTCTTCCAGAGTGCGAATCAGATTGCGGTAGCCAGTCGCGGCCTCGAATCGTTCCTCATCCGCCGCGCGCCGCATGCGCTCCTCCAGGCTCTTCACCAAATCTTTGCGGCGGCCTTCGAGAAACATGCGCGTATCGCGCGCCGCTTCACTGTAGCGTTCTTCGAGGGTTTGCTGCGCTGCGCGCGGGCCCAAGCTCCGGCTCAAATAGAATTCCAGCCACGCGCGCGCGTGCGGCCGGTTCATTTCCATTTTTTCCGAAGGTATGCCGAAATAGCGGTTGATGAAGTGAACGATGCGATGCGCCAAACTGGCCGGAAAATAAGGGCCGAAAAAGACGGATCCATTCTTTTCCAGCCGGCGCGTGACAAACACACGTGGAAACGCTTCCGCGGCCGTGAAGCAAATGTACGGGTAGGTCTTGTCGTCGCGCAGCAGGATGTTAAATTTCGGCTTATTCTGCTTGATTAAATTATTTTCGAGCGCCAGCGCCTCGCGCTCGTTATCCACGACGATGTATTCCGCCTCGGCGATTTCCCGGACCAGCGAACCGGTTTTCACGTCCGCTTGCCGCAAGGCTAGGAAATACGACTTCACGCGATGCCGCAGCGATTTCGCTTTGCCAACGTAGATAATCTTTTCAGCGGCGTCCTTGAAAAGATACACGCCGGGCTCGAGAGGGAATTCAGCAACCTTTTCGCGCAGATCCATAGGAAAGAGTTATGCTGTCACAGCGCGCGATTTTCTTCGCGCGTTGTTGCGGGACGATTTATATTAGCAGAACTGCGGCGTTTGCCGCTGCAGGAGGCCCGGGCAGAAAGAATGAGTGTTTTGCGCGGAATTTCGCTTCTGATTGTTCTGGCGCTGGCGTGCGCCTCGGCTGGCGCGCGAATGCAATCTGTGCCGTCTCCGGCGAAACCACCGGCCCCTACTTACAATCCCATGCGCGCCGTTCACGACGTAGATGTGGGAAAGTTCTACATGAAGCGCGGCGATCTGGATGGCGCGATTGCCCGGTTCAAAGACGCTATGCGCTATAAACCGAATTACGCAGAGCCCTGCCTGCTGCTGGGTCAAGTCTACGAGCAGAAACACGATGCTGCTTCAGCCATCAGCTATTACCAGCAGTATCTGAAAATCCTTCCCGGCGGTTCAGAATCAAGGAAAGTGCGCAAACGCATCGGCGATCTGCAGGAAAAAACGAAGAAAAATGAAACGAGCAATGGCCAGGGAAACCGCTGAATGAACCGCGGCCGGCATGCGTGAATGCCGGCCTACGCAGCACAGTTCGTCAAGCAAACCTCTTTAGAAATTTCATCGCGCGCCGGTAATCTCGAAACTTTTTCTCCTCGGCGCGAAATTCGCGCGAATGCGCTTCCAGACGGCACCGCGCGAGCTTTATCGGATGCTTGCGGTGCAACATTTCGTGATAGAGCACGAAGGCGACGACATATTCCGGCACATGCGGATGATCCAAAGCCGCGCTGATACAGATTTGGTCGAGAGCCGGATCGAAGATTCCCAACTGGCTGCGCCATCGCCGCGTGCTCCAGCCGATCTTCGGTTTCGGCAACTTCCCGTGAAAGTATTTTTCGTTCAGTTCGTCGAAAAGCTTTGCTAGATCGTAATGTCGGCCCTGCGCGTCACGAATTCCGCGCCGTGCCCGTTTCCTCCGCACCGCGTGCAATTTTCGGCGAGTAGCGTGCGCCTGCGAATACTTCCTGTACAGCTCCGCGATCCCGCGCGGCAAGCGCCGGCGGTACAAACGCGCCAGCAAAATCGCGGCCGCCGCTTCGATCACTTCGAGCGGCGCGTCCCGCAGCAAATCCGACAGGCGTACGTGCGCCGTATCCTGCCGCAGGCGAATCGAGTGCGTTAAATTGGCGTAGGGATAGAATTCCACGGCGAAATGCGGCGGACGGCCTTCGCAATTCAGCCGCGTATACATTCGCTGAAAGAGCATCGCGCCGCCCGGAACATGCCGAGGCGTGGAAGTTCGCACCGTCAAGGTTTTCTCCGAATGGGCGCCGAACCATATTCTTTGGAAGCTTTTGTCGCCTCATTCACTGCATCCTGCGTTCCAGCGATGGCGTCGTCGAGAGATTCTTTGTAAGACGCAAGCTCCGGCCCGTTCGCTCCTTCGATGGTTTTCAGCGTTTCGAGAAACGCTTTGCCGCGCTTTTCCATCTCCTTGATCGCCGGGCGTATTTGCGCGCCTTTCTGTTGTCCTTCCTGAACGCGGTCGGCGGCCTCGTCGATGCAGCCGGAATACGCGCTCAGCAATCCGTTGAGCAACTCTCGCTTGTGGACCTGAGGCGTGGTGAGCTGCAATTCGTACTGAAGTTTCTTCAGACGGTCTTCGGCGAAATCCAGGAACAGTTTGATGCGGTCGTTAGGATTCTGCGCGTCGCGAATCTTGTCCGCTTCCCCGGGGCTCAGATAGTCCGGCTGCTGCGCCTGCGCGATCGTGAGCAGCAACATAACCGCAAACGCCGAGGCCGCAACACTAAGGACAGCCACGACAATTTGTTTTTTCTTCACCGCTCGCTCCTAAGGATTGTTGAGCTCCTTGCGCTGCTTGTTTCCAGGTTGGCGCGGGAACAGCTCTAGGATGAGCTTCTGATTGAGCGCATCCAGGGCTTTCTGAAGCGCTTCAAATGGCGGGCGCTGTTCGAATCCGACCCGGTTGATCAATTCCTTCAACTCTCGCTCCCTCTCGCGGACGGAGATTTGCAACTGCCGGAAACCATTGGAATGTTTCTCCGGATCGACGCCGGTTTTGACCAGCGCGTCATGCGCGTCGGTCGCCTGGTTGTTGTAATCTTTGAGAAACTGCAAAGCCTCGTCCATTTTTCCCGCGTCGATGGCCTGTCGCGCGGCGGTATATTCCTCATGGCCAAATTTTCCAATGGCTTTGGCGCGGTCGACCGGATTGTCCGCATGTTCATATTTCAATCTGTCTTTTGCAAGGTCATTCTGTACTCGCGTACTCTGCGCCGGCGCAGCCAGCATAAATCCGAGCATGCACACACGCGCAAACAACGCAGCGCTCACGTCAGTGTCCTTTCCGCTTGAGCACAGCCTGAAGAAAGCGCACCCGCTCGGTGGCCTCAAAATATTGATTGCTGTTTGTGTCCGTATTCATTGCTAGAAATTTCTGATAGCTGTCGAGCGCTGGTTCCGGTTGGTTCATGTGGTCGTAACACGAGGCGCGTACAAACCACGCGCCGGCGTTCGGCGTCTCGCGCCGGCCAAGCGCATCCAGAACTGCCAGAGTCCCGGCAAAATTCTTCTGCAGATATTCCGCGCTCACCAGATCGCGCAGTGTGTCGGTCGAGCTCGGGTCCAATCGCAATGCTTCGTTCAATTCGCGCGTGGCGCCGGAATAATCCTTGGTCTCGATCAGTGCGTGTCCGAGCCTCGCATGGATCGGCGCGTCGTGAGGAGCCATGGCCTCTGCCTTTTGCAAAACCGCAACGGCCTTCGGGAAATCGCTCTTCCTATAATAAATCATGGAGCGCAGTTTTAGCGCTTCCACCGTTTCCGGGTTGTCCTTGGCCGCGCGGTCAAGCGCCGCCAGAGCTTCGTCGTTCTTGCCCAGTTCAACAAGCGCGGAAGCCTGCATCACTCGCGCCTTGGCGTCATTCGGATTCCCGTTCAAATAATCGGTCAGCGCGTCCACGGCAACCGCAGTTTTCTTCTGCTGCAGCAAACTCCGCGCCAGATCCATTTCTGCTTCCTGGCTGCCGGGCTTTAGTCGCAGGAATTCGCGGAATGCCGCTTCCGCGTCGGGGGCTTTTCCCTCGGCAAGATACGTTCGGCCCAGCGCGGCCTGCGCATCGGCGTCATTTGGATCGAGTTTCACGGCGACGTTGTATTCTTTTTCCGCGGACGCCGCATTTCCACTGCGCTCCTCTGCGACGCCGAGCACATAATGCGCGCGCTCGAACGCATAATTCAGCTCGATAGCCTTTTGCAACGGCTCTATCGCGGCTTTCGGATCATCCGGAAGCAGGCTGATTCCTAGATTGAGTTGCGCCTGGATCATTTTCGGATCCAGTGCGATGGCTTTGCGATATTCGGGGATCGCTTTATCATTTTCTCGCTGTGCAGTGTAGACGTAACCCAGATCGAAGTGCGCTGTCGCATCCTTGGGCCGTTGCGCCAGATATTTTTCGTAATCGGCCTGCGCCGCAGCGTAATCGTTGCTGTCCGCCTCGGCCTTGGCCTTAACCAGCAGGTCGTGAAGCGCTTGTTCCTCAGCCGGCACAGCTCGGATGTGCGTTCGCGATTCGGACTGGCCCAGAGCCAAGCGTGGCGCAGACACGAAGACGGCCAAAATACACATCGCGGCCGCTCCGCTTGTCCGTTTCATGGAATGTGATCGCGGTGGTTGGAGTGATTTGGCCCGTTGTTGCCGTTGTGGCCATTTTGATTCAAGGCCTGCGCAAGAAATTTGCCGGTGTACGACTGGCTGTTTCGCGCAACCTGTTCCGGAGTTCCGCACGCGACCAGTTGGCCGCCGCGCTCTCCGCCCTCGGGTCCCAAGTCGATCACCCAATCGGCTGACTTGATGATGTCCATATTGTGTTCGATGATTAGCACCGACGCGCCGCCTTCCAGCAGTTTTCGGAACGCCGCGAGCAGCTTCGCGATGTCGTCGAAATGCAATCCCGTCGTAGGCTCATCGAAAATGTAAAGCACACCCGTATTCTCTTGCCGCGTGAGATGCGCGGCGAGTTTCAAACGTTGTGCTTCGCCTCCTGAAAGCGTCGAAGCGGATTGGCCGAGCCGCAGATAGCCAAGTCCGACTTCGTCCAGCACCTTCAGCTTCGAAGTTACCTTCGGCGTTCCCGCAAAGAACGCGAGCGCTTCGTGCACGGTCATCTGCAGCACGTCGTGCACATTTTTACCGTGATAACGCACTCCGAGAATGCCGCTTTTGTACCGCGTCCCTTTGCAGTCCTCGCAAATCAGTTCCACATCGGCGAGAAAGCGCATTTCCACGGTGACCGTGCCGTCGCCTTGGCACGCTTCGCAGCGCCCGCCGGGAATGTTGAATGAAAAATGTCCCGCCGTGTACCCGCGCTTTTTCGCTTCGGGGGTTGATGCAAAAAGCTCGCGAATCGCGTCGAACGCTTTTAAGTAGGTCGCCGGATTCGATCGTGGGGTTCTGCCGATGGGCGACTGGTCGACGAGTTCGACCGCCGTCAAGGCCGCGTCGCCTTCAATGTTGTCACATGCGCTGCGCCAGTTTCCTCCGTTGCGCTTTGCCTGTAGAGTTTTGTAGAGCACTTCGTAAACCAGCGTCGATTTTCCCGAGCCGGAGACGCCGGTAATCGCGACGATCATGTTCAGCGGAATGATCAGATCAATTTCTTTCAGGTTGTGGCTCCGCGCCTTCAAAACCTTCAGTAGTTTGCCGTGCGGCTTGCGGCGCGCGGAAGGAACCGGAATGCGCAGCTCTCCGCTCAAATAGCGGGCCGTCAGCGAATGCGTATCGGCTTCGAGTTCCGCCTGCGTCCCGGCAAACATGATTTTGCCGCCATGCTCTCCGGCGCCAGGGCCGAGGTCCATCACGTAATCCGCCGCGCGAATGGTTTCGGCGTCGTGTTCCACGACGAGCAGCGTATTGCCCAGTTCGCGCAAGCTTTTCAGAATGGCAATCAGTCTGTGCGTGTCTCGTGGATGCAATCCAATCGACGGCTCATCGAGCACATAGAGCGCGCCCGTAAGGTGCGAGCCAAGCGACGTGGCCAGTTGAATGCGCTGCGATTCGCCGCCGGAGAGCGTCGAAGTCAGCCGGTCGAGCGTCAGGTAATCCAGTCCGACTTCGTCCAGAAACCTCAGCCGCTGCTGAATTTCTTCCAGCACTTTTCCGGCGATGGCGGCGTCTCCTGCGCTCAATTCAAGCGACGCGAAGAATTTCAGCCCTTCGGCGACGGTCCTTTCGCAGGCATCGGTGATCGACTTGCCAGCCACGCGCACCGCGCGCGCTTCCTGCCGCAACCGCGTGCCGCGGCAATCCGGGCACGTTGCATAACCACGATAGCGGCTCAGGAAAACGCGCACGTGCAGCTTGTATTTTTTTCGCTCGAGCCACGCGAAAAACCCCTTCACGCCGGCGAACTCCTCCTTGAAATCGCCGTCGATGATTTTTTCGCGCTGTGCTTCGGTCAATTGTCGGAACGGAACATCGAGCGGAATTCCTTTTTTCTTCGCGTACTGCTTCATCGCTTGCAGTTCTTCGCGATAGCGCGGCTTTGTCCACGGTTCGATTGCGCCTCCCGCCAGGCTCAGGCTTTTGTCGGGAATCACGCGGTCGATATCGAAATCAATGGTGTTGCCGAAGCCCTGGCAGCGCGGACACGCGCCATAGGGATTGTTGAACGAAAAAAGCCGCGGCTCCGGCTCTTGGTAAGTAATCCGGCATTTCTTGCATTCGAAGCGCTCGCTGAAGATCATTCGCTCCGGCGCGCCGCCCGCGTTTTCGGGCACGAATTCCAGGATCGCTTCGCCGCGGCCTTCGCGGTAACAAATTTCGATCGAGTCCATCAGCCGCGAGCGAATCTCCGGTCCCAGCGCGAGCCGGTCCACGACCACGTACACCGGTTTCGCGAAATCCACGTCGAGCAGCGTTTCCGGGGAAGAGAACTCGTACACGCGGCCCGCTTGATACACGCGATTGAATCCGCGCTTCTGCAAATTCCCGAGCGTTTGCTTTATCGCGTCTGCTGCTGGCGCCGCCTTTTTTCCTGCCTTGATGGAAGAAAAGCTGCGGGTCTTCGTTGTGGCAACTGGAGCTTCCGCCTGGATTACAAGCGGATACAGTACGTAAAACCTGCGGCCTGCGGGCAGTTGGAGCACGCGCTCGGCGATTTCGTCGATCGTGTCTTTTTTCACTTCCTCGCCGCACACCACACAGAACGTGTGGCCCACGCGCGCGTACAGCAGCCGCAGGTAGTCGTAAATCTCCGTCGCCGTCGCCACCGTCGATCGCGGATTGCGCGTCGAATTCTTTTGCCGGATGGCAATCGCCGGCGCGATGCCGGTCATCTCGTCCACGTCCGGTTTTTCGATCCGCTCCAGAAACTGCCGCGCGTACGCCGAAAGCGATTCGATGTAACGCCGCTGCCCCTCGGCGTAAATCGTGTCGAATGCCAAGCTCGATTTTCCCGAGCCGGAGACGCCCGTCACCACGGTGATGGCGTTGTGCGGAATCTCGAAATCGATATTCTTCAAATTGTGCACACGCGCCCCGCGCACACGTATCGCATCTTGCGCAAGATCATTGGCGCGTCGGCCGGCCACTGCGGCCTCGGCCCGGCTTCGATTCTGCGTAGCCGAATCCGCATCCGTCCCCGCCTGCCCGGCAGCCGGTTTCTTGCTGTTGCTTTTCTTGGGGTGCAAGTCTGCGGAGGCTTGCTCTGTGAGTTTCGTCGCCATATGCCTAAACGAAAAATTATACGTCCTTGCGCAAGACCAGGGCAAATGCCATCCGTGCGGTCCAGCGGACTGCGGTAGCCTCACGAAGCGCAACAGTAGGAGGCGAACAGTGCATTTGCGGCGCTATAATCCTCTCGACAATGAAAAAGAACGCCTGGAGAGGATTGATCGAGATCGGGTTCATCGTCTTCCTGTTCTATTCCAATCTGTTAATGGGAGAGTTTGAACGTTCTGGCATGGGGCGGAGGAACGGTTTGCTTTGGGCTGTCTCCGATATCTTCACCACTTCCAATCTCGAGATTGCCGCCATCGCGGCGGTGATCGGCTATATTCTCGTTGAATCTCTGCGCACTAGATTCTAGCCTTGAAAAAGTTCAAGATCCCGTGTGTTACGTTTCTCCGAAAGAGATCGAAACATTTCAGAGAACACTCTGTTCGCGCGCATCATCTGGATCGTTCTCGATAGCGCCGGCATCGGCGAGCTTCCGGACGCGGCCCGCTTGCCGACATCGGCCAAACGGTTGCCGATAATTTCGCCACAGCGAAGATCTCCCACGACGCCAGCTTCCTCTCGCTTCTGCATTCGATTTGATTTTTGCTAGCCACGGGTCACTTGTCACTGGGCGCTGCAATTCTCTCTTGACACCTAGGTCCTCTAGGCGTATATGTAGAAACTCTAGGGGTCACACATGGCAGAAGAGAGATTCGAATTTCTGAAGGGCACGCTCGACATGCTCATTTTGAAAGTCGTCGCGCTTGGCCCGATTCACGGCTATGCGATTTCGCAGCGCATTCAGCAAATTTCGAAAGACTATTTTCAGGTGCAGCAGGGCTCGCTCTATCCGGCGCTGCATCGCCTCGAGAATCGCGGCTGGCTCAGCGCCGAATGGCGCGCCACTGACACAGGGCGCGAAGCGAAGTTTTATGCGCTCACGAAAAAGGGCCGCAAACAGCTCGACACCGAAATGGCCACTTGGGAACGCATGTCGGACGCCGTCGCGCTCATTTTGCGCACCGCCGAGTAGGGACGTGACTGCGCAGGCATGCTTTATGCTGCCCGCTTTTGGTTTTTGTGGTGTGTTTGTTTGTCGTATGGCGTTCAGAAGTGGCACGGAGGCAACATGACCTGGCTTTCTCGCTTATTTCTCCGGCGCAAGCTCGATACGCAGCTCGATTCCGAACTTCGCTTCCACGTCGAGCAGCAAACTGCCGGCAACATCGCCGCCGGCATGTCCCCCGCTGAAGCCCGCCGCCGCGCGCTGGCACAATTCGGCGGCCTCGAATACATCAAGGAAGAGACCCGCGACGCCCGCGGCACGCACTTCATCGAAACGTTTTTCCAGGATGTACGCTACGCGCTTCGCATGCTGCGCAAATCTCCGGGCTTTACTGCCGTCGCCGTCCTGACTCTTGCCCTCGGCATCGGCGCAAGCACAGCTGTCTTCAGCCTGGTAGACGTCGTTCTGCTCAAGCCTTTGCCTTTCCCGCATGCGGAGAGGATCGTTTTCCCTTGGCGTCTGCCTCCGCATGGACTGAATCTCGGTTTCGACAAAATTCCCTGGGGTCGGTTTGATTTCCTGTTTTTATCTCAGGAATCGAAGACGTTTGAATATCTTGGCGCATTTCAGAGTGACTCGTTCAATCTCACGGGCTCGGGTGATCCGGTTCGTCTGGATGGCCTTCGCGCGTCGGCAGGATTTTTTTCGACCCTCGGCGTTTCTCCTTCTTTAGGCCGCGCTTTCACTCAAGAAGAAGACTATCCCGGTCGCGAACACGAAGTGATTCTCAGCTATGCCCTGTGGCGGGAAAGATTCGGCGCTGATCCGGGCATTTTGGGACGCACACTCGAACTAAACGGCGCTCCGTACACTGTTATTGGCGTGATGCCACGGGGTTTTGCATTCCCGCGCGCAAATGAAATGCCCAGCGTTTTTGATTTTACTTCGCAATGTCAACTTTGGGTCCCGCTTGCCCTCAACCATAGTCCACTCATCCCCAACGAGCCATTCGGACTTGCCGTCGTCGGGCGACTAAGGCCCGGCGTCACGGTTGCGCAAGCTCAGGCCGAGATGAACCTCCTGGGGAAGAGTTTGGAAGCTCAGTACCTGAACAGAAAGGGCTGGTTCACTTCTGACGTCACCCCGCTTACGCATCAAGTTGCTGGAGACACGCGTCAACCATTGCTGCTGATTCTCGGAGCGGTTGGCGTGGTTCTGCTCATCGCTTGCTTTAACGTCGCCAGCCTGCTGCTCACGCGCTCGCTAGCGCGTAAGCGCGAGCTGACTCTCCGCGCGGCTCTCGGCGCGGGGAGGTTGCGTTTGATTTGCCAGGTACTCACCGAAAGCATTGTCCTGGCTGGAGCCGGCGCCCTTGCGGGGATTCTCCTGGCACAGTGCGCAATCTACTTCGTGAAGATTTTGGGTCCGTCTAGCATTCCACGCCTCGGTGAAATGGGCCTCGACATTCGCGTATTTGTGTTCGCACTCGGCGTCAGTCTGATTACCGGGATCCTCTTCGGCCTAGCCCCTGCCCTCGGCGCCACACAGGGAAACCTTGTTGAATCGCTTAAGGAAGGTGGCCACCGATCCAGTTCGAGCGCCGCGGCGCAAAAGGCCCGTCAATCGCTCGTCGTTTCGCAAATCGCGCTAGCGCTCGTTCTGGTCATCGCCGCAGGACTTCTTACACGAACTTTTTATCGTTTACTCACCGTAGATCCCGGCTTTCGTCCTGTGCACGTTCTCACGTTTAAGCTGTCGCTCTCCGCGCTGAAATATTCCGACCCGGCTCATATGGTCTCGTTCTACCGTAACGCGCTCCGCCAGCTACAGGCTATGCCGGGCGTTCAATCGGCTGGGATTACCGATATTGTTCCAATGGGAGGCGCTACCAACGCAACCAGGCTCCGCATTCCCGGCCGAACGAAAGCAGATCCGTCAGATATCCCCGTTGCGAATTACAGCGTGGCTTCCCCAGGTTACTTTGCCGCCGTCGGAACACCCATTTTGCGTGGCCGTTCCTTCCTGGAGTCGGATACTGCTGACTCCATGCCCGTCACCATCATCAGCAACACCATGGCGAAAAAATTCTGGCCGGGCCAAGATCCACTGGGCAAACAAGTCGGTCCAATGAGCTCCCTATATCCGCTCGCAACCATTGTTGGCATCGCGGCTGACGTCAAACACATCTCGCTCCGCGAAGCTCCTTCTCCGGAAATGTACGTGCCCTACACCCAGAAGGTATGGGTGCCCCTGCTCACCATGGATGCCGTCCTGCGCACGACTCAGGATCCGGCGTCCATCTCCGCGACCGCACGCGCAACGGTTCATTCCATTGATCCCGATTTGCCGCTGGCGGATATCGAACCTCTCACGGACATCGTCGTCGATTCCATGACCGGGCAGCGTTTCGCCATGCTCATCCTGGGAGCTTTCGGTGCGATTGCCCTTGCGCTCGCCATGATCGGAATGTACGGCGTCATTTCTTATGGTGTTGCGCAGCGAACGCAGGAGATCGGCATTCGCATCGCCCTTGGCGCGCAGCGGCGTGATGTCCTGCAAATGGTGCTCGGGCATGGCATCCGTCTTGCTGCTCTCGGAATCGGCATTGGTCTTGCCGCTGCATTTGGCGTGACGCGATTGATGGGCAGCTTCTTGTACGGCGTTGCGGCCACCGATCCGCTCACGTTTGTCGCCGTGTCGCTTCTCCTGCTCGCGGTTGCGCTTCTTGCCTGCTACATTCCTGCGCGGCGCGCCATGCGCGTGGATCCAATGGTCGCTCTCCGCTACGAATAGGAGTGAAACATGACCTGGCTCGGCCGATTATTTCGCTGGCGGAAGCTCGATACGCAGCTCGATTCGGAGGTGCGCTTCCACGTCGAGCAACAAGTCGCCGACAATGTCGCTGCAGGGATGGCTCCCGACGAAGCGCGCCGCCGCGCGCTGGCGCAATTCGGCGGTATTGAGCCGATCAAAGAGAATTGTCGCGAAGCCCGCGGCACGCACTTCCTCGAAACCCTGCTGCAGGATGTTCGCTATGCGCTGCGCATGCTGCGGCGCAGCCCGGGTTTCTCCGTTTTAGCTATCCTCTGCCTCACGCTGGGAATCGGCGCGAACGCCGCTGTGCTTAGTTGGATTGAAGGCCTGCTGCTCCGGCCTTTTCCTGCGGTCGCCCATCAGGAGCGCATGGTCGCGCTCGCCGGAACGTCCCGCAGCGACCCTGGCGACACAGACATCTCCTGGCCGGACTTCGTGGATCTGCAACGGAACTGCAAACTCTTCGATTCCTTCATCGCTGACAAGATCATGGGCGCCGCGCTCAGCATCGGCGGCCGCGCGGATCGCGCCAGGGGCAGCATCGTCTCCGCGAATTATTTCGACGCGCTGGGAATCCACCCGTTTCTCGGGCGCGGATTCGAGCCCGGCGAGGACACTGGACACAACGCCCATCCTATCGCGGTGATCAGTTATCAAATGTGGCAAGACACGTTCAAGAGCGATCTGGAAATCATTGGCAAAACACAGCGCTTCAATAACGTGCAATTCACGATTGTCGGCGTCGCGCCCAAGGGCTTCTACGGAACCTTTGTGGGTTGGGCGATTCAATTCTGGGTCCCCGCTTCCATGGAGCAAATCTTCGAAGGCGGCTCCTATGCGCAGGATGATCGCAACGCGCGCTGGATCGAAGGCTTCGCCAAACTAAAACCCAGCGTCACGCGCCAGCAAGCTCAGGCGGAGGTTTCTTCCATTGCCGGCAGGCTCGCCGCCGCATACCCGGAGGTCGATCGTGGCCGCAGCGTCAATCTGCTGCCGCTTTGGCTGACCCCCTTCAACAAGGCCAATGAGATGCGCTCGACGCTCGAAATCATGCTCGCGGTCGTGATTTTTGTGCTCGTGATTGCCTGCGCCAATGTAGGTAATTTGCTTCTCGTTAGATTTTTTTCGCGCCGCCGCGAAATGATCGTCCGCTTGGCACTCGGCGCGGCGCGCGGCCGGCTCGTCAGACAACTATTAACCGAAGGCTTGATCCTCTCCGCATTCGGAGCGGTCGGCGGCCTCCTCGTCGCACGCTGGTGCCGTCACGTGCTCGTTTTATTTTTCCCGCGTACAGGAACCGTTCCCTATCTGCCCGGAGAAATCGATTGGCGCGTGCTTGCCCTGAGCATCGTTGTGTGTGTGCTCGCTACGCTGCTGTTCGGCCTGGTTCCCGCAACTCAAGCCAGCAAAATCGACCTGGCCACCGCGTTGAAATCCGAAACGGGAGGCCTCGTCAGTGGTCTGGGCAGGTCCCGCTTGCGCTCCGGACTTGTTTTAGTGCAAGTCGCGTTGAGCTTCGTTCTTCTGGTGGGCGCGGCTTTACTTCTTCAGAGCCTTCAAAAAATGCGAAATACGAGCCCCGGTTTTTCGACTCACGATGTTCTGGTGACCAACGTTGATTTGTTCGGCTCGGGCTACGATGCGCAGCGCGCGGAGAACTTCCAGAAGCAATTGATCGCGCGACTCCAATCGCTCCCGGGCATCCAGTCCGCGGCATTTGCCGGCTTCGTTCCCTTGGGCCTCATTCCGCCCGCGTCGGCCTCTATCGCCGTGGATGGCTATGTGCCGCCGCCGAACGAACAGCCCGTCGTTGATTACAACCAGGTAAGTCCTGGCTATCTTGCCACCGCGGGAATCACTCTCATCTCCGGACGCGAATTCACCGACGCGGACAACAAAACCGCAGCGCCCGTCGCCGTCGTCAATGAGCCCATGGTTGAGCAGTTCTGGCACGGCAGCAATCCTATCGGTCAACGCCTTCAGGTCGCCGGTCGATGGATGCGCGTCGTCGGCGTCGCAAAAGTTTCCAAGTACGAATACATTTCCGAGGCGCCCAAGCCATTTTTCTTTGTGCCTCTTCTCCAGAATCCCTCCGCGCGGGCAAGCCTGAACGTCAGGACGGCCATGCCGCCGCAAGTCGCGGTTCCGCTGTTGGCGCGCGAGATCAGCGCCTTGGACCCTGCGCTCGCTCACTATGCCGTGATCACCATGCAAGAGCAGTTGGATCGTTCGACATCGTCTCAGAAGGCCGCTGTCGGCTTGCTCACCGTGCTTGGCGGGCTGGCGTTGCTTCTTGCCACCATCGGGCTCTATGGCGTCGTGTCATACGCGGTATCGCAGAGCAAACGCGAACTCGGCTTGCGCATGGCGCTCGGCGCTGATTCGGCAAGTCTTCTCTGGCATGTGATGTCACGCGGTCTCGCATTGACGACCGGAGGCGTTGTGTTGGGCGCCGTCGCGTCTTTCGCATTGGCACGATTTGCCGGAGACTTGCTTTACCAGGTTGGTCCGCACGATCCGCTGGCGTTTGGCGCGGCGCTCGTAATCATGATGTCTGCGTCGATGGCGGCGTGTTTTTTCCCTGCCTGGCGGGCATCACAGAGCGACCCCATGGTCGCCTTGCGCTACGAATAGGAGTCAAACATGACCTGGCTCGGCCGATTATTTCGCAAAAGCAAACTGGAAGCGCAACTGGACTCAGAGGTGTGCTTCCACGTCGAGCAACAAGTCGCCGACAACGTCGCCGCAGGCATGCCGCCCGACGAAGGCCGCCGCCGCGCGCTAGCGCAATTCGGCGGCGTCGAGCCCATCAAAGAAGACTGTCGCGAAGCCCGCGGCACGCACTTCATCGAAACTCTGCTGCAAGATATTCGCTACAGCCTGCGCACGCTTCGCAAATCCCCTGGGTTTACCACTGTCGCGGTTCTCACCCTGGCCCTCGGCATCGGCGCAAGCACAGCCGTCTTCAGTCTGGTGGACGCCGTTCTGCTCAAGCCTTTGCCTTTCCCGCACGCCGAGAGAATCGTCTTTCCCTGGCGTCTGCCCAAGCGTGGACTGAACCTCGGCTTTGACACGTTTCCGTGGGGCCGCGTCGACTTTTTGTTTTTTTCCCGGGAATCGAAGGCCTTCGCAGCTCTCGGCGCATTCCAAAGTGACTCATTCGATCTCACCGGCTCGGGCGAGCCGCTGCGCGTCGATGGCCTTCGTGCGTCAGCCGGATTCTTCCCTTCTCTTGGCGTGTCTCCCGCCTTGGGCCGTACTTTCACCGACCAAGAAGATCGCCCGGGCAACGAACGCGAAGTGGTCCTCGGCGATGCTTTGTGGCGCCAAAGATTCGGCGCTGATCCGGGCATTTTGGGCCGTGCCGTCGACCTGAACGGCGCTCCTTACACCGTAATCGGCGTTATGCCACGCGGTTTTGCGTTTCCTAGCGTCAACGAAATGCCCGACGTTTTCACCTTCGCGCCTCAAGTTCAAATCTGGGTGCCCCTCGCTCTTGATCGCCGCAGCACAATGATTCCGAATGAACCAGACGAACTTGCCATCATTGGCCGGCTGAAGCCCGGCGTCACTATTGCTCAGGCCCAGGCGGATATGGACATCATGGGCAAGCGCCTGGAAAATCAGCGTCGTAACGGGCAGGGCTGGTTTAATTCCGATGTCACCCCGCTCGCGCGCCAAGCCGCCGGAGATACGCGCCAGCCTCTGCTGTTGATTTTCGCTGCCGTCGGCGTCGTCCTGCTCATTGCCTGTTCCAATGTCGCCAGCCTGTTGCTCACGCGTTCCCTCAACCGCAAACGCGAGCTCACCGTGCGCGCCGCGCTCGGTGCCGGAGCGTCTCGTTTGATTCGGCAGTTGCTCACCGAAAGCCTTGTCTTGGCGAGCGTCGGTGGCTTGATGGGAATCCTGCTGGCTAAAGCGGCGATCTACGTCGTGAAGATTTTCGGCCCGTCCAGCATCCCGCGTCTTGGCGAAGCGGGTCTCGACATTCGCGTCTTGCTCTTCGCGTTCGGCGTCACGCTGTTCACGGGCGTTCTTTTCGGCATGGCTCCCGCCATCGGCGCCACGCGCGAGAACCTGGTCGAGTCGCTCAAGGACGGCAGCCGCCGAACCAGCTCAAACCCTGCGGCTCAGAAGACTCGCAATTCACTTCTCGTTTCGCAAATCGCGCTCGCGCTGGTTCTGGTGATTGCCACGGGCCTGCTCACGCAAACTTTCTATCGCCTGCTCAGCGTGGATCCCGGCTTTCGTCCGGTGCACGCTCTCACGTTTCAACTCACGCTCCCCGGCTCGAAATATCCGGACCAGGCTCATATTGTTCCTGTCTATCAACAGGTGCTCCGCCATCTGCAAGCCTTACCGGGCGTTCAGTCTGCCGGGGTGACCGAGACCGTTCCGTTAAGCGGCGCCACCGAATCCACAGCAATCCGTTTCTCTGACCATCCTCCAACGTCCGCATTGGACATTCCCATGGCCAATTACACCATGGTCTCTCCGGGCTATTTCCCCGCCGTCGGAACTCCCATTCTGCGTGGCCGCGCTTTTCTCGAATCCGATACGGCTACTTCGATCCCTGTTGCCATCATCAGCGCCGCTTTAGCCAAGAAATACTGGCCTGGCCAGGACCCTCTCGGCAAACAAATCGCCCCGCGAAGCATGGTGTTCCCCGCAGAAACAATCGTCGGCATCGCGGCCGACGTCAAGCGGCTCTCGCTGCGTGAAGCTCCTCCTCCGGAAATGTATGTGCCCTACACGCAGAAGATTTGGCCTTCGCTCCTCACCATGGACGTTGTCCTGCGCACGACGCAAGATGCCGCTTCGCTCGCCCCCAGCGCGCGCCAAGCGATTCATTCCGTTGATCCGGATTTGCCCATCGCCGGCGTCAAAATCCTGAATGACATCGTCGCCGATTCCGTGGCGCAGCCGCGCTTCGCCATGCTACTGCTCGGAGCCTTTGGCGGACTCGCTCTCCTGCTCGCCACCATCGGAATGTACGGTGTGATTTCTTACAACGTCGCGCAACGAACGCAGGAGATCGGCATTCGCATCGCTCTGGGCGCGCAGCGACGCGATGTGTTTCACATGGTGCTCAGCCACGGCATCCGCCTTGCCGCTCTTGGAGTCGGCATCGGCCTTGCCGCCGCGTTCGGCGCGACGCGCCTGATGAACAGCTTTCTGTATGGTGTTGAAGCCACCGATCCGGTTACGTTTGTCGCCGTGTCGCTTCTCCTGCTCGCGGTTGCTCTTCTTGCCTGCTACATTCCGGCGCGCCGCGCCATGAAGGTCGACCCCATGGTCGCTCTGCGCTATGAGTGACTCTGTGGCAAAGGCCTTCCTGTCGTAGCGGGACCCTTGGTCCGTGTGCATTTATCGAAAATCAGCAAATTTGCGGTACACTCTGCCGCCATGGCCACCAATTCCGTTTCGCATCCCATCGCGCCTGACGCCGGCGAACTGCTTCCGCCTCTCGCCCTCGGTCTCCTGATCACTTTATGCGCCGCAAAATTTTTGCTTCACGCATTCACCAGCGTTCATCGTTACGGTTACTTCCGCGACGAACTCTACCTCCTCGACTGTGCGCGCCACCTCTACTGGGGTTACGTCGACATGGCTCCGCTCTCCGCTGTTTACGCGCGCATCGCGCTGCTCATGGGAGGCTCGCTGCCCGCCTTGCGGATCATTCCCGCGCTCGCCGGTACAGCGCTCATCGCTCTCACCATCATTATCACTCGCCAACTCGGCGGCTCGCGTTTCGCTCAAGGCCTCGCCGGGTTGTGTGTCTTGCTCGTTCCCGTGAATTTGGTCATGGACGACTTTCTTTCCATGAACTCTTTCGAGCCGCTTTTCTGGATGGGCTGCGTCTACGTTCTCATTCGCATCGTCCGCACCGGCAACTCGAAGCTCTGGCTCTGGTTCGGCCTGCTCGCCGGCCTGGGGTTGGAGAACAAGCACTCCACACTTTTTTTTGGCTTCGCGGTATTTCTTGCTGTCGTTCTCACGGATCTGCGCCGGGAATTTACGAAACCTTGGATTTGGTTGGGTGGCGCGCTCGCTGTACTGATCTTCGTGCCTAACCTCGTTTGGCAAATTCATCGCGATTTTCCAACGCTGCAGGACCTCGAGAATGTTCGCCGCACCGGCAAAAACGTAGTTCTCTCTCCGCTCGCTTTCATTGTCCAGCAAATTCGGATGGAGCAGCCCGTTCTCGCGGTGTTTTGGATCACCGGCCTCGTTTCGTTCTTATGGGGTAGCGGCAAAAAGTTCCGCGTCCTCGGTATCACCTTCCTGATTTTTTTCGCGACGCTCCTCATCCTTCACGGGAAAGATTATTACGTTGCGCCAATTTACCCCATGTTGTTTGCGGGAGGCGCAGTCGCCACGGAAGCTTGGCTTCGCAGGCGGCGTTGGGCTTGCGAACGTCTGTGGCCGAAATTCGCGATTGTCACCGCCGTGGTTCTGCTGGGAGGCATCCTCGTTCCGCTGTTTACGCCCATGCTTTCGCCGGGGAAGTATCTGGCCTATCAGCAGGCTCTCAAGATTCGTTTCACAAAAACCGAGATTCATGAGGCCGGTGCGCTGCCGCAGTTTTTCGGTGATCAGTTTGGCTGGCCTGAAATGGTCCGCCAGGTCGCGGACATCTATGATTCGCTGTCTCCTGATGAACGCACTCAGACCGGGATCTTTACCGGCAATTATGGCGAGGCCGGAGCCATCGACTTATTCGGCCCCCAATACGGTTTACCGCGTGCCTTTTCCCGCCACCAGAATTACTGGTATTGGGGTCCGCCTAAAGAGCACTACACGAACTTCATCGTCTTGCAATGGAGCCGCGAAGATGTTCAGGATAACTGCGCGTCGTGGCAAGCATTCGATCATTACGACCGCTTTGGCATGGCCGAGGAAAACACTCCGATTTATCTCTGCCGCGGCGCCAAGTTCGACCTTCAGAAGATATGGTGGCGCTCGAAGCATTGGAACTAGCGGGCCGGGCGAGCAACCGTGACATGCGCAATGCGCATCGCCGGTGTTTTCTTAGTTTCCTGAGACCGGCCGTGCCTCTGTCCCGGGCGCGTAGTAGCCCGGGCGCGTGCGGATGGTTAGTTTTCCAAGGCCGCGCACTCCCGTGAGTTCCACCTTTATGGCGCGAAACGCTCCGTCCCTCGCTGCGTTTGACGGGTAATAGCCGACCATGTACTGAGAACGGATATCCTGCGCGATGCGTGTGCAGATCGCGTCCACGTCATCGACGGTTTTCGGAAAGTACGCTTCGCCGCCGGAAGCCTGCGCCAACGCCAGCAGCGCGCTCTTGCCTTTGCGTATTTCTTCGCGCGAGTCATCATTCTTCGTGAAGAGGCCGACGGCGTAAATCATCACGTTGGACTGCTCTAATTTTTGGACGGTATACGACAAATTGTGCGCGCTATCCTGATCCACGCCATCCGTCACCACCAGCAATACTTTCTTTTCGCGTGTCCCTTTTTTCAAATGGTTCATCGACCCCAGGAGCGCGTCATACAATGCTGTGCCGCCGCGCGAATCGATCCGTTCCAGCGCCGCTTTCAGCACTTTCGGGTCGTTCGTGAAATCCTCGTCCATATCCAAGTAATATTCGTCGTTGAAATTCACGACGAATGTCTGGTCCTGCGGATTGCTTGTTTGCACGAACGTCATGGCCGCTGCATTCACTCGCGAGCGCTTCGATTTCATGCTTCCGCTATTGTCGATCACCAGCCCCACGGAAATAGGAATGTCCGCATGGGTAAAAGCCGAGATTTTCTGCGGCGCATTGTTTTCCAGAACGCGGAAGTTGTCTTCCGCCAGCCCCGGCACGAAGTTCCCGCTTTTGTCGACGATGGTCACCGGCAGCCGGACCATGTCCACGTTTTTCTTCAGCGTGTAGGGGTTGCTCTGCGAAGTCCCATACGGCGGCGGGATTTGCGGCGGGTTTTGCGCGAAGGCGCTCGCGCCGCTCAAGACGATAATGGCGAGCAGTGCGGCAGAATTGCCAAGGACAGAAGGAAGCGCGCTCCGCTTAGCTGCTCGGCGCAAAATACCCATAGCGCGCGTAAATGGTGAGCGGCGGCAGCCCTCGCGGCGGGCGCAATTTAACCTTGATCTTCCGCCATTTTCCATCGGGCTTCGTATTAGTCGGCCTGTATCCCAGCACATACTGATTGCGCAGCTCCATACTGATCTTTGTTGCGACGTCGCCCAAATCATCCAGGTTATGCACGATAAATGACCGGCCGCCGGTCATGTCCGCCAGTCCCTGCAGGAAGCTCGGACCGGAGCATTCCTCGGGACTCCGGTCGCATGCATCCGGATCGACAATCCCAACCGAGTAAATCTGCACGTCCGACTCGCGCAGGAAGCGCTTCACATCGTCTTCGTCGTACCTGCTGTGATTATCGCCTCCATCCGATATGATGAGCAAAGCTTTTCTGGCGTTGCGTGCTCCTTTCATCTCGCTCATCCCCAGGTACACCGCATCGAGCAGCGCGGTCATTCCTCCCGGCGCGCTGAACAGCAATTGATTTTGCAGCTCCTCGATGCTTGTGGTGAAAGGCGTCGCCAATTCTGCCCGGTCCGCGAAGTCCACTAGGAAAAATTCATCCGCGGGATTCGCCGTCTTGAAAAACTGCACCGCGGCCATTCGCGACTTCGCGATTTTGTCCGTCATGCTGCCGCTGACGTCGAAAATAACGCCGATCGATATCGGAATGTCCTCTTCCGCGAAGCGCATCAATTCTTGTTCTTTTCCGTCTTCAAACACGCGGAAGTTCTCGCGATCGAGTCCCGTCACCAGTCGGCCGTACGGATCGGTCACCGTAGCGTTTACCAAAACCAGATTTACGTCTTTTCTTACGGTGTCTTCGTGGGAGCTTTCGCTTTCCGGAGGGGGTTTATAAACCAGAGGTCCTGAGGTTCCAGGGGTTTGCGCATACGCTGGGCCGCAAACTACCATCAAAGCCGCCATTGCGATGGTCATCGCGCCTGCAGCCATCCATCCTGCATCCACTCTGGCTGCCTTCATTGAACCCCCTAGGCTTGAGGCAGCAGCCGAAAATTCACTGACGCGAATCTTACCACTCGTCGGTGTCAAAGCAAGGGGCAAAGTATTTATTTCGCGGCACCGAAAAACTGTAGTCGCATGGCCGTACCACTACATTAGTACCATGCAAGACCCATTACTTCATTTTGCTGTGGTTATCCCGTTTGCCTTCTTGGCCGCTCCAATAATGCCTGGCAACTAGGAAACGAGCGGTCTATTCGCGGAGGTTCTTGCCACGTCATTCAAAAAGTGTCAAAGTTTGAGCGGCGCAAATCTCGGCGGAGCCGCATCATCCAAATGCCTGCTAATTCACAACCGGACGTCCTCGTCGTCATTCCCGCGCGCCACGCTTCGTCGCGCTTTCCGGGGAAACCCCTTGCGCTCATCGCTGGCCGTCCCATGATCCAGCACGTCTTTGAACGCGCCAAGCAAAGCCAGCTCGCTTCCCGCGTCGTCGTCGCCACCGACGACAATCGCATCCGCGATGCCGTCCAATCCTTCCCCGGCGACGTCATCATGACCCGCTCCGAGCATCGCACCGGCACCGACCGCATCGCCGAAGTCGCCGTCCACATTCCCGCGGATATTTACGTCAACGTTCAGGGCGATCTTCCTCTCATTCACGCGGAAGTCATTGATGCCGTCATCGATGCCCTCGTTTCCGCCGCGGACGATATTCAAGTCTCCACTCTTTGCGTTCCCATCACCAAGCCCGAAGACATCATGAATCCCAACATCGTCAAAGTCGTCTCCGACTTCGATGGCAACGCCCTCTATTTTTCCCGCGCGCCCATCCCGTGGGTTCGTGACGCCGGTGAGCGCGTCGCCGCTCGCCATTTCAAGCATATTGGCCTTTACGCTTTTCGCCGCTCCGCTCTTCTCGAATTTCCCGCGCTTCCACCTGGCGACCTTGAGCGCGTCGAGCAGCTCGAGCAGCTCCGCTGGATGGAAAACGGTTACCGCATCTCCGTCGGCGAAGCCGCAGCCTACGAAGGCGTCGAAGTCGACGTTCCCTCCGACGTTCCCCGCGTCGAAGAACTGCTTCGTGGCCGCGCCGCGAAGCAATAGCCGCGGTTCAGCTCAAGTAGGCTGATCCTTAATGTCGGGTGCCACTCGGCGCGTTTTAGGCCGCCTAAAAGAATTACGAAGATTTTCGTTGACAATACGAAAGCCTTCGTAGTACGGTCTCCCGCATGACACGGACCACCCAATCGCATCACCAAAAACCGACTGCTTCCGAACTGGAAATCCTCCGCGTCTTGTGGACGCGCGGGCCTTCCACCGTTCGCGAAGTGCACGAGGCCTTGCGCGCACAAAAATCCACCGGCTACACCAGCGTGCTCAAGCTGCTTCAGATCATGACCGAGAAGGGAACTGTGCGCCGCAATGAAACTCAGCGTGCGCATGTCTACGAAGCCTGCGAGCCTGCAGAAAAAACCAAGCGCGCTCTTGCCGGCGACGTCCTGCAGCGAGTTTTCGAAGGCTCCGCCAGCCAGTTGATGTTGCACGCGCTCGCCGGACGCCCCACCTCGAAGGAAGAAATCAAAGAGCTGCGCCGCATGCTCGACGAACACGAAAGGCAAATGCGATGACCCACGTCTGGATTTCGCCTCAGCTCACGCACACTCTCGGTTGGACGCTCCTGCATTTTCTCTGGCAGGGACTGGCCCTCGCGGCGATTTGCTCCGCTTGGATGGCCATGTGCCGCACCGCATCCGCGCGTTACGTGATTGCTCTCGCGACGCTCGTGCTGATGCTCGTCGCGCCGGTCGTCACATTCTTCGTTCTGCAGCAATCCGCTGCGACAACGCGCACAAGCGATGTTGTGAGTCAGGTTCGTCAGGGCACGGCTTCAGCCGTGCTGAAAAGCCACGCAAAATCAGGGGTTTTAACTCCTGAGGCCAACCCAATCGACGGTAGATCTGCTTACAACACAAGTTCTACCCACCCCTTTAGTTCCGACACGCTTTTGTGGCTCGTCGAAGCCTGGTTCGCCGGCGTCTTTTTCTTCAGTCTGCGGACTGCGGGCGGTCTCATCGTCATCGAACGCATGCGCCGCAATCGCGCGCGACCGGTCAGCGCGCTCCTGCTCGAAAAATGCCTGGCGCTCCAGCGCCGCATGGGGCTTGCGCGCGCCATTCGCTATTGCGAATGCCTTTGCTTGGAAGCTCCCGCCGTGATCGGATGGCTTCGTCCCGTCGTTCTGCTGCCGGTCACCGCGCTCAGCGGCCTTTCCGAAGATCAACTCGCCGCGGTGATTTCTCACGAGCTGGCGCACATTCGCCGCCTCGACTGCTTCGTCAATCTGTTCCAGATTGCCGCCGAAACGCTGCTCTTCTATCACCCGGCCGTGTGGTGGCTGAACAAGCGTATTCGCGCCGAACGCGAAAATTGCTGTGACGATGCGGCGCTCGCCATGTGTGGCAACGCCGTGGAATACGCGCGCGCTCTGACACTTATGGAAGAGTGGCGCCAGCAGCCCGTCATGGCCATGGCCGCAAATCGCAGCCCGCTTGTGGCGCGCGTTGCGCGTTTGCTGGGCATCGGCTCGCCGCGCAGCGGAATTCGCAGCGCAGGAATCGCCGCCAGCGTGTTGTGTCTTGCGGGTGCGCTGCTCGCCGCCAATGGCTTGATGGCCGCAGGCCATTCTTCCGTGCCCGCCACTACCGGCTTCTTATACCCGTCAACACCTGCGTCAAACGCAGACGCCGCTGCATCCCGCCTGACCGCCTCCCTCGCGTCGCGCCTTGTAGCCGCGGCCGCTCCCACGCGACAGTTCATCGCTCCAGCGAAGCCTGCCGCCGCACTGCAAGAGCAAGCGCCGCCGCAAGATCAATCGCAGTCCGCGCAATCGACGCGGAGCTCGAGTTCCTCCTACGTCGACCAAATGAAATCCCAGGGCTACGATAATCTCACTGCCGACGAACTCATCAGCCTCAAAGTTCAGGGTGTCACTCCCGAATACATCAGCGAAATCAAAGCCCTCGGCCTTCATCCCACCATCAACGAGCTCATCTCTATGCGTGTTCAGGGAATCGATCCCCAGTACATTAAGGACATGAGCGCCATCGGCTTCAATGCCGATATCAACCAGCTCATTTCTATGCGCATTCAAGGCGTCACGCCCGAATACGTCCGCGATATGCGCGCTGCTGGCATCGACGGCGACGCCAACCAATTCATCAGCTTCAAAGTGCAGGGCGTCACGCCGGACTACATCAAGGAAATGAAAGCCACCGGCTTCAACGCCACTCCGCGCGAACTCATCAGCATGAAGG
>JBAUEH010000042.1:0-5830 GCA_049678505.1 Candidatus Acidiferrales bacterium
GGCAGCTCTCCGGTCGCCTACGGCTCCCTGCGCGCCGCCATTCGGAACTAGTTCTGGTTCGGAAGCGGTGCACTCAGGCTCGGCAGGTGTCGTATGATTCGCTGCGCAGACTTTGGGGACAGATCAAACCCATAGCAGAGGGGCTGCGTCTATGAAGAAATATAAGCTGAGCAATCAGGAAGTAGCTCAAATCTTAGAGGATTTTCTTGAGGGCAGGGGTAGCCGCTGGGCTTGGGATGACTTCACTCTGGGGATGTCATTCGAGGACAAAAATCTTGAGGAAATCCGAATTCGATGTGCCGGTCTGAGCCAGGAATTTCCCCCCGACAATCCGAACGAGTTTTGCAATGAACAGGGGCGGGATGTCATTCGCGGTTATGTCCAGCAGTTGAAGGCTTTGAACTGACCGGATGACGGATGGCCCGCCGTCGCTTCGTATCGTCGAGTAGTAGGCCGTCCAGGGCCGTTGCGTGCGGTTAACGCAGAGCGCCGTAGAGCGCCGGAAAGAGCGGTGCCTGCGGCACCGGGTGACGTAGGGACACATCACCCACGAAGTGGTTGCTGCAAAGCGCCGCGCGGCGCTTTTGGTTAACGTGTTCTCGCGCTGCGACTTAGCGAATCTCCGGCGCTTGCCGTTAACCTCCGGCGCTCCTGGTTAACTTCAAGAAAACAAAAGCCAGCGGCTAAAGGGACAGATCGCCACAGAGTCGGGTTGTCGAACCCAAAATCTCAACCTGCGGCAAACTCGACACAAACTCTCCGAGGAAAGTTCTAAAATCGTCCCCTTGGGCGCGCCATCCTTTTCAATGACTTACAGATTACCCGCATCAATCGAGAATCGCCGAAACTGGCGTTGAGGCTGAAATTTGGTACGCCTCAGCTATGAGTGAGGCAAACGCGGGTATTCCGTGCGGAAATACTTTCGGTATGCGCCGATCCAGTCCGTCGCGATGTCGTGCTGTGCGGTTGCCAAGCTGACCTGTCCACTACACACCAAATAATGGAGATGATCCTCTAGTTGGTCCTTGACGTAGGAATTCCAGATCGTTTGGTTGTGAGGCTCTGGCCAGAGATTACGAATGTTGTCAGAGCCTCCTAAGCCTGGCGTCACCAGATAGTCTATTTCGTAGCCTCCCGGGGGAGCTCCTGCGATTCCGTATTCGCGGAAGACTTGTTGTCGCACAGCGTCCGGTACTTTGCTTACCACCTCGTCGTGTTCTGAAGAGCAGATGCTTGCTAAAGAGACCGCGTGAGTTGACCCTGGCGTAAGAATCGGATTGGGTAGCGCCGCTGTGTGCACAGTGCTTTGTGCAAAGCCTCCGTGTTTTGTGTTCCGTTGCCACAAAAAAACTGTTCCAAGGGCAAGTAGAAGCGTGAAAGCGAAAGCGTATCCCAAGTCCCCATATTTCAGAGCGGCGCGAGTCTGCCAAAAGGGATTCGGATGCGGATTCTGCACCATATCCGAGAGCTGCAACCTAAGCCGGGCACGGGCACCATCAATGGGCGGCAGTTCCGCGACTAAACTTTCGCGAGTCAGACGCGCAACCTTGCCAATCGTTTCCTCGATCTCCGCCATCTTCGCGCGACAAGTCCAACAAGCCGCGAGATGCGCGCGAATTTCAGTGGAACGGCGCTCGGAAAGCTCACCATCCGCAGCTAACAGCAAATCTTCATCAGATGCGTGAAAATTGTGATCGTTCATGGGTTAAGTTCCGTCCGGATCAATCATCCGTGCGATTGACCGGGTTAGCGAGTTCGAAACCGCACCTAACGACATGTCAAGTACCGCGGCGATTTCTCGATAGCGCAGACCTTCTGCCCGCAATCGCAGGCAGCACTGATCCCTTTCGGAAAGCGCGCGAAAAATGGACAGAAGACGTTCTTGTCTTTGGCTGACGGACAGGCGTTCTTCTGGATTCCACGCCGAATCAAGCTGGTTTTCGGCATTCTGCCGGTTGCGTTCGCTCGTATCAACGGATCTCTGATTCGCTTGCCGCCTCTTTAGGGCAAGGTTATGGGCAACGCGGAAGATCCAGCCTCGCAGGTTATCGCGCGCTTTCCCCATCTGAAGATGACGCAGCAGCGCCAGAAATACTTCTTGAGTCACTTCCTCCCCATCCTGGATGGACAAGCCGAATGACAAGACATAGCGGAGCGCCGGATCCCGCAATTCGTCAAAGAGCTGGATGACCTCGCGCTCGACCTCAGACGGCTTGCGAGTGGAATCGCGGCCAGCCTCCCGGGGGAAAACGACGCCGCCTAACCAATTTGTTCGAGAAGCCGACATATCCCGTTCTTTATATTCTCGCAGAACCCTTCTTGTCCATGCTTTCTGGACCCAGGCGTGGGCGTGCTTATCTCAAGAAAGCGTGAACACGATGGGCAATCTGGGAATATCTCCTTATTAGGGACGAGTTCGGCAATCTGGGGGGAATAATGGGAAGCAAGAGTCCGTCTCGGCCTTTGAAGAATACCGGCCGGGTCATTCGCGGCAACGCATTTCGATCTGCCGTTGTCATTCTGGTCGCGCTCTTTGCTTCCCATGCGCCGGCCGTCCACGCGCAGGCCAACACCGGTGAATTGCGACTGAAAGTTACAGACGCCTCGGGACTCGGCGTCAAAGCCACAGTCAGGCTACAGAATGAGGCCAGCCAATACGATAACACCCTAGAGACTGATGATTCCGGCCAATTGGACGCCAAACGGCTTCCCTTCGGTACCTACCAAGTGCAAATTCAACAGCCGGGCTTTGCTCCCTACTCGCAGTTCGTAGAGGTGCGTTCGCAACTTCCCACCGACTTCAATATCTCTCTCCAAGTCGCTTCAATCAATACGCGCGTTACCGTCGCCGCCAACAACACGCTCATTGATCCCGATCAAGCCGGTTCGGTAAATCAAATTGGCTCCTCAACGATCGAAAACCGTTTGTCCTCGCTTCCAGGCCGTTCCATACAGGACTTGGTGAACTCCCAACCGGGCTGGCTGTATGAGGGCAATGCCGTTCTCCATCCCCGGGGATCGGAGTATCAGACGCAATTCGTCGTTGACGGAATTCCTCTCACCGACAACCGTTCGCCGAGCTTTGGACCTGAACTGGAAGCTGACGATGTAGACTCGATATCGATCTACACCGCAGGTATCCCGGCTGAGTACGGCCGAAAGATGGGAGGAGTCGTTGAGCTCAACACACTGCAAGACACCACCCCTGGCTTTCACGGAGAGGCCGTCCTTTCGGACGGCAGTTACGACACGGCCGGCGCCTTTTTCAAGGATCAATATGTTTGGGGCAAAAATACCTTTGGCGTGAGCGCGAGCGGCGACGGAACAGCACATTACCTGAATCCAGTGGTTACGCAGAACTACACGAATCGAGGCACCGTAGGCGATTTCTCCGCCAATTATGAACGCGATTTCACACCGAATGACCGCCTTACGATGAGCGTCCGCCATGAGTTTTCGCGATACGAACTTCCCAATGAAGAGATACAAGAGTCGGCCGGGCAGCTCCAGACTGCGGATAATTTTGAAACAATGGGCATCATTTCTTACCAGCACACGTTTTCGCCTCAGGTTGTTGCGGATTTCAGCGGAATGGTAAGAGACAACGCGAATGATTTTTATTCCAACCCGGACTCGACGCCGATTCTAATTACCCAGCACAATTGGTTTCGTGAAGGATATTTCAAGGGCACCACCACAATCGATCATGGAAGGCAAGAGATAAAGGCTGGAGTCGAGTCGGACAACATTTTCCTGAACGAAAACTTCCACTATGTCATCCCAAACGTCGATACCCAGTTGGCCTATTTTGATTCGAGCACCCCGCCCACATTCAGCTTTATGGCCAATCGTCCGGACCTTGAGCAAGCGGCGTTTGTACAGGATCTGGTCCGCATTGGCGATTGGACGATAAATGCCGGAGTTCGCTGGGACCATTATCAGCTCATTTTGAACCGCCAAGCAGTGCAGCCACGGCTTGCGATTTCGCGCTACATACCAGAGGCCGGAATTGTGGTTCATTTCTCTTATGATCGTGTTTTTCAGACACCTTCGTTTGAGAACATCTTGCTCTCAAGCTCCACCGCTGCTGCGGGCTTGGATACGATCTCAGTTCAGTTACCAGTTCAACCTTCGGAGGGCAACTATTACGAAGCCGGGTTAGCAAAGGTTTTCTCGAATAAATTCAGGATCGATACGAATTATTTTCGCCGCATGGTAAACAACTACGCGGATGATGATCAGATCGAGAACACGACGATCAGCTATCCCATAGCATTTGAGAAAGCGATTATTTATGGCGCAGAAGCAAAGCTCACCTTGGTTGACTGGAAGCGATTCTCCGGATTCGCAAGTTATTCCTATGAAGTTGGTAATGCCTGGTTTCCCGTAACGGGAGGGTTGTTCCTAGGTGATGACGCAATCCTTCCGACATCTGGTCACCTCCCGGACTCACAGGATCAGCGCAACACCGTGCGCGGCCGAATTAGCTATCAATTGACACCACGTCTGTGGATCGCCGACGGAATCCAATACGATACCGGCCTGCCATTCGACTTCCAATGCCCAAGCGCTGCCGGCAATCAAACGCCTGAACAAGCCCTTCAGCAGTGCATTGCGGGCCAAGCTCAGATCTACGGCTCGGATGTTGTGAACCGTCTGAACTTCGATCGCGACCGCATCCTCCCATCATTTCAAGTAAGCGCCTCTGCTGGTATTGACTTGTATAAATCCGAGCGGGTCAACGTGCATTTCCAAGCGGATGGGGAAAATCTCACAAATGTGGTTGAGGTAATCGATTTTGGCGGGCTTTTCTCCGGCAACGCAATCGGACCTGCACGCAGCTTTTCCTTACGGCTTCGGACAGATTTCTAGGTGCTCGAAGAGCGTGCGAAGAGGCACGAAGCGTAAACATCAGCGCGTCGCGCTAAACACTTTCCAGCGTAGCCCAACAAGCGCTCGTTAGTGGCGCTTTTTGATAGAAGATTACCCCAGGCCTGAGAATTTGCGCAACGAGCCCGCTCATGCGTTCACGGTCGGCCCAGCACCAGATGAAAGTACGGACCAATTTGAATTAGGATAGACGGCGCTGTGGATCCTAACTATCGAGTGGCAGGTGACGATAAGCATCCGGTTTGTGTTGCTATCCTCTATTGAGCGATTGCTGACGCTATCGATTTTCTTGGCTCTTGCGCTGCCTGGCATTGCATCGCCGCACGAGATGCGCGTCGAAGGCGTTGTGCATGACGCAACCGGCGCCTCCGTCGCTGGAGCTCAGGTCGAACTGCGAACGGACTCTTACTCCGCGAAAACGACCACGTCTGCAACGGGAATGTTCAGCTTCGAAAACGTTTCCGGATCCTCTGGAACGATCATTGCCACTGCTCCCGGCTTCAAAGAAACACAGCAGTCATGGAACGCTACTTCCGGAACCGCCGTGCAATTGGTAATCGTGCTGCAGCCAGCATCCGTGAACCAGGAAGTTCTTGTTACGGCGGCGCGCACTTCAACGCCTATCGGCCAGACCCCAATCAGCGATATTCAATTAACAAACACCGACCTTGCGGCGACACCCGCTCTCACTCTGGATGACGCTCTGCGCCAAGTCCCAGGCTTCAGTCTCTTCCGCCGGAACAGCAGCCGCACGGCAAACCCGACGACGCTCGGAGTATCGTTGCGAGGCCTTGGCGCAAATGGCGCAAGCCGCTGAGCTGCCCCCAAACTCCGCGCAGTGGATCATACGACGTTTGAACCTCCGAAATTCATAGCTTTTGCTCCCGGGTTGGTCCCGAATGGCGGCGCGCAGGGAGCCGTAGGCGACCGCAGAGCCGCC
>JBAUEH010000043.1:0-12125 GCA_049678505.1 Candidatus Acidiferrales bacterium
GCTGTGCACTGCGGGTCAACGCATGCCTGAGCGCGCCGTCCGGCTGCCGCATTGCTTGCGCTTCTCCCTCTGCGGTCGCATAATTCCCCCCGCGAGCGCGCTAGCCGTTTCTGCGGAGTGCGCGCCCCAATCGCGGTCCTCAAACGGAGGTTTACATGCCTGCAACACCTTCAGAGTCAAAGACCACTCGCCGTCAATTTGCACAATCCATCGGCGCGATGCTCGCCGCTGCTTACGTCTCGCCAAAATTCATTCAAGGCGTCACCGGCGGCCGCCTCAAGGGTTTTTCCCGCAGCGACGCCATCCTCATCAATTCCAACGAGAACCCTTACGGCCCTTCATCGCACGCCATCGCCGCCATCACGGGCTCCGAAGCGGTCGCTTGCCGTTATCCCGATGATCTCTACGCCCGCGCCATTGAGTCCGTCGCTCGCCTGCATCATGTTGAGCCGGAAAATGTCGCCCTCGGCTGCGGCTCCACGGAAATTCTTCGCGTCTGCGACGCCTCTTTCGTCGGCGCGGATAAGCAGCTCGTCGTCGCCGAGCCCACCTTCGAAGCCGTCACCTATTACGCGGAAGTCTCCCGCGCCAGCGCCGTAAAAGTCCCGCTCACGCCCGACTTTCGCCATGATCTCCCCGCCATGGCGCGTGCCTGCGCGAATGGCGTAGGACTCGTCTACGTCTGCAATCCCAATAATCCCACCGCCACCATCAACACGCGCGACGAATTCGCCGACTTCCTCTCCAAAGTCCCGTCTTCCACATATGTCCTCGTCGACGAAGCCTATTTCCATTTCGTCGAAGATCCGCGTTACTCAAGCGTTGTCGACATGATTCCTCAGCACCCGAATCTCATCGTCACCCGCACCTTCTCCAAAGTTTACGGCATGGCCGGAATGCGCCTCGGCTACGCTGTCGCCCAAAAAGAAACCATCGACGCCATGCACCGCGAGCTGCTTTTCGACAACGGAAACGCTGCCGTCCTTTCCGCCGCCGTCGCCAGCCTCGCCGACCCGGGCATCGTCCCCACCAACAAGAAGCGCCTGAACGATACTCGTAAGTGGGTCACGTCCGAGCTCACCAAGTCCGGCTACCGCGTGCTTCCCTCCGAAGCTAACTTTTTCATGGTGGAAATCGGCAGCGACGTTCAGCCGGTCATCGAAGCCTTCCATCAGCGAAAAATCATCGTCGGACGCAAATTCCCGTCGATGGGCAATTGGCTTCGCGTCTCCGTCGGCAAGCCGGAAGAAATGCGCGCGTTCCTCGCGGCCTTTCGTCAGATCGTCCCCGCCGCCCAAAAATCCGCTGCGTAGACGCAGCTACCGCGAACTCGGGCGGCACTGCACTGTGCACTCTCTCTGTTTGCTTTGTTTGAACGTGGGGAGTCAGGGAATTTCAGAAACCGCGACGCCTGGGGGCACAAAACAAAAATCGCCTCCGCGCGGCCTCACCACACCGCAACGGAGGCGAAAATTTCCTAACCTCGAACCACCAGCCTCGGACGCGCCATATCGCGTCCGCGTGGCCCTCTATCCTGCGGCTTCCGACGCCGCCGCTGCTCCCCCGATCGTCCGCCGTTGCTGGAAGCATTCCCGGCAATAGACAGGGCGCCCTTGCGTGGGCTTGAACGGCACCGTCGTTTCTTTTCCGCACTGGGAGCAAACTGTCTTTGTTTCGACGCGCTGCATGCTCGTCGAAGCGCCAACGCCCGAGCTCGCTCCCCCTTGCGCGCGCGCCGTCTTGCATGGCTTGCACCGTTTCGGCTCGTTCTTAAAACCCTTGTCGGCGAAGAACATCTGCTCGCCGGAGGTGAACACAAACTCCGAGCCGCATTCGGCGCACTTCAGTACCTTATCGTGGAATTCCATGGCTCGCTCCGGGCCGTAGCCTGGTGGCGTTGAAATAAACGCCGCCGTGAATCGGATGATGCCGAGAATGATGGGAACTCCCTGCTTTTCCCGACGGAAGATCGGAACGAAGCTGGATCGAAGTGCCCAAGGATTTCCGCCTAATTAGTCCTGCTCTCTGCGCTGCTTCTTACGGAGACGCTTGCGTGATAGCGCTTCTTTGGCCCGGCGCTTCTCTCCAGGTTTCATGTAGTAGCTGTGCCGCTTGATTTCCTTGATGATGTCTTCGCCCTGGACTTTCCTTTTGAATCGCCGGAGAGCATTCTCCAAAGATTCGCCCTCTTGAATTACAACTTCAGCCACGCAAATTCACCCCCCGTTCGGGACGCAGTTATCGATATGTTGCTGAGTGGGCACTGCCAGATTCCCGCCACAGGACACATCTATCCGGCGTTTCTAGCGAACCCTACCTTGTAAGTCAAGCACTATATTTGTGCGCTAGGCTACGTACGCCGGCTCTTTCGTCGCCCCCTATTCTCGCCGCAATTGACTAACCTTGCAAACTCCAAATCGTGGCCCGCCGCGCCCGCCGGCCAGTTCACTGCTCGCCGTCGTGACCTTGGAATGGCCCTGTGCATCGTTGTGGATGCTAGAAATTCACGCGCACGTATTGAATGTTGCTAGAATAGTTTTGCCGGACCGTGGGTGCTCGATATGTCGTTGATGAAAAATGCGATTGGCGTGCTCCTGGCTGGCGGCCAGGGCGAGCGCCTCTGGCCTCTCACGCGCGACCGCGCCAAGCCCGCCGTTCCCTTTGGCGCCATTTACCGCATCATCGACGTCACCCTCTCGAACTGCCTCAATAGCGACCTGCGCCGCGTCTTCGTTCTCACCCAGTACAAAGCCCTCAGCCTCAATCGCCATATCCGCCAGGGCTGGTCTTCGATGATGGGCATTGGCGACTTCATCGAAATTCTCCCGCCGCAAATGCGCGTTTCTGCCCATTGGTATCTCGGCACCGCCGACGCGGTTTACCAGAACATTTATTCCATCGGCAGCGAGCCGTCGAGCTACGTCATCGTCCTTTCTGGCGACCACATCTACAAAATGAATTACCAGAAGATGCTCGATCAGCACGTCGAAACCGGCGCGGACGTCACTGTCGGCACCGTTGAAATGACCCCGCAAGACGCCGCCGGCAAATTCGGCGTCATCGAAACCGACACGGAAGGCCGCATCCTTGCCTTTTACGAAAAGCCAGCGGATCCGAAGCTTTCTCCGCGTCATCCCGGCAAAGTCGACGCCTCCATGGGCATCTATATTTTCAACACGCAGTTTCTTTTGCCCGCGCTCATCTCCGACTCGGAAGATCCCAACTCGTCGCATGACTTTGGCCACGACGTCCTTCCCAAAATCATCGGCAAATTCCGCGTCTTCGCCTATAGCTTCTATGATGAAAACAAGAAAGAGAATTTGTACTGGCGCGACGTCGGAACCGTCGACGCGTACTACGATGCCAACATGGATTTGGTCTCCGTCTCTCCCGTCTTCAACCTCTACGACAATAGCTGGCCGCTCAAGACCTGGGAGCAGCAGTATCCGCCCGCCAAATTCGTCTTTGCCGATCCCGCGCGTACCGGCACGGCCCTCGATTCCATCGTCGCCGCCGGCTCCATCATCTCGGGAAGCCGCGTCAGCCACTCCGTCGTGGGCTACGATGTCCGCGTCAATAGCTTTTGCCAGGTCGAAGATTCCATCATCTACAATCACGTGAATATCGGCCGTCACTCGCGCATACGCCGCGCCATCATCGATCGCCACGTCACCCTGCCCGAGCACACCGAGATCGGCTACAATCTTGACGAAGATCGCAATCGCTATCACGTCAGCGACAACGGCGTTGTCGTCGTCGTCCGCGAAGAGTCCATGCTCGAGGAGCCTGAATAGCCCATCGCCGTGTCCTCTGAGTTCCAACCCCGTTTCGGTCACGCTGCCGGAGAATTCCAACGCTACCGTCCGGAATATCCGCCCGAACTTTTCGAACACATCCTCGCCGCCATTCCCTCCGGCCGCCGCGAACGCGCCATCGACATCGGCGCCGGCACCGGCAAAGCCACTCGCGCGCTTCTCCCGCATTTCCTCGAAGTCCTCGCCGTCGAGCCTGACCCCGGCATGGCCGCCAAACTCAAAGAAGATCTTCCGGCCGCCATCGTCCGCAACCTCACCGCCGAAGACTTCTCCCAACCCCCCGCAACCGTCGATCTTGTCACTGTCGCCAACGCCTTGCATTGGATGGACGCTCCGCGCGTTTTTGCCAATGTTCATTCCTGGCTGCGCCCGGTCGCGATCTTTGCCGCCTTTGACCGCCCGCTGCCCAAAACCATTCCCTCCCTCGACGCCATCACGCGCGCCGAAATGCGCGGCCCATGGAGGCCTCATCGTGATTCTCGCCTCGGGAAAAAGTACGTTTGGCAGGATCAAGTCCGCGCCGCCGGCGGCTTCGAGATTGCCGGCGAAACAAAATTTTCCTACGTGATTCCTATGTCCCCCGCCGATTTCGTCGGCTTCTGGCGCTCCACATCCTACGGCAGCGCCTACGCGCTCACTCTTTCCAATCCGGAATCCTACTGGCGCGGACTCGAGTCCCGCTTTGCCGCAGCCGCCGCTGGCGCCGCGATTCCGGTCGACCTCAGCCCCACGCTCATCCTCGCCCGCAAAATCTAACGCTTTGTTTACCCTGAGCGCAGTGGGTCAGTTTGAATTTTCTTGATCGTGACACAAAGAGTCAAAATTCAAACTGACCCGTTATCGCCCTGATCTGCTCTTGCGAAGGGTCACTGTCTTTATCGTACAATTGCCGTTTGTCGCGCTAAGGAGAACCGCAATGCCTAGCAGCAAGAAAGCTGTCATCGAAACCGCCGCTGCTGGCCTCAAGGGCCACGAAATTTTCGACGCGAAAGGCAAAAGGGTCACGGCGAAGATCGCGCACGTCCTTGGCCGCGAAATTCTCGATTCGCGCGGCAATCCCACTGTGGAAGCCGACGTCATCCTCTCGAACGGCCTGCACGGCCGCGCCGCCGTTCCCTCCGGCGCATCCACCGGCGAACACGAAGCCCTTGAACTCCGCGACGGCGACAAATCGCGCTTCCTCGGCAAAGGAACGCGCAAAGCCGCCGAAAACATCAACGGTCCCATTGCCAAAGCGGTCATCGGCATGGATCCCGCCGATCAGCAGGCCCTCGACCGCAAAATGCTCGACGCCGACGGCTCCGAGAACAAATCGAAATTCGGCGCCAACGCCATCCTTGCCGTCTCCATGGCTGCCGCCCGCGCCGCCGCAAACGATTGCGGCTTGCCCCTCTACAAATATCTCGCGCGCTTTTCTCCTGTCAAATCCGCGAACATTCTCCCCGTCCCCATGATGAACATTCTCAATGGCGGCGCGCACGCCGATAATTCCGTGGACGCGCAGGAATTCATGGTCATGCCCGTCGGCGCTCCGAGTTTTCGCGAAGCTCTGCGCTGGGGCGTCGAAGTCTTCCACAATTTGAAAGCTGTCCTGAAGAAAAACGGCTACTCCACCGCCGTCGGCGACGAAGGCGGCTTCGCGCCCAACCTGAAATCGAACGAGGAAGCCATCGAGCGCGTCCTCGAAGCCATCACTGCCGCTGGCTACAAACCCGGCGAGCAAGTCGCCATCGCCATCGATCCCGCCGCCAGCGAGTTTTACGATCCCGCCACGAAAAAATATGTCTTCCACAAATCCGACAAGTCCCAGCGCACTTCCGGGCAAATGGTCGAATTCTGGGCCGCCTGGACGCGCCAATATCCCATCGTTTCTCTCGAAGACGGCATGGCCGAGCAGGACTGGGAAGGCTGGCAATTGCTGACGAAAACCCTGGGCAAAAAACTCCAGCTCGTCGGCGACGATATTTTCGTCACCAATCCTAAAATCTTCTCGCGTGGCATTCAGAAAAAAATCGCCAACGCCATCCTCATCAAGCTCAATCAAATCGGCACCGTCACCGAAACCATCGAAACCATCGAAATGGCCCGCAAGACTGGCTACGCCTGCATCGTCTCCCACCGCTCCGGCGAAACCGAAGACACCTTCATCGCCGATTTCACCGTCGCCATGGGAGCCGGCCAAATCAAGACCGGCTCCGCATCGCGCACCGATCGTATCGCCAAATACAACCAACTCCTTCGCATTGAAGAAGAGCTTGGTAGCGAAGCCAAATTCCCCGGCCGCAACATCCTCGGGCATGCCAGGTAGACCATGCGAACTGCTGCAGAATTGCACGACCGTTTGACCGAGCAAGAGGGATTTCTTAGGAGGTCCTTGCATCAATTTTACGATTCACAGTGCCTAGACGAAGCCCTCCGGATTGCTACAATCGTAAGAATTCTTGTCCATGACACTGCGAAAAGCAGTGCGCTTCTAAAGCAATTGCGTCCTGAGTACCTGAATCTTCCGATGTTGGAACTGGATTCAGAAACGGATCCTGCGCTTAGGCCACGTAGCAAGGTATTTCGCATGGTATCGACGGGAATCTCGATTGGCCCTGACGGCGCACGTCCATTCATTGATCTCACATCTCCAAAATATAGGCTGGGACGACTGGAAACGTGGTGGGGTCAAACGGTACATGCGCTACAGGGGCCCGGAGACTGGCGAACTACCGAAGAATTTAGCAGGAAGGACATCATTCTTGCGCTTGCTAATAAAGAGGGCGGCGCACACGTCGACCCTGACGAGTCCGGCAGACATCGCCGCCTGAGACGCGAGATACCCTTCGTTGCAATAGCGTACGGTCAGCAGATTGCGAATCCCAACTTTGCGAGATACATATCCGCTGAATCAGGAGTCTTGATGCTTGACTGTCTAAAGCGAAACTTCTTACCGAACATCGACCTGCCTACCAGGTGGCCGCCAATTATGAAGGGACCTTCCGAAGCTATCCATACCTGAACCGCGAAGCCAAATTCCCCGGCCACCGCGCCCTTGCAGTTCTCGATTAGGAGTCGCGATTGCTCCTGCGCAAGCTCCTGCAACTATTTATTGATTGGGCTCTACCTCACCTGTAGTAACTGTCCTCGTGCTAGTCTAACGGGTAGGCTTCTTCAGGCAACAAATGAGACTGTCAAAATCAACGTGGGTGATTCTTGTCGCCTGGATTGTTTTTGTCGGCGGATTTGCGATTCTTTCGCTCCTTCTGCCGCCCACAGCCACCCGCGCGGCTGTTGCCAACATCGTCCTTTGCGTGGTGCCTCTTTTTGCCAATGCGTGCCTGCTCTGGAATGCGTCTTCGCCTTATCGCCGCCAGAATGACTTTTGGATGCTGCTGGCCTTTGGTTGCACGTTATGGCTGGCCGGCCAGTTGATTTGGACCTACGACACGCTGGTCTTGCACCACCTCAGCCATTCCATCACTTTCCTCGACATGATCTTTTTCCTGCATGCTGTCCCGCTCATGGCTGCCCTGGCTATGGCGCCACATGCTCGCAAAATGCGAGAAGCCCTGCGCTACGGCCATCTCGACATGCTGCTGCTCGCCATATGGTGGCTGTTCGTCTATTTGTTCATGGTCATCGCATGGTCCCAGGACCCCGCCAGTGTTGGTCTCGAACATGTTCGCGATATCCAAGTTTATGTTCTCGCCAATTTGGTCTTCCTCGCCGGGACTGGCTTTTTTGCGCTCCGCGCAAGCAAAGGCTGGCGCGTCGTCTACGCGAATCTTTTTGGCGCCTCCGGGATGTACATTGCCAGCCTGTGGCTTACTGTGAATTCTGTTTCCAAGGAACACTACACTCCCGGAGGTTTGTCCAATCTTCCTCTCGTGGCCGCGTTTGTTTGGTTTGGCACGGCTGGGATTATCGCGCGCCGCATTTCGCCCGCTCCTGATTTGACGCACAGCGTGAAAATGCACGACTCCCAATGGTTCGCTCGCCTCGCCATCTTGTGCATCCTCCTCATGCCATTCATGGCTGCCTGGACTCATTTTGTCAGCAACGCGCCTGCCCCGGTGCGCCAGTTCCGGCTGTTGCTGACCCTCATCACCATAATCATTGGCACGGCCCTCGTTTTCCTGCGCCAGCAGTTGGTCGATCGCGAGCGCCTCGGTCTGCTCAGGGGTCTGCAGGATTCCGTCGAAAATCTCAAGCGCCTGCAAATGCAATTCGTCCAGGCGGAAAAACTCGCTTCGCTCGGCCAGCTTGCTGCCGGTGCCGCGCACGAAATCAATAATCCGCTGACCGCAATTCTCGGCTACGCCGATCTGATTCAGGCTGACCCCAACGCCACGGAACGTTCCCGCGGCCTCGGAGAAAAAATCCGCGACCAGGCCCGCCGGACCAAAGTCCTTGTCACCAACTTGCTCAGCTTCGCGCGCCAAGTCCCCGCCGAGAAACAGCTCCTTGATCTCAGATCCGTCGTCACCAGCGCCATCGAACTCCGCCAGCTCGATTTGCGCGACAAAAAAATCCGCATTGAAGTGGAAAATCCCGGCGTTCTTCCCGCCGTGCGCGGCGATCCCAATCAGCTTCTCCAAGTCTTCTTCAACCTGATTAACAACTCCGTCGACGCCATGGAAACCGTCGGCGGCGGCTCTCTCGTCGTTCGCATGCGCACCGAGCGCGGAAGCGTCGTCCTCGATTTTTCTGATTCCGGTCCCGGCCTGCGCGAGCCGGACCGTGTCTTCGATCCCTTCTACACCACCAAGCCCGTTGGCAAGGGCACCGGCCTCGGCCTCAGCATCTGTTATGGAATTGTTCAGGAGCATGGCGGCCAGATTTTCGGTTTCAATCGCGCCGAAGGCGGCTGCACCTTTCGCGTCATTCTTCCCGCCGTCCTTGCTCTGTATCCGCAACTAGTTTCTTCTGCGCCCGTAGGCTCCCGCCAGCCCTAGCCGGCGTGACTCATAATTCGTCGGGCCGCCTCACCCTGTGTTTTTGCTTTGCCTGCTCGTCACCTGCATGCCCTGAGGAACGAAGGGTCACTCGTCACTTATGACTGCCTTCTGTGCTACATTCACCCGCATGCCCAATGAAATTGCCATTGCCACCGAAGGCCTCACGCGCCGTTTCGGCGAGCTTGTTGCCGTGGATCAAGTCAACCTCACCGTCCAAGGCGGCCAATTCTTTGGCTTCCTGGGCCCAAACGGCGCCGGCAAATCCACCATGATTAAAATGCTCACCGGTTTGCTCGCTCCGTCCTCCGGCAATATTCGCGTTCTCAATCTCGACCTCACTGCACACTCCGTTGAAGTCAAAGCCAGCATCGGTGTCGTCCCCGAAGGCCTCGCACTCTTCGGCCGCCTCACTGCTTCCGAGTATTTGAACTTCGTCGGCCGCATGTATGGGCTCGATCGCTCCACCGCCGCGCAGCGCACTCAGGAACTGCTCGAATTCATGCAGCTCGCCGATCGTCCCAAAACCCTCATCACCGACTTTTCCCATGGCATGCAAAAAAAACTCGCCATGGCCGCTGCCGTCATTCACGGCCCGAAAATTCTCTTTCTCGACGAGCCCTTTGAAGGCGTCGACGCCATCGCCGCCACCACTTTGAAAGCCATGCTTCAGCGCATGATCGCGCGTGGCGCCACAATTTTCCTCACCTCGCACGTCCTCGAAATCGTCGAGCGCCTCTGCAGCCACGTCGCCATCATTTCCAAAGGTAAACTTGTCGCCCAGGGCTCGCTCGAAGAGTTGCGCGCGGGCATCGAGGCGCGCCAAGGCGTCACGGCGTCCTCCGATGGCAAGCTCACCCTCGAACAGATTTTCCTCGATATCGTCGGTGGCACCCGCCAAACCGATCGGGAGCTCACGTGGCTGGGATAACCGCCATTCCTGGCGTGCCTCAACAGATCCGCCTCATTGCCCGTCTGCGCTGGCTGCTCTTCAAAAACTCGCTTCGCAATATCAAGGGCCGCCTCGAAGCCGTCTCCTCCGCCATTCTCTGGCTGATGATGAGCGGCCTCGTTTTCGGCGGCGGCGTCTTTTTCGGAATCGCCACGTATTACCTCGTCACTCATGGACGATGGTCATGGCTCGCTGGGCTCATGTGGATTGTCTCTCTCTTCTGGCAGATCTATCCCATTTTCGCCGCTTCCACTGGCGCGCAGTTCGACTTTGCCAACCTGCTCCGTTTCCCTCTCCGCTTCGCCAGCTTTTTGGCCTTGAGCCTCGTCTACGGCCTCTTCGATCCCGGCGCGGTTGCTTCCCTTTTTTGGCTTTTCTGCATGTGGATTGCCCTCGGCATCGCCCGTCCCGCCATGCTCGGCTGGGGATTGCTTGTCCTGCTCGCGTTCGCCGCCATGAATCTGTTTTTCGCCCGCATGCTGCTCGCGTGGATTGAGAAATGGCTGGCGCGCCGCCGCACTCGCGAAATCCTCGGCTTCATTTTCATTTTGATTATCATTTCTTTTCAGCTCATCGGGCCCACCGTCCAGCACTTCCAACATCATCACACCCAACTGCACACCGGCTGGCTGCTCGCGCTCCTGCCTGTCGCCAACGCCCTGCCTCCCGGCCTTGCTGGCCGTTCCTTACAACTCGGCCTGGCGTATGACTTCGCCCATGCCGCGCAATCACTCCTGTTCCTTCTGCTTTACGCGGCCGCATTCTTATTGCTCTTCCGCGTCCGTCTGGCCGCCCAGTTTCACGGCGAAAATCTCAGCGAAACTCCCGCCGCCGCGCCCGTCATCGCTTCTTCCCGCAAAGCGCCCTCGTTGGTCGCCGCAACAGCGAGTGCATCCTCTTGGGAAATCCCCGGCGTTTCGCGCGCCAGCGCCGCCATTTTCGACAAAGAGCGCCGCTACGCCTTTCGCAGCGGCCCCATGCTCTTGAACTTGGTCATTCCTGTAATCTTGGTCGTCTTCTTAGGGATCACCTTTCGCCAGCAGAACGCTTTCCGCCACATCCCCGAAATGATTTTCCCCATCGCCGTTGCTTACACCTTCCTGATTCAGATGAACTGGGTCTTCAACTCCTTCGCCTTCGAAGGCGCCGGCATTCAATTTCTGCTCATTGCGCCGGTGCGTTTTCGCGACATCATGCTGGGAAAAAATCTCTTTCTCGGTCTGGTTTCTGTGCTCGAAGCGCTCATGGTATGGGCCGCGGTCAGTTGGATTTTTGCGCCGCCCCAGCCGGTCATTGTTGTCGCAACCTTTGTGGCCCTGATCTACGCGTCGCTCGCCAATTTCGCCATCGGCAATGTCTTGTCTGTCTGCTACCCCCGCCGCCTCGAATTCGGCGTCTTCCGTCAGAAAAAGGTGGCTGGCGTCACTATGGCCGTCGCATTACTCGCACAAGCCGTCTTGATCGGTCTTGGCGCTCTGGTCTTCGCGCTCACGCGATTCCTCAGCCGCCCAGTGCTCGCTGTGCCGATTTTCCTAGTCTTCGCAATCCTCGCCGCCATCGCCTACCGCATCAGCCTGAGCCGCATCGATGCCTTGGCCATGAGCCATCGCGAAGCTCTAACCACCGAGCTCTGCCGCCAGGAATGAGTCGTGAAGCTTTCCCACAGTTACATGTAGCGAAGCATCCTGCAATTGAGGAAGGGAAACCTAATGAGCCCTCCAATGCTCAAGCGCCACGCTGCCCTCGCCACATGTATCGGCCTTCTCTCCGTCGCAGCATTGGCCGTCAGTTGCGGTGGCGGAAGCAGTTCGTCTACCCCGCCCGTCTCCGCACCGAGCGGCTTGTCGTACGCCAGCCCGGCAACCGCCACGGTCGGCGCTGCTATCACTCCGCTCTCGCCGACCGTCACTGGCACTATCAGCGGCTATTCGGTCACTCCAACGCTTCCGTTCGGCCTGTCGCTCAACGCGACGACCGGCGTGATCTCCGGCACTCCCACGGCAAGCGCCGCCGGGGCTACGTACTTGATCACTGCTACCAATACAGGTGGCAGCACCACATTTGACCTGTCGCTCTCCGTCAATCCTCCCAGTGCGCTCGCCGTCAGCGGCACAAGTCTGACGTTCGCGAATCAGTTGGTGTCGACCATCAGTGCCGCACAAACCATTGCCGTCATAAATATGGGCGCTTCCGCGCTGTCCGTCAGCGGCATTACGATTTCTGGCTCCGCTGCTTCCTCATTTGCGGAGACCAGCGCCTGCACCAGCAGCGTCGCCGCAAACGACACGTGCGCGATCAGCGTGACGTTCACACCTCTCGCCACTGGCACCCTGTCCGCTAGTCTCAACATTGCAACCAGTGCCGGTAACCGCACCGTTCAACTTTTTGGCGCTGGCGTAGCCGTGGACATCGCTTTCA
>JBAUEH010000044.1:0-14874 GCA_049678505.1 Candidatus Acidiferrales bacterium
CGCGGCTTTCAGCGGACTGACGCGAGGCATTTCACCCGAAGAGCAGCGGCCTCAGGTCAGCCCGACAAACGGTGTCGCGCGGGACCTGAGCTACAGCACGCTACTCATAGCGCAGCGCCACCATGGGATCCATGCGCATCGCCCGCCGCGCCGGGACGTAGCACGCCGCGACCGCCACGACAGCGAACAGCAACGCCACTCCTGCAAATGTCGACGGATCGGTTGCCTTCACTTGGTACAGCGTGAATGCGAGCGACCGCGTCACCGCGAACGCGGCCCCTACCCCAATGACAATTCCGACCGCCGTGAGCCTCAGTCCCTGCTCCACGATCATCCCCATCACTTTCCGCGGCTCCGCGCCCAGCGCCATGCGTATTCCGATTTCGTGTGTGCGCTGCGCCACGGTGTGCGCCATCACGCCATAAATTCCGATTGCACACAAGAAAAGCGCTAGCACGCCAAAGAAAACCATCAGTTTGGTCAGCACGCGGTTTCCGGTGTCCTGCACCGCCATCAACGTCTCCATCTGCTCCACCGACGACACGGGCTGGTCGCCATCCACGGCCCAGATCGCGTCGCGAATCGCCGTTGGCAGCGATTGCGCATTCCCCGCCGCCCGCGCTACGAATCCCAGCGTCGGCGAAGGAAATTGCGCCAACGGAACGTACATCTCGCGCTGCGGCCTTCCTCGCAGTTGGTACATTTTCACGTCGTTTACCACGCCCACGATTGTGCACATCTTGTGCTGTTCTCCGAACTGGATCTTTTGTCCAACCGGGTCTTCATCCGGCCAAAATTGCCGCGCCAGCGTCTGATCGATAACGGCCACGGGCGCGTCTCCCGGCCCGTCCGCCGAAGTGAATCCGCGTCCTTTCACCAGCGGCATCTGCATGGCCGCAAAATAATCCGGAGACGCCGCCGTAAATATCGCACCCAAAATCTCTCCCGGCTGCGGCGCCGGCTTGCCTACGGCTTCCACTTCGACCGTCCCTCCAAATCCGCCGAACGGCACCGCGCTGGCCACGCCAGTCGAAGCAACTCCAGGAATCGCGTGAATGCGCGTCAGCACCTCGTCGCTGAAGTTTCGCTGCCGCGGCTCCTCCGCGTACTTCGTCTTCGGCACGACACTTGCGCCACCATGAGGTTTGCGGCGTTGAATCCGGTGCTCGACCGCACCGAAATGATGAAACTCTTCACCAGCAGCGTCGTCGAAATCAGGACTACCACCGCCAGCGCAATTTCGCCCGCCACGAAAATCTTGCGCACGCGCGCCCCGCGCCCGCTGCCGGAGGCCTGCCCGGAGGCTTCCTTGAGCGTGCGGTTCAAGTCGATGCTGGAACTCTGAAACGCCGGCACCAGGCCAAAAATCAGCCCGCACGCGAGCGCGATGGCCAGCGTGAACACTAGCGTGGTTACGTCCAGATTCACCTGCCCGTAATTCACCAGGTAGCCGCGAATGTGTCCCGGAATCAAGGACTCAATCCACCTCATTCCCCACGCGCCAAAAAGAACGCCACCAACGCCGCCAAGTGCAAAGAGCACAAGCGACTCGGTCACCAGTTGCCGCACCAGCCTCGTTCGCGTTGCTCCCAGCGCACCGCGCACGGCCATTTCCTTGGTCCGCTGCGTCGCGCGCGCCAGCATCAAGTTCGCCACGTTCGCGCAGGCAATCAGCAGAATCAGTCCAACCAGCCAGAAGCAAATCATCACTTGCGGAACTCCCTCGTTCGTGCCGATCTCCGTAATCATCGGGCTTAGCAACATGGTCTGGTCCGTATCTGACCGTGGATATTCCTTCGCGAATTGCGCGAAAATCACCGTCGTCTCGGCGGCGGCTTGCTGTTGCGTCACGCCGGGCTTCAGCCTTCCGAAAGACTCGAACCAGGAGTTATCCCGGTCAGCGCGCTCTTTGTCCGTCAACGCCAGCGGCGTCCACAAATTCGAGATGCCCAACAGCGGAAACTGGAATTCCCCCTCCAGCACGCCCACTACGGTGTATGACTCGCCCTCAATTTGTATGCTCTTCCCGATAATTCTTGGGTCGCTTGCGTAGCGGCTCTTCCACAAGCCCTCGCCGAGAATGGCGACGTGCGGGGCGCCGACGCGGTCTTCATCCGCCGTGAACGTCCTTCCGAGCAGCGGCTTCACGCCCAGCGCGTCAAAGAAATTCCAGCTCACGCGCCCGCCCTCGACCAGCGCCGGGGGGCCATTGCCGGTCAGATTGAAATTCCAGCCCGTCCACGCCGCGGTTTGCTCAAACGAGGTCTGCTGCTTCTGGAAGTCCAGAAAATCGGCCGTCGACGTTACAGAGTTGTACGTCCAGCCCTTCTTTGTGTTGTGCTCGAGCATCACCATCAGCCGGTCGGCCTGCGGGTACGGCAACGGCTTGATCAGCCAGGCGTCCACGAAACTGAAAATCGCCGTGTTCGCGCCAATTCCCAGGGCCAGCGTGATGACCGCGATTGTCGTGAAAGTGGGAGATTTACGGAGGATCCGGAGAGCATAGACCAGGTCTTGCCAGAGCGTCTTCATCGGCTACACCCCTCGTATGGCTGCGAGAACTGTACGCAGATTGCCTTCCGAAGACATGCAGGATAATACACTGATAATTCACCGCTTAATAGGAAGCTGCGAACTGGTTCTGAGGACGGCTGTCCGCTTACGGGAGCCTATTGCACGTAACCGGACAGTGGATCGTAGGCTAATGACCAGGCTATTCGTACCGCAGCGCCACCATGGGATCGACCCGCATGGCCCGCCGCGCCGGAACGTAACACGCCACGAACGCCACCACGGCGAGCACCACGGCCGTCGCTCCCAGAATGAACGGATCCGCGGGCTGCACTCCGTAAAGCAAGTCACCAAGGAGCCGTGTGAGTCCCAGCGCCCCGGCTATGCCGGCGACGATGCCACCGAAAGTCCACAGCATACTCGCGCCGAGCACCAGTTTCAGGACGTCGCGCCGCTGCGCGCCCAAGGCCATGCGAATTCCGATTTCATGCGTGCGCTGCACCACCGAGTAGCCCACCACGCCAGCGATCCCCACGGCGGAAAGTGCCAGCGCGAGCAGCGCGAACGCGCCGAGAAGCAACATGGGGAAGCGCCGCGAGCCCAACGAATCGCTGACCACTTGCTCCATTGTTTGCACGTTCGACGCCGGATAATCGCTGCTCATTTGCGCGAGCGCCTGCTTCACCGGTTTTTCAAACGCGGAGGGAGCTGAGGCCGTCCGCGCCGTGATGGTCATCACCGGCCACGCGGCCTGCGGGAACGGCCGGTAGAAAAACGGCCTCGGTTTTTCGTCCAGGCCATCGTGGCGGAAGTCAGCAACGATCCCCACAATGGTCAGCCACGGCCTATCGGAATTGAACGCGCCGAGCTTTATTCGTGTGCCCACCGGATCTCGCTTCGGCCAGAATTGCCGCGCCATCGCTTGATTGATGACCACCGCGCCCGGCGCGCTGAGCGTGTCTTCATCGGTGAATTCCCTTCCCTCGACCATCGGGATGCCCATCGTGCGGAAAAAGTTTGGGCAGGCAACGCCATAGCCGCCGCCCGGCTCATGTTCAGGGCCCGGATCGGGCGCTCCTTCAATCGAGAAGCCGCGGCCCGCGCTTCCTCCCCCCAGCGGCAAATGGCTGATGCCGCTCACGGACACCACACCAGGAATCGCTCCAACATGCTCCGCCAGTTCTTCGCAGAACCGCGCATCCACGGGAGGCCCGTTATAGAGATCTACCTGTGCCGTGGACACATCCATGGTGAGCACATTTTTCGGGTTCAACCCAGGGTTCACTCCCAGCAAGCGCGCCATGCTGTCGATCATGAGGCCCGCGCCGGCCAGCACGATCAACGCCAGCGCCACTTCCGCTGCAACCAGCGCGTGACGCAGGCCGTTTCCGCCCGCGCTGGTGAGGCCGCGACCGCCGCCTTCCTTCAAAGGATCGTTCAATTGTGCGCGCCGCGTGCCCAGCGCGGGCGCAAGCCCAAACAGAATGCCAGTGAAACATGCCAGCAGCAGGGCAAAAAGAAACACGCGTCCGTCAATCGTGATCGCTCCAATTTGACGGAACGGCAGAAACTGCAAACTGGCGGGCAGGAAAGGCATCAGCAGGCGCAAACCCGCCGCCGCAACGATGATTCCTGCAATGCCGCCCAGAAATCCCAACAAAAGACTTTCCGTGATCAGTTGGCGCATCACGCGCCGACGCGTCGCGCCCAGCGCGCAGCGGATCGCAAGCTCCTTCTGCCGCGCAGCCCCGCGCGCCAGCAACAAATTCGCCACATTCACGCAGGCGATCAAGAGCACAAATCCCACCGCGGCGAACAGCGCCAGCATGGTTGTCTTCAGATCCTCCATGCCGAACTCACCCAACGGCATCACCGTGGCGCCCATGCCAGGATCGTCCTGCGGGTATTGCTTCGCGAGCCGCTGGCCGATGGTATTCACTTCCGCTTTGGCCTGATGGAGCGTCACGTCCGGTTTCAGGCGCGCGATGCACACAAAGGAATTTGAGCCACGGTCTTTGTCGCCTACGGTGTATCCGACGGGCACCCACAATTCGCGGGCATGGCTCCAGAATTGGAATTCGAAATTCTGCGGCATGACGCCAACAACGGTAAAGCTCGCTCCGTCGATGCGGATGGCTTTCCCGACGAGAGCCGGATCGCCCGCGAAGCGCCGCTTCCACAATCGATAGCTCAAAATGACTTCGTGGTCTTTACCGGCTATCTCTTCCTCGGGAAGAAAGGTGCGTCCCAGAAGCGGCTTGGCGCCGAGCACGTCGAAAAATTTCGCAGTTACGCGCACGCCGGAGACACGCTCGGGCTCGCTCCCTTCGGACAGGTTATAACCCCTTCCGGCGGAATCGAAAATGGCCAGGCTGTCAAAAATGCTGCCTTGTTTTTCGATATCGAGGATGTTCGGCGCGGAGACAATATTGATATTGTCGGGGCCATCGCCATAGGTTTGCCACACGAGCACGAGCCGATCGGCGCCCGCATACGGCAGCGGCTTCAGCAGCGTCGCGTTGATGACAGAGAAAATCGCCGTGTTCGCGCCAATGCCCAGCGCCAGCGTGAGGATCGCGACGGCGGCGAATCCCGGCGCCTTTGCCAGCACTCGCAGCGCGTAACGAATGTCCTGCAACAACGTGCCCATCATTCACCTCGCTGCGTTAGACGCACGCTTGCCGTATTGGTCACCCGGTAATGTAAAATTTCCCCGCACGCTCACTCGTACCGCAGCGCAACCATTGGGTCCACGCGCGTGGCGCGGCGCGCGGGGATGTAGCATGCGGCGAGCGCTACGAGCACCACAACCAGCGTGACGCACCTAAACGTCAGCGGGTCGAAGGCGTGCACGCCGAAAAGTAATCCTGCAATCAGGCGCCCGAGCAGCAACGATGCAGCGACGCCGACGGCAAGGCCCGCGAGTACCGGCGCCATGCCCTGGCGCAAAATCATCGCGCGCAAATTTCCGAGCTGTGCGCCGAGGGCCAAGCGAATGCCGAGTTCGTGGCGCCGCTGCTCCACGGAATACGCAACCACGCCGAAGATTCCGATAGACGCAAGGAACAGCGCGCACGCGGCGAAGAGCAGCGCGAGAAGCATCTGGAATCGGCGCGTGTCCACGGATTTTGAGACCAGTGTGGCCATCGGGCGCAGCTCGGTGATGGGGACGCCGGAATCGACACGATGAATCGCGTCGCGAACGGCAGATGCGGCGCCGGTCGGGTCCATCAATGTACGCACCACGATGGAGCCGCCAAACACGACGTGATCGAAGGGCCAATTCTGCATATAGACCATCATCACCGGGGACTTGTCCATTTGAACAGTGCGAATGTCTCCCACAACGCCAATCACCTGAAACTGCTTCTGCGCACCCCATTCCGGTATGCACATTTGCCCGATGGGATTCTGGCGTGGCCAGAGCCGCTCGGCCGTCTTTTGCGATAGGACCACAACGTTTCGTCCGCGGTCGGCGTCCGTGTAAGCGCGGCCAGCGATGATCGGGATTTCCATTGTGGCGAAATAATCGGGACTGACGACGCGATAGTCGGCGAGCGGCATGTTAGAAGCGTCCGCGCGACTGGTGCCAGGCAAGCGAATGTCGGAAACGCTGCCCTCGCCTTCGAGCGGCAAAAAGTTAATCCAGCCAACAGAACGCACGCCGGGAAGCGCGCGAATCGCAGCGAGCGCCTGATCGTAAAAGCGCGTCGCGCTGGCATTCGACGAATAATTTTGCGGAGGAAGGTCCACGTCAGCGGCGAGAACGTGTTCAGTCGAGAAGCCGGTATTCACACGCAACAGATGAACGAGGCTCGAAGTAAACAGCCCTCCGAGAATCAAAAGCACGGTGCTGAGCGCGACTTCGAGGCCGATGAGCGAGGAGCGCAGACGGCGCGTGCGGCGGCTTTCGGTGGTATTGGTCTCGCCGGATTTCAGTGCGTCCTGCGGTTCGGCGTGAGCAACACGCCAAGCAGGCAGGACTCCAAACAGCGCCGCCGTGAAAACGGAAATAATGATCGCGAAGAGAAGCACGCGTCCATCAATGGAAACTTCCGCAAGACGCGGAATGCCGGGCGGCGCGGCGCTGACGATGGCCCGGACGCCGAAAAATGCCAGCAGAATTCCGAGCGCACCGCCGAAAATTCCGAGCAACAGGCTTTCCGTAAGCATCTGCCGCACCAGCCGCGCCCGCGAGGCGCCCAGCGCGGTGCGAATAGCGGCTTCGCGCATGCGCCGGGGCACGCGCGCCAGCAAGAGGTTCGCAAGATTGACGCAGACGATCAGGAGAACTGCGCCAACGGCGCCGAGCAAGAAAAGCAAGCCCTGGCGCGCGGGCCCGAGTATTTCCGAAGCGAGCGGAATCAGTTCGGCACGCAAATCCATGTGCTCATTGGCTTGCTTGGCGATTTGCGCCTGGACGACGTTTAGTTCCGCGAGAGCCTGCGCGAGCGAGACTCCCGGCTTGAGACGGCCAATCGCAGCGTAATCGAATTCACCAAGGAGATCGTCGTCGGCTGGATCTTCGCCGAGCGGTTTTAGAAAAGCGAGATGCGGGCTGAAGTTCGTGAGCGTGCCGAGTTCGCTGCTTTGCGGAAAATGAAACGAGGCAGGAAGAACGCCGACAATGTCGTAGGACCCGCCGTTGAGCGTAATGGCTTTGCCAATGATGGACGGATCCCCGTGAAATTCGCTGCGCCAGAAAGAATCGGTGAGAATGACGACATGGTCGCGGCCGCGCGGGTCTTCTTCGGGACGAAAATTCCTGCCGAGCGCAGGATGCACTCCCAGCGTATCAAGCAGGCTTGCTGACACTATCGCGCCCGGAAGCTCGACGGCCCCTTCCCTCGCGGTGAAATCCATGGAGGTCTCTTCGGCGAGGCCGATGTTTTCAAAAGAGTGGAGCCGTTTTTGCCAGACACGAAAATCGGGCAAGTTTGCGGGAAATGTTGGATAGAATTTCGTGAGCTGTGGGACGATTTCACGAATGACGCAGAGCTGTTGCGGCTGGCGAAAGGCGAGCGGGCGCAACAGAACGCCATTGACGATGGAAAAGATCGCGGTGTTCGCTCCGATGCCCAGCGCCAGCGTGGCAATCGCGATCGCCGCAAATCCCGGCGCTTTCGCCAGCATGCGAAGCGCATAACGCAAATCCTGCAGCAGCGTGTTCATCATTCACCTTGCCGCGTTAGACGCGCACAGGCAGTATTCGTCGCGCCTTGCTGTGACATTTCCCGCACACTCACTCATAGCGCAGCGCGACCATGGGATCGACGCGCATGGCGCGGCGAGCCGGGACGTAGCATGCGGCCAGTGAAACTACTGTGAGCAGAATCGCCACACTCGCAAACGTCAAGGGATCGGTGGCGCTCACGCCAAAAAGCAGGCTCGCCATCAGCCGCGTCAACGCGAATGATGCGCCGATGCCAATAGCAACGCCGATCAGCGCGAGCTTCAGTCCATGCGCGAGGATCAGGCGCATCACCTGCCTCGGCTCGGCACCGAGCGCCATGCGGATGCCGATCTCGTGCGTGCGCTGCGTCACGGAATACGAAATCACGCCGTAAATTCCCACCACCGCCAGCAGCAAGCCGAGCGCAGCGAAAGCGCCAAGGAGAAATGTTTGCGAACGCGATGCGGCGTCGGATTCGGCTACAAGCTGATCCATGGTGCTGACGTTGGTTACAGGCTGATCTTTTTCGAGGGACCAGATGCGCTGCTCGACGGCTTCCGTCAATGATTGCGGATCTGTTTTCGTGTGAATCAACAGCGAAACCCCGCCCATCTCGAAACCTGCTTGCGACGACGGCATATACAATTTGGGTTCGGGCGCAGCATTCGCGCTGCGGTCGCGCGTATCGCCAACTTCTCCCACAATTTCCGCCCAGGTTATGGTCTTTTGGTCGTTGTTGGCTTGGGAAATGCGCTTTCCAATCGGGCTTACTGAACCAAATACGCGCCGCGCAAGAGCCCGATTCACGATGTATACCGGCACGGAATTTTTTCTGTCGTCCGCAGTAAAATCGCGCCCGGCGATGAGCGGGATGCCCAAGGTATCGAAATATCTCGGAGTAACGCCCGTGAAATCGGCGCGGTATTTCTGCGTGCTCGGACGGTCCTCCACCTTAAATGAATCTTCGCCACGGCCTCCACTGAGAGGAGCAAAAAGCGCGGCGGTTGCATTCTCGACTCCGGGAAGAGAGCGCGTTTGTGCAAGCAGTTGCTGCACGAAATTCGTCGCCTCTTCCGGCTTGGCGAACTGGAAAGAAGGAAAATCGAGGCGCATGGTAAGGACGTGATCTGTGCGAAAACCCATATTCACATCCAGTAAGCGCGCCAGGCTTCGCAGAGTCAACGTCGCACCAATCACGAGCACCAGGGCGAGAGCGATTTCCGCAACCACGAGAATTTGACGCAGCGGATTGTGCCGCGAACTCGACGCGCCAGTTTGCGCTCCGGCGCCGCTTTCTTTCATCGCGCTGCTCAGGTCCTGACGAGAAACCAGCATCGTCGGCACGAGGCCGAAGAGAATTCCCGCAATGACGCAAGCTCCCAGCGTGAACCACAGGACCGTCTGATCGACGCTCAAATACGCCATGCGCGGATTCGGCGGCAACAGCGTACGCAAACTATCGATGCCCCAAAGAGCCAAAAGCAAACCACATGCGCCGCCGATGAATGCCAGCAGCAAGCTTTCCACGAGCAACTGACGAATGATGCGCGCGCGGGTCGCGCCGAGCGTCGCGCGAATCGCCAGTTCGCGCCGCCGCGCCCATCCGCGCGACAAAAACAGATTCCCCACGTTCGCGCACGCAATGAGCAAAACGAATCCTACGGCGCCAAAGAGGATCAGCAGCAGGGTACTCTCGTCGCCCACTAATTCGGATTTCATCGAGACTGCGCGGAAGCTCCAGTTTTTATCGGCGTCGGGATAAGCCTTGGCGAGGCGCGCCGCGATGGCATCCAGTTCGGCTTGCGCCTGGCGCAGAGTGACTCCCGGCTTCAGCCGCGCAAGAACAGGAAGCCCGTGCTCGTCGCGCGCAGCCAAATCCGCCTTCGAGAGAACCAGCGGGACGGCGTAACCATAGTCATAAGGAAAATGAAACTGCGGAGGCATGATGCCAATGACGGTGTATGGAATTCTGTCGAGCGTAATGGTCTTGCCCACCATGCGCGGATCGTCGCCGAACTGTTCGCGCCAAAGTTTGTAACTCAAAATAATTTCACGGTCCTGCCCTGCTTGCATTTCGCCGGGCTGAAAAATGCGCCCATAAAGCAGCTGCACGCCGAGTGTGGGGAAATATTCCGCGGAGACTTCATAGCCATAAAGCGTCTGCGGCGCACCGTGGCCGGTCAGGATTTTCGAAGCAAGTTGATAGATGGCCACATCGGAAAATACCGTGTTTTGCGCGCGAATGTCGTTGATGTCCGGAACGGAGAGTCCTAGATTCGGAAAGTCAAAAACGGCGCTACGCGCCCAAATGTAGACGAGCTGTCCGGAATTACGATACGACAACGGGCGAAGCAAGACTGCATTCACCACGGAGAAAATGGCGGTGTTGGCGCCGATGCCGAGGGCGAGCGTCAGGATGGCGATGGCCGTGAACGCCGGGGCTTTCGCGAGTGTGCGAACCGCGTAGCGAATGTCCTGCCAGAGCGTGTTCATTCAGGTCCTCCAGCCTACCGTGACTTGGGACTTTTCTAATCGACAAGCCGCGGAATTAGAAATCGATGCGAATAATTGAAAAACAAAGTCCGGCAGGCAGTTCTGATCGGCAATCATTCCCTCCCTCTTGAAACCGGCAGCCCCTACTCATAGCGCAGGGCAATCATCGGATCGACGCGTGTGGCGCGGCGCGCAGGAATGTAACACGCGAGCATCGCGACGAGCAGCAGCAGAATGGCCGCGCCGACAAACGACAGCGGGTCTGCCGCGCTGACGCCATAGAGCACGCTCTGCATTGCGCGCATCAGGACGAGACCTGCGACGATTCCGACTGCGGCGCCCGCGAGGGCCAACTTCGCTCCCTGCGTTAGCACCATTCGCAGCACGTCGACGGGGCGCGCGCCCAGCGCCATGCGAATGCCGATTTCATTGGTGCGCTCCGTGACACTGTAACTGATGAGCCCGTACAAGCCTACCGCCGCGAGCAAAATCGCCAGCCCCGCGAACACCGCCAGCAAATTCGTGGCGAAGCGCTGCGGCCCAAGCGATTCGGCGATGCGCGCGTCCATCGTTTTTGCATCGGAGAGAGGCAAATTCGCGTCGACGCCGTGCACAGCCTGACGAATGGCGGCATCTCCGGCTGACGCGCTGCCGCTGGTCTTGGCGATGAGATATCCGAAAGGCGCGTCGCTCTGATAGACCGGGAAATAATACGAGCCCTTGCCGGAAGACATGGAGATGGAGGCGGATTGCTCTTCGCCGGCGAGCGTGGTGAAGCGAATGTTGCCGACGATTCCGACAATCGTGGCCCACGGGCTGTTACTGCCGTTGCGCAACTGCTTGCCGATGGGATCTTCGTTGGGCCAGTAGGCCTTGGCGAGGTTCTCGTCGATGATGGCCACGGCTTGCGAGCCTTTGCGGTCATCGCCGGTGAAATAGCGGCCTTTAAGGAGTGGGATGCCCAGCGCCGTAAAGTAGCCCGGCGTCACGACGCGAATCGCACCATGCGGGCCCGGATCGCCGGGGGCTATCGGGCGTCCCTGAATGTTGAAAGAGGCTGTGCCATCAGTGCCCCCGAAAGGCAGCGGAAAGCCTGCGCCGGCGGCGACGACTCCCGGAGATTGCGAGAGACGGTCAAGAACAGCCTGGAAAAATGCGCCCTGCTTGTCCTGCGTGCTGTATTGCGACTGGGGAAGAGAAACGCCTGCGGCGGTGACGTTATGCGGGCTGAACCCGGGATTCACATCGCTGATACGCGACAGACTTTTGAGCAGGAGCGCGGTTCCGGCGAGAAGCACGAGGCCGAGCGCGAGTTCTCCGGCGACCAGCGCGGCGCGGAAACGCTGGCGGCCGCGGCTACCGGTGGATGAGCGGCCGGATTCGCGCAGCGCATTGTATGGGTCTGCGTGCGACATGTGCCATGCAGGAATCGTTCCGAAAATCAGCACGGCTATGAGTCCCGCCAGCACGGTGAAACCCAGCACGTATCCGTCGAGCGGAAACGTAAGCCCGGTGGCCATTTCCTGCGGCGCGGCAAAGAGCAGCGCTTTGAGTCCGACTTCTGCCACGATGAGGCCAGCCAAAATTCCGAGAACGCCGAGCGCGAGATTTTCGCCCAGCGCCTGCGTCATCAGGCGCGCGCGCGATGCGCCCAATGCGGCGCGCACCGCCAATTCCTTCGAGCGACCCGCGGCCTTGGCGAGCAAAAGGCCGGCGATATTCGCGCACGCGATGAGCAAGACGAACGCGACCGCGCCAGTAAGAATCAGGATGGGCGTGGTCAGGTTGCCGAAAACGTAATCGGTGAGCGGCATCAGGAACATGCCCCATTGTGCCGTCTTCGCAAACGCCGTCGCAGGATTATCCTCCACGCGCTCGTTGAGGATCTTCATGTACGCGTTGGCTTGCGCGAAAGAAACGCCCGGCTGCAAGCGCGCGACGGAGAGATAATTTTCGTTGAAAGTGTTGCTTACCGCGTATTCCTTGGGATCGAGGCCGAGAGGCGCCCAGAGATCAATCTTCGGGCTGGGCCAGTGGAAATCGGCGGGCATGACGCCGACGATGTGATATGGCTGCTGATTGAGCTGGATCGTGCGGCCGACGGCGCCGGGATCGCCGCCGAACCAACGCTGCCACGCGCCGTAGGAAAGCACGACTTCGCGGTTGGCGTTAGGCTGATCTTCGCCAGGAGTGAAGACGCGGCCGACGATGGGCTTTGCGCCGAAGACATCGAACCACTGCCAGGTCACGAGCGCGCCCTGGAGCTGCTCGGGGAAATCGCCGGCGGTGTAGTTGAAAGCCATGGGGGTGCAGGCTGCGGCCGTGGAAAAGATTTTCGTGCTGTCGCGCACCTGCGCATAATCCGGCACCGACACCACGATGTTCTTCAGCCCGAGCTTCTCGTAACGGGCGCGCTGCACGACCACTTTTTCCGGCTGCGCGACTCCCGACGGATGCAAAAATAGCGTGTTGACTACGGAAAAAATCGCACTGTTCGCGCCGATGCCAAGGGCCAGAGTCAGAATGGCGATCGCGGCGAATCCCGGGGACCTCTTCAATGAGCGGAGCCCGAAGCGAATATCTTGGATCAGCGTTTTCACGTTACCTCCAACCGGCCAGCGGTGGGTTGCGTCATTCGATTGCACGCACCTACTGCACTGAGCGTTAGCGCACGCACATTGGCTTCCGAAGTTGCCCAAGTCAAGCGTAACAGAATCAGCAGATTATACGTGAGAGACGGCGCGAATGAATGATGCGCTGCCCGCTTGCGGGAGGCTGCTGCGCGTAAGCGGACACTCGATTGTCGCTGGGGAATGCTTGCGGCGCTTGAGAATTCAGCAACCTCGCCATCGCAAAAGCCGCTCTCGCACGAAGGGGGCGACCCTTACGTCGCCCATGTGGGGGATACTCCGCCCAGGCGACAGCGCGTCATTCGTAGCGCAGCGCCACCATGGGATCGGTGCGCATGGCCCGCCGCGCGGGAATGTAGCAGGCCGCGAGCGCGACGATGGCCAGCAAGATCACAACGCCTGCAAACGTAACCGGGTCGGTCGCTCCCACTCCATAAAGGATGCTGCCCATCAATCGCGTCAGTCCGAGCGCCGTGCCAATCCCTACGGCAATGCCCACGAGTGTGAGCTTAACTCCCTGGCCAAGCACGAGCCGCATTACATCGTTTTCCTGCGCGCCGAGCGCCACACGAATGCCGATTTCGCGCGTCCGCTGCGACACAGAATACGAAATCAGTCCGTAAAGGCCGATCATGGCCAAAAGCAGCGCCAGCGCGGCGAAGCTTCCGATCAAATAGGACGGATAGCGGCGCAAGAATACGGACGGCGATTGCTGGATGATTTCCTCCATGGTCTGCGGAAGAATCGGAAACAACTGCGGATCCGTCGCACCCAGAGCTTCGCGGACTTGCCCCAGAGCGGCGACGGGATTCCCTGCGGTACGCACGATGTAGTTGATGTAGGAATTAGTGTCCTGCGCAAACGGACAGAACACAGCCGGCTGCTCCGGGCTGTCGAGTCCCTCATCGGCAATGTTTCCCACCACGCCGACGATCTCACGGTACGGCTGCGTGGGTGAGTAGGTGAACCGGATGCGTTTGCCAATCGGATTTTCGCCGTGGAAAAACACTTTCACCCACGCCGCGTTGACGATGACGTGCTTCGGCGAGCTGGCGGAGTCGGCGGCGGGGTCAAAAAAGTGGCCCGTGCGCAGCGGAATCTTCATTACTGAAAAGTAGCTGGCCGAAATATCGCGGATGTCGCATTCATCATCGTGGCCGGTTGCAACGGGCTGGCCCTCAATGACGAAGCGGATGGTGTTTCCGCCACCGGAGAGCGGGATGACGCTATTGCTGGCGATTCCGTGGATGCCGGGAGCGTTGCGCACGCGATCAGTGAATTCGCGGTCGAAGCGAATCGCGTCGGGATCCTTGGGATAGGAATTGTCGGGAAGACTGACGCCGAAAGTGAGCAGATTCTGGGTGTTGAAGCCGGGATTACGGTGCAGCAGCGCGTTCAGGCTTTTCACCGCCAATCCCGCGCCTGCAAGAAGCACCAGCGAGAACGCAATCTCAACGACCACGAGCGCATCGCGCAGACGCGTGTGAACCCCACCAGCGGCGGTTCGCGTCTCCTCCTTGAGCGCGTCGCCGACTTTTTCGTGCGAAACTTGCAGCGCGGGCGCCAAGCCGAAAAGAATTCCCGTAAGCACGGCGATGCCACAGAGAAACGCGAAGACCACCGGATTCGCATGTGCGTCACGCAAAAACGGCATGGCGTCAAGCTGCGCCTGCGGAATGGCGGCGATCAGCAACGCAGTACCCGACTGCGCGCCCAGGAATCCGAGCGCGCCGCCGGCTATGGCAAGCATCAGGCTTTCGGTCAGCATTTGCGAGGCGAGCCGTCCACGGCTGGCGCCCAGCGCCACGCGAATCGCGAATTCCCTTCTGCGGTCCGCAGCGCGAACCAGCAGCAAATTGGCGACGTTGGCGCACGCGATCAGCAGCACAAATCCCACAGCTCCGAAGAGGATCCACAGCAGCGCCTGAACCTGCCCGACAATGCGTTCGCGCAGCGGAATCATCAGAATCTGAACGGCGGCGTCTTGCTGAGGATAAGCGGCGGCCAAGCGCGCCGTGATGGTATTCATTTCCGCGCGAGCCTGCTGCGCTGAAACGCCCGGTGCGA
>JBAUEH010000045.1:0-16103 GCA_049678505.1 Candidatus Acidiferrales bacterium
GCTGGCGATAGTAAGGTATTTTCTCCAGGCATTCCTCCTCCTGGTTTGGCACGAACGGGCGAGGTCCCACAAAATACATATCGCCCTTCAGAATATTGAAGAGCTGCGGCAATTCATCCACACGCGCGATTCGGAGCCAGCGGCCCACGCGCGTAAAACGGTCATCCATTTTCGTAGCCGGGCGATGATTATCATCGCGGTCTGCCCCGTCCACCATGGTGCGGAACTTGTAGAGCGTGAAAACCTTCCCGCCTTCGCCTATTCGCTTTTGCTTAAAAATGACCGGTCCGCGGGAATCCAGACGAATCGCCAACGCAATCAAAACCAGCAACGGCGAAACCAGGATGAGACCGATGATCGACGCGGCGAAGGAAAATACTCGCTTGTAGATAAGCAAAAGCCGGGATACTTGGAAGCCCGGCGAAAACAGTAACCAACTCAAATGCAAGGACTGTACCGGGACTTTCCCGGTCATGGCTTCGTACACTTCCGCTCCGTCTTGAATTCGGATGCCGGTACTCTTGAGTTGCAAAAGGGCTTCGACCGGCAGTTTTCCCCGGCGTTCTCCCATAGCGACGATGATGCGCGCCGCCCCGTACGATTTCACTTGCTGGGCCAGTTCCTCATATTGTTCAGCCTTCGATAGGTCGGTAAATTGTCCGTCGCCATTGGTCAGATGCCGGAGCTGGCCAACGATGCGCATCCCCAATTCCGCGCGTGACTCGATCTCATCGATCAATGGCTTGGCTAGTGGTCCGTCGCCAAGGACCAATGTCCGTTCGGCAAGCTGTGGCAACGCATTCACCGCCAGAAAGAGGCGTCGCCACACCAATAGAGCTAAAGCGACAAACAGAAAACCGATCAGGAAGATGCCGCGGCCCAACTGCAGCGAAGGGAAGGCATAATAAACGACGGCCAGCAAAATACAAACGGTGCCGAATACCTCCACCAAACGCGTGAGAACTTCTCGCTGATTGCTAAAAACGAACGAGTCGTACAAATCGAAGTAATACATGCATACAATGAAAATTACGGCAACGACCAGGATCTTGAGAAATCCTCGGTCGTAATTGAGCATCAAGCGTGCTTCATCAATCCCCAGACGCGTAATCGTCGCGGCAACGAAGGCAAACGTCACCCAGAGTGCTTCCGACACGCCCAGAAGCAATGTTCGCGTCGGAAAATAAGCATTGAAGACTCGGATCAAGCCTCCGCCTCCGCAACTTTCTCGGCGGAACCCCCATTTTTCGAGGTCGGCGGTGCGCCGTAACGCTTATCGTAATAGTTCACACGGTCAAATTCGGAAGCGCCGTTGAGTACCACGCCAATGAGCTTTGGGCTATCTAGGCTTGCAAGGCCCTTCTTGAGCGCCTTCACCGGAGTCACGCCTTCGCGAACCACGAGGAGCGTTCCGTCCACTAAGCGATTCCAGATATTTGCATCCGCCATTGGTGTGAGGGGAGTGGAATCGACAACAATCCAATCGAACAAACCGCTTAACTGCATGAGACTTTCCGTCAGACGCGCTGACTGAAGGATTTCCCCCGGCTCATCAGACCGTTCGCCTGCCGGCAAATACCATAGAGGCAGATCCTCTATATGGTAAAGGAAATCGTTCAGGGTTGATGTCGAATCCTTCCACCAATGGCAAATGCCCTTCAGATGGCTAAGCCCCAGCAACGCATGAAGGCTGGGATTATGAAGGTCTCCCTCGATCAATAGCACGCGATTCTGGGAATGGCGCGCCAACGTGATGGCGAGATTAGCGGCAATCAAGGTCTTTCCTTCATCCACGATGCTGCTCGTCACCTGCAGCGACTTGATCTCCTGCTGCGAACGCAGATTGCGTAATCGCGTTACAAGCACACGAAATTTTTCCGCGGGTAGACCCTGGGGCTCGGTGACCGCGACCAGATGGCTTCCCGGCGAAACTCGCAACGGAACCGTCTGCGTTCCTTCCAGTTCGAGCGCACCAACCCCGGCGGGCGCGAATTCCGCTGCAGGCCGGACAACCTCGGTAGCAACAGCTCCGGTCTGCCGATGTTCCAATTCCGACTTGCGCAAGGCTTCGTAGAGGCGGCTCATTCTGCTTTCACTCCTGACTCAAGGCTTGTTTCATCATTCGGCTTCCCGGAACTGCTATCGAGATCCTCAATCATCCGAAAAAGCGCCTTGAGAGCCCTTTTTCGTGATTCAGGATCTTCTATTCCCGCAGTCGGCACGGCGGTGGGCGCATCGAGGCGAAAGTCAGCGGCGACTTCATGAACCATGTCCTCGGTAATTTGTTTCGCTTGTTTTGCGTAGCCCGACACCAACGAGTTTTCACACAGGGTGTTGATCAAACGAGGAATTCCGCGCGAATACCTATGCACCGCGGCGATCGCCTCCTCCGTAAAGATTGATCCGCCATGCGAGTTGGCGCCGGCAAGCTCAAGTCTGCGCAGGATGTAGCCTTTCAACTCATCCACTCCCAGAGGTTCCAAACTGCACCTTAAACCCACTCGCTGCTTCAACTGCCTCAAATGGGGCGAGTCGAGCCGGCGATCCAGTTCCGGCTGCCCCACCAGTACAATCTGGAGAAGCTTCTGTTGCGAAGTTTCCAAATTGGTCAGCAGTCGAATTTCCTCGAGCAGCTCCCAACTGAGCAACTGAGCTTCATCGACAACCAGAACTGCTGTGGTCCCTCGCCGAAAGCGTGCAATCAGGTAGCTATTGAGGTATGCGAGCATTTCGCTCTTTGTCCGGCCATTCATGGGCAACCGCAAATCGGTGAGCATATACCTCAAAAAGTCAGGTACGGAGAGGCGCGGGTTAAATACGTAAGCAAAAGCGATCTGATTTCGGTTCAGAGAATCCAGCAGGCAACGCACCAGTAAAGTCTTGCCGGTGCCAACCTCGCCCGTCACGACAACCACACCCTTCCGCCGCTGAACCCCGTAATTGAGATTGGCCAGCGCTTCGTTATGCCGCGGTGTCGGGTAGAAGAAATAGGGATCCGGGCTGATTTCAAACGGATTGCGAGACAGCCCGTAAAATTTCCTATACATCGATGCTATCCTCGGTAAAACGCGTAGAGATTTCCGGCTACTACGACGATAAACATTGCCACCACGACGCCGCGCTCCACCCAGCTGAGCAGCACACGGCGCCGATTCTCGATTGGCGTGCTCATCCTCGGAATTCCCACCAGCACCCGTGCGGAAACAACCCCTTCAAGATCGGTTTCCTTGCGAATCCGGATATCTGTAAACTCAAGTAGCGCGGCCAAGCCAAATCCTACGATGACGCCAGCAAACAATCCCCCCAAGCTTATTAGCAGGTGGTTTGGTGCGGACGGCGTCAGGGGAAGACTCGCCGGGCTGACTGTCTGGAAGTACGCGCCCTGCTGGTTCGTCTGGAGGTTTGAAGCCAGCTCTGAATCCTGCCACTTCTGCCGCAATGTATCGTAATTCTTACTCGACTCCGTGTATCCACGGGAGATCTCACTCAGTTGCTCATCCACCGAGGGTGTCGCGTTCAGGCGTGCCTGATAGGCGGAGATTTGCTCGCTGATTTTCTTTTGCTCAGCCTCAAGACTCTGTATCTCTAGCTGATTCGCTTTTAGCTGGCTTTGAATCTGCATGATCGGTGTCGGCGAACCGCTCTGCAACTGCATAGCTGAACCGGGAGGCAGGACATCGGTTCCATTGTCCGACTTCTTCTGCGATGCAATTTGGTCTTTGATCTGTTTCTGCAACTCCTTCGTCTTCTCGATTTGATCCTTGAGTGCAATCACGTCCGGATAATTATCCGTGTACTGCGATCGCTCTTGCGCCAGTTCCATTTCAAGGTCTTTTAGTTGTTTGTCCAAAGTCGACGGTGATACTGTCGCGTCGCTGGTATTGCCCAGGTCGGATTGAACGGAGTCGTACTGCTGAACAATTGACTCCAAGTAGAGCTTCTGCTGCTGGGCTCCGCTCAACGCACGTCCATTACTTTCCAATTGCTGCTGCAGCCCGCTCAGCACCTGAAGATTGCTCTGCAGTTGATCCGGAAGCTCACCCGAATGCTGAGCCTTGTAGGCTTTCACTTTCGCTTCCTGCAATTCCAAGTCCGCCTGAGCGTTTGAGAGTTCGTTCTGAAGAAAGCTCGTCGCGGTTTGAGAAAGCCGCTGCTGAGTACTTATATTTTCTTGCACGAACAAGTCCGTGAGTTCATGGTTCACCGACTGCGCAAGCCCAGGAGTCGGAGCAGTATAAGAAATCTCGAAAGCTATAAGTGTCGTTTGGTTGCTGCCTTTTTTCCCCGAATCGACCGGCTTGATCTGAATGTCCTTCGTTTGCATCTGCTCAACTGGATCACTGGGCTGAAAGAGCGCAAGCAATCCGTGGTGTCTCGGATAGAGGTGATCTGCGTCAATTATTCCTTGCAGACGGGTAGGATTGAGAACTTGCTCTTCAATCGTCGCCAACTGGCTTTCCTCACTCTCCGTGACGTTCGGTTCCACCAGCGTTGGCGAAACCTGCTGCTGCTGCACTACAACAATGGCGTCGGACTCGTAACTCGAGGGCAGCAGCCAGCCGATTCCCCACACCACCAGCCAGCAAACGAAAATCGAGCCGAGAATCAGCCAACGCTGGCGGCGTACAATTGCCCAATAGTCTTCGGTGCTTCTTGTTTTTTGATCTTGTATTTCTTCGAACATTGTCTAACCCCCGAGCGGTTTCATAAACGAATAGTCTAGCGTTACACCAACAATGTCTCGGTTCCCGATGGAAAGGCCGTTAATCGACCCTGTCTCGTTAAGTCTTTCGTAGTACCACTTTATTCCCATGTCTCGCCACAATCGGCGATGCAGCCCAAGTTGCGCGGAATACGCGAGTAGCTCATTACTGCCATTGCTTTGCCCCAGAAGCTGATCCTCGGCGCCGTTAATGGTGGACTGCAAGCTCCAACTGCGCGTCATCTGCCAACTAAGCTGCGCGGTCCCGGCGGTAAGTTCTACCGCTCCAATTAACCCTCCGCCATCGCTCACGCCTCGCGAAAAGTTGATCGACGCCGCCATGCGGTTGCCCGTCCAGCGGTACATGACGCCGCCAGCTCCGCTCCACTGGTCGGCCTTTACGGGGATTGTGATAATCACGAACCCCAAGTTCAGTTCAACCTGGTTAAACGTCAGGGAATATTCCGGGCCGCCATACAAAGTCAGGCTTGTGCTGCTCGACAAGTTGATCTGATCGAACACCAAGAACGTGTGCGTGGTCGTACGCGCATCCGCTTGCGGGAATCTCAGCACCTGTGCGCCGTACTGGAATCCGAGCTGATTGCGCGCCGTCAGTTGATGGGCAATGTACGCCTCGCCAGAAGCAACCTGAGAATAAATCAAAGGTGTTGTTGGTCCGGAGTGCGGCGTACTGTCGTATTTCTGCAAGTCGAAACTTCCGCCGACGCCCACCGTGGTCTGTGCGCTGATTTGGTAGGAATACATCGCGTGCGACAACAAGAACGTCTGCCGAATGTCGGGGATGTAGATCGACTCATTAGGAGAAATGATCGGGCCAGGCTCAGTCGTGTCAAAGCCCGCAAATGGATCTGTTGTCACAAGATAGTATTGTTCCGCTGACAGCAGTCCGTGCGGAGACGTCCGCCATGCCACGTGTCCCCCAAACCGCTGGGAAAACAGGTTCTGGTACAACAGGTTTTGGCTCACCAGAAGCCCCGGACTATAACTGAGACCCCAAACGATCCGCGGGCGCGTCTCCTCGAAAGAAATGTTCGGCATTATGGAATAAGTAATGTCCGACTGCCGAGGCGCCGAGCCGCTCAGCAACACGTTGTCGTCATAACTGGCCCCGATGTTGATGCTTCCTTGAAACACGTTTGTTGGCCCCTCTGCTTCCGAAGGCGTCACTGGCGGCATCTGCCCGCTTACCAACACCGGGACGTTCGACGCCGTGCTTCCCACCGAAGTCACTTGTGCGAGCACGACCCTTGGCGCCGCGAGAACAGCGAGGCCCATAATTATCCTTGTGAATTCGCTAAAACTCATTCGTTTGCCCTATGGAACAACAATCGTATCGCCTGGCTTCAACGCCACGTTCTCTTGCAGATCATCTCCGCGGATGACTTTCTTATAGTTAAAGAGAATCCTCACACGGATTCCTCCCGGAGCCGGACGCAACACATAGATTTTCGTCTCTTTGGCGAAATCCTTAAAACCGCCCGATTCCGCAATGGCGTCAAGCACAGTCATCGACTCCGTCAACGGATAAGCGCCTGGTCGGGCCACTTGTCCTACGATGTTGAACTGGTGACTGAGCGGATTGTCGACGATCACGGTCACTTCTGGATTGTCGATGTAGGACTTCAGATCCTTGGTAATGTTGTCCTGTAATTGAAGTGGCGTTAAACCCGCCGCCTGAATCTCGCCGATCAACGGCAAGGAGATTTTCCCGTCGGGCCGCACCGGTATCTCTCGCGAAATCTCCTTCTCCTTCCACACATCGATATCCAGCACATCGGCCTGGCCGATGACATACGTTTTGTTGTCAACCCATGAATTATCCGGATGACTCGTCGGCTGAACCACCTTCACGCGCGGATCCGGATCTGTGGCCGACGTCGTCTTCTTATCCTGCGCCGCGCATAGCAGAGCAGACGCTGCCAGCGCCGGAACTATCACCGCCCATTTTGCTCCAAACACAAAGACTCTCATCTGCCTACTCCTTTTGCGGGACCTCTCCTGTCGTCTTTCTTGCCGACACACCAGCTTCCTTAAGCTTGTAAAGCAATGCTCGGTAGCTGATGTTCAGCGCGCTCGCGGCGCGCTTGCGATTCCAGTTCTGCGCTTGAAGAATCTTCAGAATGATCTTGCTCTCGAACTCCCGCATAGCCTGCCGCGTCACTTTCTTCAGAGAAATCGAGCCGTTGATGGGAATATCCGGAATGAACGACGAACCTGCGCTGGTGGAAAGCTCTACCGAAATCGCATCTTCCGTTCCCAAAATCACGTATCGCTTGATCAGGTTTTCCAACTCGCGAATGTTTCCGGGCCAGTGATAGCGCTGCATCATTTCCAGCTTTCGCGCAGAGAGCGGCCGCGTCGGTCGGTTGAATTTCTCGCTGTAGATCTGGCGCAAGAAATCGCAGATCCCAGGAATGTCCATAGCCCGTTCGCGCAAGCTCGGCAGCTGAATATTCACCACGTTGATTCGGTAGAACAAATCCTGCCGGAACGTGCCCTGCTCAATTTCCTCTGCGAGGTTGCGATTCGTCGCACAAATGACGCGCACGTCAACTTTCTTGTCCTCTTGCCCTCCGACCGGGCAGAACTGGCCATCCTGAAGTAATTGCAGCAGCTTTGCTTGCAGTCCTAACTCAAGTTCTGCGATTTCATCGAGGAATAAGGTCCCATTTTGCGCCGATTCCACACGACCGGGCTTGGTACCGTTCGCCCCGGTGAACGCGCCCTTCTCATAGCCGAAAAGCTCACTCTCAACCAGCGTGCCGGGAATCGCCGGACAGTTCACCTTCACGAATGGTCCGGATTCCCATGGGGATCGGGCATGAATGAGCTTGGCAATGATCTCCTTCCCGGTCCCACTCTCTCCCTGGATGAGAATAGGTATATTCGCGGCAGCCACTTTTTCTAGCTTTTGCCGCACAACTGACATCACCTCTGAGAGGCCAAAAATCACCTGTTCCGGGGGGATGCTTAAGTTAACCTCACCGTTTGAACGAATTGAGGAGGGCCGAGCCATGGTTCCCAAAGCTGCACCATCCCTACAGGGCCGTTACTTCCACCCTGTGAATGCCATTTCCTTGCACACTGAAAGCCAATGCACTTCTTTCGGTCAGCTCTTTTTTGGAAAGCACTTTTATAAATGTAAGTATTTATAATTAAATGACTTACTACTCTATACTCGCGCAACGCATAGCTACATATGGCGCACCGCGACGCACCTGTAAGTATACAATAATCATAGCAAACCGGAAATTTATTTCACATTGCGGAACCGTTTTTCCCCCAACGCTTGTGGCAACCAGTATTTTGCAGGGGTAACAATTCAGGCGAGCGACTACCCTTGAGGAGAACAAACAGCGAAAATAAGAAAACCAAACCCGATTCTGTCAGACCCGGCCCGATTGACCACGGATAATGTCATAGCGCTCGATCACAGCAGCAACGCCGACGTTGGCGGCCGTACTCTCAGGCTGCTTGTCTCTGTCTATGCGCACCACCCGACCGTGCGCTCTCACGAATACTTCTGTCCCTTGTGTGATCTCGGCAGGCAGCGTGAGAGTGAAGTCCAACTCTGCTCCGGGTATCAACTCCTCCCGCAAAGTGAAATAAACGCCGCGAGTAGATATGTCGCGAGTTTGGCCGTTGTGTGGAGTCTCTCTGCTAATAGCCAAATGCACCACGACAGGAAGGGCAAGGTCATAGCGGCGAGCCAAACGACGCTCCGTCATCCCCAAGTTGCTCCTCTCAGACTACAGCCCTGCACTCTAACTACACCCCATCAATCTGGAAGACAGCAATCCTGCTTCCAAACTGACCCGGGATCGCCACAGAGGGCTGTTCGGCCCTACAAACTTTCAAAGTGACATCTCGAAAACAGACTAGAACCCGCCACCCCTGCCAAGGCAAACCCTTTACTAGCAGCAAACGCAAGCGCTCAGCAATTCATTCCGCCGATAGCTTTTGCCAAAATTCTCGACAGGAAACAAGCAAAATCGTTAGCCGCCCATTCATCCGCATTCCAAAAGTAAGTACCCAACTACCTGCACTGAATGTGCAAGCACTTGCAAGGGCATAGGACTACGAGCCCCTTATGACCGGCACACCGGGAGCGGCGGTTCGAGCGCTTCGTCCGGCATCCAGGTTGAACTGCCTCATCTTGTAAAGCAATGCTTTATAGCTGATGCCGAGCATTTTTGCCGCGTCTTTGCGGCACCAGTTCGTCTTCGCGAGCGCGTCGGCAATGGCTTCCATTTCCGCTTCATCTTTAAGACCGCGGACCATCGCTTTCAATCCTTGTTCGCGCGGCGCTGCGGCCTCCTCGCTCGGGTTCATCCGCTGCTGCGCCTCGGTCATTTCCAGCAGTTCTCGGAAACTGCCTTCGCTGTCCTCCAGGATCACGTACCTCTTCACAAAATTCTCCAGCTCTCGCAGATTGCCTGGCCATGCGTACCGCAGCGCGGCTTCAATCATGTGCGGCGCTGGTTCGGACACCGTTTTTTGGAATTTCTCGCTGTACTTCAGCAAGAAATGCCGGAACAACATGGGAATTTCATCGGTGCGCTCGCGCAATGGCGGAACGTGCAGCGAGAGCACGCTCAGGCGATAATAAAGATCCTCACGGAACCGTCCCGAACGCATCGCCTCCTGTACATGCACGTTCGTCGCAGCCAGTACGCGAACATCCACCTGGATACCGCCGCGCGCTCCCAACCGCGAAAATTGATTATCTTGCAGCACGTGCAGAAGCTTGGCCTGAAGATGCGGACTGATTTCCGCAATCTCGTCCAGAAATATCGTACCTTTGTTTGCTAATTCGAATTTTCCCGGTTTCGCGCGTACCGCCCCCGTGAACGCTCCTGGTTCATAACCAAAGAGTTCCGACTCGAGCAATTCACCGGGAAGCGCGGCGCAGTTTACTTTTACAAATGCTTGGTGGCGCCGGCTCGAACGCAAATGAATCATTCGCGCCACAACTTCCTTACCCACTCCGCTTTCTCCGCTGATGAAAACCGGCACGTCCACGGGCGCAATCTGCAGGATCTGCTGGCGAATCTTTAGCATTTGCGGGCTGGCGGCGAGGAAAGAAAGATCTTCAGTAAGCTGGTCGCAGTATTCGCGAAGCGCCTGGTTTTCAGCCTTGAGCTCTTTTTTCTGCCGGCATTTCAACAGCGCCGCGTCCAGCTCAGGCTTCTCGAACGGTTTCGTCAGGTAGTCATGCGCCCCCAGCCGTATCGCTTCCACCACCGTGCTCACTTCGTTCGAGCACGAAAGCATAATGATGTTCAGTCCGCGGTCTATGGCCATCAGCCGCCGCAGTGTCTCCAGTCCGTCCATCTCCGGCATCAGCACATCCAGAATAATAAAATCTGGCCTCGCGCCATTGCCGATGAATTCCAGCGCATCGCTGCCGCTCACCGTCGTCGAAACTTCGAAGCCATCCACTTCTAGCAACGTTTGCAGATATTTCCGGATGCTCGGCTCGTCGTCAATCACGAGAATTGTTTCTTTTTCTGCAACTTCCTGGACTCCGACTTTTTTCCCGTCACGCATAGCTGTATGCCTCGACTTTCGTTGGCAGGAGAAACTTGAACGAGCTCCCGCGTCCCGGCTCGCTATCCACCCAGATCTTCCCGTGATGTGCTTGAATCAGCCGTTTGGTGATGGCGAGTCCAAGGCCCATGCCGGAAGATGATGGGTCTACACGCATGAAATCCTCAAAGATTTCCTGATGGTACTCGGCGCTGATTCCCGCGCCGGTATCCGACACAGAAACGAGCACGCTGTTCGAATGGGGGCGTCGTGTGCCGCGCCGTTCCTTCGACGGAGTCACCGGAGAGACGCGTCGCTCCCAGAAGTGCGTTTGCACCCCAAGGGTCACTCGCCCTCCGCTGGGCGTATGTTTCAGCGCATTGTCTACCAAATTCGTGACGCACTGCTGGATTTTTGGATAGTCGAATTTGAAGATTGGCAAACCTTCACCAAAGTGCGCTTCCAGATGGACATTGGCGCGCTGGAACGCCTCCTTCCAGCGAACCACCACGTCGTTAAGGCAATCGCGAATATCATTATCCTGAAATTGCAAGACCAGCTTGCCGCTCTCCAGCGCCGTGTAATTCAAGAAAGTCGAGACGAGACGCACCAAGCGGTCGCAACTCTGCTTCGACTCCTGCAGAATATCGCGTTGCTTTTCGGTCAGGTGGCCCAGCGAACCGGAAAGCATCAGATCATAATATCCCTTCATTACCGCCAGCGGCGTTTTCAATTCGTGCGCGGCCGATCCAAGAAAAACAGTCTTTTGCCGGTTAACCTCCTGAAGCCGCAAATACGCGGCCAGAAGGTTGCGATAGGTAATCTCTCTTTCCTGCAAAAGATCATGGACGGTTTGGCGCATCTGATCCTGGTCAACGGGAACCTCAACCGGCGCAGGCTCGGCAAAAATCACGAGCCAGTCCGGCTCCGGCAGCCAGCGAATTCGCGCTCGCACGGGACCGTCAACCAGTTCCATCGGCAGATTCACTTCCTGCTCGCCACCCTCGAGCTGCCCGAACAGGCCTTTGGCGTCGACATGCAACACATCCCGAAATAAATTTGGCTTTACGTCGTCCGGTTCATCCTTCCAGCGCAGTGCGTCCTGTGCATGCAGATTGGCAAACAAAACCCGTCCGGCCCGATCGGCCACAAGCAAGGGCTTATCGAGAGCGTCAAGCAAACTGGACATCAACCCGAAGAGGGTGCTGCCCGTTGCGTGGGTCTCCACAGAGGAAGCTTTATTTGGCGCCATTTTTCCCTTTGGCCACCTGGAACTTGCAAATGCTTAATGGCTCGTGGACGAAGCGGGAACTTCGACGAAAGACGAAGTCGATGGTTACAAGCTCCGCGCTACCTGTCAATGGTAAAGGCGTTTGCTTTGCACTTAAGATGAAAAGAAATGCGCTGTTTTTAGCCTGACAACAGCGGACCTGGGAAGCCTTCTTTCTCCTACCCATTTGCTGCACATTCTAATGCATTTATAAAAGGATAAAAATGTGGAGATAGCCATCTGAATTGCTAGTAATTTTAGTACTACAACTGGGGTTTTGAAAAATGGCGACGCAGCTTTACGAAGGCCAAGCAAGCAATATTGACGAAAGGACCGCTGAACGAAGGCGGTCACCGCGAATTCGCTTGCAAGTCCCGCTTTTTATCCGCGGTACCGACGTGCAAGGCAACGAATTCCTGGAGCTGGCAAAGACTTTGGATATCAGCTGCCTCGGGGCACGCTTGGTCTGCCCTAGACCCCTGCAACCTCAAGAAATCATCTCACTTACTGTGCCCGCGCCGCTGCCTCGATCACCAGAATTCGGAGAGTGTGGAACCCCTCCGATTTCCGCTCGCGTCCGCAGGCTGGAATCCATTGGGGAGATGGAATTGGCTGCAGTTGAGTTTCTAAAGCCCCTACGTTGACCTGTGGCGGGTGCAGCGAACTGCAAGGAAGAGACAGAATTGGGAAATCCTTTTCCCTTAGTGCTGCACTTCGGTATCAAAAATTCTCGCCTCGGGTGGAATCGGTCGCTTGTTCTCTTATTTTCAATAAGATACGCCGTCGCCTGCGCCAATAAATTTGTTGAGCGTTGGCCCTGCCGTTGCTAAACTTAGACTGTCCCCGCAGGAGTAGTCCGTAGTGCATCGCGTGTCACGTTTCCGAAAAGAGACAAACTGAGACTCTAATGCCCCAGCCATCGGAGTCGCAAGTGCCGGCATCGGCCGACGATTCGCTTTTTGATCTGCTTGTCGAGACACTCGACAACACGGAGGAGAACGTCCGTGCTGCGTTCCTCCAGCAATTCTTCAAATCAATAGCGCGGATCGACCTCACCTACTCGCAAAGCCTCGATTACTGGAAACAGATCCTGGATCGTCGCAAAGAATTATCCGATCTGCTGGGCAAGCGTGTGTCGCTGAAGACCGCTATAGTGGATGTGCTGGCGTCGACGACTTTTCTGCGTGTGCCCATATTGATGGAGTACGAAGAATTCAAGAAGCTGCAACTCAACGCGGCCACCGACGCTCTTACCGGACTGTACAACCGCAGACTGTTCGACGAATACTGCGATAAAGAGTTCAATCGCGCCCAGCGTTACGGCCAGCATCTGGCGCTGGTGCTGCTGGATCTCCACAGACTAAAAGAAGTGAACGACCGCTATGGGCATCTCCACGGCGATCAAATACTGCAGCTTGCGGCGACTACGCTTCGCAAGAATTTGCGCGCCTCCGACTTCGCATTTCGCATTGGCGGGGATGAATTCGCACTGCTGCTTCCCCAAGCAGATCCGGAGCAGGCGTCGATCCTTTGCGATCGTCTACGCACGCATTTCGAAGGTGAGACGGCGCCGCTGAAACTGGGCGTGCCGGTCACCATCGATTATGGAATCGCTGTGCATCCTCAGGATGGCGATACGAAGGACGGTCTGCTGCGACTGGCAGACAAGCGGCTGTACGAGCACAAGAACGAATCGCGTGCCCGGCCGGAGCCGCCTCCGCGGGCAACCAACAAAGAGCGCGCCGGCGATGTGGCGCACGCGGAAAGCAGTCCTGCCGCGACGCCGCGTAGTCCGGCGGCCGCGACGCCCAAACCAACGCCTGAAGTACCTGCGGCTGCGCCTACGAAAGGGCCACAGCCTGGATCCCCAGTTGTGCCGATCGGAGAAGCAAAGGCGCAAGGGCAGCGTCGCAAGTGGGAACGCATATCGCTTGCCGGTACGCGCGCGTATGCAGTTTTTGCAGGGAATGAAAAGAAAACAGCGCCAGTCATCGATCTGTGCACCGGGGGTCTGTCCCTTACTGTCGAAAACGCGGACGAATTAGGAGCATCTTTTTTCGCCGTCTTGCATGTTCCGATTTTGCCGCCGCTGCGCGTTAATCTTCGCAAGGTTTATGTGCTCCCTGCCGAAGGCGGCCTCAGCCGCGTCGGCTGCGCGTTCGCGTCTTGAGTAATCGCGCGGCAGCTCAGTGCGGTTCCACCTTATTCCTCCGAGTAGTTCACCGGTAACCCAACTCATTTGAGCGAAAGTTGGAACCGCATTAATCATATTTTTCGAATCGAATCTGTCTTCGATCCAAGCCAAATTCTTCCTTCAGAATAAATCGCACTTCATCCACCATGGCCTTCAGACCGCAGATGTAAGTTTTGAAATCTTTCCGGCCAGCGAAGATTTTCCGCAGATGCTCCTGCACGTAACCAGTCTTGCCTCGCCAGTCGGCGGATGGCCGGCTGAGCGTGGGGAGAAAATGAAAACGGGGATGCTGCGCGGCCCGGTTTTCAAATTCACTGCGATAGAGAATCGTCTCCGAATGCCTGACGCCGAAAATCAGCCATACGTCGTGCGGAGGTTCCTCGCACGCGTTGAAAATTTCCGCGAGCATGCCACGGATGGGCGCGATGCCTGTGCCAGTCGCGATGAACACGAGATCCTGTTCGATGGGCGGCGAAACGACAAACGAACCGTGCGGCCCATTCAGATCCACTGTCGCGCCGGCGGCGAGATCGCAGAGATAATTCGAAACGTAGCCGCCTTCGACGCGATTCAGACAAAGATCGAAACTCTTTCTGTCGTGAGGCGCGGAAGCGATGGAATAGGGCCGCGCTTCCTGGCCGCCATCGCGCGGCACTTCCAGAGAGACAAACTGGCCGGCATAGAATTCAAGAGCGCCACCATCGACAACTTCCCACTCGAAATGTTTGGTGGATGGCGTGAGCTCGGTAACGCGCCGAAGAGTGGCGCGGAATTTTCGCGGCGGAATGAATGGTCGTGCCGGCATTTTGCGAGCAGAGGATGCGGCGCTGCTCGTTTTCCATGGTATCGCAACCGGAGAGAAAGTTCTCGTTGGCTAGCGTCTGCTGGAAAGGGTGAAAAGCGAAACGGATCGAGCGCCGGGCTAAGTGGCCGCAGCAAATCGAGCAAATTCGAAAATGAGAAAATTGCAGATGGGATGCAAAAAAAACATTTCGCCCCTGCTTAGAAATTGCAGGTCATTTGTTTTGAGGCACTGGCGAGTCGTACAAGGCAACAGGGGAAATAGGGGCCGCGTCCGGGGCCGCAGAAACGCTAAACGGTGGATACCGGCTTCCCTGTGGTTTCATGCGACGATATGATGGAAAAGAGATTTGGCGCGGATAGCCATCCAGGAAAAGGGAAAAACGAACGATGAAGAAGGGCACAGTTTATATCGTAAGCGCGGTGAGGACGCCCATCGGGAAATTCGGCGGCGGCTTGGCGGAGTTCACTGGCCCGGATTTGGGCGTGATTGCGGTGCGCGCAGCGCTCGAACGCGCCTTTGGGGCGCCTTTGCCGGCGGAACGCGAGCCAGGGATCGGCGGCGCGATTGAAGAGAGCATTAAAAGCGCCCAGGGCGGAAGCAGCAATCCGAAACGAGAAGAATTTCGCTGGCATGTGGATGAATTGATCTTTGGCAATGCTCGGCCCGCCGGCGTGGGGCCGAATCCGGCGAGGCAAATCGCGTGGCGCTCCGGATTGGGCGACAACGTGCCTGCGTATACGGTGAACATGGCCTGCGCTTCCGGGCTGCGCGCGATTCTGCTGGGTTGGCAGCAGATTCTGCTGGGCGAAGCGGGAATCGTTGTTGCGGGCGGCGCGGAGTCGATGTCCAAAGTGCCGTACCTGGTGGAAGCGCGCTGGGGCGTGAAGATGGGCAATCAGCCGCTGGTGGATGCGATGTATCGCGACGGATTTTTGTGCCCCATATCGAAAATGATCATGGGCGAGACGGCGGAGGCGCTTGCCGAGCAATATAAAATTTCACGCGTGGAGCAGGACGAATTTTCGTTGGAGAGCCATCGCCGCGCGGCGAGAGCGCAGCAGGAGTGCTGCTTCAGCCGCGAGATCGTGCCAGTGGAAGTGAAAGACAAAAAAGGCAACGTGACGCGCCTGGAGAAAGACGAGCACGTGCGCCCGGACGTCACCCTGGAAAAGCTTGCGAAGCTCCCTCCGGTCTTCAGCAAAACGGGAACCGTCACTGCGGGAAACGCAAGCGGAATCACGGACGGGGCTTCGGCTGTGACGCTCGCCAGCGAAGAAAAAGTGCGCGAGCTCGGCTTGAAACCGCTGGCGCGGATTGTGGATGCGACGATTGCGGCAGTCGATCCGCGCGTGATGGGGATTGGGCCCGTGCCGGCCGTGCGCAAGCTGCTCGCGCGCACTGGAACGAAGCTCGAAGATTATGGCGCGATTGAATTGAATGAAGCGTTCGCCGCGCAAGCGCTGGCGTGCGACCGCGATTTGCATTTTCCGCGCGAGCGGCTGAATCCGAACGGCGGGGCTATCGCGCTGGGGCATCCGATCGCGTGCACCGGCGCGCGCATCGCCACCACGCTGCTGCACGA
>JBAUEH010000046.1:0-14894 GCA_049678505.1 Candidatus Acidiferrales bacterium
CGGTGCGCCACAATCAATTCGTTCGGACAACGGGCCGGAGTTCACCTCACGCCATTTTCTGGCGTGGTGTTTGGAAAAAAAGATCGCGGGGGTGCACATCGAGCCGGGGAAGCCGGTGCAGAATGCGTTTGTGGAGAGTTTTCACGGGAAGTTGCGGGACGAATGTTTGAACGCGAGCTGGTTTCAGAATCTGTTCGAAGCACGAAGGAAGATCGCCGCGTGGCGGGAGGAGTACAATGAAGAGCGTCCGCACAGCGCGTTGGGCTATGCGACGCCCGCCGCGTTCGCGCGCCGAATGGCGGCTCTGCGGTCGCCTACGGCTCCCTGCGCGCCGCCATTCGGGACCAACCCGGGAGCAAAAGCTATGAATTTCGGAGGTTCAAACGTCGTATGATCCACTGCGCGGAGTTTGGGGGCAGCTCACAACCATGAGTAGTGAATGGTAACGGTCGCCTCGCATATTTGAAGATTCCTGATTCCAAGAGATAATGGTCGGGGCGAAAGGATTTGAACCTTCGACCTCCTGGTCCCGAACCAGGCGCGCTAGCCAGGCTGCGCTACGCCCCGACGGCGTTAGTCAAATTTCCAAACAGTTTACCGTGCATTGCGCTCCCCAGCAACTTCCGTCAATCACTTGCTAAACAAAATCGTAATCGTCCCCGCTTTATCGTTCGACACCACCACATCGTCTTTGCCGTTGCCGGTAAGATCGGCGAGGGCCACGCCTCCCCATCCCGTAGGAATGCTGCGAGTGAAAACATTGAACGCGCCGTTCCTCGTGCCCATAAAGAAAACCAGTTCGTTGTTTTCTGCGCATGAGACAACGATGTCCCGCAATCCGTCTCCTCGAACATCTCCGATCGCCACCCGGTTGGGCCCTCGGCAACCCGCAAGAGAAAACGGCGATCCGCGCATCGCTGTCATTCCGCCTTTTCCGTTGCCCAGCAGAACCGTCAGGCCGAGTTGCTTCGGGTCGTGCATCTGAGGTTCGTACGGAATAACCGCCACGTCGGGAATTCCGTCGCCGTTCACGTCGCCCACGGTAAAAGACCACGGCGTGTCGCCTGCAAGAAATGGCGAACCGGGCGCCTTTCGGAACCCGCCCTTGCCATCGCCTAACAGCAGTCCAACCATGTCAGCGTCTTGGTCGACCGTCACGATATCTAGATTTCCATCCTTGTTGAAGTCCGCGGCGCGCACGCCCGAATCCGTATGCAAGTCTGCGGTGAAAAACTTTCCCGGCAAGATCAAATCGCCCTTGCCGTCGCTAGGTATCAAAAGAATTTGATCATGTCCCCAGCTATCGGTAACTACAGCCGGTTTGCCGTCTCCCATGAAATTCCCAACGGCCACGCCATGAGGGTGCGGATATGATTTCGTCGCGAACGGCGAATGCGCCGAAGGCTTGAATCTTCCTGTACCGTCGCCCAGCAGGACAGTGATATACGGTGTTTGAGTGTTCGCGATCACCAAATCCGGATTTCCGTCACCATTCATGTCCGCCACAGCTATGTCGTTGGGATTCGCGCCGCAGGGGAATGGCGATCCGCGCGCGGGCGTGAAATGGCCGCGACCGTCCCCCAGCAGAACGCTGACCGTGCCGTCCTCCATATTCCCAACGATGATGTCCAGCTTGCCGTCACGATTCACATCTGCAATCGCGATAGGGAACGGGCTCCTGCCCACGCGAATCACCTCTCGTCAAATTCGGGCGAACCCGAATCGGCGAAACCGCCGATAGACGCACACAAGGTCATCACACCCAGCACCGCGGCAACGCATACAACACTTATTCGTTCCGGTATGGTGTGCAAGGCCAACGCCTCCGCCTGCGGCGGCTGCAATGCCGCTGCCCTATGAGCCCACAGTTTAAGCCTGAACGCATATCCTCGCGGCGCAATTGCACAGCCCCTGCTCGCAGTATAGAATTCGCGCGAAGTACTACAGGAGGTCGTAGCAATGGGTCGCAGATACCGTCTGATCGAAGCCATCCTTAGCGGTTTATTTTTCGTAGCATTTTTCGCTTCTCCTGCAACGCGCGCACAGCAGCCCGACGCCAAAACTCTCGGCGTGCTCAAGTGGCGACTGGTCGGCCCCTTTCGTGGAGGCCGTGTCGAAGCCGTCGAAGGCCTTCCCGGCACCAACACCTATTTCTTCGGCTCCGTCGATGGAGGCGTTTGGAAAACCGACAACGCCGGGCAAAATTGGGAGCCACTCTTTGACAAGGAGCCTGTGCAATCCATCGGCGCCATCGCCATCGCGCCATCCGATCCAAATATTATTTACGCCGGCACGGGCGAGCCTTGCCTGCGCGGAGATATCAGCTACGGTGACGGCGTTTACAAATCCTCGGACGGCGGCAAGACCTGGACGCACATCGGCCTCGACGACACCCAGCACATCAGCGCCATCTTGGTCTACCCGCGCGATCCGAACCTCGTCATGGTCGCCGCAATCGGCCACGCTTTTGGTCCCAATGAGGAGCGCGGCATTTTCCGCTCCGCCGACGGCGGCAAGAGTTGGCAAAAAGTTCTCTACAAAGACGACAAAACCGGCGGCGGCGATCTGGTCTTCGATCCCACGAACTCCAGCATCGTTTACGCCGCGCTTTATCAGGTGCAGCGCATGGCCTGGGGATTTGATAGCGGAGGCCCCGGCAGCGGCATCTACAAATCCACCGACGAGGGCCTCACTTGGAAGCCGCTGCAAGGCAACGGTCTGCCCTCGGGCGTTCTCGGCAAAATCGGTCTCGCCGTTGGCGCCGATGGCCAGCGCGTGTACGCATTGATCGAAGCGGAAAAAGGCGGCCTGTACGTTTCCGACGACGCCGGCGAACACTGGAATCTCGTCAGCGACGATCATCGCTTCCGCCAGCGCGCCTGGTATTTCACTCACATTTACGCCGACCCCAAGGACGTCAACAAAGTCTACGTCCTCGACACCGGCGTCTTCCGCTCCATCGACGGCGGCCATTCCTGGCAAGACATCATCGGTGGCGATTCGCACATGCTCTGGATCGACCCAACCAATACCACCCACATGATCGTCGGCAACGACGGCGGCACCACCATTTCTTTGGACAATGGCACCACCTGGTCCACCGAAGACAATCAGCCCACCGCTCAGTTCTATCACGTCGCCACCGACGATCGTTTTCCGTACTACGTCTACGGCGCGCAGCAGGATAGCGGTACCGTGGCCATCGCCAGTCGCGGCAATTCCAACGAATTTTACGGCGTCGGCGGCGGCGAAAGTGGCTGGGTCGTTCCCGACAAAAACGGCGATACCGTTTATGGCGATTCCTACGACGGCGAAATCACGCGCTACGATCGCGCATCCGGCGAAGTCACGGACGTCTCGCCCTGGCCTCTCAATCCCATGGGCCACGGCGCTGCCGATCTGAAATATCGTTTTCAGTGGACCGCACCCATCGCGGCGTCGCCCTTCGATGAAAAAACGATCTACTTCGGTGGCAACGTCCTCTTCCGCACCTCCGACGCCGGCAAGAGCTGGTCCGTCATCAGCCCTGACCTGACTCGCAACGACAAATCCAAGCAGCAATCCGCCGGCGGCCCCATAACCCAGGACAACACTAGCGCCGAATATTACGACACCATCTTCGTCATCGCTCCTTCACCAACGGCCCGCGGCGAAATCTGGGTCGGCTCCGACGACGGCCTCGTTCATCTCACCCGCGACGACGGCCAGCATTGGGAAGACGTCACGCCGAAAGACATGCCCACGTGGGCCAAAATCAGCGGCATCGATCCTTCGCATTTCGCCGCAGGCACTGCCTATGTGGCGGTGAACGGCGAAAAGATCGACGATTTTCATCCCTACGCTTACAAGACCGCCGACTTCGGCCATACCTGGACCAAAATCACCGACGGCATTCCCGACGGCTCATACGTGCACGCGGTCATCGAAGATCCCGGCCATCGTGGACTGCTCTTCGCCGGCACGGAACTCGGCGTCTACGTCTCATTCGACGACGGCGGCCACTGGCAATCGCTGCAATCCAATTTGCCCGCCGCATCCGTTCGCGATCTGACCGTCCACGGCGACGACCTGCTCGTTGCAACGCACGGTCGCTCCTTCTGGTCGCTCGACGACATCACGCCGCTTCGCAATTTCTCGGACTCCCTCGAAAATGATGCGGCCCATCTCTTTCCACCGGCAGCGGCGTACCGGCAGGTTAGCGGAGGCTTCGGCTTCCGTGGCGGAGGTCCGGCTGGCGCAACAATCGACTACTGGCTCAAGTCCGAGCCATCCGGTGACGTCGCGCTTGAAATTCTCGACAGCCACGGCAAAACAATTCGCAAATATTCCACGCATCGGGAGAGGCCTGCTGGTGCAGAGCCCACCGGCTTCGCCCGTTTCTTCCGCGCTGCGCAGCTCACAAAGAACGCCGGCCTCAATCGCTTCACGTGGGACCTTCGTTACGAGGCCACTCATGAAGTTCCAGGAGCAGTTTCCTGGGGCGGCTCGCCACTTGGACCTTTGGCTTCGCCGGGGACATATCAAGTCAAGCTCACCGTCGACGGCCAAAGTTACACTGCGCCTCTCGAAGTGAAACTCGACCCGCGCCTCCATGCCACCCAGGCGGAACTCGATAAGCAGCTCGAGCTGGCCCTTCAGGTTCAAGCGGTCGTCAGTTCAGCGCATGATGCCGTAAACCAGATTCGCACCCTTCATGCCCAACTGGATGACGTTCAGAAGCGCCTCGGCCCAAATCAGAAAAACATCGCTGATGCGGCCAAGGCGCTCGACGAAAAAGCCCTGTCCATTGAAGATAGACTGATTCAATCGAAGTCCAAGAGCGACGAAGACCCGCTCAACTATCCCATCATGCTCGCGGACCAGCTGATGGCGCTCGAAAGCTCGGTTGACCGCGCTGCTTCAGGCCCGACCGACGCGGACTATACTGTTTACAATCAGCTCAAGTCTCAGATCGATGAGCAATTGGCCGCTTGGCGGAGCCTCCAGACCAAGGACCTTGCTGCGTTCAACGAAATGATGCGCCATAGCAACGTTCCATACGTCTCGGTTTCACCGGCAGAGAGATCTTCTCCGAGGTAAAGCGGTACGCTTTCTTGAAAAAGAAAAAAGGCTCCCGGTTTTTTTGCCCGGGAGCCTCTTTTTTTTATAAAACGTTAGAAGCTGAAGCTCGTCTGCAGGTAAATCACGCGGCTCGCCGCCGTTCCCGAAGAGAATGCCTCGCCGTATAATCCGTTGAATCGTCCGGTCAAATTACCGATCACTCCGATCGGCGGCGCCAAGTTCACGTCATTGAAGATATTTCGCCCGAAGACGCTGAATGTCAGATTGTAGCGCCCGGCCGCCGTGTTTTGGCCTCCGCGCCCTGGCCCTCCGCCGAAAATCATTCCTCCGCCGCGTCCACCGCTACCTCCGCCGCGCCCTCCTCCGCCACCGCCACCGCCGAAACCGCCCGGCGCCGCGCTGCCTCTTCCTTCTTTTCCGAAGCTAAAGGTTTTGCTCACTCGAAGGTTCATCGTGAAAAGATTCGGCCCAGTCTCGTAATTTATCGGAACGAGCGTCTCGCCTGGCTGCGGAACCGTATCGAAATCTCCGAGTGGCGTGTCCACGACGTTCGCCGGATTGGATAACGCGCTTGCGAACGCCGGCCGCTGATTGAATTGCGAGCTTCCGATCAAGTCATCTGGAATCGTAAGATTGTACGGCACGCCGGAACTGAATATCATGAACGGACTGAAACGCAATCCCCACGGCGCTCCTATGGATCCGCCGAAAAATATGCGGTGCCGCACGTCAAACGCTGCTCGCCCGTAATCTTCGGAGATATTGTACGGATTGGAGGGAAAGCTCGATGCTCCCGCCGTATCGCTATTCGCATAGTTCAACGCGTAATAGCCAAAAAGCGTAAGATTCGCGCCGGCGCGTATCGTCAGGTTCGTCATAAGTTGGTTCTGCCGGAAAACTCCCTCGGATTCGTATTGGTAAATGTTGCCCGGGCTGCCCGACGGATACACCGCCGTTGCCGGATCCGCCTGATTGTACGTTCCGGGCAGCGGCGTATTCACATTGTTCGTCAGCAGTTGATCCCAGCCCCGCGAATTGATGTACGTCACCGCCAGCGTGGCGATTTTCGTGAGCTGCCGCTCCACGCTCACCGCGGTCTGCAGCGTTCCCGGCGCATGTACATGGGGAGCTACCCGATACACAGTCGGCAAGAGCTGCGCGCTCCCGCATTCCGACTCGATCTGGCTCAGTGTCACCGGCATCGCCGGCGTTGTTGCAAAGAAGCACGACGGAAACGGCACCACGTATTGCTCCTGCGTCACGCCGTTCAGCCGCGTCGCCTGCATCAAAAGATCTTCTGTAAATCGATCATAGAAAATCCCGGAACCCGCGCGAATCACCCATTTAGGGCCGCCCTTGCCGCCGCCGAGTCCCCACGCCAGGGCGATCCGCGGCGCCCAGTCCGCATGGTCGCTGATGCCGGTCTGCGTCTCAAGACGCAGGCCCGGGCTGATGGTTAGGTTGGGCCGCACCCGCCAATCGTCCTGGAAATACAGAGCCAAGTCAGCATAGGAAACCGACGCCTCCGGAGTCCCGAGCGTGATGGCGAACTGGTTCGCGCCGCCGCCATTTGCATTCGCCGGTAGTCCCGCCGCAATGTTCTGTTCCGTAATCTGATATTGCGATTCCCCGTCGAAATTGAACATTCCGGAGAAGTCCGAATTCGCGCTGCTATTATCCGTCGTCCAGCGCAGCCGTCCTCCGAAATTGAACGTGTGGTTTTTCGTCACCATCTGCGTATTGTTCTGCAATTCGTAATGATTTGCCGTGTCCAGGATTGTTTGCTCGTTGCTGCCGCCCGCGTTGAACGCTCCCGGCACGTCCACTGTCGGCAGCGTGCTTGTCGGAGTTTGATCGGTAACATCGTGGAGGAACTGAAAGCGCGTATCGTTTACCACCGATGTGCTGATGACCTGCGAATCGTCCAGTTGCACCGTCTGCTCGGTTTCGAGTGTGTTCGTCCCTTGCGTGGGAACATCCTCAGCCGAACCCAATATGTTCTGCTGATTGTCGCGCCAATATTGGTAGCGCATGGACAACGTGTTATTTTTTGTCAGTTGATAATCGACACGCGGGCTCACATTCGTCCGTGTCCGCGGATTGGGGACCGAGTCGGTAAACGGCGTCCAGCCAGCGGCCCCGCAATTTCCTTGAGAGCCCGCAGAAGGTGTAGCAGGCATAAAAGGTGTAATCGGTCGCGTTGCCCCAAATAACTGCGGATTCGGATCGTTGCTCAGTACGCATGCATCCAGAACATCCACGTTATTGATGTCCCTCCGCTGCCCGCTGACGAAGAACGACGCATTCTTGCTAATCGGCCCGCTCAAGCTCCCGTTGAACATCACATTGTCATAGGCCGGCTCGGTCACCGCAAAGGGATTCATCGAGTTGAAACTCGAATCGTTCCCCTGCAGCATCGCCTGGCCATGAAATTGATCCGTCCCCGGCTTCGTGAAAATTTCAATCCGTCCGTACCCCAGCTTGTCGTACTCCGTCGAGAACGGATTGCTGTTGATGCGAATCTCGCGGATCGCCGACTTCGGCGGTAACTGCCCCGCCGTAAACCCGTCGATGTACATTTGCCCGCCGTTCGGTCCCGCGGATGGCCCAGCCAGCGCCTCCAGGTCGGACTGCAATTCATCCGGATCATCTGAAAGAGCTTCGAGCTCCTTGCCGCTGATCACAATTGCTCCAGCGTTGTTCGCGGGATTCACGTCGAGCGTCGGCGCCTCTGCGCTCACCGTCACTTGTTGCTGCGAAGTTTGAATCTGCAGCGATGCATCTGCCTCTGCAATTTGCAGTGCCTTGACCGCCACGTTGTCTTTTTCGAAAAGCGCAAATCCCGTGGCGATCACTTCCACTTTGTACGTTCCCGGCGCCAAACCTTTCACCACGTACATGCCTTGCCCGTTCGTCTGGACGCTCACCGGCTGGCCCATTGCCGGAGTCACCAGCACCGTCGCCCCCTTGATCACAGCTCCCGAAGGATCCTTCACTTGTCCACGCAGCGTGCCAGTACCGCTCTGCGCGGACGCGCCGCAGGCTACCGCAATCAATAAGATCCAGATAATGGCAATGCGAATTCGCATTCAATTACTCCTGTAAGATTATTCCCTGCTCTTTCGAAGAAAGTTCCCGGAATCCACCCGAGATCCCTTGCAGGAACAGCTCTAACTATTGTTGTTGGTCATCGCCTTGGGCGGGAGCGCTCAGACTCCACGGTGAAAGCGCCATCGCTTGCGCACCGCTCGGGGCCTCCAGAATCGGTTCCACTCCGCCGAGCAGCGTTATCGCTGTAACTTCCCCGGAGACTGCTCCTTCCGTTGACACAATCATTACCGCTTCGCCCTTCTGCAAACTCGCGAGCGTCGCAGGAGGCAGCCGGCTCAACATCTGCTGCAAATCTCCTGCTGCCCCTCCGCCGCGCTGAAATCCTCCCGGCCTCTGTCCTGCCGCTCCTGGCGGCCCACCTGCTCCGCGATTCGAATCCGCCGCGCCTCCGGCGCTTCCTGGCTGACCGCCGGCTTGTGCCGCGCGCAGCCGCATGGCAATCCGCTGCGCCATCTCCGGAGCCAGTTGCCGCATCTCCGATTGCGCTGTGAACTTCACCAAGTACGGTTTTTTCGTAATCAAATCCATCACATTGATGGTATTCGCTGACGCATCAATCGCCGTAATCGTTCCCGCGATATTCCGGAACGCTCCCGACACAATTTCTTGCGCATCGAATTCGCTTCCGTCCGCGCTGCGCGTCCCGCGAGCGCGCAATTGATCGCCTGCATGGATTTGATCTATCGTCCCCGCCTGCGCATCGTCGAAGTTCACTGAATCCGGCGCGTATCGCCGCAGAGTCGTGGCCTTCGTCGTGTGAATCTCCACCGTCTTCGTCCCGCCCAGCGCCGCCATGGTAATCGTGATCGTTCCGCTGGTTGGATCGGCGCTTTTCACCAGGCCGCCTACCCCGCTCTGCCACGCCGCTTGCTCCTCGGCCTTTTTCGCCTCGACGTCCGTCCGCTTCATCACGATGATGCTCGCCGCGCTCATCGGCGCACCTGCACTGGAAGCCTGCCCGCGCACCAAAATTCTGTCGCCCACCTGCAAATCCTGCAAATGAATCACCGTCGCGCCCTGCAAAGTCGTTTGCCCTGGCGCCACGCGCACAATTTTCGTCGCGTCGTTCACCACCGCGCTCACGTCCGCGCCTGCATCGGTTGTCAGTGTGATTGCGTTGCCCACGATCGACTTGATCGTTCCAATCGACCTCGTCGCGCCGCTCTGCGCCGGCGCTTGACCCTGAGAAGCGGGCTGTGCTTGGTCTTCCCCGCGCGGAACTGTTGCCGCGCGAGCCGCCATACCTGCATTGGCGGCGAATCCCATTGCCGCAGCGGCCAGCGCTCCAATAAGTCTCCTTGCTAAATGCATAGATCTGCCTCTGTTACTTTCTGAAATGCGAGGCGGCCTGAGTGGCGCACCTCACCGCGATTCCTCGCTTGTCTCCTAGGTTTTAGACGCGCGCACCACTCCTAGGCGTTACCTGGAATTTCCCCGGAGTGCTTAGCCGAGAAATGTGGCTTTGCTATAAGGATTTTCACGAATAGCCCGTGGGCTCGCCATCAATTTTCAGATGCGGAGCTACGTGACCAAGGGTGTACCGCCGTTTTTCTTCACGCTCGTCACTCATCACTTTTCACTGCTCTTGAAATCCGCCACGCCAATCTGGATAACCGTTCCGCGCTCCCGCCAATATTCCGCGCTACTCCGCGCCGGCATCTGCCGCGGACCATTGCCGCTCGCCGGCTTTTCCGTCCACACTCCGTAAACGCGCCCGTTCAGCGCGGCAATTCCGGTGTAGTCGCCTAAGAAAACGCCCTGTGCGTCGAACGCCTGCGCGTTCCACGCATAGTTCTGAAACGTTTTTCCTCCATCGGTCGATCGCGCCAGCGTCACAATCTGCTTTCGGTTTTCCGGATCGCCGCGCCGGTCATAAAAGACCACATACACCGAGCCATCCGCCGGATCCACCGTCATCCACTGAAAAAACTGGTCCGCGCCATCGTGCTGCGGATCGGTATTCACGCGCACCGCAGGGCCCCACGTCTTTCCGTGATCCTCCGACGCCGCGCAGAACACATCCACATCGCCATTCCGGTAATCGCTCCACGTCACATACATCCGCCCGCCCTTTTTTCCACCGCGCGGATCGATCGCAATTTGCGGAAATCCGTTCGCTCGTTCCACCGCATCCACTCCGAACATAATCGGCGCCGTATCGATAATGTTCTTTGTCGGCAAAAATGTTTGTCCGCCGTCGTGTGACGTCGTCAGCACAATCCGATCCCCATCCGACCACACGACGTACACTGTGCTGTCCGGTCCAACCGCCGCCGCAAATCCTTCCAGCGCGCCGTTGTCGTCGCGCGGCAACCCCGGTCCATTATCAATTTCGATCGGCTTCGACCACGTCTTGCCGTCATCGGTCGAGCGCACAAACAGAAGCTCCGAATTCGTCAGCGTCCATCGCGTCCAGCCGATGTAAAGATTCCCCGCGTGGGACCCATGACTGTTGTCCGCAACGATGTACGGTTTGTCTTCAAACGGAATTCCCGGCTTTTGCGGCTGCGCGCTCACGGCAATATCGTCCGTTTCCCAATCCTTCCCGCCGTCGAGTGAGCGCCGGATGTAGATTCCGTTTCGGTTCGCGTTGTGTCCCCAATAATTGAACGTGCCTAGCTGATCGAACGCGATATAGCAAATGAACGCATGCCCCTGATTGTCGTATGTCGTCGACACGTCCCCCGACACGCGATAGTCCTTGGGCGCGATTCCTGTTGCCACTGTCCAATTCTTTCCCGCATCCGTCGAATACGCCGCGTGTGCATTGTCCTGATACACGGCCACCACGTGATCCGGATGATTCGGGTCGACGGCAATCGACGGCTCCGTAAAAAATCCCGGCTCCGGCGTCACCGTTGTCAACGCCGCTCCCGGCGCCATGGCTAGCGTCGTCTGCGCCGCGCAAATGCCCGGCGCGAATAAAATCACCGCGCTCAAGAACGCCACAATCCACGCGCTGCGTCCGCCCTGCGCCCAAGCCGCTCTGCCACTTCGCCGCCACCAATTTGTCATCCCCATGCCATACCACTCCTTTTCACCAAGGACGTCAAAAACGGCACTATGCCGTTCTTTCATTGCCGCCGCTTCACTCGAAAATAATCGTCTTATTGCCGTGCAGCAGGATGCGGTTTTCGATGTGCCACCGCACCGCCCGCGAGAGAACCACCTTTTCCAAGTCGCGTCCTTTTTCCACCAACCCTTCGAGCGCGTCGCGATGCGAGATGCGCGCCACGCCCTGCTCGATGATCGGCCCGTCGTCCAGCGCCTCGGTGACGTAATGCGCGGTCGCCCCGATCAGTTTCACGCCGCGCTCATAGGCTTGCAGGTGCGGCTTCGAGCCCACAAATGCCGGAAGAAAAGAATGGTGAATGTTAATGATCTGCTCCGAATAGTCCCGGATGAACTCCGGCGAAAGCACTTGCATGTAGCGTGCGAGGACGATCAAGTCGATTCGATTCGCGCGAATCAGCTCCAGTTCCTGCTTCTCCGCCTCCGCCTTGGTCTCCTTCGTCACCGGAATCAAGTGATACGGAATCCGGTAAAAATCCGCGTGCCGCTTGGCATCCGCATGATTGCTCACGATGAGAGGAATCTCGCACGCCAGTTCTCCCGTCCGCTGCCGGTAAAGCAAGTCCACCAAGCAATGGTCGAACTTGGAAACGAAGATCGCCACACGCGGCCGATAACTCGAAAGCGCCAGCCGGAACCGCATCGAAAATTTTTCCGCGAGGGAGGCGAAGCGCTGCGGGAAATCCTTCATCTCGAGCTGGAATCCGGCAAGGTCCCATTCGATCCGCGCCAAATAAAATCGATCTACTTCCGTCTGATGCAGTTCGAAACGCAGGATGTTGCCGCCGTGACGATAGATAAAGTCCGCAATGGCCGCGTCCAAACCTTTTTGGTCCGGGCATTGCACCAGCAGTATCGCGCTATTCTTCAACCCGCCTCCTCTGCGAGCCCGCTCATGCCTCTCTCCCCATCAGCAGCAGCGAGCGCTGCGCGAATGGCAAATACAGCAGCGCCGCCGTCACCGCAATCGCCGCGCCGATTCCAATCTGCTCCACCGCCAAAAATGGCGCCAGCGCCCACAACTCATCGAGCGGCAACAGCACTGGAAACAGCCTCCGAAATTTTCCACCCAGCCCGCGATAGTTGAACGCCGTCGCGGTAATCAGATAAAGCCGCGTCGGTATCCCCGCCGCCGCCGTAGCAATCAGCACCACCAAAATCAGCCGCGCCGGTTCTCCCGCTTCCCTCAGCAACAAATCCACTTCCCGAATCCGAGCCAGCGAAAGCACGTAGAAAATCAGGTAAATCAACTGGATCAGCAAAAATAATGTCCGCGCAACGCCGCTCGACACCGCCGGCAAATCCCGCGCGTCGCTCAGCACCGACGAACGCCGCGCCTCCGCATCCGCCGCGGCAAAATCGCCGTCATGCGCAACCGGCGCTTTTACTTCACCTTCAGCAATCGTCACCGGCGATTGCGCTGCCGCTATTCCCGCCGCAATTTCCACCGGCGCGATAAAACGGTACCCGCGCCGTGGCAGAGTCTGAATGAATCGCGGATTCGCCGCTTCATCGCCCAGCGCGTTGCGCAATTGATTGATCGCCGTGTTCACTCCATGGTCGAAATCGACGAACATGTCCGACGCCCACAGCCGCTCCCGCAACTCCTCGCGCGTCACCAAATCTCGCGGCCGCTCCAGCAGCATCAGCAGTATGCGCGCCGCCTGCTCCCGCAGCCTCGGCTGCGCCCTGCCTTCTTTGCGCAACTCTCCCGTGTCTTCGTCCATCTCGAATATGCCGAAACGAAACGTCCGGTCCTTGGCCTTCGTCTCTGCCACCAGCCGCCCTCCGTAATGCGGCCCTCATTCTACGAGAGAATTTTCCTCAAGTGTCTGATTTTCCTCGCCCTTATGAATCGACTTTCTCGTGACCCAGAAATTACCTACAGAGCATTGCCGCTGCCGCGCTCCTCTGGCATCTTCGCCGCATGAAAGCGAGAAACCGCATGCCACACCAAATCTGGAAAGTAATTTCGATGGCTGTAACTTTGGTTGCCGGCGCCGCTCTGGCGCCTCGGTCATCCGTCGCCGCACAACTTACTTCCGAAACCGTGCGCACCTTTGACCAGTACGTCAGCGCCAAAGAAGCGCGCGCGGATCGCGACCTCGCGGCAAAAACAGTTTTCCTTTATATCGACGCACTGCCGCAGCCGGAAAAAAACCAAGCCTATGCGAACCTGAACAACGGCCAAATTCTCGTCCAGCGCGACGCCGACTGCGCTTCGCCCGGCTGCACTTCCATTCCCGGCGGCCTCATTCACGACTGGATTGGAATCGTCTTCGTTCCAGGCATTTCCATTCCGCAGGCGCTCGCCACGCTGCAGGACTACGACCACGACACGGACTACTACCCATCGGAAGTCGTGAAATCGAAATTACTCGCCAAATCGGGCGGCGAATTTCACATCTACCTCCGGCTCAAACAAGTGCAGGTCATCGTCGTCGTGCTGGACACCGAATACGACATTCGTTACACGCGCATGGGTCGTGATCATGTTTACGCTCGCTCGCACAGCACACGCATCGCCGAAGTCGATCATCCCGGAGCGCTAAACGAGCGCGACGAGCCTGCCGGCAACGACCATGGATTTCTCTGGCGCCTCGATTCTTATTGGCGTTTTTATCAGACCGATGGCGGCGTTTATGTTCAGTGCGACGCCGTCTCTCTCACGCGTGACGTGCCCGTTGGCCTCGGCTGGCTGATCGGTTCTTTCATCGAGAAAATTCCCGCGGCGTCTCTGCGCTCGACCCTCGCGGAAACTCGCACCGCTTTGCTCGACAACTCGAACTCAACTAAGGAGAACTCACAATGAACACAACACAAATGCTCGCCAAGCCAATGTCCATCGTCCGAACCGCTCCTGGCCACGCTGTCGAATCACGCGCTGCGTCGCTCGACAAAAAGAATCCCGTGTTCAAGAATGCCACGCGCTTGCAAGAAAGCGTCACCGCCGCGCCTGAACGGAAAGCCTTGCTGTGGCTCGCTGCGCGCATGCCCGCGCGAATCAACTCCGACCATCTGACGCTTCTTGGATTCTTGTCCATGTGTTTCGCGGGTGCGAGCTACGTGCTGGCGCGCTGGAATTCCCTGGGTCTGCTGCTCGCCACATTGTTCCTCGCGCTGAACTGGTTTGGAGACAGCCTCGACGGCACGCTCGCGCGCGTCCGCAATTGCCAGCGCCCGCGCTACGGTTTCTACGTCGACCACATGATCGATTCCGTGGGCGCAATTTTTCTCATGGGAGGTTTTGCCGCTTCCGCATACATCGATTGGCGAATCGCTGTGGGAATGCTCGTCGTGTTTCTGTTGCTCTCCATCGAAACCTATCTCGCGACTTACACTCTCGGCATTTTTCGCCTGTCGTTCGGGAAACTCGGACCCACGGAAATCCGCATTCTGCTCGCGCTCGGAAATCTGGCCCTGTGGCTTCGCCCCGATGCCAAAGTCCCGGGGCTCTCGCTGCGCGTTTTTGATTTGGGCGGCCTCGTGGCCATTTTCGGAATGCTGATCATGTTTGTCGCCACCGCGATCTTTCATACGCGAACGCTTTACCGGCAGGAGACACAACAATGAACGTTCCACGCAAACGCGAATTTGCATTCGTTAAGTGCTGTCTGAAATTCAATACCGTGGGAGCGATGGGCATTTGC
>JBAUEH010000047.1:0-1764 GCA_049678505.1 Candidatus Acidiferrales bacterium
GTCGATCACCGAGGCGTCACCTTTGCTTAACCATATTAACCGATGTTGAAAGCCTGGCTCGCAATCACCTGAGGCGCAGGAGTGAGCCGCGCGGCCGAGCGTCGGGCTTCGAGTGAGTAGGGTATGACCAAGCATGCTACCGCGAAGCGGGCATCGACCGAGCGGTCGATCCAACATGCTCTCGCGCTGCACCAGCAGGGGCGTCTCCCGGAGGCAGCCCAGATTTACGACTCGGTTCTCTCGGCCGATCCCGGCAATTTCGACGCGTTGCACTTGAGCGGCGTGCTACGGCATCAGCAGGGCCAATCCGCCGAGGGCCTGCGCCTGGTCGCATCCGCGCTCAAGGCTGTGCCCGGATCAGCGGACGCACTGATCAATTACGGCGTGATCCTCGACGCGCTCAAGCGCCATGAGGAGGCGGTCGCAACGTTCGATCGGCTTCTGGCGCAGCACTCGGATGATGCCAGAGTGCAATATAATCGCGGCCTATCCCTGAAGAATCTCAACCGCCACGAAGAAGCGCTGGCGACCTTCGAAAAGACGCTGGCGTTGGCGCCGAATCATCTCGACGCTCTTTACAACCGCGGCAACACCCTTGCCGCAATGGCGCGAAACGAAGAAGCGCTACTCGACTACGATCGAGTATTGGCATTTCAGCTGCGGCACGTGCAGGCGCTCAATCGCCGCGGCATCGCTCTCGCGGCGCTCGGGCGCCACAGCGAGGCCCTGAAATCCTATGAGCAAGCGCTCGCGATCGATCCCGCCGACTTCGAGATTCTGAGCAATATAAGCGTCACGTTGTTGGAGCTCGGCAAGAGCGCGGAGGCGCTGGAAAGCTGCGACCGCGCGCTCAAAATCCGACCCGACTACGCCAACGCCTTGCACAATCGCGGCAACGCGCTGCTCACGCTGGGACGTCTCGAAGAGGCGCGGGCGAGTTTTTCGGCAGCGCACGAGCTCGAGCCCCGGCGTCTGGATGTCCTCAATAATCTCGGACTCACCCATGCGGCAATGCAACAGCGGTCCGAAGCACTGGCTTGTTACGACAAGGCCCTCGCGATCGATCCCGACGATTTGCGGACGATGCACAATCGCGCCACCACGTTGATGGATCTTGGTTCATTGGACGAGGCGCTTGAGGCCTGCGCCAAGGTGTTGGAACTGGAACCGCAGCACACCGACACGATCAATGCCCGCGGCTGCATCCTTGGCAGACTCGGCCGATACCAGGAAGCGCTGGAAAGCTTTGACGCGGCGCTGTCGATTGCGCCGGATCGCGTCGACGCCCTGATCAATCGCGGAACGTCGCTGGGCGAGCTCGAACGCCAGGAGGAGGCGCTTGAAACCTACGATAAGTTGCTCGCTAAAAACCCTAAAAACGTCTGCGGCCTGATCAATCGGGGTAACGCTTTCATCAAGCTGAAACGCCCGGCCGACGCGCTGGCGAGTTACGACGCCGCATTGGCGATCGAGCCCGATCACAACGTGGGCCTGACCGATCGCGGCGTCGCGCTTGCACTGTTGGGACGGTTCGATGAATCACTCGCCTGCCATGAGCATGCGCTTCGCATCCAGCCTAGTATGACCGCAGCGCACATCAATCGTGGCAACACATTTGGCTGTGTCGCGCGAGTTGAGGATGCGCTCGCGTGTTATGTCGATGCCCTTGCGCTTGATCCGGAGAACATGGAGGCGAACTTCAACGCGTCGCTGGCGCGCCTCTGCCTGGGGGATTTTCGCCGAGGCTGGGCGCAATACGAATCG
>JBAUEH010000048.1:0-2157 GCA_049678505.1 Candidatus Acidiferrales bacterium
ATTTCGATGCCGTCCAGGCGGTCGAGCTTGATACAGCGTTCAGTTGCTGCTTCCCATGTCGCGTCGAGTAGGTCGCCGTGACCGGCCATCGGATCAAGGATGGTACGCGTCTCCGAATCCAGAGCCAGGTGGGCAAGCAGCTTGCCGAGCGGCAGCCCCGTAAAATACTGGCCTAGTTGCTTGCGCTGCTGAGGCGGCAGCGCCTCTTCATAAGCGCGTGCGGCGACTCGTATCGTGTCGCGGGTATCAGATTCACGCAACGGCTGTGTTCTCCGAGAATGGGTGTTCAGCGTGCCACTCGTAGAAAGACTCTGCGTCGAGCGGCACCTGCTGATGGTGAGCAAGATAATGTGTAACGAGTCTCGAATAGAGGCGCTGAGCCGTCTGCTCGGTCGGGTCAAGCGCCAAAGCTGCCTCTTGCCTCAATTTCTCGGCAACTTTCCACACGCAATGAATGGTCTGTTCAGCGTTCGTGACGTGCTGGCCCAAAAGAAGGACCGGATCGCCGCGCACGGCGCCATCCGTCGTCACTTGCTTGAAGCTGCCTTGGGTTTTATCGAGAATGCCGGCACACTCGACGCTGAATCCGGCATCCTTATATGACGCCTGCAGGGCGTTCCACACCTCTGCTGTCGCTGAGTGGAAGACGACCGTTGCCTTGCCTTGGCGTTTTAGAATGCGCCGCGTTTCGGATAACGCGTCTGTCAGTAGCTGCTGGTAATCGGCAAGTGTCTTTTCCTGGTGCTTGCTGACGATAGCTTCTTCGGCTCGATCAGTGTAGCGGTTCAGCCAAGCCTCATTGAGGAAGTTGATCTCCGCATAAGGGATGTTTCCGCCGAACGGCGGATCAGTGAAAGCGTAATCTATACTCCGATCAGGCAGAGCGACATGGCAGCTTGATCGTTGATGAACCTCGACGCGGCCCGTTCGACCGCGGATGATATCGAACGCCTTACCAATCGTCGAAAGCTTTCGGAACAAGCCGGAGATGAGATTTTTCTCGACGGGAAGGCCGCTGACATACAGTACACCGGGTTGGGCGCTCGTCACTACTAGATCCTTCTGGCCGGACTTGGCGACCACGCGCGTCATAATTGTCGCGTGCGATGCGTTGTAGCTTAGCAGCCAAAAGCGAAGTGCGTCCCGCAAACTGCCGCTGTAGCGCTCCGCAAGCTGCCAAAGCCGTCCGAAAACGATCAGGTTGCGGCGGGTATAGAAGTGATGCAGATGCGTGATGCCCTGGTGATATCCGCGCCGGTACAGATCACCCCAGGGAACTTCAACACAGGGAACGCCAGGCGGAATAGGCTCCCGAGCGATACGTTCGAGCAGCTTAAGGTCCTTATCGGTCACCGGGCGCGACCAGTTTGTCTTGCCAGTTGTCCCATAGAGCCACGCCGGCTTTCGTTTCCTTTGCTTTGTCTGTTTGCCGATAAGATCGTCCCGGGCGGCCTCGGTCAACCTCCGCAGATCATCGAGAGTCGTTTTGTGACAACATGAGGGGCAGGTGAACTGTGATGCAATCTGCGCGGGATCGCGGGAAACGCACGCATCCCAGAGCCTGACCTCGCTACGGCATGCAGGGCAGCAGAGAAGATCTGACCAGATTAGATAGCGAATTGTTCCTTTGTTCCCCTGCAGGTCGTCGGCCGCGTACAGCCAACCGTCATCCTGTTGCGCAGCTTTCAGAATCTCTTCGGCAGCCTTGCGAAAGACCTTGGGGTCTGGAGGGTTATTCAGTGTGCGACTCACAAAAGCGCCCAGAGCACCCAGCTCGTACAATACGGCGTTTCTGACGCCCCATTGTACATTGAGCCCGAGTCGCTTCGCTTCCTGGCGAAGCTCAGGCGATGGATTTTCGCATAGCAATGCTGCCAGCCCAGTGGTGCCGCTCCCGGCAAATCCGTCAAATACGGTATCGCCGGGTTTAGTATGCGCTGCGATGAACAGGGCAATGGCTTCGGGAGATATCTTCGTCGGATAGGGAAACGCACCATAAAGAGAACCGCTACGCGTCGCCGGCAAACTCCTCGCGTAGAGAACTTCCAAGCCCGTCACGCCTGCTAACGCGTTGGCCCTTGTCCCGTTTTGTCGCTTTTGCACTTTGTCCCTCTTCTCCTCATGATCTTAAACAGGGGGCACTGATCTGCGATGTTC
>JBAUEH010000049.1:0-53802 GCA_049678505.1 Candidatus Acidiferrales bacterium
GCCGTAGACCTGGAACAGTCGATGATGGTTGTCGTGGCCGAGCCGTCGGAAATAGTCAAGTGCGACCATCTCGAAGTCCGCACGGGCCAATTCGGCAGGAAGCTTCTGCCGGACAGCCTGCAAAATCCGCGAACGCGAGTCTTTCTGAACACGAATTGCGAACGCAAGCTTTCTGCGCTGTTCGCGCTCCTGTGGCGAGATTTCATAACGAGAGAACTGCCGGTGCGTCTTGCACTTCTCATCCGCACAGATGTGCAAGATTGTTCCCGCCTCTCGGCCATCCACGATGACAGCGGCTTGAGTGTGCGGGCACTCTCCATCGTTTTCCACGCGGCGATATTGACCTTCGTACAGTGTGTCGGCAGATTTGGAACGAGCCTGCCAATAAGGAGCTGAGGAAATCCGAACGGGCTTTTGGCCTTCTTTTACCAAGGGTTTAACACGAATCTGGACAAGCGCCTGGATTTTCGCCTAGTAGCACGCAGGATTTGTGCACACAGACTTGTTCCTGACCTCCGGGAATAGCAGCGGATTATTGCCAGTCCGTTTGGGACACGCCGAACACGCTCCCGCCGCGGGCAGCAAATTAGCGTCGTTGACGTCAAAGGGCACGTTTTTCAGGTCGAGGTGAATTTCGCGTTCGATCCAATCGCGAAGCTGTCGGATTGTCATTGCTTCGGCTTTGCGGTCCTTGAGAATCGAAGCCGTGTTTCGGTGACCGGGAAAGCATTCCATGATGGCTCGTTCCTGATCCGCAGGTTGGAGCCGTGCGAGTTCCAGGGCATGTGCCACGGTGAGCTTACCGTCGTAGAACGCTGTTTGTGCGGCCGGAATCAGATCCGTAAGCGACATGCGGCCCTTCACGTACGACGGGCTTTTGGCAACTTGCGCTGCGATGGTTTCGACAGTGTAGAAATCGGGCTTCAGGGCCATTAACGAGCGATAGCCGGCGCCCTCGTCCAGTTCATGGATATCAGCTCTCTGTAGATTCTCGATCAACTGAATCTCGCGGCATTCGGCATCAGTCAGATCCCTCACCGTGGCTGGGATCGTTTCTTTGTCAGCCAGCGTCGAGGCACGAAAACGGCGGGCACCAGCGACCAATTCGTACGTCCCGTCTGTGCCGTCGGGAGCGGGTCGGACCAGGACCGCTTGCAACACGCCTCGCAGTTTGATGTTTTCGGCTAGCTCCCTGAGCTTCGCTTCATCGAAGCGTCGACGAGGGTTGCTGCTGGATTCGCGGATTCGATCCAGGGGAATTTCCTGAACGGATGAAATCGTGTGCAATGCCAGATCAACATGGCTAGCTGACAATGTGTTTGTCATTTGTTTACCTTTCTTCGGGAGGAATTGGGAACATCGGACCAGAGGAGGACTTGGAAGCAACTTCCGAGTTGCCGACAACTTGCCGGAAAACGCGCGATTCGGAGAAGAATTCAGAACTGCCGAACGGAAGTTGTCGATCCGCCGAGGATCGCCCTCTCACCTCAGTCGTTAAATCCTCGCGCCAAGAAGGAGCCTTCCGCTTCCCTTTATTGCTTTGGGTGATTGAACCCAGGCTCCGCTTGCAGCGCTGTCCGCAGCAAAGTGATAACAAATTCAGGCGCACGTCACGCATATTCGGTCGCAGTGCATTAGCCTCTAGTTTCCGACGCGCTGAACGGGTAATCCAGGAAATGTCGTCACTGCCACCATCCTCACTGATCTGAGCAGTAATCGGTGACGGAAGGGCAGTTGCTACGCTGCCACGGAGTCCTCATCAAGTGTTCCAGGTCGAGAGGTTTTCACTTCGGGCACTTCCCGACCTCGCAGCAAAACCAAATCCAAGAACCACGTCTGGTCCACTTTTCCGAGATTGATTTCGTGGGGATGGTTCTTGAGGAAGTGCAAAATGTCTTTCTCGCGGATGCGATGAATGTCCCGGCCATTCCCATCGTGGCGCTGCGTGCCTTGAAGGCGATCACGAAGCCAGCCTTTCGAAATCCACGTCGAGATTTTATGGTGGTCTTCGCCCAGGCATTGTTCGAGATCGTGCATTGTGTAGCCTGCTCGCACACGACGGGAATTTCCTAGGCGTTTCAACTTGTCTACGACTGAGCTTTCAGGACGATGCAGCCGCTTCGCGATTGTGGCAGACGACACGCGGCCGACCAGCTTCTCCAAAACGCTTAGTTCTGCCGGTGTCCACGGTTTCCTATCCATGTTCATCGTTACGCCCAAACGTGCGGCCTGCCGTTTGATGTACCAGCGCGGCAGGCCTGTCATGCGGACCATCCGGTTGAGGACTTGGAAGCGACGATTGAGCCCGCCGTAGTATTGCGCCTTCAGGATGTCCTCGAATTCCGAGCGCCACGTGTACTTCAACTTGACGCGTCGCCGGCGATCCGCTCTGCATTTCGAACAGTACTTCGCTTCACTCGGAGGCTCGCCCCGCCTGCGGCCCTCTTCAATGGGCCGACCACAAACAACGCAGTTCATGCTTGTTCTCCTTGGAGGAAGTAGGGCAGGAAATGATTGGGTGTGGGAATTGCAGCGGAATGTTAGAGGTCCTCGTCATCGAGGAAGACACTCCAGTCTGGTGTAGTCGCCAGGAGTTCCAGCACCTTCTCAGGTTCGGTGCCCAAAATCCGGCGACAGCTCTCGAGCTCAAATTCAACCTGTTCGGCAACTATCTTGGCGGCGGAGCGATAAGCGATGTCGCTCCCGGGTGGAATATCGGCCAATTTCATGGCTGTAACCTCGGCGAAAATGCAGGTTGAAAAGCGCCAACCTTTGAGAACAAGTCTTAGATGTCAACTTAAATGGATTGTGTGGTGAAGAATTCACAGGTCCACGTGATCCAAGTTGCAACCGAGAGGAGTGCGGGATTCTAAATGTTGAGGGCGGGAGCGGATGGAAGCGATTTGCAGTGGCTCATCCCAGTCCGGATTGAATACGATGACGCGTAGAACCAATGTGCTGTCCTGCTCGGCCGTGCTCTCGATGGCGACGGAGTCCCACATCTCCTCCGCAGCACGACGTCTGGCGCGCTGGCCAACCCGGACCCATACTGAATCCGGCTCGGGGCCTCAGACTTACCTACATTTCCTGCGTCACAAGTCACGTGAAAACCGGGAGAGTGCGGTGCCAAACTTTTTGTGTCTTCTCCATTGGAATGTGCTCCCGCAGGTGCTGATCGGTGGATCTGCGAATTCGTAAAAAGGCCAGGAAATAGGCTCTTGTTGCGTACGCGCGAATCGATCCGTTAGGGTATAGGAGGCAGATAAGAGGACTGCCTTCTTATTTCCTTCGTTGTGTGGATCGCGGATCGCATTTTTCGACGCGATTAGTTCGAGCTGGCCGTTGTTACCTCAAGAAACGACGCGAGCTTCGCTGCCGCCTGGAACTGGGGAATGGGATCGAGCTCCTTGAAAGCGCTCGTGAATGCATTGGAGAGACTCCAAGTCGTGCGCGGAGCGAATTCCTCGACCTGCGGGTTAAAGTACAGATCGTGAACTCGTCGAGCCAAATGCTTGGGAACGTCCAACTCTCCCTGCACAAACGCGCGGTAGATGACCAGTTTTGCTGATTCGTCCGAAACTCGCGTCCCCTTCCAAGCCTCGACCTGCTTTTTCATCGGCTCGAAATTCCTCTGAATTCGGTCGATTCCGATCGAGAGCACATCGACGAGACTGAGGTGTTTGGTGTGTTTCGCGAGCACCGGAGTGAAATCTCCGTGGAATGCCATGTTGTCGCAGACGAGCACACGGTAACCGACCGTTAGTGCCAGCCGCATTGACTTATCGTTGGAATTGCGGATGCCAACTGAAAATCGGCATCCGTCGAAGGTGGATTCGAGATCAAGAACTCCGAACATCTTCATGCCATCGTTCGATACTGCGTATTCCTCACGGATGGTCGAGATGTGTCGGAAGCTGAGGCCTTCGACCAGTGCTTCGACGATCTGGTCGTGCGGAATGGGTTGATGAGTTGGGCTCGCTTTGGGAGTTGGGATCAGCTTCAATTCTTCCCGCCTGATCTTCGAATTCCCGCAATGAGCCAAGAGTTGCGCTTGCTCCATGTGGTGCTCCTTTCGAGTTTGTGTGTCAAATCCAAGAGCCGCGAAGCGAGTGCCGTCCTCAAGACACAGATCTTTGGATTTCGTATTGAAAGTGGCGAGGGCTGTCGAATGGGCTCGGAACGCGCCGATCTAGCTGCGAGGGAAACTAAATTACGAGGAGGTGCGTTCGCGCAAGTCAGCGGAACGTCGTTGCCGGATTCCTTTCCAGTAGTAAACCGAAAATGCCTACAACATGTTCGTACAAAGGAAGGTTTGTTACGTTGATTCCACTTGCAGATGGGCGGATTCCGCTCGCAGTTGCTCGGCGGAGAGTTCCACAACTCTGCCGTCACGCCAGATGTAGATTGGCAGACCTTGGCGGGCATGTTCCACTATGACTTTCTCGACCGCAGCTTTGAGCGCCATCTCGGCGCGCTCCTCTAATGGAAGTGCGAGGACATTCGCTGGTGGCTTTGTCATGGCTTTCCGTAGCGAGTAATCAGAGAATCGTAAAGCTCTCGATTCATTATACGGGGGTTGCCTCCCTTCTCAAAGGCAATCACAGCGGGTACCGCGCCTGAGTTATCGAATAGCGTCCAAGAATCGCCGAGAGAGCGATACTGCAGCAGGAAATTGCGGATTGAGCGGTCAAATCGGCGGCGAACCACAGCTTCCGGCACGTCATGGCCGCCTTCCAAGACACGGGCTTTCACTCTAGTCAGAGCGAGACGGACGGTCGGAATCCAGAGGAAGAAAAAGTGCACTTCGTATTCGCGCTTCTTAAGATGACGAATCAAGCTCAGATGGCTCCGCCCCGACAGCGTTGTCTCGAAGCCGAAGCTCTCGCTGCGTGTTGCGTAGAGTTGAATTTCTTCGAGCATGAGGCGACCCGCGCGGAAGGCGACAGCTTCAGGCGAGAATGGTGACACACCTTGCGCAATCAAATCTGCGTTGATGAAATTCTTGCAGTCCGCGTAATTCGGCAAGAATTCTCTCGCGAAGGTCGTCTTACCGGCGCCGTTCGGTCCCGCAATGATGTAAACATTTGGACGCATGGTCACCTTCACGGGGAAACTGTTCCATCATACCGCAACCGCAACAACTGTTCACCCAGATCAGCACTCAGCTGACCCGAACCCCTTCCGACGGCAGCAGGGTTGGCGCCCATGACACGTCAAACGCAACCTTAGACTTCCGTGGTCTTTGTTAATCTCTGTCCGTACATCCACGGTTGCATCCTGATAGTCGTGGCCCAGTCCTGGAAACTGGGTATCCGCCCGAGGTCTTCGCGGACGTGCTGCTCTCCGATATATCGCACGGGCACATCTTTCCCTTCGCTATTGCGAATAGTTGCGCCGAAGATCCGCTCTGCCATGAAGATTCCTTCGGTGTGGTGGCGCAGGGCACGGTGCCGAAAATCCGCCATGATGGCTTTCGATTCATCGAACCATTTGTGGATAGCCAAATAATCGTCAGCGACTCCGCCGAATTTGCGGGCGCTATTTTTCGCGTGTTCCAAAGGATGAGCCATGACCTAAATTTCCCGAGGCTCGTCGGGGTGGCTGACGGTTTCATGCCAGTTGTGCTCTACGCGAATGGTTAGCGTTTCGAGATCGAACGTAACAGTTCCGAAGCCGCCCTCGCCGTCCTCATACCCTTGTGGCGCGAAACCCTCGAGGAGATCACCCAGTGTATGGAGATTTAGATCGGCTGGCAGGCGCGATTCCTCAACCGGGTTCTCTGCCGCATCTTGGCATTGAGGTGGTTCTGCTCGTCCTTCGTCGCCATCTCCGTAGTAGCTAACCGTCACTTTCGCAACTCCTGCAGTGCGCAAGTCATCAGAAAACTTCAATACTTCGGCCTTCCGTTCTGGATCAGTGGCCACAAAACACTCCTCAGTTGCTGAGCTGAAATTAAAATAGGTGAGCAGCAGAATGAAGGAGCGAGGCCGCGTCAGTTTAGGAGCACCCGCTCGTACTTCGGCGATTTACGCACTTATACCAACTGCCCTTCGGGGAGCTTGCGCCGCTGAGCGCGTGCGAACAAGTCCCGCTGTTCAGGCGCTTCGGCGGCAGACGGCTGCTCCTTCGGTTTGTCCGGCTGAACGGCAGGAGTGCCCGCAGGGACTGCCGGGTAGAGCGGAGTCATTGTTTGCCTATTTTCCCCGCATTGCTCTCAGGCTTCTACCGTCGATACGGCTGGCGCCGCCAAGAAATGTGCATGCGAACAGCCGAGACAACTCGCCCCGTGGGTTGCCGCCCGAACCGCCGCGACAAACAGCGCAGGAATCGCGCGCTCCTCGCCGGAACGTGACCAGAAACGAGGCAACGCCGGACGTGTCCGGCTGATCGACGTTTCGTTCTCTCCAGACTGGAGGAATCCATTCACGCCACGAAACAGAACACTGTTCTCCAACGAAGGGCGCCTGCCGTTTTGCCCCTTTCCCGGTTCGTGCCTTGTGATTAGCATTTGGCAGGTTCGCCCGGACCGGAACAATTCGATCCGCACAAGTGCGGGAGCGACCACCACTGCATGAATCCCGTTGACTCCGATGGCGTCGATGGGATGGAGATACGGTAAGGGCTCGCCATCCGGGCCGCAGAAGGTAACGTAACGTCCGATCTCTCGCACCGCTCCGCCCGATTCGACGCCTCGCACGACGTATCGTCGCGCCAAATGTTGGTGCTCAAGACTTACGTGAGATTGCGCGAAAATCCGTAGTCTGTCCAAGCGGCGAAGAACGTTCCTCGCCAATGTGAGCCCCCGATGTGCCAGGACGTCTTGTTTCTCGACCATACGGATATCCTCACACCGATCGCCGAACAGGGATGGGACAGCCTAGAGCGTTGCGAATCATTTCCTTTGTGCAGCCGGCCCAGCAGATGTATTTCCGCGGCTCCTCAATAGATATCGCCAAGTTATCGCCACTCCGGTCGTGCCCGGCCTCCGCGCAGGACGGACATTGGGTTACGTAATTCCGGCCGACTTTTCGGACCTTACTGACATGCTCAAGAATGCGGAATTCGTGGAGAGAACCACGAACGGATGATTGATCCCGCACCGGCCGTTTTCTTTCAAACTCCGGTGGCATGGCCTTGTTGACTACGAAGCTCTGTAGTTGTTCCTCGCTCACTTTTCGCAGCCGGTTTAGGTACGCCATCTGTTTTTCCAGATCGTAGTCTGCTCCGTAAAACCAGTAGCGCCGATTTGCGCCACGCTGAATTCCAAGCGGCCCCCGGATCGCGTTTCCGAACTCACCCTCGCGCAGTTCGTCATGTTTCGGGAAGATCTCGATGCCTTCGGCCAAGGCAATGCCCATGATTCGCATCCCGAGCTGCAGCGCCAAGTTGTGGATGTAGATTCGGCACTCGCGGGCTAAAGCTGGTCGGTCCATGAAAATCCAAAGGTGGCCGGCCCGCTTGCTCATTTCCAATGCCGCATCCACTCCGTCTTTCTGAAGGGAGTACTGCAGCTTGAGCAAGTCTTCCATCGCGCCGACATAGTCCGCATCAATCGCAACCCATTTAGACCGCTGTGTGGCAGGGTTGATCGCGTATAACCCGATTGTGATTTCGCCCTGCAGATGCCGGCGAATCGTGTCTGCCGACAGACGCAATTCCTTGTCAGTTCCCTTGGCCTTGGGTCGAAAGTAACAGTGACGGCCGCTCTCCGGATGAGGCCGCGAGGACTGCAGCGTGTAGGCGCCGCGGTTTACAAAGAGGCGGTCGTATTCCCGGACGATTTCAGAGTTCGCTTTGATCGTGGTTTCCATGGCCTCTCCTCTCCGAACAGAGTCAGGCCTGAGCGTCGCCGTGCCCTAACTAAACCCACACTTCTCTTTTGTCAAACAAGTGGGGATCGTCGCTAACTCCTTACTGCGGATGCGTTTGCGAGTGCTGGAATGACCGAAGGAAGGCCGTTTTAAGCTGGCTTCGGCGTTCCTGCCCGTGCTATGCCGCCGCATCGCGGTCTCAGGCCGGGCTCCACGATCCATCCATGCGTGTCCGCAAAAAGATGTGCACGCTCCACGATGTCCAAGAACCGGCAGTCGCGCACCAATCGGTCGAAGTCGGTGATGGTGTAGCCCCCGAACTTGTCATCGTCAAAGTCCACCCAGAACCAGACCTTTGAGCGGCGGTCATAGATATAGAAGGCGCCCGATTCGGGATCCCCTGGGACGACAAGGAACACGAAGAGGGCCTTCGGGAATTGGACCCATTTTTCAATCTTCGGGTGATCGGTCACGTCGAGCAGTCGGGCCACAGCCCCATCCGAAGAATTCGCAACCTCGTCAGCCGCGTTCCGAAGATCGAGCACCTGGATCACATTCATTTTTCCAAACATCGTCTGCCTCCTTTTCAAGTGTGCCGTCGAAGCGAAAACTAAATCACTGGTTTCCAAACCTAAGAGCCTGGAGCCTACCTTTCCTTTGCTTACAGGCTGTGCTAGTGTTTCCCGGTCCCCGGAAATTGAAGGCTCCGCTGTCTGATAACGAGGAGAGCAAGGATGGTTATCGGAGATCGCCTGCGGTCCATTCGTGAAGCAAAGAAACTTTCGCGAGGAGACATCGAAAAACGCACGGGCTTGCTTCGCTGCTATGTCTCCCAAGTGGAAAACGGCGACACAGTTCCCGCGGTTGAAACGATGGAGAAATTCGCCCGAGCTTTAGAGGTACCCATGTACCAACTCTTTTATAATGGAAGCAAGCCTCCCGAGCTTCCAAACCTCCCCAAGAGGAAGACAGCGGACGACATTGCCTGGGACAGTATGGGGAAAGACTCTCGCTATCTGGCAAAGTTTCGGCGATTTTTGGAGAGGACAACAGAGAGGGGACAGAAACCTGCTGCTTTCAATGGCTCAGAAAATCGCAGCCAAAAAGACTCCTCGGACCCGTAACGCGGTTGAGTTCCAGCTTGAACAGCAAACCATGGCTCGGGCTCAGCGACCACACTGCCTGCGCGCAGTCGGCGCGTCGCACCGGTTTTGCAGATCATGATTGCCGCGACCAGTAATCCAAGTCCAACGGATGGTACGTCGAGACGCCACGTCATTCAACTCATGCCAGAAGCCCTGGTTCTGTCCTGGCTTTCGATTTGAAGGTTCGCCGTTGCCCTTCCAGCGCGGCAAGAACTGTTGATGCCTTGTTTGAGATACAGCGAGTCCGTCATCAATTCAACCTCGCAGATTTCTTGCAATGCCTTCCGTCCCTTAATCGCCGCAGTCAGCTCCATCCGGTTGTTGGTTGTCCGTGCCTCGCCTCCTGACAGCTCGCGTTCCTCATCTCCGTATCGCAGAATACAAGCCCAACCTCCTGGCTCTGGATTCTCGCTAGGCAGAACAGCAGCCCGCCCATCAAGGATATGAGCCGTTCCCAAGTTGCCAGGACATGCCAGGCATCACACGATGAGTCCACAAAGGCGAGTAAGAGCGGAGCGCCACGATGCCTCCAGCTCCAATAACCTGCCAGACTCACCATGCCGGCCCGAGTGCGCTCAACGCCTCGATTCCGAACCGACCCCATCATCACTTCACTGTGAATCAGACCTCCATACCCCCCAGAACCATCGAAACAGAGTTCAACATGTCATTTCCGAGCCGAAAAGCACAGCCAAACCGAGGACAGTAAGTGGATATGTTCAGGAAGCTCTGCAATTTGGAGACGGCCCGAAGAGTCAATGGGGATGCAATCAGCGGACATAGAAAGGTCAATGAAAGGGCAAACGGTAGCTCGATCTGGTCGTCGTCGCCATGATCTCGCGGCTTTGCTTGCCGCCATTCAAGGCCTGCTTCAGTGGGAACGTGCGTTTCGCAACGCCGTCTAAGACTGGCATTTCAAGCAAGTGGGAATGCCAATCCTGAACCAGGCCAAAGAAGACCGGGCACTCCGTCTCTGTGAAGAAGCCTGAAATGAATCTCAAAATATCGTAGTTCGCAACCAAATAGAGAAGCCGATTCACGTGAACCTCCTGATTCATGGAAGCGGCGATCACTCGGTACCGCTTCGCAGGCTTCGGAGTTCGCTCGTATTCGAGTGCAAACATCCGTTCTCCTACGTCCGTGCAAACCGTCACAATCGCGTCATAGTCCTTTGCAAATCCGAACGTGGTGAGCTCATTCTGAGAACGAATCTCCACGGCTCCCATCCAGCGTACGAGCAAACCGGCGCGCAACGCCCTGAGATGGATCTCGTTCAGCCCGATGGCATGCAATGCACTTCTATTCGGCTTCTCTGCAACGGTTCGGTCGCAACCAACCAAGCAGTACTCACCCTTGCTCTGCAACAATGTTGCCGCTGTACTTGGGACGGAATACACGGCATCGCCAGTTCCAGCCGTCAATGTCTGCCGAAGGACAAGTCCGCGGTCTACTAACCTTCGCATCCTCCAGTGGAACGAGTTACGGCTCCGCTCATAGTGGTCAAGTTGCGTGAACTCGAATAGTTGGGAGTGAGTCACGAATTCGGAGCGCAAGATTTGGCGCAAGAGTGGAAGATCGCGCGACTCGTTGAGTTGAATCGAACCTTTCGGATACCGCATTGCTCATCCTTACGCGCACTGCAGATGAAGCTGTGCACTCCACGGCCAAGAGACAAACGGCTTAAGCTCGAAACGGCCACGATCTGTTCGCAACCAACCGCCTGGCGGCATCAACAGCATGGCCTCTTGTTGGTCACGGTATTCGCTGAACGAGATTACGAGAGTGCCTTCCGACCGCCATGCCGGCCACCCCACGTCGAGGTGACCGACGTCAGCGGCTTTGACGACGACCAAGAAGTAGTCAGGTTGTTGCGGTGCGCCCAGCATGCGCTTGAAGAGCACCTTGTTCTGTCTGTTCCAGACGCAAGGCTCCGCGCATTCAAACACGCCGTTGATCATCGCCAGAGTGCGGTTCGGATCAAAGCCTCCGACGCCGTTGAATCGCACATGACCTGCGATTTTAGGCCGCGTCCTGATTGTTCCATTCACTGAAATACCAGTAGTATTGAAATACGCCGCTCGGGCGAATCGTTTCGGATCATTCTGGTCTTTCCCAAAGCGGCGACGCCAAACGCTTCCAAATCCAGTGACCGTGACCAGCATCTTTGTCATGCACCCTTCAACCGCTTGTTCTTCTGCCGCTCGGCATACAATTCTTCCTGCAGCCGATTGATCTGACTGACGAACCTCGCGCCGTCTCCATTTCCATCGCCCGGGGTAGTCGCGGGTGTAGTGCCGTCGACACCCCGAGACCCATTCACCTTTTTTGCAAGATTGTCGAGTCGCGTGGAAAGGTCCGCGACGATCAGCGCTTTCTGCCGCAGCTCCTCGTGAAGCTTATTGCGGTCCTGCGTCGTAGCTTCGAGTTGCGCCGCAACGCGTTGGAGTTCAGCCTTCAGGTTATCCATGGCCGTGCCGCCCCATCCGGGCCGGCCACTGCCCGACTCCGCAGCCTCGATCGCGCGGTTACATTGTTCGATGTGCCGGTTATATCTCTCGATCGCTTCCTTGGCTGCTTGGCGAGAGCAAAGATCGTGGGTGTAGATGTCGGCCATCATCTCCGCCGTGACGCGCATACTACGACGATGGTCGAGATGCAGTTTTGCGTAGGCAATCAGCATGAGCAACAGCCCCGTTGTTACCGACAGGCTGTACCAGAAGTGCAGATCCTTGACAGTTGCTTCGAGGAAGGCCTCCCGCTGCTTCTCAACCCAGGCGCTGTAATCCGTGTCGTGCGGATTGAATTGCTTCAGAAGGAATTCGTACCACGTGTCGCGGCGAAGTGAAGGCTGTCTTGGGGTTTGTGCCCGCACTGGCGCAACGGAGAGAGAAACCGTTGCCGCTAAAAACAAGCAGCAGATGAGTCGTGTCACGTTACCCATTATCAATGTCTCCGCCTTGCATAACGTGGCTCTGCGAACCCAGAACTCTTGAACCGCAGATTCGCCCCTACAGATGTCGCGCGGGATTGCTTGAGTCGGGGATACAGCTCAGGCTGAAAATTAGGGATCGTGACGTTCGTCGGAGGGCGAACGTGCAGGTGAGCGTGGAGCGTGCCGCGCGTATCGTCCGTCATCAGAATTTCCATTTGCCCCTTGGGGAGGTTCTTGATGTGTTCGTCGAGCGATCGGGTCTCGCGCGCCTCAACATCAACAGCCCGGCCTGTCTCTTCGTAGCTCTCGAATCCGAAGAACTTTCTTCTCTCCATGGACTTGTTGCGCCGTGTAACGCGATGCTCCGCCGAAGCCCTTAGAAAGTAGCTTGCGGTTTCTTCGTCTCGTGTCCTCATGGTCACCGTGGTGTTTGGTGCGGAGGCGATGTCCTCTTTGAACCCTCGGCCGACATGCATCAGCTGCGACAAGCTCTGCATGGAGAACAGGAAGGCGGTGTTCGTTCCCCGGGCGGTTTGCAGGATCTGCGGAAAGTTACGGTAACCAAAGGGAGCGAACTCATCGAGGACAACGCTCAGCGGCGGCCTGTTGGCGCGACCGCGGCGCGCTCCGCTTTCGTATCTCTTGCCAATGACGAGTTGAAGGTTTTGTAACAACATTTTGCCCAACGCCGTTACCGGTTCCGTATTCTTGTTCACGTTCAGCGTCACATATAGGATGAGCCCTTGCTCGATCGCTTCATCGAACGAGAGCAATTCCTCGTACGGACCGGTGATGACGCTCAGTTCATCATCGAGAAACGTCATGCACTGGTTGAGCAGCCCTTGGATCTTGGGAACACGCTCCCGGTCCTCGAACGACTGATACAAGCTCTTGACGGACATCTCGAAATTCAACCTTTGCTGCGTGCTGATGTCTGTGCTCTGCTCAAGTTGCCGGGCCGCCTTCGCTGCCTGCTCCCGCAACACTTCTTGATCCATGGCCATGACGAGGACGTCGTAGAAGTTGAATTTGAGTCTTGTGTAAACGAGCACGCGCACGATGTTGGCCAAGTAGTGCAACTGGTGCTCCTTGAAGAACTCGCGATGCAGGTTGAACGAACCGAAAACCATGTTCACCACTGGCATGTAGTCTTCATCGGTGCAATGGAGGGGGTTATAGCTCACGGATACCTCTGGCTGACTGGGGCTGATCACGCGCAGATCCGCGAGCCGGCCTGCGCGGTGAACGTGGGGTAGAAGACTGTCGAGTAATTCCGTGTCGCCTTTGCCATCGAGAATCAACATGGGGATGCGATGTTCGTCACCGGGAGGGCCGAACATTCGATAGAGATCCTGCGTGACGATGTTGGCGAGGAGTGTCGTTTTTCCTGTTCCGGTCATTCCCAAAACAATTCCTTGCATGACCCGAACCTGGTCGGGCCAAAGCCACGGCTTGCCGTGAATGTCGTAACCGAGCACCACAGCTCCCTGCTTCCATGCTTCGTGCGTGGTGCGCTCATCTCGCCGGGGATTTATAACCATTGGCGGGTGCGGCCATTGCCGTTCGCGGCGCGAGTGTGCCGTCAACAGCAGGTAGACTGAGGAACAGAGAGCCGCGATCGCAATAAAGAGATAGCAGCCCAGTTCGGCCAGCTGTCGGCCGGTGAAGTGATATCGCTCGCGTGCCAGGTACCAACCGAAGCAACCGCCCGCGAGGATGACGATCGCGATGACAGTTTCGTAGGTCTCGAAAGGACGTGCATGTTCGCGTGGGGCATTCGTTACGTTCATGGTGCCGTGAACATGCCTCCCTGTTCGACAGATTGCGCCTGCGGCTTCCTAGACGGAAATTCACGCGCATGGTGAGCAGATTGCGACTTCGATCGGGCAGGGGCCGTTATTCTCGACCGCGCGGGAGTCAGCAAATGACTCACAAAGTCGATAGCGATCGTTACGAAATACGCGAGCGTGAGGGCGATTCCAAAACCTGACTCCACGTCAGTCGTTCCGGCGAAACCGCAAGCCTTCGCTATGCAATAAAAGTTGAAGAACGCAGCAGCGGCCAACCCCAGTACGAGAAAGTCTGGGACAAGCAGCGCAATCGCCTCCTGTACTTGGAGTATGGAGTTCATCGAGTCACGACCATCAACCTGCGAAATTGAAGTAATAAAAACAAATTACCGCAGCAACCAAGAAGATCATGCTGAGCAAGAACCAAGCTCTCGGCTTGCGCCGCGCGCCTGAGTCGAATGGGTTCCGCGGATGGAGGACAAGGCTCACGATTGCTTTTCCGAGCCCAATGTCCGGCCGACTCCTCATGTAATCCTTGAGCCAGACGTGCATCTCATCTGTCGTAACTGGCTTCACCATGTCAGAGCACCAGCGTTGCGTTAATCGGTCCTTTCGGCCCTGCAAGGAATGTCAGTTGCAGAACCGTTGGTCCGGCCTGCGCCACGGGCAGTTTGATCGCGACGATTCCCGTCGTTTCCTGACCTGGCTCGATTTGTGAAGAGCGCATTTCGCTCTTCACTACTTCCAGCGGGGCTTCACCTTTGCATTTCAACCGTGTCGTCTCGTCGGAACTCAACTGAGAGTTCGCGAGAACGTAAAGCGACTCGCTGTAACGCGGCCCATTGAGCGCCCACGCCTGCGGGCTACCTGGCACATAAGCTTTCTTTGTTTCGTTCCGAATGGTGTACCGGATGAAGACTTGGCCGTCCCGCTCCAGTGAATCCGTCAGATAAATCGCGACCCGATTCTTGTCTGGAATCGAACCATGCAAACGAACGGGCTTGGCCAGGATCAGTATTTCCGCGGGCGACGGGTCGGCTGACTCACTACCTCGATTCGCGGAAGCAGTGACCTTTGGAGGATCGGGGGTGGGTTGGTCGATGGCGAAAACCATTTCGGGCACGACACCGGCCGGGTCAAGCTCATAATTAAAGCGGCCTGCCGGAGTCCACACGAACAGATTGGTCGAGACGTCTGGCTCAATGGGCTCAATGAAGACTTTGTTGCCGCGCCATTCCACCCTAAAGGCCGAACTACCTACGGCAACCGTGCTGACCGGCTCACTCATTTCGAGAACCGTCAGGTGGTTGAGGGCGGTTTGCACGTGGATGATCTTTCCCCGATCCGGCTTTTCGACCTCGACCTTTTGGCCCCAAGCAGGCCACCCGAGGGCTGCCACTGCAATGCAGGAAATCCAAAACCTCTTCACGTTTCCCCCTTTCGGTTATCCTTTATATATACGGGCCGCCCAGGAGGCCTGCGTTTAGGTCTCCCGGACGGCTTTTGCCTTATGAGGAGGTTTCTCCTTGTGCTCCGGCCGTGCTGCTGTCATTCGTGCACGGCTGGCCTTGGTTCATTGGTTGAGGTCTCACGGTGGGCCGCTGGCGAATGTTGTTGAACACCAGCTTGCCATCGCGGATTGTGCCGGCCCCATATCGCATCGGAAATGGCTGGACGCGCTCGACAACTTTCCCATCCACGAGCACTTCGCCCTTCTTTGTTATCTGAAGGAGGAAGACTTTGCGCTCGTGAGTGCTGCCATCCCCATTGGGGAACTGTTCGACGAGAAACACGCGGCCGTCTTCATCGAACTCGATTTCGCCATCGACCAGATCGGGAACGGAGACTTGCACGGGATTGCTGCCGGTCTCCTCCGCGATCTTGTCGATGACTTCTTGGGGAAAGGAGTGAAACAGAAGCGAGCCGTTTCCCTTCCCTGCACAGACAATGGCGTGCAAGGCTTGGCACCACCCGCGTCGGTCCTGCTTCTTGCCGTCCCCCCAGGCGCGGACGATAGACCGCAAGGCTTGAAACTCCTCGCGGGAGCGTTCCTTGTAGGCGTGTGTCGCGCTTCGAGCTGCGTTGCGACGGGTGCGCGCTTCGTTCCTGGTTGCTTGGTCGTGAAGCCCGACCTCGTATTCCGCCTCGGCTTTCGCCAGGGCTTCTTCCAAGGTCTGTTTTTCGGTGATGAGTTTCCCGACTTCACCACCGTAGATGCGGTTCACCAACCGGCATTCCTGGGACATCTCACGCGTGAAGTGTTCTCCGGTGATTAGCCCGTGGAAATCGCCGATCGGCAGTGTCGAAGAAAAGAAGTCCTCGACTTCCTTCCTCGCAAGGTTGTAGAGGTACCCGATCTTGTCGGTGGGCAGCACTTCCAGATGCACCGGCATGTCGCTGACCCGCTCCTTATCTTTGAGCTGCAACCAAGTCGCGAGCGGCACCTTCTTGCGGATTTCGGCGATGAGCTTCTGATTGACCTCCGTGCCCCACTTCAGGCTGTCTAAGGCGTGCTGCAGTTCATCGACGAGTTGGTAGGCTTCTCCTCGGAAACCAGCGGCGTAACAGGAGGTCTTCAGATCGGTTATCGAGCCAATCTGATTTCCTTTCGCCTGATTCGCCACCAGAGCGAGATTCCACCAAGGGCTCTGTTTCTTGGTGCGTTTGGTTTTGCCCTTTTCATGCCGGTCCTGATGTGCGAAACGGCTTTCTACAAAACGGGGAAAGCGATCTCCTTCAACCACGGCTACCAGGTCAAAGTCGAAATCTCCTCCGTTTTTAGCCGCCGTTTCACTGTGCAGGGTGAACGTTCCTTCGAATCCGATCTGCTTTTCCACCAAGTCCACGACCGCTTGTTCGTCAATCGAGCAGCCGTTCTGTTCTTCGATCGCTTGCGTCACGAGGGCAACCGCTTCTTCGGTGGATACCCGTGTGTACGGAAGCAAGTCTTCGAACATGCGGATGGGGTAGCGCACGACCAAACCCTTCCGGCACGGAATCGAACTGATCGCCCGACCCTCTGGGAGCCAGTCCGACGCTGCGACGACCTGCCCTTGATGCAAAGCAAGGAACCCGTCGTCGGCAAGGGCGAAGCCGGGGATTTTGAAGCCGCCCGCAGTGCAAAGTTTGAACGTCCACTTCGCCAGCAAGCGGTTCAGTGCGTTGTTGATGTAGGGGTGTTTGATGAGGTAGCCACTCGAATCCACCTTGAGCACAGCCTCAACGACCGTGCGCTCAAACGATGTGTATTCGGATTCATTCACTTCTTCCCCTGGAGGCTGTGTGTGCGTGGCGCCCAGGAGTTCGATCACTTCGTTGTAGTTTCCATCCTGGCACGCTTGACGCAGTTTGCGTGCTTGCTCCATGGCAAACGGCACGATTTCGAGCTGAATGGACTCCCACGGTGCGTGCTCGATCAGCGTGTAACTACTCTGGAGTTCGAGTGCTTGGGAAACTTCCCGGATGCCGAATACGACCGGCCCCCGGTAGCTCCTGACCTCGATCTTCGGTCGTTGCCAGTGAAGGAAGTCGAGGAACCGCGAGGATTGTTTGTACTCCGGCTTGACGCACGATTCCGGCAAGATAATGTCCGCCCCAAGTTTCTGGGCGACGTCGTCCGGCATCACCTTACATGCTCCCTTCGCCTGCGTTTTTTCGAATGCCAGCCGGAACTGATAGAGCCGGTGCCTGGGCAGAGGAAATCGCTCAAACACCGACTGGGAGATCCAGCCGCGGCAATCGTTTGTACCGAGCGTGCGGTCTTTCACGACCATCACCTTCGCGTCGGTTAACTGGATGCGCTGTTTGCACGGCGAAACCAGAATTCCGAAATAGGTGATCGCTGCTTCCGGCCATTTCCGAAAACGCTCCGCGATTTCCGGCTCGTACCGTTCGTCTACAGCGTAGAACTTGCCGCTCTTCGCTGAGGCGCTCGCCCCCACGAGCCTGAAGCGCACACCTTCGAAGTCGAAGGCCTTCATACACCTCTCGACTTCGTTCTCTTGGTGATCCTCGAGTTTCCCGGGGGGGACATTGATGCGCGCAACGCGGATGTCCGCATAAAGACCCTGGAGAAGCGTGTTCTCGAGCTGCTCCCGTCGGGTCAATCTCGGCAAGCGTTGCTTCATCTCTCCCCGCTCGTTGATGTCGATCGTAATCACAGGCATTCCACTGCTCAGTTGATTTGGCATTTGCGCCTCCTTATTTCCGTCCGGCAAAGGACAGACCAAGAGGCCGTTGCCGCCGGCCTTCTTCGCTGTCCTGGGCCGAAAACGAGGAAAGGTTTCCGGTCAGATTCGCGAAGAACCGGACCAGCTCAGTTGTTCATTGGCAGTTCAACGTACGCACCTCTCTCGTTGCTGCGTTTCGTGCTCCTTGGTTTGTTCGGCAACCGCAAACCAGGAGTTTGCTAGCCCGCAGAAATGAGCCTCATCGGACACACTTCGAGCGAACCAAGCACTGATCCACAATTCCTGGAGCTTGTGGACAGCTCTTGACAGACCAACCTCAGTCTGTAAAGAAACTCTGATCTATCCCGTTTTCGAAGAACTGAGAGCGGGTTCTCGCCCGAGTTGCGGCTTCTTTCCTGAGAAGTCCGCAACGCCTCGCCACTCCGAAATGACAAAGTAGTGCAAACCTGTCTTCAGCGATTCGACGATGGCCTCCGGCTCCGCCGAAAGCTCCTTGCCGAATTCCGGAACGCCGCTGTTATTTCCCGTCTTGGCGAGAAAGAATCTCTGCGTTTCCCCGCCACTTGCAGCCGTGGTCGGCGTCTTGCGGGTGCCCCGCGCCGCATGGTTCGTCTGCGTTTCTTTTGCTTCATTCAACGTTTCGGTTGCGCCCGTTGTCATGTTCCGTTCTCCTTCCTCCATTCCCTGCGCCACTGCCTTCACGGCCTGTCGCTATCGATGTCGCTGTGCTGGAGCAAGCCAGTCTGCCGGTCTCCGACCATCTGCTGTTCTCCGTACTCAGCGACCAGAAGACCGCTGGGATTGGTTTCGGAACGGTCGGTTTCAACAAGCCGCACACTGTATTTCGCAACGATCTGGTCGGTTGTTTCCGTCTGGTTCACGATTCGGTGAATCTCTTTAACGCCAAAGATGGTGTAGGTCCAAGGCGTTCCTTTGACGTGCTCGATTGAGCGAATCTCGAAGTCCGAAATCAAGTGCTCGGCCCGGATCTTGCCAACGGTGTCGTCGTCCCGGAGATGGTTCATCGTGTACAGACGGAGATTCGCCGTCATCATATTTAAGGCGTCAGCGAAATTCCTGTCGACCGACTCTGGGGTGTAGGCCAGATATTGCTTGAGAAATTGGCGTACCACGGCTCGGCCCTCGATTTCGGCCGGAGCCACGTCGAAAGGGGCAGACGGCGTGGAAGTGTCATGGAAAATACCGCGTGCAGCACTCCTAACAAGTGAAGAGCCAGCCAGTGCGACGGCGTTACCGTCATTATCCACGCGGATAACCGTAGGAGGTTGAATGCGAACGTAGATCGCAAATCCCAATGAGGCCAGCGCAAGCGCGCCAAAGATTACGGCCAAGAACATGCTTCGATTGGCGTATGCGCGAAGCATGCCGTCATGTTCGTAGTATTTGGTGTACCGGGCGATTTCCGGGATGACGCCATCCTGCTGTCGCATCGGCTACTCGCCTCCTTTTATTCCTCGGTACGCCGAGCCGAGAGAATAACCGACGTACCAAGCCATGGCATGGGGTGTGTTGAATCCATGATAGCGGCCGGGGCTCGATGAGGGACGCGTTGACAATCTTGATGCTCCCGGTGCCGTCGCAACGAGAACTGAACTGTCATCGTTCGTTCCGTCTGCCTCCGGAGCGGCGCCAACCGCCGAGAATGGCGGCGCGGGCGACGTCGACGTGGCGGCAACCGCCTCTGTTGAAGCTCCCCAGGATCCGTTTGCGCCCGTGGCCATTGTCGACGCGGAATCTCTCAGAGAAGCGACCACCGGAACGGGAGAGGAAGCAGGCAGCGCTGCCGGAGAGGCTTCGCCAGAAACCGCGGCTGCGGCTCCTTCCCCAAGGCCCACGAACGAAGCAGCGGCCATGCCAGCTACGGCGCTTGCCGTCGTCGTCATCGCATTCACGAGTGTCATCATGGTGCTGCCAACGTCGCCCTGAACGATGCGGCTAGCGATGAACGGAATGAGCACGATTGAGAAGGAGAAGATGCTGGCCGTAAGAGCCAGAAGAATCATCTGACTTGACCCAACAAAGCTGTTCAAGACTCCGTTGGCGCCGAGCACGGCACCGATACTCGAAAGATTCACTGCCGACATCAGCACTTGCAGAACCGCGTAAATCAGTCCCCAGGCTTCGAAAGTCATCAAGTTCACGAGATAGGTCCGCGACAGTTGGCCAAGCCCTCGGGTCGGCAGAAGGGCGAGGACGAAGGGGCCAGTCACGTAGAGCACCGCCCCATACATCGCGTAGAAGACTGTGAAAATGAGATAGCAAACCGGGAAGATGACGAAAGCTCCTAAGATCAGCCAGAGGCTGATGACCCCTGAGGCCAGCCCTGTCACCAGGTTCCACAGGGATGTGCTTCCGTTGCTTTGCCAGTACTGCGCCAGTTGCTGCATCCAAGTAGCGAACACGTCGCCGATCCCGGTCAAGTTGTAAATGAAATTCGCTACGGAATTGAACATTCCATTCACATCGCGAAAAACGGATCCGTAACTCGCGAAGATCAGGCCCACGATCAGGTACTTGATTCCTGAGATCGCCAGCATGCGGACGTCCCCTCCCGCTGCGAACGCCTGATAGGCGCTGTAGAGGAAGCTGAGAAGAAGAATCGATCCCGCAACCGCCAGAACCGAGCCGGTAACGCTTGCACCGTCGATTCCGTTCAAGGCGGTCTGGAAGAGTTGCTCAAAGTAAAACACGGTTCACGGCCTCTTGAGGAGGTTATAGATCTGTTTCTGAATCGCGGCCGCGTTTGCCGCTCCGTTCTTGACGCTCGCGCTCGCATCGGCGAGGTCGATGGCGCGCACGCGCATTAGGTCTGCAGTGGCCGCTTGGGTGTATGCATTGGCGCGCACCAGCCAAGCATCGGCTTGTGCCTCGATGATGGGCGCACTGCCGGGAGCCGCCGCCGCGATACTCTGATTGATCTGGTTCGCAGCTTGGAGTTCAAGGTCGGCCAGGGCGTCGATCTCAATCGCCCTCTTCAGGGCCGCCTGGGCTGCTGCATCGGTCATATCCACCATGTCGCGTGTTTGTGGAGAAGCTGCGCCCGTGCTGGGTACGGTCCCGTATACGGAAGCATATTCCGTGCTCGTTTGTGCGATCTGGCTTGGATTGCGCGAAAGCAAATTTTGCTCTAGTTGCTGGGTTGCCGGCAGAGTCGCGCTATTGACGGGAATGTGCATTACACTTCCCATTTGATTAAAGGTGCCCTGCAGGCCTGCCACGAGCGAACGTGCCTGATTGATCAGAGTCTGCGGCCAAACCATGGTTTGCTCAAACCTGGCGATGTCCTGCTCGATGGACAATATGCCGCCGAGGCCGCCGCCGATGACATTGCCCAGCGTGCTGCCGATGGTGTTGAGTCCTGCAGCCATGATGGCGCAGCACGGATCGAGGAACTGGCTCTTCACCGGTTTCGGGGCGGCCAGAAGCAGAATCACGAGCAACCCGACCGTGCGCACTTTGTGCTGCCAAACCCATCCGGCTCCTCGCTTCACGCTCAACATGATTTTCGTCATCGGCGTCGCCTCCCTCAGTGCCTCTGCAACAAATTCAAAATTTGCGTGCTGATGTCTCCGCTGATCGTCGCGCCGCGCTTGCGAAGAGCGTTGTCATGCGCCAACCGGGCCGCCTCCTGGCGCAATTCGGACGCCAGCATTTTCTGCGTGAGCGCTTGACTTTCGATGCTTGCCGCCACCGCGGTCGCAGTGAGAAAGGGGGCGGATCCCGGGGCCGCCTGGCTGGCTTGATTTTCAATGCTGTTGGCAGTCTGAAGCGTGAGATCGTCGGCTGCGTCGCTCTCCTTGAGCGTCTTGAGATTGTCGATGGCCAGCGCGTCGTCCATGTCCATCATGGTGCGGTCGGCGGGACTAGCTCCGTTCGTTGGGGGAACCACGCCATACGCGTTGCCGAACGACGTAGCTAAAGCCGTAAAATCGTTGGTTTGGTGGTTTCGCATTACGGTTTCGAGAGCAATCGAATCCGGCAACGTCGAACTGTTAAGATTAGTGCTGAAGATTCTTTGCATCGAATTTCGGTATTGGCCGATCATCTGGGTCATGAGGGCTTTCTCTTGCGTGATCCGGGCAGCCGGCCAGATCGCTTGTTGGTAAAACGTGTCCGTGGTGTTGCGGACCGCGTGGATCGAATTCAAAGCGCTCTGGATGCTGCCATTGATGATGTTGAGCACGGATTCGATCACCGCCACTAAGCTCGCCTGTGCCAGGGCCGGCTGAGGAGTCGCGAGCGCGATGACCAGCGCGGCAACGAGCACGAGAGCTAGCATTTGCCGCCGGGTTCTCGCCACAATTATTCCGTACGAAAAGCATGCAGTGAAGAACCCGAACAAGATGATCGTTAAAGTGGCCATAGCGAGTCCTCCCGCAAAGGGCTGAGATGAGGAAACAAACTCGTCAACCGGTCCGCGACGCGGTTCGCGACATCGAACGCAAAAAGCAAGGCCGCTAAGATCAAAATGACTAGGACGATGCACGCAGCAAGGCGAAGCAACTTCCACGCGTAGGACGGAATCGTTAGAGCAAACGCTTTCACAAAACCTCTCCTGTTACCGCCCCCGAAATTTCTTCCGGCAACGGCGGAACTTCGGCTAATCCGCGGGGAAACTGGCGCGCGAGCTCTTTGTAGATCTCGATTCGAGGCCGGTCCGCCAATCTCTTGAGGATCCATGCGCGGTAGCGCCTTTCTCTGGGGAATGTTGTGCAAATCCAGTAGTCGACGGCCGTCGGCGCAATGCGGATGGTTTGCGTGGTCTCTGCCTTTTCTCCCAGTACCAGCAGGGCATCCCCACTCTCGCCCTTACGTGGCACGCTGAAGCGCTTCACTTCGTTCACAGCGACGGGGTTCAAGAAGAGATGATTCACGAGAGGAGTCATATCCCCGGGTTGCTGCCCAATGATCTTAGTGCTCACGTTCTTGAGGATCCCCGGGCCCTGCTCGCGAGGCTGGAACTCCGTTCCGACGAAGTCTTCCACGGTCTGACTGATACCCCATACACTGGCGTTTCTCTTCCGTGCGGTTCGAAAGAGCTGAGCGACTTCGGGAGCAAGCGTCGGAGAGTCGAGGAGAAACCAGCACTCATCGAGGACAGTAATGCTTGGCTGTCCGGTTCCACCCCCAGCGCGTGACGCCACCGCGTTCGCGATCAGCATGCTCATGGCGGTTTCTAGCTTGGGATCGGAAGTCAGTCCTTCGACATTGAAGAAAAGCCAATTGCTGTCCAGGCGCATGGTGGTGTGTGCATCGAAGAGCTTGGCGTAGATTCCTTTCTCCCCTGTCCATGAACGCAGCTTGATCGCTGCCAGACGAGCTTCGTCGATCGTGCGCTGCATGCGCTCTTCGTCGCGCCACTGCGCCAGCTCTTCTCGAAGATCGTTGAACGTAGGAATGGGGTTCGAGTAGCGAATCGCACAACGTCTGTAGGTTCTTCCAATCGCATCACTCAATAGATTGTCGACGAGCGCGCTGTCCGATCCAGGACTGTCGCCGATCATGTGCCGGGTCAGATTCTTGAGAAAGGCGATCTGCTCTTTGCTCGGAGCGGTGTCTCCGGGTGGCAAGTCCCACGGGTTAAGCGTTTCGGCCCCGTCCAGCTTTACGTCGATAACGCGGCCTCCCATCAGATTCACCAGAGGCTCGTAGGAGTCCCCACGCTCGAGGATCGAGATTTGCGGATTGGCACGCGCCATCATGAGCAGGAAAAGTTGAGCCATAAAAGTCTTGCCGCCGCCACTCTTAGCCATGATCAGCATGTTGGCGTCCCCAAGGCTTGCGTCGAAAGGAGAGAACGGTATGAGTTGCCGATAGGGGGTTTCGAAAAGCATGAGCGGAGAATGCTGGGTTCCTCGCCAAGGCATTTCGACGGGCAAGAGATCGGCCGCATTCAGTGTCAGGAGGTCGAGTTCTCGCCGGTTCTCCCCCGCCATGGCCGGGAGGCTCGAGAAGAAGAGGCGCTTCTGCGCCAACGTCTCAGAAATGCCGCGTCCTCCATTCATCCGCGCAATGGCGTGCAATACGCGCTGGCGCCGGTCCGACAGGGTGCGCTCTGCTTCCTCGCGTTCTGTTCGATTGCGGCTGGGGTGAGACGTTCGCGTCGTTACGACCAGGCTCATTTGACAGGCTTTCAGCGAACTCGAGATCAAGTCCTGTAAAACTCTGACGAGCTGGTGCTCGGCGACTTGGGCGTCCACGTTGATGCGGAAGCCGCCGTGAAAGTCCTTCTGGGCAGCGAGCATTTTGCGCAAGCGGCTCTTGTACTGCTTGATCGACTTATTCTGATCCGGGAGTGTGACTTCCGCATTGATTACGAGCGGACAATCCATGACCACAAGTTCACGGAGAATTCCCGGAAAGGTCGCATCGGGCAGATCCTTTAAACTGATCCAGGAATAAAGGAGGCCGGCAATCTTGAGGTAGTCATCCTGCTCATCCTCAATATTGACGTTGGCCGCCTGGCTGCGCACGCTTTCGCACCACAGGGATTCATCCATCTCGCGGTAGGGCAAGGCGTCCTTCCCGAGAGGATGAAGGGCTCTCTTGATTTCGAGAAAAATGTCCTGATGGCTCATGCGGCGCACACTCATGCCGGTTGCGCCGAGTGTCGTTTCCAACCCCGCCAGCAAGCTGTTGAATTCAGCAAGCAACTCGTCATGTTCGCGGCGAGAGCGTTCGATGCACTTCCGCGCGGAAAAACTCGCCCTGCCTCTCGACTTCATCTTTCGTTTCCACTCCAGGTCAGGTGATTCGTGGTGAATCCTTGGATTCCAAATGAAATACATATGGAGGAAGTGCTCGAGATAGAATCCGGCGGCCTCGCGGCTTCGCCAAAGCTCCACGTGCAGATGATCGAGCTTGCCCAATGCGGGACTCTCATTGCGGCGCGCACGGATGTAGCGCGAGACGAGGTCTCCCGTGCCTTCGGCAATTTCAAATCGCACCTGCATGCGCATGGATCGTTCCGGCAGCGCCCGGACCAGGGCTTCGAGCAGGCTCTTGATGCGATTTCGTACTTCATCGCTCGCGTAATACGACTGAATCCCGCCCAGTTCATATCCGGCAACGAACGACCCATCCATCTGCACGGCCACGTCATCCAGTAAGTCCCGGATGCGCAATTGCTCGCACAACGGCGGCGCGCTCAGCGATTGTTGGAATCGTTCGGCGGTCAGCGGCATCGCTACTCTCCTGGTCGCAAATATGGGCGGCCCAGCTCGCGATCGTGTTCGAGGGCGGAGTAGACATGCGGTTTTGCATGGAACATCACCCAATCCTGGAGGTACCCGCGCTGCTTCCCGTACTTAAAGAGCATGAGCGCCGGTATGCTCAATACCGGAGCGACGTACTCCAGAATCATGTTCATCGGTAGCCCAAACATCTCTCGGTGGAGGAACCGGCCGAGAATGTTGGCAGCCACCGCCAACGAAAGGATTGCGAACAAATCCTCAGCCTCCAGGCCGAAGAACGTAACGCGGGTGCGCAGATTGCGGTACACCGGTGTAACCTCCAGAGCCATGTCTCGATCTCCTACGGAACTCCCGCTGTTCCCTGCGCGACAAAGAATTCCGCCAAGCGCACCAGCCCCGAAAGGAGCAAACAGAGTCCCGCCGCAACGAAGTGCCTCATCCATCCCTCGGTGGGATGAATTCGCGTGATAATTCCCATGCGCAGAGCGCCCGCAGCCACCTGCAAACCGGCATAGACGGGCATCAGAACATTGCAAACCCAGTCCACAAGACTCACCAGAGACATCCAATACACGTCGGGATCGTTCCAAGCGCGCTGCGAAGCAAACGTCTCCATCGCACGGAGCAGCCCAGAGGCCATCAGGCACAAGAAGCCCCCGTACATCGCGGCCGTGTAGGACTCCGAGTGCGCAAAGCGGAGGACGGCGATGGCCAGGAAAAGTGCGGCCAGCGTGGGCAGCATCACGTTTCCCGCCCAGTTCGTAAGGTTCAAAATCCCGTTGGTAAATGACATCGGCTTTCCTACCCCTCCATCGAGAGAACCAATTGCCAGATTCCCGAAACGCACAGCATGGCGAGAGCGACGGCGATCAAACGCATCGTTGGGCGGCGTGTCGCAAAATTCAGAATGGCACCCACGATCGCGAGCCCGGCCGCAATTGGCATGATCGTGCCCGCCAGGTAATTCCAAAGGCTGTCGAGAACGTCCGCCGTGGCGAACTGGGTCCCCGTGTTGTAGCTGCCCAGCATCGTGTAAGTGGCTTGCACGCTCAGCAGGAACATTGCCGCAAGAATTGACGGGAGAGGATGCCCTCCCGAGGCTGTATCCAAGATGGCCCGCAGAACGAAGTATGCGGCTAATGTCGTTACGATCCGGTCCGCCACAAACGTGGTCACAAAATTCGATAGGTCAGTCTGGAATGAACTCAGCCAACCTGTTCCAATGCCGCCCGAAGGCATCTGAACAGCGATGCCAAATGATGAGAACCATGTGAGGAGCGGTATCAGGGTCACAAACAGGACGGCCCAAAACATCCACTTCGTGAAGCCTCCACCAATCAAGAATGTGGTACCCCCCTCACGCCGCAGGCTGATTCCCGCAAGGACGAGTGCGATCACAGACGCCGCCGGGGCGAGAGCCGAGAGCACCTGAATGATGTCGGTCAATAGTTGCGGAACACCCATTGCTTCTCTTTTTTTCCTCCTCTCGTCTACGTCTTGCTCTCTGTAAAGCACCGAGCCGGGAAGCAGAGATGGGCGGGCCTTCTCTTATCGCCTCCTTGTCAACTGCCCGCCCCTCCGCTATGCAGGCGTGTACCGCCGCCTCCTAGTTCACGCCTCCCGTTCCATTCGCGATCCAGAACTCAATCAACCGGGTAAGTCCAGAAACAGCTAAGAGTCCGCCAGCAGCCAACAGCCACCGGCCAACTCCCCGCCCGTGCAGCCAGGAAATTACGGCGCCGACAACTGCACCGCCTGCTCCCACGGGAGCAATGACGTTCCCGATCCAGTTGATGAAATTGAGGAAGGCTCCTTCGGGCTGAGCCGCAGTCTGCCCCTGAACCGCCACGTTCGTTGCCGGCTGGCTTCCGAGGTTTTGCGCCCAGAGAAACTGTCCGCCGAGCACGAAGCACAGAGCCGAAATAGCCAGCGCCCGTTTCCATGATTCGTTTACGCGTATGTTCATCGAATGCACTTTCCTTTCTGTGTCGCCGCAAGTCCTGAGCGAAAGTGCTGAGGAAAAGTGGCGCGAGTGCCGGAACCCTAAGACCAGTTCTGCGGATTGTCAAAAAAGTGAGAACCCAGATAGCCGAAAAGGCGCGCACCACCTCGGCACCTGAGACCAGTCCACGTCGTGATGCTCTTCTGTCTTGAAAATCATGTTCTGCGACAAGTGCAGGAAAAGAACGCTTTGAGCAATATGGCGAGGGGAAAGGACGGTGAATGGTTTTAAGGATGCTCAAAAAAGAGGGCGACCAATCCTGAAGCTCTTCCTTGCGGAAATCTAGTGAATCGAGAAACCCTGAGGGTCAATCTAGAAGCGCTCGTGCGCAATGCCTGCTTTTCGCAGATCCTCGGTCTTCTGCTCGATGTAGGCCTCGTCATACACGCTTTCCATGGTCTCGCCGAGGTTCGCGAGGGCTTTCTCGATCTTCTCGAGTTCCCTAGCAAAGTCCGCTGGATCGAAATGCGACTTTCCGCGATACACGTAACACTGGCCGCGATCATCGAGGTTCAAGTACAGCCGGGCTATGCCATGTTTGTACAGATTGATGCCGTTGACACGGCCCATGAACATGAAGCCGGCGCAACGCCTTTCGCCAAGTTTATCGATCAATGGTTTCCAGTTCGGTTGCATTTCTCGTCTTTGCTTACCCTCATGGCTGTGGGGCTTGTAGTGCTGGGCTTTGCGCGCTGCCCGGCTGCTGATATATGGCATTCATCTCCTGCCGCAGCTGCAGCATCTGCCGGAGTTCGTCAAGCGACGGCGCAGTGGCGTTGTTTACCGGATGGGTTGCCGCGAGTTGCGCCGGCGTTTCGGGTGATGCTGTGCCTTCCTGCATGACGATGTAAAAACGCGTGTTGCCCGGAACCGTGACCACGATATCTTGGTTTAACGTAAGGCTATCCAATTCCTGATCGCTAGCGATCCCGATGTTAGAGGCAATCCTGTCCCGCAATAATGCGCTCTCGGAGAGAGGAGCGCTCAAGCCTCCCGCCCCAACCAGATAAGTGGCGGCCTCCCCGAGGCCGGTGAATGCACGTACCAGGAAGTTCGCTCCTGATTTCTTGCCGCTCACCACGCCTTTCAGAGGACCGTACGTCAAGCTCATTGCTGTAGCTTCGATTTTTTCGATAGTTCCGTCCGGCATTTGAATGGAGTGGAATCGCATGTCCACGTTTCCCGACCGGCCTGCCTGCTGCAAACTCCCCAAAGCCTTTGCCCCAGCAGGCACGATGATTTGCCCGTCCCGTTCGTAGTTGTATTCGATGGCTGCGATGATGGGCGCTTTGACTGCGCTCGTCACCACCGATTGGAGACGGGCCACCAGCCGCGTTCCTGCCGGCAATTCGAGTCGGTTCAACTCCTCTTCTGGTTCGCCGCCACCGACGGCCGCTGCGCCTCGGCTCGGGAAAGCATCCTGAGCGTTTCGAACGAAGACAAGAGAAGGCTTCCGCAGGTCGTCGGATTCGTGTTTTGCAAGGAAATCGGGCTGGGATGAACTCTCTCGCGCATCGATATCCGACAGGTTAATCTGTCCCAGCGCATACGGTCCATTTGTATCCGTGACAGAACGCCGGGCGAATTGTGCGCGATTGCTAAACGATGACTCGATGGGCCGGGCCGTGTTGTTCACATCTCTTGCGGTGACTTCTTTGGCATCTCCCGTTTGCGGCGTCTCTGTCTGTGCGTTCAGCAAAGGCGTTGTTGATCCTATCTGACCGGAGGTTTGCTGTCCCGACGTGGGTCGCTGTCCTAGGTTGGGAGTTCCTCGCCACCCCACATCGCCTAGCCTTCTTCGGTTGGGAGAGGAGAAGACAACGAGAAAGAGGAGCAGCACCGTGATCGCAGCTCCTGCTAGAAGAAACAGGGATCGGCTGTGATCGCGGCTAAGCCTGTTACGATTGGCGGGCCGATGATCGCGCCGCGCCTTGTCGAAGGCTTCGCGAAAAATCTCTCTCCAGCCAGACCGCTCTTCTGTCTCAGCCAGAAGCAACTGCTCTGGCGTTTCGCTCTCGTCAGCACTGTTTTTATTGCTCTTGGCTTCCTCGACCATTTGCTGCCTCCGCTGCCGTACTCACGCCAAACCCGATCGGTGCTAGCGCCGGACGATCCACCGCTCCCGCTTCTGCCACTTGCAGCAAGAGCGTTTCGCTCGACTGCTTGTACGGCGGTCGCTCGAACACTACAACGCCATCCGCGCGCTCTCCAATACCGAGACGCCGCCGATTTAGGCGAAAATCCTCCACGGGCAGCTGTTCCGCCGTTGTCCATTTTTCGTGTCGAACGACTTTGCCAGATGTAATTCTGCCGCCGAGTTGCACTTGAGGTGGCATCAACAGGATGGCGTGTTTGGTCGAATTGATGACCGAGAACAAAACTATCACTTGTTGGCCTTCGTCGATTACCCGGCTCACTCCCGCTCGCACATGATCACCCTTCACGGATTCCTCGCCGACACGCTCGCCATACAGGACCGGCAGCGGAGCGTTTTGTTGCTCGTCGAGAAGCTGATCGAGGGCCGAGCTTGACGCTTTGTTTTTTGTGGCCTGCATGAGCGAAGAGTGCGGATCCATCGAGGGAGCACGACCTGTCGAGTTTGCGGATGCTGGTGTCGCGGCAGAGGCGGTTTCCTCGCCTTGCGTCAGCGGAATCGTGGCTCCGATGAGAGCAAATGGAAAGCCGCTCGGGGGCACGAAGAAATCGGCAGGAGGCTCATATTTTACGAGAAAATCGACACTTCCCGCAGTTGTGGGATCGCCTCCTCGATTGATCAGCAACAAACTCACTTGGTGTCCTGTTGTCGTCGAGATAAGGAGATTTGTGGCTCTGGCCTTTGACGAGATGGCCTTTACGAACACAAGTTTCGGCTCCCGATCCGAGTGCTCCACTTGAAACTCCGATGGGTCGCCAACCACCACCGAGTTCACGGCATCAGGCAAGCGGATCGTGGTGACAAATCGTGCAGCGACTTCGACCACTGCGATCTTGTCGTCGGCTTCTGCCTTCGTCAGCACGTGTGGCTCGGCCTGGTTCGTCTGTGCAAAAGCTGCTGCCTTGAGCAAGGCACATAAGGCATAAAGCACAACAGTTCTTTTCATCGTTCACCTCCGCTTGACGGCGACCACTCCTGCGACAGTCGATTCCGGTTCATCTGGGACCGCAAGAGGCGATAGACTCGTGCCACGCGATTCACATAATTGAAGACCTCGGGAGACGAGTATGCCAGCCCCCACAAAAGGATCACGGACTCTCCCGCGTTATAAGCCGCGAGAACCAGACGCAGGTCGCCTCGGAAGAGATGAATGAGCCAAGCGAGATAGGTCACTCCGCCGCGAATGTTGTCTGCAATGTCGAAGCGATTGCGCACCCCGAATCGCAGGGCCGTCGCTGGCATCAGCTGCATCAGTCCCGTAGCTCCTTTGTTCGAAACGGCGTACGGATTCCAGCCGGATTCAACCTCGATCACAGCATCGACGAGCTCCACCGGAACTTCGAACGCCGAGGCGTAAAATGCCGCGCATCGCACTGGCCATTGGTCTACGGTTCTCCGCCCAGATGCGTGCGCGGTTGGAGCCATAAGCGCTCCCAGAACAATCACATTCACGAGTATTTTCACTGCCGGCCTTCCGATGCGCTCATGCAGGCTGTTGCGGCCGCATGGCGTAGCTTGTCTCGATATATCTTGGAATCCAGAACGAGACTTTCGAAACCTTCTCGCAGGAGCAAGCGGCCTCGGTCTCCCTCGGTTTTTGCCAGTAATGGCAACAGCACATCTCTTTGCTCGGGCAGGATTTCCTTTGCTCCCAGAATCTCCAGCGCTTGCGCCAGCACCAGCATCTCGGCGATCGACGGCGGTTTTTCCATGTTCCAGCCCCGCAGTGCATGGGCAAACCCTGCCATTTGGTCAAGCAGCGCTTTATTCTTGTGTGCCACTCGCGCTTCGAGAATCTCGATTTCCCGTTCGACCGTAGGATAATCAAAGCGCAGATACAGGCATCTCCTGCGCAGCGGATCGCCCAAGCGCCGTTCTTCGTTCGAACTCAGCACAACGAACGGTACAACCTCGGGCTTTATGGTTCCCAGTTTCGGAACAGTGATCTGCCAGGCACTCAAGATTTCGAGAAGCAACGCCTCAAAGGCATGGTCCACCTTGTCGAGTTCGTCGATCAGCAAGACGCACGGTTTGCATTTGTAACGGAGCGCCCGCAGCAGAGGGCCTTCTGCGAAGAAATCGATCGCGTGCAATCGGCGCCCAATCGAGTCCCAGTCCTGGCCCAAGAGGCCTCCTTGCGTATCCAAGAAAAGTTTCTGCAGCGATTCATTAAACCTCCCGATGGCCTTCTCTTCGGTGACTCCCTCGTAACACTGCAATCGCTCGACTGTAGTGTTTCCTGCCGCCGCGACAGCGTAAGCCAACTCCGTCTTTCCACAGCCGGGGGGGCCCTCCACCAACAGCGGCTTTTGCATCTTCGCCGCGAGGTAAACGACTTCCAGGGTGATCGAATCGACTATGTACTGCGCATCGCGCAGGCCGTGCGCGAGTTCCTCGATCGACGCAAACACTGATTCCGCCTCCTACGAAGGCGGAGAATAACGCGAGAACTTTCGGCGTGCACTCGACTGATTCTTGTTGCTCATCCGATGATGGCGGGACCAATGGTCCTAAGAGAGCTTCCCTACTACGTTCTGAACTTCGAATTTCACATCACCGGCGGTCTAAGTAGCTTGTTCCGCGGAAAATAGAGGCGATGGAAGATCCATCATGAAAAACGTGTGCTGCGAGAATCCGTCGCTGCGTGGAAATCTTGGTCAATCGAGACCTTCATGACTCTTTTCCGATGCCACCAAAACACTCAGGAAATCGTCGCCAGTCGAGACTTTCATGGCTTACTCCAACTGCCCTGTCGATTTTGAAATGGAAGACACGCGGCGTTCCTCTGGGATTGCCGCAGATTGATTAGCGTCGTAAAGGCAAGGAATTGTTTCGCCAGTCTCTGCTTTTATGGCTAGCGCTCATGTAAATCTTTATGGAGCGCGTTGCGACCCCAATCCTGCTGGTGATGCCCATCTTGGTGAAGAGTTTTCCGGCCAGTCCAACCCTTCATGGCGAATTAGCGTCCACACCGTTGCTTGATTGGCTTTTCGATTCTCGATAGTCTCAGCTCGTGAAGACTCCGGATGATCGCTCTTTGATGCCGCGAATAGACCTTGCGGATCGGAAACCGGAAGAATGCTTCTCCGGCACCGAACTGAAAGTGCAGATGCTTGCCAGCCGCCTGGCAAGAAGACAGCTGCTGCGGGTTCCCTGGCGGCTATTCCGCAGGGCCTATGAGGAGTACCCCCAGTGGCAGGGACTGGCGCTGTGGAGCCACTCGGTTATGGCAGGCGAAGGCCATGATCCTTCAGACCTCTTGCGCACACTTCGAGACCGCTGCCCTGGCTTCGTCGGAGGCGCGATATCTCCAGCCGATCTCTCCTTGGGCCTCCTCGAATGGATTCATGAGCGAGAATTTGGCTATGCCAAGCGGCAGGGTTGGCTCGATGCACTGATCTTCTATGGAGTCAGACATCCTCGTTCGCAAGCCGCTTGGGCTTGTTGGGAGGGCTACGAAAAGAAATGGAGCCAAGCACAAACAAAGATGCTTCTTCCCTTCAACCAGTGGTGGCAGAGTACTCAGGAAACGAGACTGTGCGGGACTGTCAGCTATGGGGAACTCGCGACGACGATCCGGAGATGTATCGATTGGAAAACAGTGAGTCTATGGCTCCGCCCCCTGTCCGCGCGCAATGTCGAAGTACCCCCGCATGTGGCCTCGGAATTAAACCGCAGGTATGCCAGCATCCTGAGCCGGCGCGATTCCGGACCAAGCCAGCACAGCCCAGAAAAATCGGAGACTTGGCAGGAATTCAACAAACGGGTAAGGGATCATTGCCTATCCGCCGCGCAGCGCGGAGGCTGGCTAAGCATTCTGCTCCGAGAAGTGCGGTCTCATCCCGAACATATCCACATCGTGAATTACGGGAACCATTGGGCGAAGGAAAAGCAGCCACTATGCTACCCGTCTTTCCGCCAGTGGCGGCAAACTGCCGATTGCTACATCGAAAAAACCTCGCGCTGAGGACCGGACTCACGAGCGGCCATCGGAATGCATCAGGCCGTTGCTTTCGACTCGAACGAATTACATACCTTCAGATGCCTGAAGAACGCATTCCCCCGAACTGAACGGCCACACTTTGCACATTGACGCACGACGCGCGCGTGCTGCCGCAGGGGTATAAGCCGGCGCGACGCGCTTTGCCCAGTGGTCCGCGTCCAATCCATGGAGTTTTGAAGCCATTCGCGGGTCTCTCGATTCAGAAACTCATACTCGATGAAAGATCCGTATTGTCGACAAAAGCGGCCAACCGATTTTTCGGTAATCGTTGGGTCATAGAATTTCAAGGTTCCGTGAGCGATGAAGCCCTCTACCTTCGATACGGTTATTCCAAGAGATTGAGCTACTTCTCCCCAGACGCGCCTGGCTCGTGGAACCTTGGCAGCGGCAGCGCAATCAACTGAGCCTCGGCTCTTGGAACTTCCTGCCAGTGGCACTACCATTTCGGTATCGGATTCCGGTGATGTTTGAGCTGGCGCATGCGTCTCTTGCTGTCGAATCGTTTCCAGGCGGCCAGACTGACGCAGAGAATCCAGGGATTCTCGAGTGATACGCGGATCCCGTACTTCGAGCACGCCTTCGACAATCAACCGCTGGATCGCGTTGGTGGAAAGATGAAGATCCCTCGCCAACGCTGACCGCGCAAAGCCTTCGACCTGAGTGCGGCTGCTCTTGCCGAGTGCGGTAAGACGATAACGTACGGCGGCTTCGGAGCGATGCAGCAATTTCGCGATCACCGCAGCACGTTTGTATCCGGCCAGGTCCAGGAGAATGCGATCGTCATTTTCCGACCAGGCTAGATGCGAGCGCTCCTGACCACGCTTGGAGGTTTCTTGAACTAATCCAAGTTTCTCTGCATGTCTCCAAATCACATGGGGACGCCAGTCTGGGTGACTTTTCAGAAGTTGGCATACGGCTTCTCGTTTCCCTCGCCATCCGATTTGATAGCCTTCGCGCAGAATCCTTTCGTCCTCGGCGCTCCAAACTGAGCGGTAGCGAGGCGGTTGTCGCGCAGGATTCTTTAGCTGCCGGATGCGCTGCCACAACTCGATCCTCGGCAGGCCTGGTTCGTGCTTCAGTATCCTTTCGATCGCGGCGTGAGAACCTTCGCGACCTCGCCTAGCGCCGTCGCGCAGTATCTGGTCCACCTGTTCCGGAGAGAAGAACCGGAAGCAAATGCCATCCGTTGTTTGTTCGCAACGGTCTGCCATGGAAGAAAATGCCCTGGTCCATTCGATCGGAGACGATCAGCGCTCCTTGCAGGCTCACTCATCGCTGAGGAGCGATGTATTTCCATGTTTGTCGACGAGGCGGCGTACGACAGCTTAAGCTAGCGTTGCAGCCAATTCTCTCTCGCAAGACGTCAACCTTCGTGTTTCGTGTGCTCAGAAAACTGACCAGCGCACGAGGACGCGATGGTGCATTTCGACCGCTCGGAAGATGTGAAGTATCTTTTTTCTGGTCGGAACATCGGCCAGAAAAAAAAAGAAGATCCAAAACCACCCGCAGAATAGGGCCGGACAGCCCTGTGCGGCCCGAGACACGTTGTATGAACGATGCGCGATCTGGCAGGTTTTGTGACCACATGACGCTTGTTTCTGTTTTCCCAAGGCTGGCGTGGAACGAGTAGCCTCGCAATCGCCTTGTAAAATCCCGTTGTCTATCACAAAAATTGTGATGCCATGGAAAAACGAGCGAGACCTTGGATGCAACCGGACAAATTGAAACTCGCGCGACAGCAGCGTGGTTGGACGGAAGCGCAGGCGGCAGAACGCCTCGGAATGTCGCAGTCCTACCTGGCAATGCTCGAAGGGGGGCAAAGAAGGGTGACCGCCCGGCTCGCGCACAGGTTCAAATCCGTGTATGGACTCAGCCCGACAATGTTGCCGGTACCCGATCCATTCCGTCCCCGCGCTGCTGTCAGTGGCAACGAGCTTGCCAAAACAATGTCCGCGTTTGGCTATCCGGGCTTTGCCTATAGGAAGGCTCGCATGCGGGAGCGAAACCCTGCTGAAGTTCTTCTCGAGGCTTTGAGCCAGGACAGTCTTGAGCCTCGTCTCGTCGAAGCTCTTCCTTGGCTTTTGCTGCGCTACTGGGACATGGATTTTGCATGGCTGGCAAGCCAAGCTAAACAATCTGCAGAACCGCCTGGGATTTGTCGCTAGCCTAGCGAAACAGGCGTTAAAGCAATCGAGGCCGACGAACGAGGATCGAGACCGAGCCCTCAGTGAACTCGGTACCACGCTGGAGGAGAGCAGACTGGTTCGAGAAGACACATTTCTTAAAGAAGTGAATACGGACGTCGAACGAAAGTGGTTGAGACAAAATCGCTCCGAGGAAGCGCAGCACTGGAATCTACTGACCAATTGGCGGCCAGAACATCTTCCACATGTTCTCTAGATCTGAGCACGATCTGCCCTTGTCCTGGGGTCCTTTCCTCGATGAACGCGATGGGCCTTCGATCTGCTTTCTTCCTGACATCGAGTCTGCTTCGAAGGAACGCCAACCAGAGAGTCGGCGCTTCTATCCTCACCATTGAGCATTTCGCATTCATGAGCTAGCGATACCAAGTATCTTTGAATGCCGCGGGCGGGATACCTCAGACTGTATCAGCCATGCAATACTCGAACGGCTTAAATGCTTCCAGAAGTAAATCTCGATATTTCCCACGGTCGTAGCCGTGCCAGCCTTCCCAAAGGGCGTAAGCGCGCACGCGTTCGTTGGGCACCATGGCATCGGCATCGGTGATCACGTATTCGATGACCTGGCCAGGCCGAAGTTTTACGTTGCGCCCGAAAAGCTGTTGTGCGGCAATCGCTGTCAGGCTGGCCTTTTGATAGTCACGCGGCGAGCGGGTCAGGCGTTTGCTGATGACCATCTCTTCGATTGTGACGCTCCCTTCTTTCACCTGAGCCAGATAGTGTGCAAGAACTTCTTGAGCAATCACGAGTTTGTTTGCATAGCTCTCGCAGTCCTTTGCCTCCGAAAGAATTGAGAGAACTTCGTTTTGCATCCGAATGACGATCGGTGCCGTGTCGTGACGGCGCACTTCCAAGCCACGCACCTTCAGCTTACCGCCTTCTTCCACGCAGAAAAAACGATTTGGCACAGGCACATTGTCGAATTGCCGCGACGGAAGAAATACGATGTAACGATAGATAGCCTCGATCGCTAGGGGAAGTTTTGTCCGTTCCTCGATTTCCCGTGCCAATCGTTCATAGTCTTGTCGCGTCGCTCGATGTTTATGGACATACAGCGAATCCACAAGCGCGTGGAGCAGTTCAAAGCCCTGCCCTTCGGCAATCTCCTTCGCTACCAGCAACGTCTCTCGTGCGACAGCATTGATAGCTTCGTGCGCTTCGATTTTCCCAAACCGTGCATTCTTGTAACCCGTATAACCGAAGCAGCAGACCAACAACCACTTCAGAGACTCGCGCTGGAGCTTGTATCGCTGCGCAGAATCGGCGGACGCTTCACGCATCAGCCGCTTTAGCTCCACACGTCTTTCAATGAGCTTTCCAACGACGCGGCTGGTAATGCCCTGCCGCTTCTGACAGATGCGGTAGCCGAGTTCAGGAACACGCGGCGCTTCGGGGCAGCATGGACAATTCACCGTCTCTGGCGAGATGTTGAACCGCGCCATAATGGAGGGATACTCGCTAACAAAATCCAGTTCCGCGACGTTCTCAAAAAATCCCAGCTTAGGCGTGAAGACTAGGCCGCCGCGGTCCGCGACGAGTAATTCATCGGGTGATTTCAAGTCTTCGGGTTCCGCCTTTTGTGAAGGAATCAGCACACCATCGCGCCAAGCGAGTTCCATCTGCATGTAGGAGATGCCTGTCCCTGCCGTTGTTCTCGTGGCGTACTGCACGGGCAGCTTCGTTACGCGAGCGAATTCCCACAGTCCGGCTAGTTCACACTTGCTGGCCATGAAAGAATTTGAGGAGTCCACGTGCAACCGGCCAAAAAGCGTAGTGGCAGATTCCTTGAACAGAATCCGTCCGTAACTGGTGTAGCTGCGACCGCGGCTCTGCTGGATGGGTAGCGAGTCCCGATTCAGCGGGAGCCGGATGCGATAGCGTTCCGCCTGTTGAACCAAATGAGGCAACACCGTCGAGTCGCCCCAGTCGGTGAGAAGCAGGTCCGGGTCGTATCGTTTCAGCAGCCGCGCAAAATTCTCGGCGGCGGGGATATCGGAATCGTCGAGCGAATAGGTTTCGCCGTCGATCGAGACTTCGAGTGCTCCGCGCCGGCCATGCGCCGGGTTCACACGCGAGAGGCCAGCCAGCCGCATTTCCATGATGCGGAACGGCGGCAACTCGTAGTCGAGAGCCCACGGATCGTCCACATAGGCAAGATCGAGGATTTTGCCTTCTCTGTCCATGTCCGCTTGCACGCGCGCCAAAGGGAATAGGCTTCGCTGCCAACAGTACAGAGACGCGAGCATCAGATCGGAGTTATAAAGACGCGCGTCCGCGTCCGCCCTCTGAACGAAACGGGTCGCGGAACGAAAAAGTGTGGGATCGCACACGGAAACTTCCAGTGTTTGGATCGGTTCGTTCTGCCAGATATCCATGCGCTCTACTTGATTGCATTCAACGCGAAACCGGGAGGTGAGCAGATGAGCCAGTTGCCGCAATGCCGATTCTTGAGCGTAAACATAGAATGCGGGCCGAAAGGTGGAGTCAATCAGTTTATGTGTGGTCTGGTTCTGCGTCAGCAACCACAGCGTCATTCCCTGCGGGCAGGGATAGAGGTCGAGAACCCAGCCTTCGAGTCGCATCGGAGTTTCCTTCATCACACAACAGCTTTTCGAGAGCGGAGAGACGTTTTTCTTGGTCGAGCGCGATGGACAGGAGGATCGCTTCCATCGGATTGTCATTGCACTGATAAGTCGCCGCCTGAACGTAGCAACGGATACAGAGAAAGAGGCGGTCGAAATACTCTTGGTCTTCTCGCCGCAAGGCGCGACGAAATTTCGCCCACCGTTCGGCAGTTTGTTCGATAAGCTGGCGAAACGTCGGAACCGTGCGGCCCATGTCTAACCCTCTTCGGCAAGCAAGACCTGCAAAGCAACTCGCTCGTTGCTGATGGTGAGCGTGTTGTCTCTCCGCACGGCGAACTTACATACCTGACCGGCACATGACTTTACGCGCTCAAAGAGTTTTCTTCGCGGCGTGGTGAACGAGGACGGATCGCAAAAAACAGCCACGGGCAATTGGCCAGCAAGTTGCTGCAATGCTCGCAGCCCTCGATTGAAAGAAGAAATGGCGTCCGTCTCGCGCACCTCCTCGTCGAAATACAGTTCCGGCATGGCGGTGAGAAGCACTACGTCTGCCGAAAAGCTTTGCAGCAGGCACCGCACGCGAACGAGCAGCTCGGTCAGTTGAAAACAGGTGAAGGCGCGAGCGATGCGGATTTGGCGATTGAATTCTGACGGCATGCGTCCACGCTGTCGAGCGAGGCGGGCGAGCAACAACGGGTCGAAGCTATTCGCTCCGTCCAGGTAGAGTACGCGCTTGCCCTCGGCGATAGCTCGGGGCAAGAAGTAATGCGATAGGCGCTGGATTTGCGGACAACCGTAAAACACTCCTATGCCACGCGCAGGGAGTTCCCACGGAGTACCAAGATGCGGTGCGGCTTCGAGCGCAGGCGAGGACATGAGTCGCGGACTCCTTCCAGGCATGATGCTAGGCGAATAAATAGCGAAAGTCAATGGCTAGAAAAGCGAAGGCTCTTGCGGTGGGTTGCTGGCGATTTTCTCTAATTCCGGGTAATGTCGACGAAGAAGCTCCGGCACTTTTACCTTCGCTCCCGTCAGCAAATTGATCAGTTGCAGTGCGTTGACAACACCCTTTCCCTGGTAGTGGTTGTTCGTGATGACAAACGTCGTTTGCGCGCGACTACCTATGGAACGAATGCGCTGCGCCCACGGATCGAGTTCCTTCTCGCTGTACAGGTAGTTGTAGCGCTCCGAGGACGGCAGGTTTGGATCGTCGCTAAACCAAGTGTCGTATCGTCGCCCATGAAGGCGAACGTAGCCAACTGCTGCGGTTATTTCCTTAGATGGCTCGAGCGACCGTCCAATGACCGGCTGGTCGATGTTGCAGAAGCCCACGCCAGATTCGTGCAACATCTCGTAGAAGCCCTTGTCATTCCAGGAGGCGTGCCGCACTTCCACGACGAGAGGATAGTCGGCAAATCGCTTAGCCAGTTCTTTGACGTAGATCATATTCTCTTCTGTCCGATGGAACGCGAAAGGAAACTGCAGCAGTACAGCTCCTAGCTTTCCGGCGCCACGCAGCACGTCGAATCCAGCTCGCACAGCGCGTTCATCCCCGGCCGTTGCGTCATCCTCGTGGGTGAATTTCTGCCAGAGCTTTGCCGTGAACAGGAAGTGAGGATTGGATGAAACCCATCCGAGCCACTGCCGGCAATGCTCTGGCTGCAGTGGCTGATAGAATGATGTATTGATTTCGATGGCGTCGAAGTACGCGGCGAGAAATGCGGCTTCGTGAAATCCACATTGCTCACGCTTCGGATAAACGATTCCCTTCCAGTCCTGATAGGACCATCCTGCGGGACCAATCCGAATGCGGTGATTCGAACCCATGATCATCTGGTCCGTCGATCGGTGCACTTTTAAGACAGTTCGTTGGTCTGATGGAGCCGCCCAGCCGCTTTCTCGTTCTAGTCCGGAGCCGCTAACCGTTGTTCAAGTTCAGCGCGAAAAATATCGGCTTGCTCGTAGAGGCGGGCATTCTGAATGGCCACCGCTGCGGGAATCGCGAGAGACTTTGCCAGACGCAAATGTTCTTCGGTGAACGCCTTCGAGCGCGTATCACCGAGCGAAAGAACGCCAAGTATCTCCTGGGAAGCAACGAGAGGCACGCACATCCAGGAATGCAGATGCGAAAAGGCCTGAAATCCTGCCCATCGTTCTTCATTAGCTGTTTCGGTAATCAGGAAGCTCTTGTGCGTAGTAAGGATTTCCATTAGAAACCCACTGTCTTGCGCATCCAAAGTTCCCGGTGAACGTGGGGGGCGCCGATTCGGTTCGCAGCTCTGAACCTCGCGAGCCAGGAACAGGCGAGTGCCCGATTCTACCAAAATGACTTGAGCCGATTCGCACGGAACTAGCTTCAGAAGCGACTGGAGCAGAGTATCAAGAACGTAATCCATGCTCAGATTCTGCGTGAGCGCGAGACTCGTTTGGCGAAAGGCCTCGGCCTCCGCACGCGCCGCCTCGGCCATATCCAGATTTCGGGCTATCTCCTCTTCTGCGGCTTTCCGCAGCGTGATGTCCTGGGCAGTGCCGACAAGGCGCTGGACAATTCCAACCGAGTCCCGAACCGGGAATCCGCGGACCCAAACCCAGCGGGTCGCATCGTCGGGCCTGACGATGCGGAATTCCTCATCGAATTGGCCGGTTTGAAGAGATTCGTGTAATCGTGAAAGCACTCGAACTCGATCCTCAGGATGGATGACATCCTCGTAAGACTTGGGATCTTCGCCTAGTGACTCGATGGATCGGCCTGTGATGGTTTCATACGCCGGGTTGACGTAAAGGACTTTCATGTTCTCCGCGTCCAGCATCCAGAAAATTTCCTGGATATTATTGGCCATCTGCTGAAAGCGCCCCTCGCTTTCGCGCAAGGCCGCCTCCGCTTGCTTCCTCTGTGTGATGTCACGCAACACGGCGACGTGGCGGCCAAGCAGGTAGTTCGCTTTTACCGTATATTCAACAAAAACTGCCGTTCCATCGGGCCGGAGAATCTCGGTCTGGCCATGCGCGCATTTTCCATCCACGAAATCCTTCCAAGTGCTCCGGAAATCCCGCGTGCCGGCAAAGAGTTTGTCGATCGGCGTACCGACAAGATCCTGATCGTCGTTTCCCGATAAGGAGAGCGCCGCTGGGTTGGCTTCGAGACAAATTCCGTGATCATTGAAGACCACGATTCCATCGAGAGCATTATCGAAGACCGACTTGTATTCAAGTTCGGTGGCACCAAGTGCTCTAGCCGTTTCGTGCTGCTCTTTGCGTGCGAGAATCAGAAACCGAACGTGAAGACCTATAGCGATGGCGAGAGCGAAGAGGACGAGTATCAGGAGGATCCAAGAAAAGGAGCCAGTATGGAAGCGGGCCGTGAACGCCGTCGAAAGCAAACCCAGGGCTGCCAAGCCGATGAGAATGGAGCCGAAGCGCATCCAACGTTGCGACTGACGCTTACTGAAACTTGTAAGACGCACTTGCATAAATGTACGCCTCAGGAGATTTGGCGGTCGTGGCTCTGGCAGAATGCTATGCTCGTCAAGTGGTGGAGTCAATATGCCTGCACTATGGGCTACACCGATAAGCAGAAAGCCTCGCAGCAGTTAGAAAAGTTGGAGTTGTCTGAAGATTCAGGCTTAGACCCTGTTCTTGTGCACGTGCCGTCAATCCGATCGACGCGACCGCGGAACGCCCATAGGGAGAGCACCAGAGATGGCCGTGCTGGAAAAGATCGGATTGGTGTGCTTCGACGAGACGGAAGTCTCCTACACTCCGATACTGAGTGATCGTCCCTTGAAAACGGAAGTCGTCCGCTACCAATTAACCGAGGAAGGAAAGCAATTCTACAGAGAACAAGAACAGCTAGGGTTGGTCAACCCAAACGGCAGCCTGGGCGATTTTGTGCTACGACAACAAGCCTTGGATAAAATCGTCAAGTGGGAAGGGCCGATGGAACTTGGCGACTACAAGGAAGTGACTGTTTTTTACACCTACAAAATCGAGCACCTCGCGAGCTGGATGATGAACCCGGATGTTCAGAGAGCTTTTCCTGGAGCGGTGCTGGCGATCGATGGTGCGGGCAAAATGATGCTTGATGATGTTCTTGTGCTTACCAGTGAGGGATGGGAATCCAAGGATCTTCGTTGAACGAGAATGCTTAAGCCGCAAATCCCTCGGTTCCTTCGGGCCTAAGCCGCCTGAGTCATCCGGAAATCGATGCGCTCGCCAATCCTTATTCCTCATGGCCGCGCCCTGGATTCCGAATCTATCCTTGGATATATACCCAGTTTCTCGCTTGACAGAGAACCGCAAATACAGTTCAATCTTCTTCCAGTTGTAACTGAGTTGCAACTAGAGTCGCAAGAGGCAGGGGGGAAGATGCTTTCGGTGACCGTTGTTGCGAAGGAGTCGCAATTAGGAAGATCGGAAAATGATGCTGCAATCACTCGGCGCTCCCTGATGGAGGAACTGGCGACGCGGGGCATGCGGATGACGAAGCAAAGGCGTTTGCTCGTCGGCATCATTCAAAACTCGTCTCGTCACCTGGATGCGGCCTCATTGCTTGAGATAGCCAAGAAGCAAGATTCAGAGATCAATCGTGCCACGGTGTATCGAACGATTGCCTTGCTCAAGGAGCGCGGATTAATCGATGAGCTGGATTTGATGCACCTGGAAGGTGAGAAACACTACTACGAAGTGAAGACGAGCCGCGACCACTGCCACATGGCCTGTTTCCGCTGCGGCGCGATCATGGAATATGCGAGCCCTTCCTTCGAGAAATTGAAGACGGAGATGGCCAAACAAAGCGGGTTTGAGATCAAGGTTGTGCGGTTGGAAGTGGGCGGATTGTGTCAAAGATGTCGGAAGGCTGCCGCCTAATTCGGAAGCGGTTTTTTTTGCGCTCTTTGGTGCGACTGCTTCGTAACAAGAACCTGGGACGTAAAAGAGACAGGCGTTTTTGGAAGAAGTGAGACGGTCCCCGCGACGGAAACCTTTTCGCGAAGGCGCCACGGGGACCGCAAATCGACAACCCGATGGGCTGACGACCGTGGTCATTATACGGGAACCAGCCAAGGGTATTTCAGGAGAAAAACATGGCTGGGGTCCGTCCCCTTGTGGTCAGTGTCTGCCTCTCCCCGAGTTCGGTTCTTTCCGACCTGATCGATGTAGTGCGCAAGCCGGATCTGTTTGAGACATTCCTGCGCGAGGAACCGCACGCGCCAAGGGCCGCCGCTCAATGAGAGAAACGGCACTCGTTACGGCGTTGGAAGAGGAAACGTCGGCAGTCAGGGTCCGCTCCGTCGTTTTCGGTGTCTGCGGATTGCTAGTCGCCGGAATTATCGTTTGGCAAGCCCTCACCTCTTCCGGGAATCCGAACCCGCTCGCTCCCAATACGAACCGTTCGGCGGCACTCCTCGATGTTGGTGTGCTTGTGTTCCGCGAAGGACTGGAGTGCGTCCTTGTGCTCGCGGCGATTACAGCGGGTGCAGGTGAGAAGAGGCAATCCTATCGTAATCCGATCGCAATTGGCGCCGCGGCGGGATTCGCAGCCACACTCCTGACTTGGGTAGCGGCAGTCCGGGCTCTGAATGACCTCAGTCAGAGCGTTTCTGCCCTGGCGTTACAGGCCGCAACAGGCTTGCTCGCGGTGATCGTATTGCTGACCGTGATGAATTGGTTCTTCCACAAGCTCTATTGGACCGGCTGGATTTCGTTCCACAACAAACGGAAGCGAGAATTGCTCGAGAGTGCAGGGAACGAGCAATCCTCGGAATCCGGCCTGTTCTGGGGAATGGTGTTCCTGGGTTTCACATCGTTTTATCGCGAAGGGTTTGAGGTTGTGCTCTTTCTGCAGAGTTACCGCTTGAGGCTCGGAAACGAGATTGTTTTCTGGGGAACTTGCAGTGGGATTTTCCTCTCCGCAATCGTTGCCGTTCTTACTTTTGTCGCCCATCGCAGACTGCCCTATCGAAAGATGCTGGTCCTCACGGGGATTCTGCTGGGTGTTGTCCTGATCGTTATGGTGGGAGAGCAGGCCCAGGAAATGCAACTCGCCCATTGGATTTCAACCACAAGACTTCCCTCGCTTGAAAGCGTAATCCCCGGATGGATGGGATTGTGGCTCTCTATCTTTCCCACGGCGGAGACTCTGTTGGCGCAAGCGGCGGCCACCGTTCTGGTTCTTGGCTCGTACATAGCTGCCAATCGCTTCGCCCGGCGAAGACACATACTTGGGAAACTTGGCGGTTCTAAGTCCGATGGGTACTGAGACAATCGCAGTTTTTCCCTCTGCCACTTGGACCGCAGCCGAAGGTTTTTGGATCGGCATGCGCCCGCATGTCTTGCAGGCGACAACGAACCAATGCCTGAGCAAAAGGATTTCGCGTCACCAAAAGGAGAAATGACATGTTGGATCTAAGGAAGATGCTTGCTTCGCGTGACAGATTTGGCTGTGTCTACGAGTGTGCCTGCGGAACGATTCACGTTGCGGTCGGTCCAGTCGACCTGAAATTCACTCGCGAAAGCCTTCTTGAAACTTACGAGATGCTTGGCGAGGCAGTGCGGCAACTGAAGCCGCGCTCGTCCGAAGTTCCTCCACCAAGACACGTGACCATCGAGAGCTCGCCACTGCATTCCAACTAGGTGATCCCAAGGACAGGAATGACCGAGTCAAGAACAAATCGCGGTGGTTGCTCAGGGATCGCAAGCCTAGGAGCCCAGAAATGAAGGGCCGCCCGATCACACATGCGCTATTGCTGTTGGTTTGCTCCGCGTGGTGCTGCCGTTCGGCGCCTGCTCAAGGCAATCTCCGCGCACCCGGTACCAACCCGCTTGATACAGGCGTCCTGCTCATAGCGCATGGAGGAAGCAAGGATTGGAACGAACAAGTCAAGAACGTTGCGAGTCAGGTCGACAACGAAATGCCCACTGAAGTTTCCTTCGGCATGGCTGACCGCGCCACTCTGCAAGAAGGTATCGACAGGCTGACAGCGCGCGGCGTGAAACAGATCGTCGCCGTCCCCCTGTTCATTTCCTCCCACAGCAGCGTCATCGAATGCACGAAATACCTGCTTGGTCTTCGCCCCGACCCGCCCAAGGAACTGGCGGACTTCACGATGGATGATGCCATGCCCGCCATGGCCGGCCATGCAGCAGCGGGCGTCCCTCCTCCCAAACCACCCGCGCTGCCCACCCCAGTGAAGTCCGCTATTCCGATACGGATGACACCGGCTCTCGACCGGCATCCAGTAGTGGCCGAGATCCTTGCGGATCGCGCTGCCGCGATTGCGAAGGACCCCGCGCGCGACGTGTTGATTCTGGTCGCGCACGGGCCCGATGACGACCAGGAAAATGCAGAATGGCTTGCGGACATGGCAGCGCTCGCGAAGCAAATCGCCGCACGTAAATCATATGCACGCATCGAGTGCGTGACTCTTCGCGACGACGCGGATGCTCCGGTCAGAGATCAGGCCACGGCAGAATTGCGCAAGAAGACGCAAGCCGCAGACGATGCCGGCTATCACGTCCTCATTGTGCCGTTGCTGCTTTCTTACGGCGGGATCGAGAACGGTCTGCGGCAGCGCCTCGACGGGATCGAGCACACGCTTTCTCCTCAGGCGTTGTTGCCCGATCCGCGCATCGCGCAATGGGTGCTCGAGAGCGCACGAGAGATGCATAGGCAGCGCTAGAGACGGTAGAGAGCAGTTCGATCCGGCGGGCCACGGCAAGTGGAAAGATGAGCAGGCGGGCTTTCAAGCATTTCGTGAAATTGAGTGCGGAGCAAATGCGGCGAGTTCTGGACCTGTGTTCGGGAGTTGGGCCGTACAGAGTGGTCCGGGTCGAACGCACGGGCGAGACGGCGACGGTAACGGTCCGGTTTGAGAATGGCGAGCAGAAAACGGTGACGGTATGAATCCTCTGCTCGAACGGTAGAGGAAGTCCAAGAGTGGGCGAGTGGATCGAGACAAGGAGGAGGACGACTTGATTACTGGGAGAACGCGCACGGCGGTTGCACTGCTATGGCTATGCGCATTCGTTCTACTCCTGGCCGCTCCCGCGCATGCACAGCAAGCGGAAGTCTCGGGATTTGTGAAAGACCCCAGCGGAGCGGTGATTCCGAATGCCACAGTCACTCTGCGGAATACCGCAACGAACACGGAAGAGACCACTACCACCAATTCGACGGGAATTTACGCGGCTTTGCTGCCGCGGCTTGGGCTGTACCAGGTATCGGCGCAAGCTTCCGGCTTTGACAAGCAGATCGTCGAAAACGTCAAAGTTGATGTCGCTGCCAAACTGAGCCTGAACTTCGTATTGCACCTGAGTTCTGCAAACGAAACCGTGACGGTGAACGGCGACCAGATCTACCTCAATACGACCGATGCGAGCGTAAGCACGGTCATCGATCGCCAGTTTGTCGAGAATATTCCGCTCAATGGCCGGAGCTTTCAGTCGTTGCTCACGCTGGTTCCAGGCGTGTCGGTTGTGCCTTCGCAAGGCCCGGGAATCGGCGGTGAAGTCAGCGTGAATGGTCAGAGAACCGAAGCGAACTATTTCACTGTGGACGGCGTCGGCGCGAACACCGGTACGTCGGCCGTATCGGGAACCACCGGATTCGGAGGAGGCTTCGACGGCTCGACCCCCGCGGAAACAGTGCTGGGTACAACCCAAAGCCTGATCTCCGTCGATGCTCTCGAGGAATTTCGAACAACCACATCGACCTACTCAGCCGAATATGGACGAACGCCAGGCGGACAATTTCAATTCAACTCCCGCGCCGGGACCAACGATTGGCACGGTTCCGCGTTCGATTACCTGAGGAACGGAGCGCTGGACGCAAACAACTGGTTCAATGATGCGTCGAATACCCCGAAACCGGCGGAGCGGCAGAACGATTTCGGGGGAACCTTGGGTGGTCCCCTGGTGCTTCCTGGCTACGACGGAAAGGACAAAACATTCTTCTTCGCATCGTACGAGGGAATGCGCCTGCAACTGCCCCAGGCGGCGGCCCTGACCGGAGTGCCGAGCCTGTCTCTGCGGGCCGCGGCCCCGGCAGCGCTACAGCCGATCCTCGATGCCTATCCGATCCCCAACGGCGCGGATCAGGGCGACGGAATCGCCTATTTCACGGCAGGCTATTCGAGTCCCGCGAGCATCAACAGCGGCGGCATCCGCGTCGATCACAGCTTCAGCGACCGGTTCAAGATTTTCGGCCGGTTCAGCGATACCTCCTCAAACACGGTGAGCCGCGATCCCAACGAGCTGTCCACGGTGATCTCCTCAAGGGCAAGCGTGAAGTCGTTCACCCTCGGCGCAACCAACGCCCTGACACCGCGCCTGGACAATGAGTTCCGCTTCAACATCACGCAAAACAATGCAGATGCAGCTTTTTCGCTCGACAGATTTGGCGGGGCCGTTCCGTTTGCTCTTTCCAGCATTCCTGGTCTGGGAAGCCCCACCGACTGGTTCATCTTCAACCTGTTCTACGACATTCATGCACGGCTGGGCCTAGAGCCGCAAACGACGGCGCAGCAACAGCTCAATTTCACCGATTCCGTGAGCTGGTCTCTTGGCCGCCATGCGCTGAAGTTTGGGATCGACTACCGAAGGCTTGGCAATACAGCAAGCCTCCCGCCCATCTATGAATTCGGCTATGTCGGCGATGAAGACGGAGCCATCAACAACCAGATGGAAGGGGCGATTCTCAAGAAGGCTACCTTCTCGATGGAGCCCATCTATACGAACTTCGCTGCTTTTGTCGCGGACGAATGGAGACTGACGCCCCGGTTTAGCCTGTCGCTCGGTCTGCGGTGGGAATTCAACCCCGCCCCCGGCGATGCCGGAGGGAACCTGCCGTACACGATCACGAGCACGGACGTGGCGACCACGCAGGTAGCGCCTCAAGGAACGTCGCTCTGGCACACAACCTACAACAACTTCGCTCCGCGAATCGGCCTCGCCTACCAGCTTCGGACAAAACCAAGCTACGAAACCGTCGTGCGCAGCGGTTTCGGCGTCTACTATGACGTTCAAACGGCGAATGCATCGGAAGGCTACGGCGGAATTGGAACGTCCGCTTCGGTGGACTACTCGGGAGTGAGTTTTCCGTTCACACAGGACCAGGTCAATGGCCTTCCGCCCGCCAGTGTGACGCTTCCGTACGACTCCCCGGTGATCGCGTTCGATCCGAACCTGAAGCTGCCTTACAGCATGCACTGGAACGCCGCTGTTGAGCAGGCGCTGGGACGAGATCAAACACTGACCGTCAACTACATCGGATCGGTCGGGAGACGGCTCTACGTCGAGCGGCTCTATTATCCCTGGGCGATCGGCAATCCGAATTTCGATACCAACAGCAGCCTGTACATTACGCAGAACGGTGCGTCATCGAGCTACAACGCTTTGCAGGTCAGCTTTCAGAGAAAGCTTGCGCAGGGACTGCAAGCCTTTGGTTCCTATACCTGGTCCCACTCGATTGACGATGTTTCCAGCAATTTCTACGTCTTTGAAGACCTGCGAGCAAGTTCCGACTTCGATATTCGGCACAACTTCCAAGCGGCTCTGGTTTACGACATTCCCGGGAAATATGAGAACTCTGTCGTATCGGCGCTATTAAAACATTGGTCGGTCGATGCGCGTGTCACAGCACGCTCTGCGCTCCCCGTCGATATCGAGAGCGAGGAATACTACGACCCGCAAACAGGTGCTGACGTAGTTTTCCATCCCGATCGTGTTCCGGGGCAACCCCTCTACCTCAGCGATCCTACGGCGCCGGGAGGTCGAGTCATCAATTACAACGCCTTCACAATTGTGACCGACGAGTACGGCGATCCCATCGAGGGCAACTCTGGGCGCAACTCCGCACGGGGATTTGGCGCTTTCCAGACGGATCTGGCGATTCACAGAGATTTTCCGTTTACCGAGCGCATGGGACTGCAATTCCGGGCCGAGGCATTTAACGCCTTCAATCGTCCCCTCTTCGGCTCCATCTACAACGAACTTACCGATGGTCCCGGATTGTTTGGGCAACCCTACAGCACCCTCAACGGCTCTTTGGGCGGCTTGAATTCTTTGTATCAAGTCGGAGGACCGCGGTCGCTCCAATTTGCACTGAGGCTGCATTTCTGAAAGCCGAGTTAGGAGATTTTCTGTGTTAAGGGCGAAAACGGTTCGCACCTGGTATCGAACACACAAATGGACAAGCCTGATTTGCACGGTCTTCCTGCTGATGTCGTGTATTACCGGGCTGCCGCTGATCTTTGGCGACAAGATCAACCGCCTGACCGATCATCACGTTGCGGCAGTCTCCGTTCCGAAGGACACGCCTTTAGCGCGGCTCGACGATATGGTGGCTGCGAGCCTGCGGCGTTATCCCAATCTGAAGGTGTTATCCGTGAGTTGGGATGAGGACGAGCCGAGGGTGTTCGTCGATCTCGCACCGAACTTCAATCCTAAGCCGGGAGAGGATCACACACTGATTTTTGATGCCCATACCGGGAAGCTGCTGGAGGAGCCGAAATCGGGAACCGATTTCATGGGTTATGTCACGGAGTTGCACACGGAATTATTTGCCGGATTGGTTGGGCAACTGTTTCTCTGCGTGATGGCTTCGCTTTTTGTCGTCGCGCTGGTGTCGGGTTTCGTCGTCTATGGACCGTTCATGCGCAAGCTCAATTTCGGTACGTATCGGGCAGACAGTTCGCGGCGGGTGAAATGGTTTGATCTGCACAACCTGCTTGGAATTGTGACCCTCTGCTGGGCGTTGGTGGTCGGCCTGACCGGCGTCATGAATACGCTCGCGGACCCGCTGTTCGGCGTGTGGCGGGCGCAGGAGTTGCCTCACCTGCTTGCTCCCTATAAGGGAAAGCCGCTACCGACTCAATTGGGCTCTGTTGATGCCGCTGTCGAGACGGCTCGCGCCGCCGTTCCGGGGACCGAAATCACCTCCGTTGTTTTCCCGAACGACATATTCAGCAGCCCGAGGCACTACCTGATCTGGACCAAGGGAAAGACAACTCTCACATCCCGTCTTTTTACGCCCGTCTTGGTGGATGTCCAGAATGGCCGGGCAACTGAGGCAAGTGGATTGCCCTGGTATCTGCGCGTACTCGAAGTATGCCGCCCGCTGCACTTCGGAGATTATGGAGGCCTGCCGCTGAAGATTCTTTGGGCGCTTCTCGACTTGACGCTGATTGTCGTTCTCGCCAGCGGTATTTATCTCTGGGCTTCTCGGCGTCGAACGCCTCTCGAAGAGGAGTTGGATGTTCTGGTGGACGTCGAGGCACAGGGAGCCCAGGCGGTCACCGAATGAATGGTCGCCGGTCGCGACACGCGTTCGAGATTTATCGATGGCCGCTGCTTGTCGCCCTCGTGATCACGCTTGGACTGGGAGCCGCACTCACCGGGAAGCAAACGGGTCGGCTGTTTTCCTGGTTCGCGTTGGGGCTACCACTGATTGTCATTCTGGCCTGCCTCGTCGCAGTGACAGGAACACGCAAGCATGAGTAGAGCAAAGGCGAGTGTCTAGGAGAAGTGGACCTTCTCTTGATCGATAGCTGGATTCCCTTGGCGCGGCCAATTCTTGAGATTGTCGCGCCGCACCTGCGCCCAGCGGCGATTGTGCTGTGCGACAACACCACGCAGTTTGCGAAGGAATATAGCAATTACCTCGATTACGTCAGGAATCCCGAGAATGGTTTTCGCTCGATGGTCGTGCCCCATGCAGGAGGCCCCGAGCTTTCGGTAAAGCTCCTCCGGCACCCTTAAGAGGTCGCCGCACGTCGGAATTGACTTTTCCTCTGCAAATTCTGCCGCCCGCTCGCGTCCACGCGGACGACGTATTGGTCGTCGATCGAATCACAGCGCCCGAGGGCACATCAACTGAGCTCGATCCGGTTTTGACTGAACTGGCGGAGACCTACAAGATTCGCCGACCCGATATCATCGGCTCGCTCGTGAAGCGTGGCATCGAATTCGTCGAAGCGGATGATGTAACGCAGTAGATTTTTCTGCGCGCGTTGGAGCAACCGGCGAACGAGAATCCACCCGAGAATTTCTTTCGGTGGGCCCTCGCTTGCGCAAAGAACTTGGCTATAGATCGGCACCGCCCTCATCGCAAGGAGGTGCTTGCCCCGGCGGAGGCTTGGGAAAAGTGGGAAAAAGAATTGCCGGATCTAAGAACCAACGCGGAGGACTCACTTCTCGAAGAGGATCGACACCGTCGATTGATGGAAGCTGTCTCCAAACTGAACGAGCAGGAGCAACAGTCCCACACGCTGCGAAGTCAGGGTGTCAGCTTCCACCAGATTGCTTCTGTCCTCGATGTCTCGTGTCGAAAAGCTGCTTACCTCACCGACGTTGCGGTGGACAAATTGCGAAGGAAGCTGATCGACATGAATGTTTCGATTCCGTTTTCTCGGGTTTTGAAATTGCGGCTTGGAGACTTCCATGCATTCCGCGAGGTCGAGTTGTGTAACTTTCAGTGCGTCTCGCAGTTCGGAGAGTTCCATCGCGACGATTTCCCCGATTGCCGCTTTTCGCGATCGTGCGATGGACTCCGGCGTCATTGTCTGCTTTGCGAGTTCGTTAAATTTAATTCGCGCCATTAGAGAGGTCCCTCGTTCTTCAGTTCGACAAGGTAAGCGTCGTAAATCTTGTCCGTGATGGCGACCATTTTCGGAGTCCAGTTCTTACCAGATTTAATTCCGCCAATTAAAAGAATCCCGGTCTGACGTGGATCGAACGCAAGGCAAATTCGGTACGGTCTGCCTGCGAATTGATGCGCAACGGAGGATCCAAGAAAAGGAGCCAGTATGGAAGCGGGCCGTGAACGCAGTCGAAAGCAAGCCCAGGGCTGCCAAGCCGATGAGAATGGAGCCGAAGCGCATCCAACGTAGTCTAAGCCGCAAGCTCTACCTCAAGAGAGTCAGAATACTTTGGAAGAAATGGGTTCATTCCTGCCGCAATCAGTAGCGCTACTGCGAGGAGAATTAGTAAGGAGGAATAGGATCCAGTCGAATCGAACGCGCGGCCTAGTATCACCGGGCCGATGGCGCCTGCTATGGCATAAAAAGTCCATGTGAATCCGTACAGTGTGGAAAAGGCGCGCAGCCCAAAGTAACGAGTCAGCAAGTAAGGAGTGATCGCGGCTTCTCCACCAGCCCCGATACCAAGAAGCGCAGCTGCCAATGCACCCGCCGCAAAACTATTCGCTCGGGCCAGCGCCACGACGCTGTCGCGGTAACCACGTTCACCACAAGGGCCGACAGACTGCGGAAGAACGGACATTTGGTCGCTGAGGAACCTCTTCAGCCCCCCCCAACACGGCGGTGACCGTGTGTTGAAAGAACGGAAAGGTTGCAGTGACAGACGGTCCGTACGCGGAAACGAAAGAGCAATTGGGTGGAATTCAGGTGCTGGAAGCGCGAGATCTGAATCACGCAATTCACCTCATTTCCCAATCTCCGGGAGTGAAGTTGAACTGTGGAACAATCGAGATACGCCCAGCGGCGGATGTAAACGAAATCATGAGAGAGCGAGCGGCGACGGCGAAAGGACACCTCGCGATGAGCGCGGCCACGAGGGAAAGAATGATCAGTAGCATGGCCTTGGTGCTGGTAATCAGCACCGGTTTCCTTATGCCGAAGGCGGCGGTACAGTCGGATAAATATTCGAAAATAGCAACTGTCGACCAATACTTGATGGACAGAAATGCTGAGATTTTGCTGGCGCGGAGCGCCGCTCCCGATTCCATATCCAGCGACGCGACGATCCTGGTTTTGGGGGACAAGGCTATGAAACAGCTGTCCGAGGAAAGAACGGGTTTGTCTGTATGGTGGAAAGAAGATGGATGGAGGTGTTTGACTTGCCTGAGTTCTGGAACCCGAAGGGGAAAGGTGCCGAATGTCTGAATCGCCAATCGGCGCGATCGATATTGCCTCGGTTTCTCACCGGAAGAGGCAGCCGCACTAAAAATGAAGTCGGAGTTGCATTCTCAGATAGTCAAGGCGATCAAGAAGCGGGGTTACACACAAGCGGACTTGCAAAAGCGTTTGAATGAGCCACAGCCGAGGGTCAGCGACCCAATGACAGGAAAGATTTCAAAGTTCAGCTTGGAAACACTCGTCGCCTATGCGGAGGCTTTGGGCTTGCACCCGCAAATTCTGGTTGGAGCACGCTAAGGGATGGACAGGTGTGGAGTTTTAAAGCCTGTGCTGTAACGCCCGCCGGCTGAGAAGATCCTGAAAACCCGAGCAATCCTCGTTTTGACGATTGTGAGAGTACCAGACTCGAAGTAAAGGTTAGGTGGCCTTTCATACTCGCCACTGAATCTGACATTCATCCCGAAATGGAGAGTTCATTCGAGCTGCTGGCTCGCGTACGCGACCATTTCCTGTGCTGTTTGAATGGAAAGCGAATGATCGCGGAAGAGAGTATCCGCACCGTGAGCTACTCACTCACCGGTCGTCTTTAAGCCTGAACCGGTCACGACGCCTCAGTGATTCAGCACTTTGTTGGCAGCGGCGACGTCGGATTGCAGACGTGAAACACCCGCACCCGCATCATCGATGTATCCATCCGCCACCTGCACCATCGCGGGCGTGGGCGGCACGAATGCCATACTCACCTGGCCTGCAATAGAGGTCAGCCAGGCGCGCAGCCGGCCGGGATACACCAGTGCGCCTTCACCGGATTGGATCTTCAAATCCACCAGATTGTCTATGTCACTGTTCAGGTGGTCCAGTGCCGTTTGCGCCTGATCGCCGGAGACACTCCTGTTGGCAACCG